>JAGNIU010000013.1 GCA_018000995.1 Bacteroidia bacterium
AAAGCAGCAGCAGATAAACTAGCAGCTGAAAAAGCAAACGCAGATAAAGCAGCGGCAGAAAAACTTGCAGCAGAAAAAGCAGCGGCAGACAAAGCAGCTGCAGATAAACTAGCAGCTGAAAAAGCAAACGCAGATAAAGCAGCAGCAGAAAAACTTGCAGCAGAAAAAGCAAACGCAGACAAGGCAGCAGCGGAGAAACTTGCGGCGGAAAAAGCAAACGCAGACAAAGCTGCGGCTGAAAAATTAGCAGCAGAAAAAGCAGCGGCCGACAAAGCTGCTGCAGAGAAATTAGCAGCAGAGAAAGCAAACGCAGATAAAGCAGCAGCAGAAAAACTTGCAGCAGATAAAGCAGCGGCCGACAAAGCAGCGGCAGAAAAATTAGCTGCTGAAAAAGCAAACGCAGATAAGGCAGCAGCGGAGAAACTTGCAGCTGAAAAGGCAGCAGCCGACAAAGCAAACGCAGACAAATTAGCTGCTGAAAAAGCAGCAAGAGACAAAGCTATCGCAGAAAAACTTGCGCAAAAAGAAGCTAAGGATAAAGCACTTGCTGATAAATTAGCGGCAGAGAAAGCGGCACGTGATAAACTTGCTGCAGATAAAGTAGCAGCTGATAAAGCAGCACACGAAAAATTAATGGCTGATAAAGCTGCCCAACAAAAAGAAATTGCAGATAAAGCTGCTGCAGAAAGATTAGCACAAGAACAAGCTAAGAAAGATAAATTAGAAACTGAACGCTTAGCAAGAGAACAAGAAGATGCGAATAAAGGAAAAACTATTATTGTAAAAGATGTTGAACCTGTAACCAATAAACCGGGAGACCCGGATGTGGATGCAAAACATCGAATTGCTTCAACTATCGGTGGCGATAAATACAAAGAGGTTATTAAAAAAGCTGAAGGGTACTTTAAAATGAAACGTTGGGCAGAAGCAAAAACCGCCTACGAGGAAGCTCTAAAATATAAAGCAGCAGATCCATACGCAACAGGTAAACTTGCTGAAATTGAAAAATTATTAGCTCCTAAATAAACTAATCTAAAAAATTATGAGCAGTATCATTTTAACAGCTGATGACTACGGCGCTTGTGATTTTATTGATAATGGTATCATTCGTGCATTACGCAATAAAAAAATAAATACAGTTACAGCTTTTGTTACTCACCCAGATTCTCAGTCACGCTTACAAACTCTTATTGCTTTACGCGAAGAATTAAAACAACAAAATAATGATGTTTATACTTTTAATATTGGTTTGCACTTTAGTTTAACTTCAGGTACTGCAATTACAGGAAAATCGAGTTTAACTAATGATGAAAGTGGTGATGATGGAAAGTTTGAATTTCATGAAGCAAAAAATTATCCGTTCAAAAAAGTAAAGCACGAAGACCTTCAACATGAATTAACTGCTCAACTTAATTTATTAGATGAATGGCTAGACAGTACGCCAATAGATCATGTTACTAATCATCACGGGATTTGTTATTTGGATTTAGGTTTTTTTGAAGAGTATGTGAAAACCATCAATCTTTTCACAAGCAACAAGCTTACTAATAAACTTCCTATTCGCAGTCCAATGAGTTGGCTGAAGAGTGATATGAAAACATGGAAGAACGGAAAAGTTTTAATTCCCACTATTAAACAAGGTATAGAGCTTGGTTTCTGGAAAAAAATTGGTGACGTTACCAATAAAAAATTAAGAATCCGTGAAGAACATGCCTTTGCACTCGAAATAAATTATCCGATTTTTCTGGCGGATACAATTTACGGTTTACCACACGAAGAGAATATTAAATTTTTATTAGAACAACTAGCTCCTAAAAATTACTCAGCCGAGTTTATGTTTCATCTCGGACATCCGGGAAGAGAAGTTTCTAACATACAAAAAACAATTGATGAATTAATAATGCCTCATGGTATCGACCGCGGCTATTTTTTAAACCGAACAGAAGAACTTAAAGCACTTTCTTCTCTTCCATTAGATTCTTTACTGCAACAACATGACATTCAAAAAATATATTTTGCGGAAGCTTAATTTGTAATGATGGAAGCGAACCCTAACCTTTTATTGGAATTAGTAAAAATGGAAATGCCTTTTGGCAGATACAAAGGCTATTTGCTTTGCAATTTACCTGTGAGTTATTTAGAGTGGTTTAACAGAAAAGGATTCCCACAAGGAAAACTTGGCGTGTTGTTACAAACCATGTACGAAATTAAACTGAACGGCTTGGAGCATTTGTTGAATCCCCTGAAGAAATAATTTTTCCCGTATCCGTATTTTTAAATTCTTCCTTCTCCCTATTTTGAGTTATTCTAAATGTTCCATCGTGCACAACGCGCTTCATAACAATTTCAATTAACGTAGTTTGATTAGGGTGAATAATTGCTTTTAATTGCTCTTCTGAAGCATTTATTTTCGCTCTTACGTAATGTGCAAAACCTGAATTATTATGCGGATCAATATACAAACCTAATTGTTTTACACCTTCTTTTTTTGCACGCAAAGTCTTCTCACCATACTTAACTTCCGGTCCACCGGCCATTGCAGTATAATTAAAAAAGAAAGTTACGGTTCCTCTACTAATTGAATTTCTTTGTCTGTCGGCCATAAAACCATGCGGCAATTTATTCGGATCGTTATCGGGCCCCATAAAAATTATATCGCATTCACCAATATCTCTTCCGTCTTCATCAATCACTTTTACAATCACCATACTTTTAGGATCATTGATGAAATATTTATCAGGTAACAAAATATTCAAATCTGCTTCCACTAATTCTTGTTGTTGAACTGCCACAACTTGTTTATCAAAATCTTCACAAACAGTTTTGTAGTCGGTAGCAGTGTTTACTTTGATGCACTTTAAAATAGCTGAGAGCGTTTCGTGTGGATCGCTATTTGCTTTCACACTTCTCATAATGCCAATTTTATCACCCGAATGCGCTTTACCTTTTACCAATGTAAAAGCTGTTGGGACTGTAGTTTTAAATTCTTTTATCTCCAACGCTGCCTCATTTCCATCTGTAACTGCTTGTTGTTCCAAACGAATGTATGATGAATTTAAATTTGCTGCAGCGGCCCGCACTACTCCATCCGAACCCATCTCACCGGTATATGGATTTACATGATCATAAACACTTCTGTCGATAGTTTGTCCTGTAATAACAAATGGAAAAATAGTTCCCGCTTTCATAAATGCTTCCGATTCCAAAACCCAACGTTTGTTTAATTGCCAGGCATCACCACTTCCTAATTCTAACCAATTTAAAACACCTTGTCCCGGCTCCACACCTTCAAACCAAGATTTTAAACGGGAGACTCTCGATTTTCCTAATTGAGCTAAAGAAGAACCGAAATTGGCAGGCGCTAACATTATTAAATGGGTGAGCGGACAAGCCACTAAATTATTTTTTTGAGAATAGAATTTATCAACCCAATTTCTTATGGCGGGCCCGCCTGTGGAATGAGTGATGATTATACATTTTGTTCCTGCGTTTAACAGAGAACCAAGTTCAGTTCTTATTGCAAACTCAAATGCTTTCGAAATATCATCTACGCGAACTTCATCTTTAAAACTAATATATTTTCCTAACCAGATTTGTTTCACATCTAATTCCAGACTAGAATCCTTTTCTGATTCCATTTCCAAACGTTGCGCTAAACCTCCATATGAATCTGTGTTGTGTACACTCCAACCATGAACCAATACAACTATCCGCTTTGCCATAATAAATGTTTTGTACTAAAGATATTATTTATATTTGAAAAACAAATGAGCACAGAAACTTTATATCTGATTTCCTACATCTGGCTTAGTGTTGCTATTGTAGTTCATATCACCATGTTTTTTATAACCGCGCCATTCGGTCGGCACACCTCTGATAAATGGGGAAAAACTATAAATAATAAATTAGGTTGGGTTATTATGGAATCGCCTTCCTTATTAATTATGCTTTACTTTTTGTTTACCGGAACTAATTCTTTTAGCTCTTATATCTGGATTTTATTTTTAGTCTGGATTCTACATTACGCCAACCGATCATTTATTTATCCGCTGAGAATAAAAGCAACGCCTAAACAAATTCCGGTTTTTATTGTATTGAATGCTATTCTGTTTAATTTTATGAATGCCGGACTAAACGGATATTATCTTTCACATTTCGCTAATAGAGAAGATTACAATTCAGATTGGCTTTACTCTCCTCACTTTGTTTTTGGAGTAATTCTTTTTTGCATTGGCGCTTTCATAAATTTAAAATCAGATTCTATTTTGATTAACTTGAGAAAGCCCGGAGAAACAGGCTACAAAATTCCTAAAGGCTTTTTGTTCAATTATATTTCTTCCCCTAATTTATTTGGAGAGCTAATCGAATGGAGTGGCTTTGCCCTAATGGCGTGGAATTTACCGGCTCTAACATTTATGGTATGGACTTTCGCCAATTTAGTTCCCAGAGCTAAAAACCATCATGATTAGTACAAAAAACAATTTCCTGATTATCCGAGGGAACGAAAAATAATTTTTCCTTATTTGTATTAAATCTTTATGCCGATTACACAAACATCCCTTCGGTAAGCTCAGGGCAGGCTTCCTCGTATGCGTTATATTCGGATGCCTATAACACAAACATCGTCCACTTGTTCTAAATCACCTTTCCAATTTTGAAATTCATCTTCAAGTTTTATTTTCTGCTCGGCTATTGGCATAGCGCTGATGGTAATCATTAAATCTACTAATTGATGATACTTAAACTTTTTCCCGTTCGGTCCACCAAACTGATCAGCATAACCATCGGTAAAAATATAAATATTGTCATCCTTCTGTAATTTCACTTTATGCGTTTGGTATAAAAGAGGTTTGTCTACTTTACCAATAGCTTGTTTGTTTGGTTTAAACTCAATTATTTTTCCTTCACGTACAATCCAAAGCGGATTATTAGCGCCTGCCCAATCTATTTCATTTGTTTTTTTATTGAGCAAACACAACGAAATATCCATACCGTCTTTCACTTCAGTTTCGCTACGTTCAAATGTTTCAACAACCAACTCACGCGTTTTATCCAAAATTTTACCGGGATCGGTAATTTCAAACTCTTTCACTGTACGGTTTAAAGCGTTACTACAAACTACACTTACTAAAGCGCCGGGAACACCATGGCCCGTACAATCCGCGGCAGCAATTAAAATATAATCTTTACTCACCACTTCTATCCAATAAAAATCTCCAGCCACAATATCTTTTGGTTTGTAAAGTATAAATGATTGGGCTAAATTTTCAGTAATCTGACTCATTGGTGGCAAGATAGCTTCCTGCAATCGTTTGGCGTAAGATATTGATGAAAGAATTTCTTTTTGTTTTTCTTCAATAATAATTTTTTGTTCTTCAGTTTCCTTATTCTTCGCTTCAATAATTTCTTTTTGTCTTCTGATAATACGGAAACGGTTATACATCACAGCACCACCAACAATTAATATCAGCAAGCCACCATACAAAGCAATCTTCTGAATCCTGTCCTTTTCAATTTGTGTGTTCTTCGCATAAATTAAGGCATCCGTTATTTTTTTCTCGTCAGCATTTTTTAAACTATCGGCCACTAACTTTTTATCAAACTCAGCTTGTAGTTCCTTTTGTGTAATTTGTTTTTGAACATCCCCCCTATATAAACTATCACGGATACGCTGTGAAATTTCATAATTCCTGAACGCCTCCTTGTAGTTTCCCATATCCTGATACACCTCCGATAAAACAACTGCAACCGCCATTGTAGCGGTAGGCTCAGGATTATTCTTCAATAAATTTTCTGCCACTATCAAATACTTTAAGGCCATATCATTCTTTTTCATTTTATGATATGTGTTTCCGATTTCAGCACCTGTTGTAATAGCCAGTTGAGTATACTCCTCTTTGTTTGCCATTTCAATAGCTTTTAATTGATACGGTAATGCTTTCTCAAACATATCCTGTTCAAAATACAAGTTTCCAATATTTGCATTAGCAGATGCTATTCCGTAATTATCTTTTAGCAATTCGTACATGTCTAAACTTTTTTGTCCGTAACTAATCGCTTGTTCATAATCCTTTAAGCCCGTATAAATAATACTTATGTTGTTTAACGAACTGGCTACTCCTTCAATATTTCCAATTTGCTGCACAATGGTTAAGCAACGTTTTTGATAGCCCAGAGCTTTATTAAACTCTTTCATATCGATATACAAACTACCAATATTTCCCATAGCGCTTGAAATACCTCTCTTGTCACCGAGCTCTTCCATCAACTTTAAACATTGCTGATAAGATTCAATCGCTTTAATAAAATTACCTCTAACCTGATAAGAAGCACCAATAGTATTTAATGCTTTCGATTCAAACTTCTTTAATTTTTTTGCGCGGGCTATTTCTAATTGCTTTTTTCCTAAAGCAAAACTCGAATCAGGATTAGTGTAAATTAAATCCCAAGCCATTTCGTAGATCGCAGATAAACGAATGGTGTCATGGTTGTTCGTGTTTTTGAATAACGACCATAACGAATCTTCACGCTGAGAAAAAACATTCAACGTAAAAAATAGAATTATTATGGCGGTTACACTTCTTTTCATTTCACCCGTATTCCAATAATGCAAACATCATCAATTTGTTCAAGTGTTCCCTTCCAACTTTCAAAGGTTTCACTTATAACTTTTTTCTGCTCGTCCATTGGCAAATGACTATTTGTTAATAGCAATTCGTTTAGCTGTTTGTATTTAAATTTCTTTCCTTTCGGTCCGCCAAATTGATCAGCATAACCATCTGTATACATGTATAAAATATCACCTTTTTTAACAGGCAAGGCGTTATGTGTAAAATCATCTTCACGAACCCCAATACCAATTGGCATTTTATCGGCGTGATAATCGTTAATAGCGCCGTTACTAATTACAATTGGCTTATTATGAGCTGCTGAATAGGTATACTGATTTGTTTTAGAATCAATACATAATAAAATTCCATCCATTCCATCTTTGCCACCTTCTTTTGAAATGTTTTTTATTAAACGTTTACGCACGTGATTGAATATTTCGTTCGGTTGCTCAATATTTTTTTGAGTAATAGCTTCATTTAAAAATGAAATATTCAATAAACTCATGAATGCACCCGGAACACCATGTCCGGTACTATCGCAAGTGGCTAAATAAAAACGATTGTCCTTTAAAGTAGCCCAATAAAAATCACCACTCACAATATCCTTTGGTTTAAAGTAAACAAAATGGTCGGGCAAATTTTTATTCAGAAACGATTCTGATGCCAAAATTGTTGTTTGTATCCGCTTCGCATACATAATTGAATCCACAATCTCTTTTTGCTTCTCTTCAATTACATTTTTTTGTTTTACCACCTCTGCAGTACGTTCTTCTACCTTTTCCTCCAAGGTGTGGTTCATGTGACGTAAATCGCCAATTAATTTTCCAATGGAGCCTTGCATTTTTTTAAAACTATCTGCCAATGTTCCTATTTCATCTTTTCTTCCAGTTGGAATTTCGATGTCTAAATTTCCGTTTCCTAATTCTTGTGCATCAATCGTCAATTCTTTTAAGGGACGAGTTATTTCTCGCGACACAAAATAAGAGGTAGCAAAAACAAATAGCAATAAAACAGCAAAGGCAGTAATAATGTTATTGCGTAATGTGTTTACTTCTGCAAAAGCTTCTGCCTCATCAATCTCACTTAAAATAACCCACTGCATATTTAAAATATCGAGTGGTTTGAATGCAGATAAAACCGATACACCCCGGTAATCATTAAAAATACGAGTATCGCTTACTCCTTTCAAAGCTTCTTCAGTACCTTGTGTTTTTACTTCTTGTAAGCCAATAGTGCTGTTAAAGTTTTTTATTTTAGAAATAGTTTTTGGGTCTACTTTTAAATCCGCCAACATCTTAAAATAATCCGTGCTGTCTTCAATTAAAAAACGCGATTGATTCCGAATAGTGTAATCCTCCGCAACAATATAAGTTTCACCTGTTGCTCCTAAACCCATTTTTGCCCATTGCTGTTTGTTGGTCATGATATCATTAATTTTATCAATAGGCATTTGAAAAACTAAAACGCCAATTTCAGTATCGCCATCAAAAATAGGTGCTGCAATAAATGAAGAAGGCGCATTATAAGATGGATGATATGGTTTGTAATCCACTAAACGGATTTCTGATTTATTTTTCGCATCTTTTACAGCATTAAATGCTGACGCTAAATTGGTGTTACGGTGAGGGCCATCCAACAAACAGGAAGCAAAATCAACTTCCTTATAAACTGTATAAACTATATTACCGGTTTTGTTATCAATTAAAAATATATCATAGTAGCCAAATTTTTCTAAAAAGTTTTTTATAACAGGATGGTATTTAGCATGTGCATTCGTATATGCACTTTCTTCATTACTCCGTAAAAATTTATGTTTAACTCCAATATTATTTGGGTTATCGATAATGTATTGATTCTGCAAAACAATAGCTTCGGGGTTGCGCGATGTCTCTTCCTCTATCACCGTTTTTACTTCCATGTTTTTGTTGAGGCGCGGCAAGACTTCGTTATTAAAATACTGATTAGATTTTTCCTTAAGTGCTTTTAATTTTTCATCATCAATTTTTAACTCAGCACAAATAGTATTGTAACCATTTTTAAATTCTTTCATCGCTTCAATCATCATCGGATTTTCGGCGCTTGTACTTAATTGATCTTGTATAATTTGAAAATAGTCTTGGATTTGGCGTGATTTCATTTCACGCACTGCCGTTAACTTTTCGAAGGATTGTTTTTCGAGTGAACTTTTGGCGCGATTATAACTGATAACGCCAATAACTAACATCGACAGAAAGGCAATGGCAAAAAATGTAACAGTAATCTTTACTCCGATTTTCATATGTAGGCAACGACTTACTAAAATAAGGGTTTTAATGCAAATAATGTAAAATTTGTTCCTTTAAATAAATTGATAAATGTGTATGTTTGACCTCAATAATGGAGACCATCATTGCATTCAGTTTGTTTTTAGTAATAGGACTTGTTCTCGGTCTTATTGGTGGTGGTGGCTCTATATTAAGTGTACCGGTTTTGGTGTATTTAATGCATTATCCCGCTGAAGAAGCAACAGGTTATTCCTTATTTATTGTTGGTATTACCTCCTTAATTGGTGGTTTTGCCTTTATTAAAAGAGGCGATATTAGCTTCGAATCGCTTGTTCAATTTGCTGTACCCTCGTTAATTACCGTTTTTTTAGTACGAAAATACCTTATTCCATATTTACCGGAAGTGTTTTTTACCATTGGTGATTACGCTGTTACAAAACAGCTTTTTATTATGTTACTTTTTGCTGTTTTAATCGTTCTCTCCTCGTACAGCATGATTAAAAAACAGAAACCAAATTACCGTACTGATGCTATGTGGGAAGAGTTTTCGAAATCACCAATACGCGTTTATTTTGTGATTTTATTAGCCATTTTAGTTGGATTTTTAACAGGTTTTGTTGGTGCAGGCGGTGGCTTTATTATAGTACCCGTTTTATTGTTTTTTCTGAGAGTTCCGGTTAAAAAATCGATTGGCACCTCACTATGTATCATCGCACTTAATTCCTTAATAGGTTTTACAGGCAATTTGGGTCATTTACAGATAGATTGGAACTTATTGCTTACAGCTTCTGCAATTTGCGTGGCCGGTATCTTAGTTGGGAATGTAATTTCAGTCAAAATTTCGGCACATAAACTCAAGCCTGCCTTCGGGTGGTTTACCCTTATTGTCGGTATCTTTGTAATAGTAAAGGAACTTTTTTAAATATAAGAATATGCATATAGAACAGATTTACACAGGTTGTTTAGCGCAAGGCGCTTATTACATCCGTTCAGAAAACGAAGCGGCTATTATTGACCCTTTACGCGAAACTCTACCATACACTTCACGTGCCGAAAAAGACGGTGTGAAAATTAAATATATTTTTGAAACGCATTTTCATGCAGATTTTGTTTCAGGTCATGTTGACTTAGCTAAAAAAACCGGAGCGAAAATTGTATTCGGCCCCAGCGCAAAAACCAATTACGAAAGTTATGTAGCCAAAGATGGTGAAGAATTTAAAGTAGGAAAGATCACTATAAAAGTTTTACATACACCCGGACATACTTTAGAGTCATCTACTTTTTTATTGCTAGATGAAAATAATATTCCGCATTCTATTTTTAGTGGTGATACTTTGTTTATTGGTGATGTTGGTCGCCCCGATTTAGCTATTAAAAGTGATTTAACTCAGGAAGATTTAGCAGGAATGCTTTTTGATTCGTTACAAACTAAAATTAAAACGCTTCCTGATAATGTAATTGTTTATCCTGCACACGGAGCAGGTTCTGCTTGTGGCAAAAACATGAGTAAAGAAACATTTGATACTTTAGGAAATCAAAAACAAAAAAATTATGCTTTGGTAATGAATTCGAAAAAAGATTTTATTACTGAATTAACTACCGGCATTTTACCTCCACCACAATATTTTTCTAAAAACGCCATGCTAAACAAAACCGGTTATTCGGCTTTTGATGATGTTATGGAAAAAGGAAGTAAAGCATTATCCCCTGCAGAATTCGAAGCTATTGCAAACTCTGGCGATACTTTAGTTTTAGATGTACGCAAGTCTGAAGAATTTGCAAAAGCTCACATACCAAATTCTATTTTCATTGGTATCGACGGACAATTTGCCCCATGGGTAGGTGCTTTAATTACAGATTTAAAACAACCTATTGTTTTAGTTGCACCTGCCGGACGCGAGGAAGAAGTGGTGATGCGATTAAGCCGTGTGGGTTATGATAATTGTGTTGGTTATTTAAAAGGTGGTATTGATGCCTGGAAAAATGCAGGTAAAGAATTATCGAGTATTACTTCTATTACAGCTGAAGAATTTGCAGGAAAAATTAATAGCGGCATCACTGTTTTAGATGTGAGAAAGCCGGGTGAATACAGTAATCAGCACCTTAAAGATGTGCCAAATTTACCTTTGGATTTTATTAATGATTGGACCAGTACTACAGATAAAAACAAAGAATATTATATTCATTGTGCCGGTGGTTATCGCAGTATGATTGCAGCTTCTATTCTTAAGGCAAGAGGCTTTGATAAGTTAGTGGATGTTGCCGGAGGTTTTGCTGCTATCAGTAAAACTAGCGCCCCACTTACTGAAGTGAGTTCTTGCTCTAAATCATAGCTCTCTAATTTTGCCACAAAAACACTAAGGCTCTAAATCCCACTAAAACATTTGGTGGGATTTTGTGTTTTTGAGATTTTGTGGCGTACATTTGATGAACAATGTTCAAAGACACCAAACTATACAGCATACTCGCCAACAAATGTCCTCACTGTCACAAAGGGCAATTTTTTAAAAGTAAACATCCTTACGATTTTTCTCATTTTGGGAAGATGAATAGTGAATGTGATGTTTGCAAAGAAGGTTTTGAAAGAGAAAGCGGTTATTATTTAGGCGCCATGTACGTTAGTTATGGCATGAACATTGGACTAGGCATCGGATTGTTTTTACTAACTGTTGTCTTGATGAATTTAGATACGCTCACTTTCCTGTTTATTTTTTTAGGAACAGTGTTAGTTCTTTTCCCATTAAACTTTTGGTTGTCACGATTGATTTGGATAAATCTTTTTGTGAAGTACGATAAGAAGCTTAATAACTAAGCGTCTCCTCTTTAAAAGGATTTCTTGGAATCCAATCACTTGGTTGCAGGAAACTGATAAATGGTTTTAATACCATTCTTGAAACTGTATTCTGTGGTTTTATATAACAGGTTAATTCTTGTGCACGGGCACCAATAGTACTTTTAATTTCGCCGGCTGTACGTCCTAAATTTAAACGCTGCTTTTTTAAAGTGATAGCTTGCTCTAAAAAATTATACAAAATGTTTTGGTACAAATCAATTTCTTTATTTAATTCATAATCAAAGCCAATATAATGCGCCTCTAAACAAGAATCAGAAATATCAATTCCCGATGTAAAGGCCACTAAGTTTC
Source organism: Bacteroidia bacterium (assembly GCA_018000995.1). Taxonomy (GTDB): domain Bacteria; phylum Bacteroidota; class Bacteroidia; order B-17B0; family Aurantibacillaceae; genus JAHEYG01. The sequence goes on from JAGNIU010000013.1 coordinate 12,021, forward strand.
CATTGTAATAAAAAGCCGTAACCGTAAATCGTTCGGCAAAATTTTGTTTACAATCCAAAAAATAATTCTCCGGCAACTTTACCAATTTAAATTTAGCGTGATTATAAACTTGCTCGTATAACTTATAAATATTTTTATTCTCTGCTTTCAATTCTGCTTCCGTAAAAGTTTTTACTTCGAGATTCGCTCCGTGTTTCAAAATAGTCTTAGCGCGGTTGCGGTATTTTTTCGAGAATAATGCAATGTATTCGCTCACAGAATTTACTTGTGCAGGGATATCCACCACCATATTGGGCTCCACACTAAATTCAATATATTTTTCACGGTTAAAAAAACATTTTGATTGTTTTAGTACCGGTGATTCAAAATCTTTTACTAACACTGCTGATACTTTTCCGCGTAATTTTTCTTTGCTACCTAAACGCTCTATTAAATCTTCAATAATTCTAAACTCTTCCGCTCTGCTTAATTTATCTTTAAATAAAAAAGCGTGTTCGCCACTCACTACATTATTACCACAAGTTAGTAAGCGCATAATCACTTCATCTTTATTATTGTCGATATAATTCTCAAATAATTGAGCGCGCTTCGATTTTAGGGTGTTGATTTTACTGTCTAACAAATCACCAAAAGCACCGGCTTGAAAATCTATTACCTGAAAATAAGCAATAGCAAATGGCATAGCGTGCTTGTAAATAATAATGTAACGGGATTGGAAATTTTTGCCGGGAATGGATTCGAAGGTTTTTAGATAGTTTAAATCCAAAAAAATATTTTTTCGTTGAAGCACTTCATCCCAATGATTTTTTTCCACATCGTCGGCCGAATCAAAACTCACAAAACTTAATTCGTTCTCTAGTTTATTCGATCGGTGATAACCGGCCAGTTTTTCTATGTGTTTGCAAAAAAACATTCTTATAAAAATACCAAGTATTAAAACGTTAATTAGTGTAAATTTCTTAAAAAAGCATAAAGCGCTTCAACACTCTGGTTCTCCGACTGGTTTTGTGTATCAATAATGAAATGCGCATCTTTCGGCACATCAAATGGAGCCGAAATACCTGTAAAATTTGGAATTTCCCCTTTAAGGGCTTTTCCATATAAGCCCTTTACATCTCTGTCTTTACATACTTCCAGCGAAGTTGAAATATGAACCAATTTAAATTTATCTCCCAAAATTGATTTAGCAATATCCCTTAAATCGTTAGTCGGGGTAATTAAACTGCAAATAACAATAAAGTTATTGGTGCATAGTAGTTTAGCGATTTCAGCTGTTCGTCGTATGTTCTCTTTGCGGTCGGTTTCCGAAAAACTTAATCCGGCGTTAATACCATTCCGTAATACATCTCCATCCAAAACTTCACACAAAATATTTTCGTCTTGCAGCTTTTTTTCAAGCGCATAAGCGATAGTTGATTTTCCGGCACCCGAAAGTCCCGTCATCCATAAAACTACAGGTGTAACAGCAGGCATAATTATTCAATAAATTTAAGCTTAAAGAAGCAAAAAAAGAATTATTTTTATAGAGAATTGAGGAATATGGAATTAATAAAGAGCCCTTCAGTAGATCAGGTTGGAATTGAGGAAAGAATAACCCGGTTTAATACCAGAAGTATAAAAAAACACAGCAAAATTCAAGGCTTAAAGTTGGCCTTGAACATGATTGATTTAACTACACTTGAGGGAAAAGATACCGAAGGAAAAGTTAGACAAATGTGTTACAAAGCCATGCACCCGGCCGATCACATCACCGGTTTACCAACCGTAGCAGCAGTTTGCGTTTATCCCACGTTTGTGAAGGTGGCAAAAAAAGCTTTAGAAAATTCGAACGTAAAAGTAGCATCCGTTGCAACTGCATTCCCAAGCGGAAATTCAACTTTAGAAATAAAATTAAACGATACAAAATTAGCAGTTGATGACGGTGCTGATGAAGTAGACATGGTAATTAGCCGAGGCGAATTTTTAGAAGGCAATTATAATTTTGTGTTTGATGAAATTGCTGCCATTAAAGAAGCTTGTGGTAAAGCACGTTTAAAAGTAATTTTAGAAACAGGTGAGCTGTGTACTTTAGATAACGTTCGTAAAGCATCCGACATAGCTATTTTAGCAGGAGCCGATTTTATAAAAACATCAACAGGGAAAATTCAACCCGCTGCAACAATGCCTGTCACTTTAGTGATGTTACAAGCGATTAACGATTACTATCACAAAACAGGAAAAATGATTGGCATGAAACCGGCAGGTGGAATTTCAACTTCAAAAGTAGCTTTACAATATTTAGTAATGCTACACGAAACATTAGGAAACAAATGGCTAACAAACGAATGGTTCCGTTTTGGCGCCAGCAGTTTGGCTAACGATATTATTTTACAATTAGGTAAAGAACAAAAAGGCGTTTATTATAGTAAGGATTATATCAGTAATGATTAAAATGAATACTTGAACAATAGAACATCTGAACAATTGAATGGCGAATTAACAACTTCTAAATTCAATTGTTCGCTTGTTCAAATGTTCTAATGTTTTAAGAAGAGTACCATAAGATATGAAAGACAAAGAAAATACAAACGAGGTTTTCACAGATTGGAAATATGCTCCTGCTCCCGAGAGCACTGATCATATTAAAATAAATAAGCAGTACGATTTATTTATTAATGGAAAGTTTGTAAAACCAAACAGCAAAAAATATTTCGCCACTATTAATCCGGCTACTGAAGAAAAATTATCAGAGGTTGCTGAAGCGAATGAGAAAGATGTTGACCTTGCTGTAACCTCAGCCAAAAATGCTTACGATAAAGTGTGGAAGAAAATGCCGGCGAAAGAACGCAGCAAATATATTTTCCGTATTGCCCGTTTAATGCAAGAGCGCGCCCGTGAATTCGCTGTGATTGAAACTATGAATGGCGGCAAACCTATTCGTGAAAGTAGAGATGTAGATGTTCCTTTAGCTGCAAATCACTTTTTCTATTACGCAGGCTGGGCTGATAAATTAGATTACGCTTTCCCCAATAAAAAACCACAATCCTTAGGGGTAGCAGGACAAATCATTCCTTGGAACTTCCCATTATTAATGGCAGCATGGAAAATTGCTCCTGCTTTAGCAACAGGAAATACAGTTGTTTTAAAACCTGCTGAGACTACTCCACTCACTGCTTTAAAATTAGCAGAGTTAATTCGTGATAGCGGTTTACCGGATGGTGTTGTAAATATTATTACCGGTTTCGGAAAAACAGGAGCAGCAATAGTAAATCATCCTAAAGTAAACAAGGTTGCTTTTACAGGAAGTACTGATGTTGGAAAATTAATTCAGAAATCAATTGCAGGCACCAATAAAAAAGCAACTCTTGAATTAGGAGGCAAGGCAGCCAATATTATTTTTGATGATGCGCCCATCGACCAAGCTGTTGAAGGCATCGTGAATGGAATTTTCTTTAATCAAGGTCATGTTTGTTGTGCTGGCTCTCGTTTGTTTGTACAAGAGAATGTAGCAGATATTGTGATTGCTAAATTAAAACAACGTTTAGAGACTTTAATTGTAGGAAATCCTCTCGATAAAAACACCGACATCGGCGCTATCAATTCGAAAGAACAATTAAATAAAATTAATGAGTTCATTAAAATTGGTGTTGCAGAAGGTGCAGAAATGCATCAAAGCAATTGTTCTGTACCAACGAATGGTTTCTTTTGCAGACCAACATTATTTTTACACACCTCCCAATCACACCGCATTGTACAAGAAGAAATTTTCGGTCCCGTTTTAGCTATACAAACTTTCCGTACAATTGAAGAAGTGATTGAGAAAGCGAATAACATTCCTTACGGTTTAAGTGCAGGAGTTTGGACAGACAAAGGTTCTAAAATTTTTAATCTTACTTCTAAATTGCGCGCAGGTGTAATTTGGGCTAACACTTATAATAAATTTGATCCTGCTTCACCATTTGGTGGATATAAGGAAAGTGGTTTCGGTCGCGAAGGTGGCTTACATGGTTTAATGCCTTACTTAAGTTTTTAAACTGTGAGCAAAGAACTCAATCAAATACAATTAGATATTAAGAGGCGTCTCTTTAAACCCATTTATTTTTTATGTGGTGAAGAGCCGTATTATATTGATGTGATTTCTGATGCGCTCGAAAAATCAGTACTAGATGAGAACGAAAAAGAATTTAATCAAACCATTACTTACGGAAAAGACACCGACCTAGCTACCATTTTAAGTTTAGCGAAACAGTTTCCGATGATGAGCGAGTATCAGGTGGTAATTGTAAAAGAAGCTCAGAACATAAAAGAATTAAATAAAAGTGCTGGCGATGATGATGAAGAGGATAATTCTAAATCATCAAAAAAATCAAACGCAACTGCTCAGTTTTTAGCTTATGTGCAGAGTCCACAACCAACAACTATTTTAGTTTTCTGTTACAAATACAAAACACTTGATAAACGTAGTGCTTTAGCAAAAGCCATTCAGAAAAATGCGGTTTATGTAGAGTTCTCGAAACTATACGATAATCAAATTCCGGATTGGATTAATAATTACGTTAAAGAAAAAAAATACACTATTAATCCTAAAGCTTCTTTTTTACTATCAGAATTTTTAGGAAGTGATTTATCTAAAATAGCCAATGAGATTGACAAGCTCGTTATTAATTTACAAGATGGGAGCGAAATTACTGCAGAATCAGTGCAAGACAATATTGGAATTAGTAAAGAGTATAACGTGTTTGAATTTCAGGATGCATTAGCAAAGAAAGATGTTTTAAAAGCCAATCGCATTATTAATTATTTTGCTGCTAACGAAAAAGAACATCATCCTGTTATGATAACAGGGTCTTTATATGGCTACTTCTCAAAAATATTAAAATATCATTTCCTGGCCGATAAAAGTAAGTTTACAGCCGCGCAGGCTTTAGGTGTGAATCCGTTTTTTGTAGAGGGTTATGCAAGAGCAGCGGCTAATTACAATACCGGAAAACTAAAAAACATATTCGCATATTTAAAAGAATGCGATTTAAAAACCAAAGGTGTTGATAATACAGGCACACCGAATGGCGAACTTCTAAAAGAATTAGTGTTTAAGATTCTTCACTAAAAAATTACTTCAATTGTCATCCTGAGCTTGTCGAAGGGCGAATTAACATTTCTTGGGTTTTACCTTTTTGGATGTTGGGTATAAATTAAAAACCAACCACCATGAGAAATAAAACTAATGGCGTATTTAACTTTAAGAAAGTTAAGCGCAAAAATTTAAGTACTTCACTAGTACTAGTTCCTGTTTTATCAATTTTTTTATTTGGCTGCGGTGCCAATATGGAAGAGCGTTTCGCCACCGAAAATACAAAAGCCGAAATGGATTCAGTAAGAAGTGTTGCAACCTCGAATGCTGCAGTTGTTGGTAAGGCCGACAGTACTCACACCTTTATAAGAACCGCCGATATTAAATTTAAAGTGAAAGATGTAAAACAATCTACATTTGATATTGAAGATTTAGTAGCAAAACATAATGGCTATATTACTTATACCAATTTATCGAGCAACATCTCTTACCAAAATAAAGTTCAAATAAGTGAAGACTCTTGTAAAGAACGCACTTACTATGTTGTGGATAATTCTGTAACGATGAGAATTCCAAACACTGAATTAGATGCTGTGTTACGCGGCTTAGCTCCCTTTATGGATTTTTTAGATCACCGCACTATAAAAGCGGATGATATTAAGTATACTTTATTATCCAATCAATTAGCTGAGAAACGTTATAAAAACTACAAGCAGCGTTATACAAAAGCAATAGATACAAAAGGTAGAAAATTAAAAGAAACAGTAATAGCTGAAGAGACTCTTGCTACAAATGAACAAATAGCCGATAATAAAACTATTGAAAGTCTTGAGCTAATGGATCAGGTAAATTACAGCACAGTTACTTTGTATATTTATCAACCTCAAACTATAAAAGAAGCGCTTGTTGCCAATGAAAAAACAATCGCGCCTTATGTTCCATCGTTTGGAGAACGTTTAGGCGGTGCATTTAAAGATGGTTGGTTTGTATTTGAACAGATTATTTTATTCTTCGTAAACATTTGGGGCGTACTTGTTCTAATGGTTGCGATGTTCTTTTTAATTCGTTGGTTTGTTTTATTCCTTGGTAAACAAGCGGTGAGAAAAGCTTAGGCTACTGCAACTAAAAAATCTCCTGAAAAAAACATCAGGGGATTTTTTTAACTAACCCTGTTTTCTGGGATAAAAAGGAATTTGCAGTACAACTATTATCACCAATCCTGAACTTTACTTTATAACTATTCTAAATGGCAATTCTCCACATCCGAAGAAAACACATCATCATTCGAAGCACAAGATTCTTCTGCCGCTTTTTTATACAATGGCCCGGCTTTAAAATGATCACCATAACTTTTTTCACCAGTGGACTTCTCTGTACAAACACAAACATAATCTTTTTTACATGACGTTGCGATTGCTAAAACTACAATTGCTGCTAATACTACTTTGCTCATACCTATATTTTAGTTAATAATTAATTTTTGTGTGTTTACCCCATTTTGTGAAACGACCTTGACAAAATACACTCCTTTTGCTAAATGACTTATATTCATTTCTGTTTTACTCTCTTTAACAACACTTGACATTAAAATTTTACCGGAAACATCGAAAACACTCAAAGTTACTGGAAAACCATTTATCTCTTCAAAATTTACATTTATGGTTTCATTACTTGGATTCGGATAGAATGAGAAATGATTGCTATTGGCAATTTCGTTGTTATTAGTTGTAACCGCACTCGGTAAAATATATAGCAGTCCGGTTTTTTTTGTTGATATAAAATACAGCCTACTGTTTGTGCCGTTTGATACTGGTATTAAATTATCAATCCAGGAAGTCAAAGGCCCTACACCAATGTCTGTTATCATCTTTGTTCCTAAAGTCGTACCATCACTTTCCCATAATTCATCACCATTGGTAAAATCATCAAAGGTAAAATACAACCTTCCATTTAATGAAACCGCTTTTTCTTTGGTAGGCTGGTATACTGGTCCGGAGGTTCCTCCATATAATCCAGATTTAACCAATATAGTATTATTCAATGGTAAATCATACTTATACAAACTATAGTCAGGCGCTACACCAGTGCTTCTATCAAAAAAATAGATAGAGCTATCTACTTTTGTTAAGCGACAAAACTCGCTGTTAAAATTTGGTGCTACGTAAAGAGTATTCGTACCAATAGTTGTGCCATCACTTACACATAAATTAGTTTTATTTGAAACCAAAGCTGAAAAATATAGTTTATTATTTAAACCTACTAAATAGTTCGGATTTGAAGATGCGCCGATTAGAGGCGAGAAATCTTTTACCATAACGGTCCCAAGAGTGGTGCCATCTGTTTTCCATAATTCATTTCCATCATTTGCTGAAGTGCAAGTAAAATAAAGTATATTATTAACAACAACGAAATTAGATGGGTTAGAGGATTGTGAACCAGTATATAAATCTTTTACTAACAAGGTTCCGCTAGTAGTTCCATCTGTTTTATAAAGTTCAAATCCTGTGGAGCCATCTGAAGCGACAAAAAACAAGGTATTACTAACTACTGCTGTGTACTTTGAATACAATAAAACCGGTATTTGCATTCCATTACCTGTTGGATTAATATTTTTCACCAATTGAGTTCCAATTGTTGTTCCATCAGATTTCCATAATTCGTTCCCATCAACTCCATCGTTGGCCATAAAATAGATTGCATTTCCCATTCTTGTAAAATGTTCGAATGCGCCATTATTAGAACCTGGATAAATATCTTTTACTAAACTAGTTCCTGCATTTGTTCCATCAGTAATCCACAACTCTCTTCCTACAGTACCGTCATTTGCAGTAAATAAAACAGAATTTGAATTTAACTGGGTAAAATTACCAGGACTTGATGAGCCAAAAGAATTAGGGTTAATGTTTTTCACTAAAACAGTTCCAACCTCCGTGCTATCACTAACAAATAATTCTGCCCCTTGCCCTGAAACAAAAGGATCTGAACCTTGAAAATAAAACTTGTTGTTTATTAAGTTTACATAAAAATCACAATCAATATTCTTTATTGGTGTAGTAGAATACACTGTTGACAATTGAGCGCTAATACTTATTGAAATTTGCGTCAATAATATTAATAGAATTTTTCGCATGCTATTTTTTACTTATAGATGAAAAGGTTGCTGTAATTGCGGTAATACTTGTATTTGTGGCATTACTCACTGTAACATTACAATCGCCGGATATTGTTGCTGTTGAAGCAGCTGTTATGCTTATATTCTGACTTCCTACACCTGAATATAAAGTGTTACTTTTTACAAAATCAAAACTTACTGTTTTTGTACCAACACTAATATTATTTTGAGGCGTCCAATTAATTTCAAAAAAATTCGCTGTACTTGTTCCATATCCTTTGTAAGCTCTAATTCCGGTACCCCAAGTTCCTGTAACCCAATGAGCCGAATCAGCATTAATAACCGCGCCTCCATTTTCCTGCCAAATAAACGATCCCGAAGCAATAGTTGGTCCACCTGTTGTTGTTGTGGAGTTGGTTTGTCCCGCCACGGGCTCATTCTTCTTTTTACAAGAAAAAAGCATACTTGCTACTAGTAGCATAATCGTTGTTTTTGTGAGAATTTGAATTTTCATTTTTTCAGTTTTAAGTTATTCAATAATAAATTTTTTAGTACTCTGATTGTTTTTATTAGTTACAGTTACGAAGTAAACTCCACTTCTAAAGCTATTTGTTTTTAATGCGAAATTACCTGACGTGATTGTTTCAGTTAAAACCTCTTCACCTAAAATGTTCGTGATTCTTATAAATGTTGGCTCTGTACTTAAAAGATGAAATTTTAGATTTAAAATATCTTTTACTGGATTGGGGTATACAACTAAATCTATAGATTCCTTTACATTGTCTTTTATAGAAGAAGCAATTCCTAATTTAAGTTTCCAAAGAGTAGCATCTGATGATGAAGAGGCAGAAGTGCTTCCGTAAAAATAAACATCGCCATTAAATATAGTCATCGAATTATAAGCATAATCTGTAAAAGTGAATAAACTGTAGGTGGATATCGCTTTGTTTGTTCCTGCAGTTGTACCATCGGATGTCCAAATTTCTTCTTGATGACTTCCATTACCTGAAGTTACACCATTCGATCGCGACTGAGCTACAAAGACAAACTTATTACCCAAAACAGTTTTTTTATTCGTAAACCAAATATCATAATCGAAATTAGAATTATCAATCCCTGACAATGTACCTGTTGCAATATCTTTTAATAAGGTAACAGTATTATTAGCTACTGAGTATCCCCATAATTCTGTACCTAAATTTGTTGTATTTACACTCAAGAATAAATCAGTTCCATTTGTTCCTAATATTGCATTTGTTCCTTTTACTGTTCCTAATACTGCATCGTTATAACTTAAGTCGCCAACCATGTTTGGGGTAGATGTTGAAATCGAATACAAATCGCCAAAAGGAGAGTACATAGTAGGTGTATAGGTAGTAGCGCCAAATAAAATTGCATTTTGATGTACTACTGCATTACTTGTAAGCGTCAAATTACCCGTCTCTAAAGTTGGCATAACACCAACAGTTCCATCAGTTTTATAGAGTCCATATTTAAATCCACTCACAGTAGCTGTAAAATATAAATGGCTATTGAATACAAAAAAATTACTTGTAAAGTTGGTAGAACTGGTCCCATTATGTAAATCATAAACCATTTGTGTATTTGCAGATGTTCCATCCGTTACCCATAGCTCCTCGCCGTTAGCAATATTATTAGCTACAAAATAAAATTTATTACCAAACACAGCGCAAAATGCTTTTGATACACCGGAAGAATTTCCAACCGCTATATCTTTAACCATTTGTGTACCTGCTAATGTTCCATCTGTAGCCCATAATTCGGCACCGGTTGCCGTACTGTCTTTTGTGAAAAATAATTTTCCATTTGCAACCTTTGGATTAATTAGCATATTTTCAGAGATAATTGAGCCAATGTTACAAAGTTTTACTGTACCAATAGATGTACCATCTGTAACGTAAAGTGATTTATTACTATTAAATTTACTTACAAAAAATAACTTACCTAATGCTGAAACAATAGCACTTGGAGTATATCCGGTAATTAGGCTTGACGTTGCAAGAAAGGTACTAGTATTTACTGTAGTACCATCGGTTTGCCATAAATTGTTTCCAAAACTTGAATTTTGGCCCGGATGAATGAGCTTACTATTAAAATCACTCATTGAGGTATGATTAGTTGGAAAGAAAAAATCGTTGTACTTCTTAACTAATACAATCGAATCTTGGGATTTAAGCATTGCGCTTATGCATAACATTAACGAAAGTGTAAGAGCCTTTTTCATACTTATAATGAGGTTTAAATTATAATTCAAAATTATAACTACTACAGCGCATCAACAATCCCCAATGGTAAGGATTTTCATATCCATACTTATATGGATACTATTTTATGTGCCCGGATTGAATGGCATATTTGATAAGTCCAACTAACGTCTTACAATTAGTTTTTTGCATAATATTCAACCGATGCGTATCGACAGTTTGTTTACTTATGAATAACTTTTCAGCTATCTCTTTACTAGTATATTCCTGAACAATTAATTCCAAAACCTCCTTTTCACGCTGTGTGAGTGTATTCTTAAGCGTTTCTTTTTTTTCTCTCTGAAATAGGTTCAGAATAATTGGTAAAATATCCTGACTAAAATATGTTCCATCACCCAATATGCGTCCAATGGCGTTTACAAATTCTTCTTGCCCCGTATTTTTAAGCATATAGCCATCAGCCTCAGCGTTCAATGCATCTTTAACAATGGCTATACTATTATGCATGCTAAGCACTAATACCTTAATATTTGGATATTTTTCCTTAACTATTTTGCATAGTTCAATACCACTCAATAATGGCATTGTAATATCAGTAATAATTAGTTGGAATTCATTTGGCTTTGAATTAATCATTTCTATAGCTTGTTGTCCATTTAAGGCTTCACCTTTTACTACGTAATTTTTTTGTGAAGACAACATGCTCTTTAAACCATCAATTACTAATTGATGATCATCAACAATTAGTAGGTTAATTAGTTCGCGCATAAGGTATAGTGATTATGTAACTTGTGCCTTGATTTATTGTTGATTTCTGGGTGCAATTTCCTTGTAACTGTTCTATTCTACTTCTAATGTTTTTCAATCCAATACCATCCCCTTCGCCTTGAGTCGTAGAATTAAAACCAATTCCATCATCCGATAAATTTAAGGAGATATAATCCGCTGTGTAATCCATATTTATATTGAGTTTAGTGGCATTTGCATATTTTAATGTATTAGACGCAATTTCTTGTACAATTCTATATAAATAAAGTTCCGTTTTCCTTGTAAAAATCAAATTTTTAAACTCTTCCGAAATACTTAGGTTTACTTTAGTTTTATTGTTTGAGGCATTTATCTGCTCCTTTAGATTTTCTATTGCCACTGCTATTCCTCTTGACAAATCATCCGGCATCAAATTATGAGATAAACTTCTAAGTTCATTAATACTTTGATCTACTAATTCTGCTACTTCCATCGGATTAACATTAGACTGAGTTAAACGCATTTTCGCTACAGATAATTTTTGCCCAATACCGTCATGTAGTTCTCGAGCAATCCGGGCTCGTTCTTGCTGTTCTGTTTCAAAAGCAGCATTAGCCACCATCTCCTGATGCTTCAATTCTTGGCGTGACTTATTGCTCCGGTATATGAGATAAACCACAGTACCTAAACTAAGCAATAAAAAAATGAAAAATAATACTATTTGCTGTCGACGTTTATTAGAATTTAGAAGTTCAGTTTGACGTAATTGATTTTCATACTTTAATTTTTGGTTCTCACTTTCCTTTTTGTCGGTTTCGTATTTCAATTGTAGCTCAGATGTGATGGCAAAATTTTCTGAAATAACTAGAGAATCTTTTATGTTATTATATAACTCATTATAACGAAGTGCGGTTCTAAAATCATTTACAGCAAAATAATAATCAGCTGCAGCTTTATAAATGCTTTTTACAATGTTTTTTTGAATATCACTATGAACGTACTTAAGCACAGTATCCAAATTCATTTTTGCTAACTCCAATTTTTTTGATTTCGAATAAAGAGTAACTAAATTAACTCCCGCTGAAACATAGCTTTCCGTAATAAACGGATTCATTGAACTCTCCTTTGCTTTCTCGAAATTAACTATTGCCTTATCTGCCAAATTAGATGCGTCATAAATTAATCCTAAATGATCATACCCGGTGGCAATCCCTATTTTATTATCTACTTTTTCAAAATTCTCTAATGCTGCATATGTATAAAAAAGTGCTGAATCGTATCGGTTTAGTCGGTAGTAGATTAGCCCAAGACCCATATTTGAATAGCTAAGTCCGTTTAAACTATTTAGCTCCTCCCAAATATGGATCGATTTAAGTTCATACTGTAAAGCTGATTGGTATTTTTTTTGTTCCTTATAAACTACAGAAATGTTATGGCAAACATTAGCAATTCCAACCTTATCACTTATTTCTTCCTTAATTTTTAGTGCTTCCAGCAATAATCTTACACCTTCACTAAACCAATTCTTCGAAATGTAGAGGCTTGCCAAATTCAAACACGCACTCGACAACGGCTTTCTATACTTGTGCTTCTTACAAAGATCAATGGATTGTAGATAATATTTTTGAGCGCTGTCAAATTGCGGAACTTCCGAGTAAACATTTCCAATATTACTATATGCTTTAGCAATTCTTAAAGTATCTTTCAGCGAATGCCAAATTTCAATTGAAGAAAGGTACACTTGTACAGCTTCTTTAAGTTGACCAAGCATATTATAATTATAAGCAATTGTATTTAAGGCGTGCGCTTCAATCTTCTTTAATTTCTTTTCCCTTGAAAACGCCAAAGCTTTTTTTCCCGTTTCCAATCCCTCTTTGGCATTTTCATTGCCAAGCTCCCAAGCAAGCAAGCAAAGTGTATTTCCTCGAGAGGTGTCGCTTAAATTAGATGATAAACTTTTTCTTAAACTGTCTATCTGACTTTGTTGAGAAAACAAACTATAACTCAGGAAAATAAATGCTAAAAGTATTCGCATGCCTTTTATAAAGGTAAATATTAACTAATTAAAACCAACACCTGAATGTAAAATTCAACATATAAAATACTTGGTGCTAGGTTTTAAAACTTAAAAACGTTTTCTTGGATTAAAAGGTTTGTTTGGCTGTTCTATTGTAGTTAAGATACTCTTTGCCTTTCCTTCGGTCGACAACACCTCAATAGCAGCCTGTATATCTCTATCCGCCTTTACACTTTGACCGATACGGCCTAATTGAAAATAATAACGTGAGGCTATTTCTTCTTCAATGAATTGCTTTATTTCTGCTTTGTTTTTTACTAAGTCGTCTTTTTTATCTGCTTTAATTTTAGCACCCAGACTTTCGTATTCAGCTTTAATGTTAGTAAAATATTTTTCGTTCTCAGCTTCTTTTTTTAATTCCTCCATCACTAATTCTGTTTCGGTTTTATAGCTGTAATCTTTATCCTTTAAAAAAGCCATAAACTCATCGTAATCTGCATTAGTAATCTGAAACTCTTTTACAGGTGGGATTTTTTCATGCTTTAAAACATATTGCGTTGCGTAAGTGAAAATCAGATTCTTGTTTAATAAAGCTAAAGTGATGTTACTTAATTTATGTTCACCTGTTTTTATATCCGGCAAAATACCTGCTCCATCATATACAATTCTACCACCTTTGGTTTTGAAAGCTGTAATTAAAGAATCAGGCACTTTTTCAACACGTCCTTCTTCATCTTTATTGCTATAATCTAAAGCTTGCACACAACGGCCGCTGGGGATATAATATTTAGCAACGGTTACTTTTAATTTAGCATTGTACATTAACTCACGGGTTTGTTGCACTAACCCTTTTCCATAAGAACGAGAACCAATCAATACTGCTCTGTCTAAATCTTGCAAAGAACCTGCAACAATTTCTGCGGCTGAAGCAGAATTCTCATCAATTAAAACAACTAATGGAATTTGCGTGTCAATTGGATTATATAACGAAACATAAGTTCTCTCCCAATCCGAAATTTTTCCTTTGGTATAAACTACTTCTTTATTTTTATCGATGAAAAAATTCACAATATTTACCGCCTCTTGCAATAATCCGCCGGGATTGCCGCGTAAATCAATTACCAAAGACTTACAATTTTTTTCCTTCAATTTTAAAAACGCATCTTTTACCAATACACTACAATTTTCAGTAAAGCTTGTAAGTCTTATATAACCGGTGTTATCGTTAAGCATGGTTGAATAAGGAACCGCCGGAACTTTTATTTCTTCACGCATTAAACTTATCTCGGCTGGTATTGTTTGTCCGGCATGAATAACTTTTAATTTTAATGGTGAACCAGCATTTCCTTTTAAAAGCGGACGAACATCATCCGATTTTTTTCCTTTTACAGATTGGCCGTTCACTTCAACAATTTCATCGCCCGCTCTAATGCCTGCGCGGTGAGCAGAGAATCCTTCGTAAGGATCAACAACAATTATTTTTCCTTCAATATCCGTAACTAATGCACCCACTCCACCGTATTCGCCGGTAGTCATGTACATAAAATCTTCAATATCGTTTTCAGTAATATAATTTGTGTAAGGATCCAAAGATTCCAACATGGCATCAATGGCGGTTTTCATTAATTGTCCCGGTTTAGTTTCATCCACATAAGATTCGTTAAGAACACGGTATAAGCTTGAGAAAATATCTAAGTTTTTTGATACTTCAAATAAATCGGTTGGGGCAAAGCTGGCAAAGAATATTGCTACAGAAGCAATAAGTATGATGTATGTTTTTTTATTGAATAGTTTTTTCATTTAAATGCTTGAAATCCTAATTAAAATTACGGAATATTTTCGGGTACTAAGCACCACTTATACTAATTTGCTTAGTTAAATTATTCAAAAGTTTTGCAAGTGACTTAAAGATGACGTCATATTCCTCGCTTTTATTCCCATAATAAAGCCAAGCGATATTTAGTTTGGTTTGTCCAACTAAACCATAAAACTCACCCTTTTGGAGCCGATACCCCTCGCGCATCCGGCGTTTTAATTTATTGCGGTCGTTAGCATGTTTGAACTTTTTTTTAGGGACCACAAACATGGCTTTTACCTCTGGTTTTGTTTCGGTTTTTTCAGCAAGATAAATGAGTTTTATAGGGTAAGCACTAAGGGTTTGTCCCTTTTCGAAGAGCATATCTATTTGCTTTTTACTGCAAAGGCGTTCGTTTTTATGGAAGGTATTAGCCAGGCTGAATTTTTTAGTAAATATACATTATAAGAGCGGAAATGACAGAAAGGGTTGTTATTTGAGTTTATTTTTTTACTTTTACACCGAATTAATTTAAACAACAATGGGAAAAGGCGATAAAAGATCGAAACGCGGAAAAATACACATAGGTAGCTATGGTAGAACACGTCCGAAGAAAAAAGCTGCTAAAAAAGCAAATGCTGCAGCTAAAAAAGGAAAAGCAGCTCCTAAAAAAGCGGCTAAAAAAGCAGCAAAATAAAAATTATCCCGCCCAGGCGGGATTTTTTAATTAAATAAAAAGCCCAATGAAAATTCATAGGGCTTTTTTATTGATAATGTTTTCTATTAATCTCTCTTACCGAACAAACGTAAAAGGTAAAGGAAGATATTGATGAAATCTAAATAAAGAGTTAATGCTCCCATGATGCTCATCTTTTTAAATGGAGTACTACCATCATCTTCAGCAGCCATGTTTTTAATTTTCTGAACATCCCAAGCTGTTAAACCTGTAAAGATTATTACTCCTAAAATACTGGTGATAAAGCCCATCGTGTCGCTTTTCATGAAAATGTTTATTACAGAAGCGATAATAATTCCAAATAAACCAATCATTAATAAACTTCCCATTTTAGTTAAATCAGTTTTTGTAGTATAACCTGCAATTGCCATAATAGCAAATAAAGCAACTGTACTTAAAAACACATTTACAATTGAACCTAATGAATATACCATGAAGATGAAACTTAAACTGATGCCGTTCACTGCAGCGTATGCTAAGAACACAGCGATTAATGCAGGATAAGAAAGTTTATTAAAGCCAAATGACATTAATAACACAAATCCTAATGGTGCAAACATAACCACCCAAGCTAAAGTTGACAATTTATATCCACCACCTTCTGCTTCGGTAAACAACATTTGTACTAAACTTGGCACAAAAGCAAAAAGCATTGATGCGATTGTAGTCATTACTAATGCTACCGACATCCAAGCAAAAACAGAACGCAATAAATTACTTGTAGTAACTACTGATGCATATTCAATTTTGTCGATGTTTGTTCCTCTGAAATTTTGATTTTCCATTTTTATATATTTTACAGTTAAATTTAATTATTATAATCCTAATAATATTTCCTCCGGGTTTTTACCACCGAATAACATTTTGCTTGGGTTCTCAAGCATTTCTTTTACTTTCACTAAGAAACCAACGCTTTCTTTTCCATCAATAATACGGTGATCGTAACTTAAAGCAATGTACATCATCGGACGAATTTTTACTTCTCCGTTAACAGCCATTGGTCGGTCAACTACATTATGCATTCCTAAAATGGCACTCTGTGGTGGATTGATAATTGGTGTACTCATCATACTTCCAAAAACGCCGCCATTAGTAATCGTAAATGTTCCGCCTTCCATATCGGCAATAGTTAATTTACCATCGCGTGCTTTAATTGCTAATTCTTTTATACCTAATTCTATTTGCGCAAGACTCATTAATTCTGCATTTCGTAATACCGGAACCATTAATCCTTTTGGAGCGCTTACCGCAATCCCAATATCACAATACTTGTTGTAAATAATTTCATCTCCGTCAATCATTCCATTCACTGCAGGATAATGATATAAGGCTTCAGTAACTGCTTTCGTAAAGAAACTCATGAAACCAATGTTGCTTCCGTAAACTTCTTTAAATTTATCTTTGTACTTAGCACGTATAGCGTAAATCGCACTCATATCAACTTCATTAAATGTAGTTAACATGGCTGTTTCGTTTTTCACAGCAACCAAACGTTTAGCAACTGTTTTACGAAGCGCAGTCATTTTTACTTTATCTTTTTCTCTTCCGCCCTTCCAACTATTTGAAAGCACTTCCTGTACATTTGGTAAACCATTCGATAAAGCTGCTAACACATCTTGTTTTGTTATACGACCATCTTTACCGGTTCCATTTATCTGAGCTGATTTTACACCATTCTCATTCATAATTTTTGCTGCAGAAACGCTCGGCGTTCCTTTTGCATAACTCTCAGATTTTTCAACCACAGGAGTTGCAACGGCAACCTTTTTCTCTTCCTTCTTGGTCACTGAGCTTGTCGAAGTGTCAACCTTCGTTTCAGTTTTTGGTTTCGCTTCTGGTTTAAAAGAAGTATCAATCTTTACTACAACGGCTCCAACCTTTACAGTATCGCCTTCAGCTGCTAAAACTTCTATCTTTCCGCTTTCTTCAGCGTTTAGCGTTAAAGTTGCTTTATCTGAATCGATCTCGGCAAGAACTTCATCTTTTTCTACAACATCACCACTTTTTCTAACCCAGCGCGCAATGGTTACTTCTGTAATCGATTCACCCGGACTTGGTACTTTTAATTCTACAATTGCCATAAAATTTATTTTATTTCACTAATACTTTTGAAAATATTTTACTCATGATCATTTCATTCTCTTCGTTATGACGTTTTGCAAATCCTGTTGCAGGAGATGCTGCATCATCACGACCAATATATTTTAAATTCAATGAACGCACAGCATGATCTACATGACGCCAAGCTCCTGCGTTTTCTGTTTCTTCCTGTACCCACATTAAATCTTTTGCCTTACTATATTTTTTCAGAATTGCTTCCACTTGTTTGTGAGGGAAAGGATACAACTGTTCGATACGCACAAACGCAACATCATCTGCTCCTTCTTTTTCTCTGCGTTCAATTAAATCGTAATAAATTTTTCCTGAACAAAATGCAATGCGTGTTACTTTTTTAGAATCTGCCTTCACATCATCTAATACTTCTTGGAATCCGCCTTTTGTGAAATCAGCTAACTTACTTACGCAAGCCGGGTAACGCAATAATTTTTTCGGCGTAAAACAAATTAATGGCTTACGGAAATCATGTTTTAACTGACGGCGTAGAGCATGAAACTGTTGTGCCGGAGTTGTTGCGTTAATAACGTAAACATTATTATTAGCGCACATTTGTAAAAAGCGCTCCATACGTGCTGATGAATGTTCAGGGCCTTGTCCTTCATAACCATGAGGCAATAACATTACCAATCCGTTCATGCGTCGCCATTTATTTTCTGCGGCAACTACATATTGATCAATAATAATTTGAGCACCATTAAAGAAATCCCCAAACTGCGCTTCCCAAATCGTTAAAATATTTGGTGCAGCAAAAGCGTATCCATATTCAAAACCTAAAACACCATATTCACTTAAGTGAGAATTAAAAATTCTTAATTCACCTTTAGCATCAATATTATTTAATGGCGTGTATTCTTCTTCACTGTCTTCAATTTTTACAACAGCGTGGCGGTGACTAAATGTTCCTCGTTCCACATCTTGTCCAGTAAAACGAACGTGGTGTCCTTCTTTCATTAAAGAAGCATAACCTAATAATTCACCCATGGCCCAATCGTAA
This sequence comes from Bacteroidia bacterium, assembly GCA_018000995.1. Taxonomy (GTDB): domain Bacteria; phylum Bacteroidota; class Bacteroidia; order B-17B0; family Aurantibacillaceae; genus JAHEYG01. The sequence goes on from JAGNIU010000013.1 coordinate 30,815, forward strand.
TTATCGTTGGTGATCATGGCTTTTCTATCTTCAAATACTTTCTGAATTTTATTGAAGAATTTTTTGTCTTTAGGAAGTTCTGTTGTTTTCTTTGCTAATTCTAGAAATGCTTTTTCATTTATAGAAGTATCAGGAGAAGTTTCAAAATCCTTATCGGTTGCCATTCGTACACCTTTCCAATTTCCTTCTAAGAAAGAAGTAATTTTCGCAGTAACACTTTTACGCGCTTCATCCAGATAAGTATCTAATTTATTTCTGAATTCCTTTTCTATTTCTTTTGCTTCAGCAGCTAATTCCGAGCCATCTTCTTCTAATTTCTTAACGTAAATTTCTTTTACATTAGGATGAGCAGCAATTGCTTTATATAAAATAGGTTGTGTAAAACGTGGCTCATCACCTTCGTTATGTCCGTATTTTCTGTAACACAATACATCAATAAATACATCGCGGTGAAACGTTTGACGGAAATCCATTGCTAATTGTGAAATAAAACATAAAGCTTCCACATCATCACCATTCACGTGAAACACGGGTGATAACACTACTTTAGCAATATCTGTACAATAAGTTGATGAACGAGCATCTAAAAAGTTTGTTGTAAAACCAATTTGATTATTAATTACGAAGTGAATTGTTCCTCCGGTTTTATAACCATCGAGCTGACTCATCTGTAACACCTCATAAACAATACCTTGTCCGGCAATAGCAGCATCACCGTGAATTAAAACTGGACAAACTTTTGAATTATCGCCACTATATTGGTTATCAATTTTTGCACGTGAAATTCCTTCTACAACAGGACTCACAGTTTCTAAGTGAGACGGATTCGGTGTTAAACTAATGTGAACTTTATTCCCATCCTCACTTAATTTATCACTTGAATAACCCATGTGATATTTTACATCCCCATCAAATAAGGAATCCTCACTTGGTCTTCCTTCAAATTCCGTGAAAACATCCTTATAGCTTTTTTGCATGATGTTCGTTAACACATTCAAACGACCACGATGCGCCATTCCAATAACATAATCACCAATGCCTAAATGAGAACCGTGTTCAATAAGAGCGGACATGCCGGGGATTATTGATTCACCACCTTCTAAAGAAAAACGTTTTTGTCCAACAAATTTGGTATGTAAATAGCTTTCGAAAACAACAGCCTGCGTTAATTTTTTAAGAATAGTACGTTTTTCGTTTGTATTGAATGAAGGAGTGTTTTTAGATTTCTCCATGCGTTCTTGAAGCCATTTAACAACTTTTGGCTCACGCATAAACATATACTCAGCGCCAATACTTCCGCAATACGTTTGCTCTAAATGCGAAATAATATCTTTCAATTTAGCAGAACCTAAACCAATTTCATTTCCTGCTTGGAAAACAGTATCTAAATCTTTCTCCGATAATCCGAAATTTTCAAGAGCCAAAGTTGGTTCATAAGTACGGCGCTGACGAACCGGATTTGTTTTTGTAAATAGATGTCCGCGCTGACGATAGCCTGCAATAAGTCCAATTACTTTAAACTCTTTTGCAATGTTCTCAGGAATACCGCCACCACTTGATTTGCTGTCGTAATTAGTGCTGGCAAACTCAAATCCTTTAAAAAAATCGCGCCAAGAGGCATCTACTGAATTAGGGTCCTTTACATACTGCTCGAAAAGGCTTTCAATAGCAGTAACATCGCTGGTTCCTATATATGAAAATTTGTCTGTCATAAAGAATCAAAAAGTAAAGCACAAATTTAGCACTTTAATAGGAATTTCTTGTATTTTTGTAGAGTGAATAAAGCGCTTGTTTTTACATATTTACTGCTTATTTCCTTTATAGGTTTAGCCCAGGAAAACCCAAATACGGGTCAAATGCAAACCGATTTAAAGGTGAAGCAATTAATGGATAAAAAAGCCTCTTATAACCGCTTAAATAATGGCGAATATGATGGTTTCCGCATTAAAATTCATTTTGGAGTAGATAGAATTAAAGCGCGTGAAATAAAGTCGAAATTTGCTGCTAAATTTCAAGATTATACGCCTTATGAGGATTACGATCAGCCTAATTTTATAATTGTGGTTGGCGATTTCAGAACTAAGTTAGAAGCTTTTGAAGCCCTTAAAAAAGTACAAATAGAATTCCCCAACAGCTTTATTATTAAAAGCAAAATAAAACCGATGAAGGTTTAAAACGCGATGAAAGTTAGTATCATAGGCGCGGGCATGTCGGGTTTAACTGCAGGATGCTATCTTCAACAAAACGGTTTTGAAACAGAAATTTTCGAAAAACATGCTATTCCCGGAGGACTTTGCACCAGTTGGCATAAGAATGGCTATACCATTGATGGTTGCATTCATTGGATTTTAGGAAGTGATGAAGGAAGTTCGTTCAACAAAATGTGGACTGAAATTCTCGATATGAAAAAAATCGAGTTTGTGAATCATGATATCCGCATTGAAGTTGAAGTAAAGAACACGAAAGACAGACACGGTAGTAATGTGTTTAAATTGTACACTAATTTAGATCAGCTTCATAAGTATTTATTGGATTTATCGCCTGAAGACAAAAAACCGATTGATGAATTAATCAAATCGATGCGCATTATGCAGAAGTTTGATTTACCTCCGGTAATGGATGAATTACCATTCTTTCAATCCATGATTCGCGGGATAAAAATGACGCGCTACTTGGAATTTTTATATTGGTTTTTGAAATTAAAAAATGAAACGAATTATACGTTTGCTAAAAAATTAAAGAGTCCGTTTTTACGCGAGAGTTTTGAATTATTGTATGATGGAAACGAAGTAAATATTTTAGTAGTAACCATGCCACTCTCTTGCTTCGATAAAAAAAGTGCGGGTTATCCGGTTGGCGGCTCATTAGAGTTTGCTAAAAAAGTGGAGCAAAGTTATTTAGAATTAGGAGGGAAAATTCATTACAAAACACCCGTTAAAAAAATACTGGTTGAAGGTGATACTGCCAAAGGTTTATTGGTGAGAAATGATGTGAAACATTATTCAGATATAATTTTATCGGCAAGCGATTGGCATTTCACGGTCTTTGATTTGTTAGATGGAAAATTCACAAACAATCACATGCTCGAATTACGCGACCTTAAAAAATTGGAAGTGTTTTATTCGATTGTGCATTTAGGTTTTGGAATTAATGCCGATTTAAAAGACCAACCACATTTTTCGCGATACCCATTAAAAACAGATTTAATTTTACCCGACGGCACAAAATATGACCGATTAGAAGTTCACGTTTACAATTACGATAGAACGATGGCACCTCCCGGAAAAAGTGCTGTTGTAGTTAGTTTTTACACTAAGAATGGAGATTGGTGGTTAGATTTAAGAAAAAATAATCGTCCCGAATACCGCAAAGTAAAAAAAGAATTTACCGAGAAAATTATCGATTTATTAGATGAACGATTAGGCGGCATAAAAGATAAATTAGAGATGAGCGACATGGCCACGCCTGCCACCGTTTACCGTTACACCAATAATTGGAAAGGCAGTACACAAGGCTGGCTACCCGGAAAATATTTATTGGCGCCAAGTCCTGTTGGATTTCTTTTACCTGGGTTAAAAAACTTTTATTTCAGCAGCCATTGGAACCAACCCGGCGGAGGTTTGCCTATTGCTATTAAAACCGGGCGCGATGTAACGAAAGCCATTTGCAAAGCCACCGGAAAAAAGTTCATCACCATCAAAAAAGTTTAAGCTGCTCAAGCCTTTATTATTCGTAAATTAGCAGAACATGCTAAGAAAGATTTTCAGGATAGTATTCAGAAGTTTTTTAGTCTTTATTTTTTTATTGATTGGCTTTGCTATTTATTTTGTAATCGCCATTCAAATTCCAGAACCAAAAATTACAGATAATTCCGCCTTAACCAAAGAACGCGTTCAACGCTCTGAAAATTTCTATACTGTAGGAAATAGTTGGTTGAAGAAAAGCGAAAGTGGTTTGTGGGAATTGTATGTAGAAGGTGATGCGTTTGAAAGAGGCGCAGCAAACGGACATTTAACAAAAGAGTTGGCGCAATTTCAGGAAGATGCTTTCATTCATCAAATACAAATTTTGATTCCTGATTTAAACTATTTAAAATTTCTAAAATATTTCGTCGCCTACTTTAATCGTCATTTACCTGATAACATAACAGAAGAATATAAAGAAGAGATTTATGGTATCTCGCGTTTTGCCTCTGATAAATATGATTTTGTTGGTCCGAAATACCACCGCATTTTAAATTATCATGGTGCTCACGATATTGGTCATGCCTTGCAAGATAAAAATATGACCGTTGGTTGCACATCGTTTGGCGTATGGAATGATAAGAGTGCTGATGGAGAATTACTAATTGCCCGCAACTTTGATTTTTTTAGTGGTGATGAATTTGCACAGAATAAAATTGTACAATTCACCAATCCAAAACTCGGTTATAAATTTGCCACGATAACATGGGCCGGATTTATTGGCGCTGCCAGTGGGATGAATGAAAAAGGAATTACGGTTACAATTAACGCTGCTAAAAGTGAAATTCCAACTGATGCCGCAACACCGATTGCGCTTTTAGCAAGAGAAATTTTGCAATACGCTAAAAATATAAATGAAGCTATTGCCATTGCTAAAAAAAGAAATGTGTTTGTATCGGAAAGCATTTTAATTGGAAGTGCAACTGATAACAAAGCCATTATCATTGAGAAAACACCATCCGCAATAGATGTGTATGATGCGGGAAGTAATGAAATAACTTGTTCTAATCATTATCAGGGAAAAGAATTTTCGAACACTTTAAGTAATTTGAAAAATTTAAATGAAAGCTCTTCTCTATACCGTAAAATAAGATTGAAGCAATTATTAAATGAAGAAAAGAAAATAGACTATGAAGATGCTGCTGATATTTTAAGAGATCAAAAAGGTATTAACGATAAAAACATTGGTCTGGGAAATGAAAAAGCCATGAACCAATTAATAGCGCATCACGGCGTAATTTTTAAACCAAAAAGCGGATTAATGTGGGTATCTACCGCTCCGTATCAATGCGGTGAATTTGTGTGTTACGATTTAAATAAAGTGTTTAAAGAGTATACCAAACTCACAGAAGATGAAGAAATTATTTCAGATTCTTTAACCATTCCTGCCGATGAATTTTTGAAAAGCGAAGATTATAAGCAGTTTGTGAAATTCAAGAATTTAAAATACTACATTCAATATATCACAAAAGCACCCGGTTATATTTATCTCAGCGGTAAACTTGAAAACGCTTTTGTTGAAAGTAATCCGCAAAGCTATTACACTTACCAAATTTTAGGAGATTACTTTAAATCCAAATACAATTACCAAGCTGCATTTAACTATTACAAAAAAGCTTTAGTCAAAGAAATCGCCTCTGTAAAAGAGGAAAATCAGATTAAAAAGGACATGATGAAGTGCTTTAACAGTTTAAATATGCATAAGTAATAAAAATTTCGTCTTTGCTTTTTGATAATCCGACTAATACTTTATTATCTTTGAGTTAAAATTTACACCTTTTCATAAATAAAAACACCATGAAGTATTACTACAAAAAATTATTCATTGCTTTTTTATCCTTTAGTCTTTGTACTAATTTATTAAAAGCACAGGTATTTCCTGAATCTTTCGAAGGCAGTTTCCCTCCTACAGGATGGGTTATGTTTGACAATGGTGTTGGAACTGTTGAATCTTGGACAACTACTGCAACAGCACATACAGGAACTCAAGCCGCTTACATTCAATATGAAAATGTAACCGCCGGTACAGCCGAAGATTGGCTGGTATCTCCTCTAGCGGCTATTTCAGCTACAGCAAATATTTTATCATTTTGGGAAAGGGAAAGCTATACAACCAATTGGGGAAGTGTTTACAGCATCTTAGTTTCAACTTCTTCACAAACTAATATTGGCACTTTTACAACTGTAGCAACCTATTCTGAAACAACTGTAAACCCATTAGTGTACAGAAATCGCTTAATAAATCTAAGCGCTTATAATGGGCAAAATATTTATATCGCGTTTAAAATGCAGAATGATGACGGCGATGATTGGTTTCTTGACAATATTCAATTAAGTGGCGGATGCGTTACTCCACCGTCAGCTGGGTTAATTACAGGAACTGCTAATACTGTTTACGGCAATACCAATCAATATACTGTTACACCAATAACAGGAAACCTTCAATGGCTTAGCGGACCTTCTGCAAGTGGTCCGTGGACCGCCATAGCCGGTGCTACAAATACACCTCAAAATATTCAAGCTACAATGGGTGGAACAATGTATTTAACGGTTGTTGCAAGTTCAACAGTTGGTGGTTGTGTTAACGATACAAGTAATGTGCCTTTTGCAGTTAGTGTTTTCTTTCCGGGAGATAATACCTGCACCTCTGCTTCTTTGAGCATAGGCCCATCAACAACTTATTACGGCTTTTTTGGCGCATCAGTACAAACCGGAGAAGTTCAGCCTCCTGCGGGAACTTGTACCAGTCAGCAAACCTGGTGTAACAATACTTTACATAATACAAGATGGTTTAATTTTACTGCTCCCGCATCAGGACATGTAATTATCCAAACACCTGATTTTGATACGCAAATAGCTGTTTGGAAAGCAAGCGCTTGTTCTGATCTTTTAAGTTCTTCAACAGCAACATTTGTTTGTGCTAACGACGATGACCCTAATTACATTACCAATGGCGGAGATCAATTTTCGTCTTATTTACATGCAGGCTGTTTAACTCCGGGACTTGTTTACTATTTGCAAGTAGATGGTTATGCTGCAGCAACAGCAGGAGATTCAACCCGTATTATTATCACAGACGGGGCTACTCCACTTGACCCATCCTTCACAGGTTTAAGTAGCAATTATTGTTTACCCGGCGCAAGCTCTTCTCCATTAACAGCTGCTAGTAGTGGTGGATTTATCACTTTAAATTCAAGCACCATTACCATTGCGGCATTTAATCCTGTCACAGCAGGCGTTGGTACACATACAGTGCATCATACCGTTAGTGGCTGCAAAACAAATTCGGTTGTTATTGTTGTTAATTCACCATCAGTTAATGCTGCATCAAGTTCAAGTTTATTATGTACAGGGCAATCAGCCACGCTTACTGCAACTGGCGCTACAACTTATTCATGGAGCACAGCATCTACGGGAACAGCAATTACGATTAGTCCAAGTGTCACTACAACTTATTCAGTTACCGGAACAACAGGTAGTTGTAGTACCACCACAGCTTTTACCCAATCGGTTTCAGCTTGTACGGGCTCAAATGAAATTTCATCTACAGATTTAGGATTGAATGTTTATCCCAACCCAAACACAGGTTTATTTACTGTAAATGCAGAACAAATAATTGATGAGATTATAGTGACAGATTTACTTGGGAAAAAAGTTTATAACCTAAAACCTTTATCTAAAACTGTTGTCGTTGATATAAAAATCCTTAATCAGGGTGTTTATTTTGTATCTGTAAAACACGACTCACAAATAACTACTGTTAAGGTGATTAAAGACTAAAAGCACGCTATTTATAAAAAGCCGTTACGCAATAGTGTGGCGGCTTTTTTATTGTTATATATTTTACTAATTTGCCGTTTAGAATGTCTATCCCAGTAATAGAAAAAGGTACCCAACAGGAAATAACATTGTTTCAGGAAAAAAAGCTGAAAGAGCTGTTGACCTATACTCTTTCTAATTCTACTTATTACAAAAATTTATTTAAAGCAAATGGCATTGCTGTGAATTCAATAAATACAATTGAAGATCTTGTTAAGGTTCCAGTAACAACAAAAGATGATTTATATAAGTTTAATAAAGATTTTATTTGTGTTTCTCCCAATAAAATAATTGATTACGTAACTACAAGCGGAACATTAGGCGACCCATTAACTTTTGCGCTTACGAATAATGATTTAGAACGTTTAGCGTATAACGAAATTATTTCTTTGGCTTGTACAGGAGCAACAAGTGATGATGTTTTTCAATTAATGACAACCCTGGATCGTCGTTTTATGGCGGGACTTGCTTATTTTTTAGGCATTAAACAAATGGGCGCCGGCGTTATTAGAGTTGGTAATGGCATGCCGGAATTTCAATGGGACACAATTAAAAGATTAACTCCCACTATCGCCATTGCAGTTCCATCATTTGTTTTAAAACTAATTGAGTTTGCTGAACAAAATAATATCGATTACAAAAATTGTTCTATCAAAAAAATAGTTTGTATTGGTGAGAGTTTACGAAACGAAGATTTCTCCTTAAACACTTTAGGAAAACGCATTAAAGAAAAATGGGATGTAGAATTATACAGCACTTATGCTTCTACAGAGATGGGCGCTGCATTTACAGAATGTAAAGCCGGAAAAGGCGGACATCACCATCCTGAATTATTAATTGTAGAATTACTTGATGAAACAAATAAACCCGTAAAAAACGGCGAGCCAGGTGAATTAACTGTAACTACACTAGGTGTTGAAGGCATGCCTTTGTTACGTTTTAAAACCGGTGATGTTTGCATTGCTCATACAGAACCCTGCTCGTGCGGCAGAACCACTATGCGTTTGAGTCCGATTTTAGGACGTAAACAGCAAATGATAAAATTTAAGGGTACAAGTTTATATCCGCCATCGTTGTATGATATTTTAAACCACGTTCCTTATATTAAAAACTATATTGTTGAAGTGCATACTAACGATATTGATACTGATGAAATCAGCATAACTATTGGTGTTATTAATCCGCCGCAAAATTTTGAGAAAGAATTAAAAGATCATTTCAGAGCTAAATTACGCGTAGCGCCAAATATTAAAACAGATACACCCGAAAATATTACTAAAATTCAATTTCCGGAAATGAGTCGTAAACCTATTACGTTTTTTGACAGGAGAAAAAAATGAAATATTTTCTTTTCATACTTTGGGTTTTGATATCTGTTTTATCTTCTAAATCGCAGACCTATTGCGTTTACATACAACTAACAAGCACAAACTTTGCTTACATTGACGAAAATGGAAAGATTTTATATTCTGAAGACATCGACCCTCTTGTTAATGAAAGAATCTTTCCGCTTAAAAATGGTCTTGGAAGAATAAGGCGTAAAGGAAAGTTTGGCTACATAAATCACCTTGGTCAAGTTGTTATTCCTATTATTTATGACTCTGCTAAAGATTTTGAAGGTGGGATTGCAGAAGTAAAAATTGATAATAAATGGGGTTACATCAATACAAAAGGAGAATTAGAAATAAGGCCACAATTTGAGACCGTTAATCGTTTCTGCGAAAACCTTGCAGCTTTTAGTTTGAATGGCAGACATGGTTTCATTAATAACGAAGGGAAAATAGTAATAATCCCAATGTTTGATTTGGTTTCAAATTTCTTTAATAACCGAGCTTGGGTTCTTGTAGGTGATAAATGGGGCGCCATCAATAAAACCGGGGCTTTCGTTTTCCCTCTTGATTATGAAGCGGTTTGCGATTTTAGTGAAGGTTACGCTTGGGTTAAAGTTGGTCCTCATTGGGGTTTAATTGATTCTCTTAACAAATATATTATTCCGCTAAGCGAAAGAAATAATCTAGTGTATGGTCTTTCTAACAAGACAAACGATTTTGCTCAAGTTAGTAACGGACTTTTGATTTCAAAGGCAAATAATAAAGTTGGATATTGTAGTTTGCCCTCACTAAAAAAAACCATTGCTTCCAAATTTGACGAGGGTTCAGAATTTGAACAAGGCACTGCAATTGTATCTATTGAAAATAAAAAAGGAATTATTGACACAAGTGGGGATTATTTATCCAATCTCCCGTATAAAGAAATAAAAAGAATTGGTGATAAAAATATTTTTGCTGTAAAGCAAGAAGATAAGGAGTGGGGTTTACTAGATGTTACTTCCAACACTTTTTTTCCATTGCCTTGCAAAAATATTTTCTATATCGAAAAAATTAAATAATTATGATGAAAAAATTTACGGTGGAAAAACCGTTACATACATCCGATTTCGCTAAAAATTTTAGCTTTGAAGAATTGCGTCCGTATTACGATAGTGAATGCAATGAGATGATGCATGAGATGGCGAAAGATCCTATTTATTTACAATTGGTTTCTTATTTATGGCCTGGGATTACAAAAGAAGAAGCTGTTGCAAAGGCACATAACATCAAAAGTATTTACGATTTCCAAACCGGGTATATGTCGTACGCTATTTGGAGTATCGTAAAAAATAGTTCGGCCGGATTAAGCTGGAGCGGTATTGAAAATTTAGACAGTAATAAAGCCTATTTATTTATTGCCAATCACCGCGATATTTTATTAGACAGCGCCTTGCTTCAAATTATTTTAGAGAAAGAAAATTTTGCAACTTCTGAAATTACTTTTGGCAGCAATTTAAAAGAACAAGGCTTTATTACCAATTTTGGACGTATGAACAGAATGTTTACTGTTAAACGTGAAGGTACTGCAAAAGAATTGTATGATATATCCCGTCAACTCAGCGCTTATATTCGTCATACTATTATTGATAAAAATTCAAGCGTTTGGATTGCTCAACGTAATGGCCGAACTAAAGATGGTTACGACCAAACACAAACCGGTTTACTTAAAATGTTAGCCATGAGTGGCGGGAAAGATTTTGTACAATGTTTTTCTGAGTTAAATATTGTTCCGCTTAGTATCAGTTACGAATACGAACCTTGCGATTTTTTAAAAGTACAGGAATTGTATTTATCTTCTCTTCACAGTAAATACATTAAAGCGCCGGGGGAAGATTTAAATAGTATTGTTACCGGTATTAAACAGCCCAAAGGCAAGATTCATTTAACTTTTGGAAAACCAATTAAGGAAGAATTAATTGAGATTAATAAATTCACAAACGATAACGACAAAATAAAACAATTGGCTGCTTTGATTGATAATCGGATTCATAAGGATTATAAATTGAATGCAGTGAATTACATTGCTTACGATTTAAACCATAATACAAATGTGTTTGCAAATAATTATTCTGTGGCAGAAAAAGAAAGCTTTATAAATTATGTGAATGAAAAAACTGCTGCTCTAAGCGGAGAGCCCGATGTGCTTAAAAATATTTTAGTCAAAATGTATGCAGCTCCAGTTGAAAACAAGTTGGAAACAAAGGGCTAAGGGTATCCAAATTTATTACCCAGATTGTTTTGAATTTCAATTAAATTTATATATTTGCTAAAACCTATAAATACTATGAAAAATATTAAAAGTTTAATTATTGCAGCAGCCGTTCTATTATCGGGTACTGTTAGCGCTCAAAAATGGAGCGAAGGAAAAGACCTTTCTTACTTAAAAGGTGAAAAAGAAATACTAGTAAAATTCACTTATGATAACATGACCGCCGGTAAGAAAAAAGCTGAGGCCGATTATATCAAAGAAAAATCTGATGATTACAACAAGAAAGAACCTGGAAAAGGCGACAAATGGGCTAAATCTTGGGAAGAAAATAAATTAGGTGTTTATGCCCCTAAATTTGAAGAGTTATTTAATAAAGTATCAGGTGATCTTGCCGGCGACAGAAATAAGTCAAACGCAAAATACACATTAATCATTCACACATTAAGAATGGAGCCGGGTTGGAATATTGGTATTTCTAAAATGCCAGCATCTTGCGATTTTGAGATTTTAATTGTTGAAACTGCAAATCCTTCTGTAGTTAAATCAAAGGGTATGATGTATAACATTCCGGGCTCTCAGTTCGCCGGATATGATTTTGACGTTTCAGCTCGTATTGGTGAGTGTTACGCAAAATGCGGTAAAGATTTAGGTAAAAAATTAGGTAAAGCTGCTAAAGTAAAATAATCGTCTATTTTTAATCTTAAAACCCCGGCTAAAACCGGGGTTTTTTTATGCCCAATCTTTTGATTTAAATCTATTTGATTTTTTAGAAAAATTCACTTTTTTTCAGGACGTTTATTGGCCCTATTTTAGTAATTTGCATATAAATTCACGTATTTATGAAAAAGTACTTTTTAGCATATTTGCTGGTTATTTCTTTTGGAATTCAAGCTCAACAATCTAAAAAAGGCATCGACCCTAAATACGTGTTTTGTTATAAGAACACATCCTTTAGTACGGATGATTATAAAATTTACATTGAAGATGCTATTAACGAAGACGGCCTATCGAAATTTAAAATCCGCATATTTAATAAAACTAACGATTACCTTATTTTTAAACCAAGTGATATTGTTTTTAAAATAGGAACGCAGGAAGTTGCGTGTAAGGAAAAACAAATTCTCATTTTACCAAACGAAGAAAACTGGAAAGTACTTAGCGTTAAAGGCAAAGGTTTTCAGGAAGAAAAATATACTATCGAATTAAAACAAATGTATAAAGTTTCAGCAAGTAGCGAGCCCATAAAAGTTGAAGATTTAAGTTTACCAAGCTCAAACACCGAATTCATTGCCGGCAAATTTAAGTACAAGATTAAAAAAGTTGATTTAAAAACTGATAAATCTGTTATACGATGCGAATGCGTTTACGAAGGCGATGGCGTTGGGATTTTATCTCCCGGAAAATGTATTGCTGTAATGCCTAAAGGACAAGAAAACGCTAATGCAGATAAATTTAAAAGTTGCTTATTAGAAAAAGGTAAAGGAGAAAGTTTTTTAATTGAGTTCCGCGAAATGAAAGAGGGAGGCGATATGCAGAAAGGTCCGCTTAAATTAATTTGGGGCGAAACTTTTAAAGAATCTAAACAAGAGCCAATAGCCGGCGGAAAAATAAATTTAGAATTGGACGGTCCGAAAACCGGAGAAAGAAATCAATAAGATTAAATTTTCGAAGCTATATCAAACAACTTTCCTTCTTCGAAATAATTAGCCATTAGTTGAATCCCCATTGGTAAACCATTGCTGTGTTTACCACATGGAACAGAAATTGCAGGAACACCTGCGATGTTAGCTTGTACTGTAAAAATGTCTTCTAAATACATTTTAATAGGGTCAGCACTATTTTTTCCAAACTCAAATGCAGTTCCCGGAGTTGAAGGCGTCACAATAAAATCGTATTCCTTTAAAATATCGAATGTTTTTTGTTGTAATAGTTTTCTTACTTTTTGTCCTTTTGCATAATACGCATCGTAATAGCCAGCGCTCAATACAAAAGTGCCAAGCATGATACGGCGTTTTACTTCTTTACCAAAACCTTCGCTGCGTGATTTTTTATATGTGCTTTCTAAATCTGTTGCTTTAGCTGTGCGGAAACCATAATGCACACCATCGAAACGCGAAAGATTTGATGAAGCTTCAGCCGTGGTTAAAACATAATATACAGGCACTAAAAAATCTAAGTAAGGAAAATCAACCGCTTTAACAGTATGACCTTGCTTTTTAAATTCTTCTAATTTATTTAAAACAGATTGTTTCACTTCAGGATCTAAACCATTGGCTTCGATACAATCTTTTAAGTAAGCAATTTTATATTTGGTTGGTGAGCTTGTCGAACTATTGTTTTCTGATGTTGTATAAGAAGGAACAGGTTTTTGTGAAGCGGTACTATCAAATTCATCGGCACCTGCAATTACTTCCATTACTAAAGCAGCATCTTCAACTGTCTTTGTAATTGGACCAATTTGATCGAATGAAGAAGCGTAGGCGATTAATCCCCAACGAGAAACTCTTCCGTAAGTCGGTTTAAATCCAACAACACCACAAAACGAAGCGGGCTGACGAATAGAACCACCTGTATCAGAACCTAAAGCTACGTGACAAAAATTTGCTGCAACCGAAGCTGCTGCTCCGCCCGATGAACCGCCTGGAACAAACTTTTCGTTTAAAGGATTTAATACTTTTCCGTAAGCAGAATTTTCATTACTGCTTCCCATCGCGAACTCATCGCAATTTGTTCTGCCAATAATTATTGCATCCTGCGCTAATAATTTTTCTACAACTGTTGCAGAGAATAGTGATTCAAATCCTTCAAGTATTTTTGATGAAGCCGAAACTTTATGTCCTTTGTAACAGATATTATCTTTTAAAGCAACAATAACACCAGCTAATTTACCTGCAGTTTTGCTCTTAATTTTTTCGTCAATTTTTTGAGCTTGTTCTAAAGCACTTTTTTCAAATACTTCTAAAAAAACATTCAGGTTTTTCTTTTCTGAAATAGTCTTTAAAGTTTCGTTTAAAATAGAAACGCAATTGGTTTTCCCCGAAAGTAAATCGGCTTGCAAATTTTTTATGGAAGTAAATGTGTACATTTTTAAATAATAAAGCGCCACTCTTTTTCAGAATGACGCTTTAAAGATAAATTAAAAATTATTTTTTGTCTGATTCAGTTGAATCAACACCTTTTGAAGCGTCTTTAAAATCTTTAATACCACGGCCTAAGCCTTTCATTAATTCAGGTATTTTTTTACCGCCAAATAATAATAATACGATGATTAGGATGATGATAATCTCCGAAGGACCCATTCCAAAAATCAATGTGAACAAACTTGTCATTGCTTTAAATTTAGACTACAAAGTTAATAAATTAAAAGGATATTGCAAATTGCTGGAAATGAGCTATTTTTGTCTTATTTAACACTAATTCCATGATCAAAAAAATAGAACATATTGGCATAGCGGTAAAGAATTTAGACAATTCGAATGCCCTATTTAAAAAGCTATTTGGGAGCGAACATTATAAAATTGAGAAAGTAGAAAGCGAAGGCGTAAGCACCAGTTTTTTTATGTTAGGTGAAACTAAGATTGAATTAGTGGCTTCCACAACAAACGATAGCTCAATCGCAAAATTTATTGAGAAAAAAGGTGAAGGCATTCATCATATTGCGTATGCCGTTGATGATATCATTTCTGAAATGGAACGCTTAAAAAAAGAAGGTTTCGAATTAATAAATCAACAACCGAAAGATGGCGCTGATAATAAACTAATCTGCTTTCTACATCCAAAAAGTACAAATGGTGTTTTGGTGGAGTTATGTCAAGAAAAGAAATAATTTAACTAGAACAATGTGACAATTCGGCAATTTGACGATTTGGCAATGAAACTTCTTCAAACTTACACTACAGTAATTAAATTAATTTTTTGGAAAGATTCTAAACATTGGATTGAATCTGTTTAACCAAAAAAAACAATTGACTCATTGTCGAATTGCCCAATTGACTAATTGCTCAATCTTCCATTCCAATATGAATAAGGGCATCGCCTTCATTCACTACCGGTTGATTATTAATGCCTACAATATATCCTGAAACATGCGCTAATACTTTATGTTCTACTTCTCCAAAAGGATTACAAATAACACCTAACAAATCATCTTTGCGAACATGTGCGCCATTATTTGCGTTCATGTGAAACAAACCACTTGCTCCTGCTCTAATCCAAGTATCATTTTTTAATTTTACAGGGGCGTTGTTAGGAATATCTAAATCCAACATTTTATACGCTTTCATCAATCGCAAACAACCGCTTAAGCCTTCGTTAATAGACAAATAATCGAAACGCATGCTTTCGCCACCTTCAAAAACCAAAATCGGTTTATTTTTTTTCGATGCTTCTTTTCTTAAAGTGCCATCGCGGTATTTACTATCAATAATTAATGGTGCTGAAAATTTCTTGGCGATTGCTAAATTCTCAGGGAAATCAAACACACAACGAATCTGAGGGAAATTATTGATTTTTGCGCCGCCGGTATGGAAATCAATTCCAAAATCAATTAATGGAATAATATGTTTCATTAAATCGTAAGCAATTCTGCTTCCTAACGAACCATTTTTTGTTCCCGGAAAACAACGATTTAAATCGCGACCATCAGGTAAATCTCGCGTTGAATACAAAAACGAAACAATATTTATTACGGGAATAGCAATGATAGTTCCACATTTCAAATTCTTTACTTCATCACGCCCGACTAATTTTCTAATAATTTCAATACCGTTTGTTTCCTCGCCATGTAACCCTGCGCTAAATAAAATTGTTGGTCCGGGTTTTTTTGAACGAATTACATGAACAGGAATTTTAATAGATGACTTTGTATGCAATTCATAAGAATTCAGAATAACAGTTTTGTTTTCTCCCGGGGAAATATCCTGACCGTTAATTGTAATTGTACTCATAAAAATTATTCGCCCGGCTTATTAAATTCATTACGTTCAACATACTCAATAATTTTTCCGGCAATATCTACACCGGTGGCGCCTTCAATACCTTCTAATCCGGGAGATGAATTTACCTCCATTACTAAAGGACCTCTATCACTTTGCAATAAATCCACACCTGCTATCGCTAATCCTAATTTTTTTGCAGCCTTAATTGCTGTGGCTCTTTCTTCTGAGCTTAAATTTATTACAGATGCACTTCCTCCTCTATGTAAATTACTTCTGAACTCTCCTTCCTTTGCCTGACGTTTCATTGCGCCTACAATTTGTCCGTCTACAACAAACACTCGGATATCAGCACCACGGGATTCTTTAATAAATTCCTGCACTAAAATACTAGCATCTAATTTCAAAAATGCCTCTATTACAGATTTAGCTGCTTTCTGATTCTCAGCTAAAATTACGCCAATGCCTTGGGTACCTTCTAATAACTTCACAACACAAGGCGCGCCGCCAATGGCTTCAATAACGCTATCAATATCTTTATCTTTTGGTGATGAAGCAAAAGCTGTTTTTGGAATTCCTAAACCCGCACGTGCTAAAATTTGTAAGCTACGGAGTTTATCCCGAGAGCGAACTAAGGCTTGTGATTCAACGGCAGTAAATATTTTCATCATCTCAAACTGACGAACTACGGCTGAACCATAAAAAGTAGCTGATGCGCCAATACGTGGTATAACGGCGTTAACACCCATCACTTCTTTACCGTTAAAATAAATATGCGGACGACCTTGTTCAATTACCAATACACATTTCATGTGATCGAGTAATAACATTTCGTGTCCGCGTTGTTCACCTGCCTCTATAAGACGTCTGGTTGAATACAAATTACGGTTGCGTGATAAAAGTGCTATTTTCATAGTATAATTATGAGCTAAATATAATCATTAATTGTTTTATCAATTCTTAATCCCCCGGTGTGTATTTTATTTACATCAACAATAAATTTACCTTTTAACAAACGGCGGCCAATTAAAACCGGATAGCGCATGCTTTCGCGATCGCTAAGTGAAAGTGTAGTGTGGATTGTTTTTTTTCCGAGCTTAATACTAGTTTTAATAATATAGCGCTCTTCTATTTCACCAAAAGAGTTTTTTATTTTCTTTTTATCAAATTCAGTGAATTCATGAATGTATTTCGAAAACTCAGGATGTGAACTATCAAATACTTTAAAACACAATACAGGTTCGTTATTCCTAGTTCTAATTTCTATATCTGTACAATGAATGGAAGATGTATATGCGCCGGTATCTATCTTCGCTTCTATAGAAAATAAATTCAGTGCAGGGAAATCTACAAATTCCCTCCTGCCAATTAAACGCATTTTATTTTTCGACTCAGTCACTTTATTAAATGGTTAATTTACAAAAAACTTATTAAAGCGCGATACATTAACTTCTTCTAATAGTGGCTCGTTTGATTTAAAATAATTAACCAACCGTTGAGCAAAATACGGAGCCAACATAACCCCTTTAGTACCAAGTCCGTTAAATAGAAAAACGTTTTTATGTTTAGGATGCTGCCCCATAACAGGTCGACGATCGATAACCGATGGTCTTACACCGGCCTCATGTTTTAGTATGGCATAATCCACCTCCGATATTTTTTTGAACTTATCCTGTAATTCCTGAGTTGCCGATTGAGACTGATTTTCGTTTAAATCATCCCAATTATATGTAGCGCCTAACTTATAGGTATCACTTTCTAACTGCATCAAAAATGCATTCTTGTTAATGATATTTGTTCCAATATTGACGTTCTTGGTTTTAATTGTTAGCACTTCACCTTTTGCAGGTTTAAACGGAACGTAATTAAAGTATGGGTTGTTTTTTATTAAGTATCCTTCAGCAAAAACAATATTATTAGCGTTTATGTTTTTGTAAGAAATAGTTTCGCCAATACTTAAATCTTGATGATTGAATTCTTCAACCAACATACTTTGTTTCTCCATTAAAAATAATTGAGTCGCTTCTAAAAATGTTTTTACATCAAGGTTGCCCGATTTTAAAACTTTAGAATAGCCAAACGCTGAAATTTTTATTCCGTTAAAATCATTGTCATGATAAATAGTTTTATCAAGATAATTTTCCAATTCCCCATTAGCTTTTTTCTTCCACAAATCAGCTTCTTGTTGTTCTGAAAACAATTTTACAATATGGCGTTCGATAATTAGTGGGGTTTTAAATTTCAGTTCTGCTTGCTTGTAAAACGCTAAAAGCTCAGGCAACAAGTCGTCAATCATCCAACTTTTAGTTAATCTTTTAAAAACAATCGGGTTCCAAATACCGGCTGCAATTTTTGAGCAAGATGATAATTCAGGTTTATCAATTAGGATTACAGTATAACCTGCCTCAATAAGTTTTATCGATAAAACACTACCCGCAAGGCCCTGTCCAACAACTATAAAATCAACGTTTGTCATTTGAGTTAGATACCCTGCTATTTTTTCTTAGGCTTGTATCCTCTTTTTTCGCCTCTGTATGCTCCCGAAAAATAACAGATGATGCGGGCACCGGCCATTCTTTGAAGCGCTGTGATGTCAGCAAACAATTCAATTCCTAAACCCACATCATATTTTACTTTATATACAGCCTGCAAACAAATATAACCGCCTAATGCGGTATTAGAAGTGACTTTAAATAAACCGGATGTATCTGTTGAACCTACTACGAAATAAGAATAAGAAGGCCCCACAAAACCAGCCAGATTAAATAAATTTTTCTCGTAGCGATAACCATAACAAAAGTGCCCTTGAATATTTGTGTTACGCAAAAATTCGTCGCCACTCATAAAAAAACCCATCTGAAAATACTCTTTTTGTAAGTGAAATTGAAAATCAACATTCAATGCGCTTTGTATATCCTTCCTGATATCAGAGTACGCCTTACCTGCCCCAAAGGTTAGGTAACTATTATATTTACGATACCGCTTGCCGTCATATATAATTTCCTGCTTGCGATTATAAGGCAGAGTGTCTTTCTGAGCTAAACAGTACGAAAAGCAAAAAGTTAAAAATATGACGAAGGCATTTTTCAATACTGCTAATTTACGTACAATCAATTATATTTTGCGCTATATTTGTTGTAATTGTGAAGTTTCCCCTAAACATATTAATAATAACTTTAACGGCTATCTTGAGTTCTTGTGGTGGTGGCGAGCCGAATGCCATTAAAAACATCGATAAAGATTCAACTGCTAATTCTTTTAAGTGGATTGAGGGTAAATATATTGTAATGAATGATGAGGCCGGATTTTATTACGAAGAATGGATTAAAGTTGACAAGAACAACTATACCGGAATAGGGTATGCCTTAACCCGTGATTGCATTGATACGGTTTTTAGTATGAAAATGCGACTAATACACGAAAAAGAAAAAACAACTCTGTTTTACGATGTAAAAAATCAGAACGAAAACAAAGAAACCGAATTTACTTTAACCAAAGGCGAAAATAATGTTTATGTTTTCGAAAATCCCTTTCGCGACTTCCCTTCCATTATGCAATACAAAATTCTTGGCGATTCGGTTATAGAAGTTACCGAAAGAGGTTTTGCCAAAAATAAAGAAAAGGTTATCGAATACAGGGCCACCAAAATGAATTAGAAAAACGCTCTTACCTGTGCCCCACCAATATGTACAATTTTTGAATTAGGCGATTTTCTACCGTCGTAATTTAAACTTACCTGAATGTTTCCGGTTAAATTCCGTTGGTAACTGATAACCCAGGTATAATTATATCCCGGCTTTAAAGCGTTTAACATTTCGTAAGCTACCGGAGAATTTTCTACATCATTATAAGTAATAGTTAAAAAATCGGCACGTAAATTAAAGCTGCCTTTTTCCGATTGATTGTAACGCATTTCTATTGCATAATCGTTAATTAAAGCTTTTTGAAAACCACCCTCACCTAAATTTTGCTTTTGCGTATACTTAAAAATAGCACTTAACCTAAAAGCAGTATTAGGCTGGAAACTCAATTTCTCCTCCATATCATAAAATTCAATTTTATAATTACGCGTGACAAAAAACTGAGAGGCATATGTTTTAAATCCACCCGAATTATTACTTAAAAAACTCCAGGCTTTTAAAAAGTTTAAACGGATTCTCACTTCATGCGAGAAATTATCACGCGAATCGAAACCATTTAATAATAATTGCTTGTTTTTGTTATTCAAGAAAGTATAATCCATACCAAAAAAGGTGGCCGACTGGTTAAAAAATAAACTCTGACGCAAAGCATAATTGGTTGATAAAAGCGAGGTGTCACTTACACTACTCGAGAAGAAATCATAATTAAAAAACTGTCCATTGTCGTAAGTTTTATTGTCAACCCGATAAACAGATTGAGTGGCAAAACGCGAAATAAATTTTGTAAAACCACCACTCGTCTCTTTTAAAAATACACTTGGTCGTAGGTTAAACGAAAAACTCAATTGATTTTGTAACACTTTTACATATTGGTTGGTTGGTGTGTATACTCTTATGTATTTTGCCTGATCGCTATATTGCGCAATTTCAAATTCATTTAATTCCTTAATGGCGTTTCCGTTATAATCATTCCAAGCATATTGCCCCTGCCCCGGTGCCACTTCTATATAATAAAACTCTTTTTTGTTTTCGAGACCATAACCTGTTTCGTAAAATAAGGTAGCTGAAATAAATCCTTTTATTAAACGCGGACTATACTCCAAACGACTCAATAAAGTATTATCCGGTTTTAAAGAAGTGCCAACAATATTTTTTAAATGCAATTCGCGATAAGTAAAATAAAAAGTGATGGGATGGTTTCGCAGGCTGTAAATGCCTAATTGCATACCAATGTTTTGAGCGTATGTACTGTCTTTTATTTCTTTACCATAAGCTTGCTTATCTCTGCGTTCGCGGTAAAATAATTTTATTTTATTTTTTGCAGAATCCGTATTTGAAATGCTCGCTTCCCAATCCCAGAATTGATACGTTCTTGGCATGATAGTATTAGTAAGCGATGATTTGAAAATATTATTCTCAAATTCATCACTTAAGGTTAATCGTACCTTGCCAAGTCCTTGCGATATTAAACTTTTGTGGCGGTAAAACTCTGTGTTAATTGGATTATTATTTGTGGTTAAATATGATCCACTATAATCAGAAACAAATTTTCCTTTTGTATAGAGTGCTTTTAACTGTTGTTTGTAGCCCGCAAAAAAACTTCCTTCCTGAAAAGTATTGAAACCATACATCAAACGGTACCGGTTTGCTTTTTCTACTCCTACTTCAGCAAAAGCTATATGCTGATCGGCATTAATTGCATCCACATAAGGCCGGTTCCAATCACGTTGAAATTCAATTGAACGAAACCGCTCCACTTGCGTAAAATTTTGTTGCAGATATTCGTAATTCAAATTATATACCATTTTTACAGGCACTTTATCATTCGTGTCTTTTTGCAAATAGCTTTTATTTAAACTTTTGAATTTGTACCCGTAACCTTGGTCGTTATAACTATCGTGAGGACTAAACGTATTAATATCATTTTTAGTAAACACACCTTCCATAACCAAATTATGATTTGCGTTAAAAGTGTACTCGAAACCGCCTGTTGCCATTTGATGTTGCTTTGGTGTAACTAGAGGGATTAGCGGTTCGTAATTTCCTTGCGGCACACCGGCAATTGGCGCTACCCATTTATAAACTTTACCATTGGCAGTTGATGTTACCTGAATGTAATTTCCTTTTAGCGCACCAACAATTGAAAAACGAACACGGTATTTTGCACTATCAGGATTTGTTGAATAAACAAAAATACCAGGGTACAAAACAGAACTTACCGTTGTATCTTTCTTCCAATAAAAAACTTCCGAATCATTAAACGAAGCTAACTCTGCTCCCGAATAAACAGCTTTACTTAAAGTATCACCAATATCAAACATCACTTTCTTTTGGTCTTGCGTTAAAACTTGTTGAAGCGAACGGTTTTTATTATCCTGCTCACTAAAAACATTTCCAAAAATTTTCAATCTGCCAATCTCCACTTCTTCACCAAAAAAAGCTAAAGACCTTCCATAATTTCTTTCTGCGTATTGAAACTCCGCCGTAATACGTTTGTCTTTTGTAATAATTTGCTTGGCTGTAAATGTTAATTCAGCCGTGTTATAATCAATTATATAATCGTTTTCTTGTCCGCGTTGCAATAATCTTCCATCCAAATAAATTTTTTCTGTTCCTGATAAAACAATAATAAATGGTTCGTTATTTGCCCCGGTTAAACGATAAGGACCTTGATTATTTTCTGTACCAATAATTATATTCCTTGCAAATTTCCCTTTAGAAACTGCACCTGCTACTTGTGTTTTAAAGGTGATAGCTTTTTTTCCGGCACTGTCTTTATACGTATTAGAAATATAAGCCCCTTGTGCACGTTTATAAAAATTCATGAAATATGAATTGGAAGGGCGCGACAACTGATAATCACCCACAATTAATTTTGTATTGTAATTAGAAAGTTGAATAAATACTTTATCAAACTCCTGCAATTGCGCTGTAGTTCCATCCGCCTGAAATGGAATATTATTGTCGGTAGCGGCCATTACCATATCAATTTCGGGAGTTAATTTGCCACTCACTTGTAAATTTAAGTTTGAGTTCACAACCACATCCTGATTATTTCCAAACGTAATTCCCCTGCTAATACTTCCGTTTTTATTCAAACCATCGTTCATAAATAAACTATTTGAATTTGGCGATTCGTTAAAAGAAATAGAAAACGGATTGCTTGGTCGCGATAAATCTTTTGTAATCATCGCAGGATCTTTATGAAAATAATTTTTCTCTAAATTATAAGGGAGTGTTTTATAACTTATCACTAATCCATCTGGTCGCGGACTTCCTTTTTCAAAAATAATAGCATGGCGCCTGTAATCAACTTTATATTTAACTGTGCTATCATTTACATTTATACTTCCGGGTACTAAACTCAACGAATCAAGATAAATGGTGTCGTTTGAAGTAATAAATAACTTTGTTTTTTGAGATTGGTTTAATTGCGAAAACGCCGCTCCTGTTATAAAACAGAAAACAATAAGAAGCAGTCGTTGTTTAGTTTTCACAAAAAAATATAGGTTTTTAAAGATATAAAATCCCTGTTAACACAGCAGAGAGTATTCTAATGTAAAACGGAAAAAAGTCTTTATAAATTGTGTTTGTGAGCCCATATTAAATTGATACTTTAGAGCCAAATTACCGGATTATGCCTCGCATTATTACATACAACGTTAACGGAATACGTGCTGCCATGGGCAAGGGATTAATTGACTGGATGCGTGCTGCGGACCCTGATATTTTATGTGTTCAAGAGATTAAAGCATCACCCGAACAAGTAGGTGTATTTGAATTTGAGGAGTTGGGTTATCACCACTATTGGCATCCTGCTCAAAAAAAGGGATATAGCGGTGTTGCCATTTTTTCGAAGCAAAAACCTAATAAAGTAGAATACGGTTGTGGGATTCCTGAATATGATTTTGAAGGTCGTTTTATTAGAGCCGATTACGGAGATACTTCAGTTATTAGTGTTTATCACCCTAGCGGAAGTAGTGGTGAGGAGCGACAAGCCTTCAAGATGAAGTGGTTAAGTGATTTTCAAAACTATATTAAAGATTTAGAAAAAAAACGGCCAAAACTTATTGTGTCTGGTGATTACAATATTTGCCATAAAGCCATTGATATTCATAATCCCATTTCTAATGCCAAAACCTCAGGCTTTTTACCAGAAGAGAGGGAATGGATGGAGCAGTTTATACAATCAGGATTCGTGGATACATTCCGACATTTCAATAAAGAGCCGCATCAGTATAGTTGGTGGAGCTATCGTGCCGGATCGAGGGGGAAAAATTTGGGATGGCGCATTGATTATAACATGGTTACGAAAAACCTTGAAAACCAACTCAAACGCTCGGTAATTCTGCCCGAAGCAATGCATAGCGACCACTGTCCCGTTATGCTCGAAATTGACTTTTAAAGAGGGCTTGCCCCTAAATGGGGGAAATATTAAATTATTACTAAAAAAATTAGTTTTTTTTACTTAAAAGATTAATTTTGTGGGGTATAACAGACTTATTTTTAGCTCTATGAATAAATATTTTGGCGCAGTAATAATTCCAATTTTGGCTTTAGGGCTTTTTAGCTCTTGTGGTGGTGGTGATAATAAAGATCATGGCGGATCAGAAGCAAAAGGTGGAATTTATTTAGGTGGCGTTGCCCGCCTGAACGAAGTGGAAAACATTAAAAGTCTTTTCCCAATTTCTATTAACGATCAAGTGAGTTTTCACTTAGGCGCTCAGGTATATGAGGGGTTATTAAAATTTAATCAAACTGATTTAAGTTTAATGCCTGCATTGGCTACTCGTTGGGATATCAGCGCAGATCAAACGGAATACACTTTCCATTTACGTCAAGGTGTTGTGTTTCATGACGACCCTTGTTTTCCTGACGGAAAAGGAAGAGCTGTAACTGCAAATGATTTTAAATATTGTTTGGATAAACTTTGTGTTTCTGATCCAACTAATAACTTATTTGATTACACTTTCAAAGATCGCGTTTCAGGTGCAAACGAATCTTTCGAAGCATCAAAAACAGGGAAAAAAATTGGTTGTTCAGGTGTTAAAGTAATTAACGACTCTACTCTTTCAATTAAATTATATCACTCTGATCCAAGCTTCATGAATATTTTAGCGATGCCTTGTGTTTATGTTTATCCACAAGAAGCATTTGCAAAATACGGAACTGATATGCGTACTAAAACTGTTGGTACCGGTCCTTTCGCTATTGAAACTGTAAAAGAAGGTGAAGTTATTATCATGAAGAAAAATCCTAACTATTGGGGTGTTGATGTTCATGGAAATAAATTACCTTACTTAGATGGTATTAAGTGGACGTTCATCCGCGAAAAACAATCTGAAGTATTAGAATTTAAACGTGGTAATTTAGATATGATTTACCGTATTCCGGTTGCTATGTTCCATGAATTAATGGGAGATTTAGAGCACGCGAAAGAACGTAAATCAGAATTTAATATTTTAAACTCTGTTGCTTTAAACACTAACTATTACGGATTCAACACCAAAAGCCCTATCTTCTCTAAAAAAGAAGTTCGTCAGGCGTTTAACTATGCGATCGACCGTCAAAAAATTGCTGATTTCACTTTACAAGGTGAAGTTAATCCTGCAAACTACGGTATCGTTCCGTATAACGAGGCTTTCGAAAAAGCAGGTTACAATTATAAAGAAGTTGGTGGCTATAGCTACGATCCTGCAAAAGCAAAAGAATTAATGAAACAAGCAGGTTATCCTGATGGAAAAGGTTTCCCGAAATTAGTTCTTGAAATTAATGGTGGTGGTGGCGACCGTAATATTTTAACAGCTGAAGTAATTCAGAAAATGTTAAAGGAAAATATCAATGTTGATTTTGAAATTAACACTGTGCCTTTCGCTGAACATATCGAAAACGTACAAACCGCGAAAATCGATTTCTTCCGTTATGGCTGGACTGCTGATTATCCGGATCCTGAAACATTCCTTGCTAATTTCTACGGTAAAAATGTACCTGCAACTTTACAGGAAAAATCTTATACAAACTTTACGCGTTACACTAATCCACGTTTCGATTCATTGTATATGGCAGCGCGCTTTATAATGGACGGCGCTAAACGTTTTGAGATGTTATCTCAAGCAGAAAAATTATTAGTTGAAGACGCTCCTCTCATGGCTATTTATTATGACGAGAACTTCCGTTTAGAGCATTTAAACGTTCGTAATTTACCTGAGAACTCAATGAACTTTATGGATTTAACAACTACTTACCTTATCCCTGCCGATAAGATGAAGAAGAAATAATGTTTTAAATCATTTTTAAAAACCCCGGTCAAATTTGATCGGGGTTTTTTATTTTTATATCCTTAACTTTATAAGGTAAATGCCAAATCAGGAACATATAATTATTGTTGCCGGCGGAAGCGGTAAACGTATTAAAGGAAATATTCCAAAACAGTTTATTGAAGTTAATGGTAAACCGCTTATTGTTTATACCATTGAAAAATTTCTAAACTACAATCCTGAAATCAACATGTGCATTGTTGCACACAAAGATTACTTACAGCATTTAAATGATTTACTAAAGAAATATTTCCCTAATAAAAATATTACGACAACTATCGGCGGTGACACACGATTTGATTCCGTTAAAAACGGTTTAGCACTTATTGAAGAAAGTTATTCGGTTGTAGGTATTCACGATGCAGCGCGACCAATGGTAAGTGTTGATACTATTAAACGTTGTTTTGAAACTGCTGCACAAAAAGGAAATGCAATTCCAGTAGTGGATGTTAACGAGAGTATTCGCGTAATTGAAAACAATAGTAACAAAGCCGTTAACCGTACTAATTATAAAGTTATTCAAACTCCACAATGTTTTAATACTACCGCTATTAAAAAAGCATTTGAACAAGATTATAGTATCCTGTTTACCGATGATGCCAGCGTGTTAGAAAAAACAGGCGAGAAAATTATTTTAGTGGAAGGCAACACAGAGAATATAAAAATTACTCACGATACAGATTTGATTTTAGCACAGCACTTGTTAAAATGACCACAGAAGAAATTGCCGATAGTCTTGAACTCACAGCTAAGCTCATGGAACTGCATGAGGAAAATCCTTTTAAAGTAAAAGCTGTTGCTAATGGCGCCTACAAATTAGCCAAAACTCGAATTGAATTAGCAGGAAAATCACAAGCCGAAATTGAACAAATTGAAGGTATTGGAAAAGGTATCGCTGCAAAAATTTCGGAGATGTTGGAAAAAGGTACTACTGATGAATTAGAAGAACTGAAAAGCAAAACACCCCAAGGCATTATCGACATCATGAATATCAAAGGCCTGGGACCAAAAAAAGTTCGTCAGCTTTGGCAGGAACTGCATATAGAGAGTGTTGGAGAATTATTATACGCCTGCAACGAAAATCGTTTAGTTGATTTAAAAGGTTTCGGAACTAAGACTCAGGAAAGCATTAAACAAAATATTGAATTTGCACAAAACAATTCCGGTAAATTACATTATGCTAATGCCGAGAAGTTAGGATTAAATTTACTAAACGGATTAAAAAAAGTAAAAGGCGTTTTCGAAGAAGTTTCTTTTACAGGAGAATTGCGCAGGAGAAATGACATCATCACCAAAATAGAATTACTTTGTTCGGTAAATGATTTCGAAAGAGCAAAAACCGGTTTAACGAATGCAGGATATACCGAAGACGAAGAAATTGAAAATACATTTGTTTCAGGAAATGCAGGTTGTCCGGTTTTAATTTATTTATGTGAACCTGATAATTTTTATAAAGAATTATTTTTAACTACAGGCTCAGGTGATTTTATTCAGGATTTTTTGGAAGTGGAAATAGATGCGCCTCAATCGGAAGAAGAAATATTTGAATCTTTAAACCTTCAATATGTAGAACCGGAACTGCGCGAATCACAAAACATTATTAGTTTAGCGGAGTCCAATAAAATTCCAAAGCTTATTGAGTTTAAAGATTTAAAAGGAAGTTTGCACAACCACAGTACCTATAGTGACGGGATGCATTCGCTGGAAGAAATGGCCGTTCATTGTAAAAGTTTAGGTTACGAATATTTAGGTATTTGCGATCACTCTCAGTCTGCTTTTTACGCCGATGGTTTAAAACCCGAAACAGTTTTAATTCAGCAACAGGAAATTGAAAAGTTAAATAAACAATTAGCGCCTTTCAAAATATTTAAAGGTATTGAAAGCGATATCTTAAATGACGGTAGTTTAGATTACACCGAAGACATTCTTAAAACTTTTGATTTTGTCGTGGCTTCCGCTCACTCTAATTTAAAAATGAATGAAGAAAAAGCGAATGAACGTTTAATTAAAGCTATTGAAAATCCTTACACCACAATACTTGGACATCCCACAGGAAGATTATTGTTGTCCCGCGCAGGTTACCCCATCAATCACAAAAAAATAATTGATGCTTGTGCTGCTAATGGAGTGATTATTGAATTAAACGCTCACCCCTACCGTCTGGACATTGACTGGAGCTGGATTCCTTATTGCTTAGAAAAAGGTGTGAAAATTTCTATTAATCCGGATGCTCACCAAAAAGAAGGTTATAATGATATGCAATACGGTGTTTATTCTGCCAGAAAAGGCATGTTGGATAAAGCCAATTGCTTCAACGCAATGAGTTTAGTGGAAATTGAAAAATATTTTGTGTCCCGAAAGACCGCTATTAAATAATTTGTCAATTAGACAATTTGTCGATTATTTGCTATATTTAATATGAAACAAATTAATTTTTCATTGTCAAATTGACCCATCGCCAAATTGACTAATTATTTTAAATGCCAATTATAAATTCCATAGCATCATGGCTCATGAAAAAGCGTCTGCATCAGATAGAGCTTTTTGTGAAATACCCGCATGATGTTCAGGAAGAATGGATGTTTAAATTATTATCGGAAGCAAAAGATACAGAATTTGGAAAACGTCATCACTTTAGCGCCATAAAAAACTACGAGCAATTTAAACGTAATATTCCTTTACAGGATTACGAAAGTTTAAAACCTTCGATAGAACTGACTCGTCGTGGCGCGCAAAACTTATTATGGCCTGGCGAAATAAAATGGTTCGCTAAAAGTAGTGGTACAACAGACAAAAGTAAATTTATTCCCGTTAGCGCTGAATCTTTAGATGGTTGTCATTATAATGCAGGACGCGATATGGTAACTTTACATTGCGTAAATAATCCCGAGACTCTATTATTTACAGGAAAAAATTTAGCGTTGGGCGGAAGTTTTAAAACAGATGTATTTGGTAATCATAATTCATTTCATGGCGATGTAAGTGCTATCATCATTCAAAATCTTCCTATGTGGGCAGAGTTTTTCAGAGCGCCGGATGTAAATATTGCATTGATGGACGAATGGGAAAGCAAGTTGCAGAAAATGGCTGAGACTATGATGAATGAAAATGTAACGAGTCTTGCCGGCGTACCAAGTTGGATGTTGGTGTTACTGAAAAAAGTGCTTCAACTAAAAAATGCAAAAACTATTGATGAAGTCTGGCCGAACTTAGAAGTGTATTTTCATGGCGGTGTAAGTTTTACTCCCTATAAAGAACAATTCCGGCAATTATTCAATAACGATAAGATCAATTATATTCAGATGTACAGTGCTTCCGAGGGATTTTTTGGAATTCAAGATGTACCAGGTCGAAATGATATGCTCTTGATGTTGGATTATGGTATTTTTTATGAGTTCATTCCTATTGAAGATATTGGTTTAGAAGATCCTCGCGTTTATAATTTATCAGAGGTAAAAACAGGTCTAAATTATGCGATGGTGATTACAACAAATGCGGGATTATGGCGTTATCAGATTGGTGACACCGTTCAATTTACAGATACAAATCCGTATCGCATTATTGTTTCTGGTCGCACTAAACATTTTATAAATGTATTTGGAGAGGAAGTAATGGTTCATAATACCGATCAAGCCATTTTTAAAGCCTGCGAAAAAACACATGCTATGGTTTCAGATTATACTGTTGCACCAGTTTATATGAACGAAACCAGCGGTTCACACGAATGGCTAATTGAATTTGAAAAAGAGCCGGATGATTTTGAGTTTTTTGTAAAGGAGTTAGATTCATGTTTAAAACAATTAAACTCCGATTACGAAGCTAAACGTTATAACGATTATGTGTTAAAATCACCAATAGTAAAATTATTGCCAAAAGGCAGTTTTTACAATTGGCTAAAATCAAACAACCGCTTAGGCGGACAATTTAAAGTGCCCCGCTTAAATAATGGCAGGGAATTTGTAGATAGTATTAGTAAATCAGTTCTGTGAGAAGAATTTTAAAATATAGTTTCATTGTTTTAATCTGCCTTAGCAGTTTAGCTTTTATTGTTAAAGACGGTAAAACACTTTATACTATAAAACACGCTTTCAATATATTTACCAGCGATAATCTTAGTAATATTTACTTAATAAACGGTGAAGAACTAATAAAGTACAACGCCACCGGAAAACAATTATTAAAATACAGCAACAAACGCTACGGTAACATTACCACCATTGATGCCACCAACGCTTTAAAGATTTTACTGTATTACAAAGATTTTCAGCAATTGATTTTTTTAGATAGTCAGCTCTCACAAAACGGAGATGCCATTTCCTTAGAAAGTTTAGGTTACGAACAAACCGATTTAGTTTGTACATCGTTTAGCAATGGTTTCTGGATTTATAATAAACAAACCAACGAATTAATTCGCTTCGGCCAGAATTCGCAAGCCATTGCAAAAACCGGAAACTTAAAACAATTATTACAAGCAGAATTGAAGCCGGATTTTATGACTGAACACAATAGTTACTTGTATTTAAATTGTCCGGATATTGGTGTTTACGTTTTTGATATGTATGGCACTTTTAATAAAATAATAAGTCTTAAACACCTGCCCGCTTTTCAAGTGAGTAACAACATTCTTTATTTTTATAAAGACAATAAATTTTGTTCCTACAACACAAAAGCGTTTGAGGAGCGTTGCATCCCTTATAACGACACTTTAATCAAGAACATCCGGATTGAAAAAGACCGTCTTTTTCTACAGTACGTCGACTCGATAAAAACCATTGAGAATTTACCATAATTTGCCGTCATCCTGAGCTTGCCGAAGGGCCGCGAAAACCTTGCCCAATAAGGCTTTTCATGATTTTTAGCATTTATTGCTGAATCCCCCTAAAATTTGTATTTTTGAGCCTTATTTTTTACTCTAATGGCTAAGTTCAATTCCCTAAAAGTTAAAGACATTAAACGCGAAACCGCTGATGCAGTTTCTGTGGCTTTTGATGTACCTTCAACGCTACAAATTCCTTATCAATATAAACAAGGACAATACATTACTTTAAAACTAAATATTAATGGCGAAGAACTTCGTCGTTCGTATAGTATTTGTACCAGTCCGTATACCGAAAAAGAATTACGTGTTGCGATTAAAGAAGTAAAAGACGGAAGAGCTTCTACATTCATTAATCAAAAATTAAAAGTGGGTGATGTTATTGAAGTGATGACCCCAATGGGAAGTTTTCATTCAGTATTATCAGGCAGCAATAAGAAGAATTACGTGTTGTTTGCAGGCGGAAGCGGAATTACGCCGATGATGAGCATTTTAAAAAGTATTTTACATATCGAGAAACAAAGCAATGTTACTTTAATTTATGCTAACCGCGATGAAGATTCTACCATCTTTAAAACTGAGTTAGAAAAAATTGCTTCCGACAATAAAGATCATTTTAAATTAGTAAACGTTTATGATAATCCTAAAACGCAAGTAGCAGATTTACATAAAGGATTAATTACAACCGATAAAGCAATTGCATTAATTGAGAATTACGGTGGTGTTACTGCTGACGAATATTTTATTTGCGGTCCGGGCCCGATGATGGAAAATGTAAAAACCACATTAGAAGGATTAAAAATTGCAAAAGAAAAAATTCACATCGAATATTTTACAGCTGTAGCAGATGCTGTTGCTAAAGCTGAAGGTAAAGGACAGAATGTAAAAAGTAAAATCACCATTATACAATATGGTATTGAAACTCAACTGGAGTTAAATACCGACGGAGCAAGTATTTTAGATGCTGCTATTGATGCAGGTGTTGATGCTCCGTTTAGTTGCAAAGGTGCAGTATGTTGTACTTGCCGTGCTAAAATAATTGAAGGTGAAGTAAAAATGGACGCTAATTTTGCCTTAACAGATGCAGAGGTTGCAGAAGGTTTTGTTTTAACTTGTCAAGCACATCCTTTAACTGAAAAAGTTATTGTTGATTACGACGCTTAACCTCACCATAACCCCACCCGATTCGCAAGCGAACCGTCCTCTCCTATGAGGAGAGGAAAATTACGTTTTCAAAAAGAAATTAGAATTTTACTCCCAACCCTAAATTCAAGTGATTTCCTGTGATGTATAAGGAAGATGGCGTGAAAGTATCCTTCAATAAATATGGGGAGAATCCATAACGATAAGTCAGTTCAGCAAAAAAACAATTACGGTACGTTTTCAAATTATTCTTTTGTATTCCTAATGTGAAACTCATAAATGGATTATTGCGTTTGCTGAATAATTTATTTTTGAATTCAATCACTTCATACGTTTTGTGAACCAGTTCACCATCTTGTTTCACTTTTAATTGAGCATCCATCATCACACGGAAGTGATAGCCTATCATTACATAAGGCGTAAAGCGCGCATTATTCTCATGATTAAAACATAATTTTAATTGAATGGGAATTGCAAATTCATGAAAGTACAATGAGTAATTATAATTCATATCGCCGGTGTAAAGCTGTATACTATCCGGTTTAAAATAATAGGATTTAAAATTTATACCATGCACCATATAATCAACACCAATCAACAAAAACGAATTGTGCTTATAGGTAAGACGAATCTCTTCACTAAAACTAATTAAGCCCGACATTTTTTGCGTTGGATTTGACGCGTGATTTTTATTTATTTTATAAAATCCGATCACTGGCCCCAACGTCAAACGAGAACGAATGATGCGTGATTGTCCTGGTGATGGTGCGGGTTTAAACAGAGGCGAATTATCCGCAAAGAGATTATAACTGCTTAACAGAACAAATAAAAAAGTACAAAGTATAAATTTGAATTTATACATAGAGCTTAAGTGTTTCTTTTAACCGTAGTTGAATTAGCCTGTGCGGCAGGCATAATAATTACATCATTAATATTTACGTGTGCAGGTCGCGATGCCATCCAATAAATTGTTTCAGCAACATCATCGGGTGTTAGCGGTTGTAAACCTTCGTATACTTTTTTAGCGCGGTCTTCATCACCGTCGAAACGTACAATGCTAAATTCTGTTTCCACCATTCCAGGGTTTACAGCAGATACTTTTATGTTGTGAGGCAACAAATCAATTCGCATACCTTTGTTTAAAGCATCAACAGCGTGTTTTGTTCCGCAATACACATTTCCGTTAGCGTAAGCTTCTTTACCCGCAATAGAACCAACGTTAATGATATGTCCTTTTTTATTTTCAATCATTAATTTGCTTACTGACTTGGTGACATAAAGTAAACCTTTAATGTTAGTGTCAATCATTCTTTCCCAATGATCTACATTTCCATCCTGTATAGCAGATAATCCCGCTGCTAAACCGGCGTTGTTTACCAATACGTCAATCTTTTTTAATTCAGCAGGTAATTCGTTAATCGCTTTTTCCACTTCGCTTAGTTTACGGATATCAAAACACAAAGTATGTACTTTAACTTTATAGGTTGCTTCAATATTTTTTTGAATATCCTTAAGTCGGTCTTCACGGCGACCGGTAATAATAAGTGTGTAGCCATTCTTCGCGAAAATTTCGGCGGTACTTTTTCCTATGCCTGAAGTGGCTCCTGTAACTAGGGCTATCATAAAATGTGTTCTGCTTTATTTAATTTACTGTGTTTTCTGCTATAAGTAAAGTAGATGACTAAACCTATCAACAACCAAATCCCAAATCCAATCCAATTCGATACACCTAACTCCGCCATCATATACAAACAACATATTAATCCGAGAAGAGGTATTAAAGAAAGATTACTTCTGAATGCCCAAATGCATAAAAAGAAAGTAATGATAATAAATATCCACATTGGTATTTTGTGTTTGAATAAATTAAATCCTGATTCAAATTTTACATCTTCACTTAAAGGGAGTGAATTTACTAAAGCAGAATAATTCTCTGAACTTAAACCACTCATGTAAGTTTCTAAATCAGAATTTGCTGTTTCAAATCCGGCCTTATCAGAAGCTAAAACTGTTTCTATTGTAGATTTCCGTTGCGATTCGTCAAGTGAAGTTACAATAACAGAAGCTTCATTCATTTGTTTTTCGTTGGTTAAAAAAGCTATTGCTGATTCTTTATTATATACAAAAGTTAAGCTTAAGGCCAGTATAATTAATCCCGGAAAAACAAATTTAGAGTTGATATAAGGCGTTTTAAATTTCCCGCGCGGAATATCTTTTTTATTCTGGAGAACTAATACGCCCCAGCAAACTAATACAAAAGCAAATAAAGTTCCGATGCTGCATAAATCAGTCACCATAGTAAGATTTAAAAACAAAGCCGGTACCGCAACAACGAAACCAGTTACAATTGTGGCAAAAGAAGGTGTTCTGAATTTTGGATGTACTTTAGAAAATCTTTTTGGCAATAAACCATCACGACTCATACTCATCCAAATGCGTGGTTGTCCCATTTGAAATACCAACAACACACTGGCCATGGCGACAACTGCGCTTACTGCAATTATACCTGACATCCATTTCAGATCTAATTTATCAAACACAAATGCTAAAGGATCACCAACATTCAACTCAGTATAACTTACCATTCCTGTAAGTACTAATGCAATAATTACATAAAGTACAGTACAGATAATAATAGCCCACATCATACCCCGAGGTAAATCTCGCTGTGGATTTTTACATTCTTCTGCAGTGGTTGAAATCGCATCGAAACCGATGTATGCAAAGAATACGGCGGACACGCCCTTTAAAATTCCACTAACTCCATTCGGAGCAAAGGGATTCCAGTTATTTGTATCCACATAAAAAATACCTACAGCAATAACTAATAAGATGATACAAAGTTTAATAACTACCATTAGATTACTCGCGTTACGCGATTCTTTCATGCCGCGATACACTAACCAGGTAATAAATATGATAATCATTAAAGCAGGTAAATCAGCAACCAGATGAAATGATCCAATAACAGGTGAAGTTGTCCAAGCAGTAAATGCATCTTGTAAATTAGCATCGAGATTGATGAATTGTTTTCCGCTATCCATTAAAGCTTTCGCGTCTTCAAAACCTTTTGATGCTGTAAGATAATCCATTTGGATCCATTGTGGTAATTGAATTCCTCCACTACTGAGTAATCCCGTAAAATAATCACTCCAAGAAATAGCAACAGTAATATTTCCTATGGCGTATTCCATTATTAATGCCCAGCCAATAATCCAAGCCATTAATTCTCCAAAAGCTACATACGAATAAGTATAGGCACTACCTGAAACGGGTACCATTGAAGCAAACTCAGCGTAAGCAAAAGCTGCAAAGCCACAGGCAATGGCAGTAAAAATAAAAAGAAAAATAACGGCTGGTCCGCCATCTGCACTGGCTTTACCTATAGTACTAAAAATACCGGCGCCAATAATGGCAGCAATACCAAATGCAGTAAGATCTCTAACTCCCAAATGTTTTCCGAGGCTAAGATGACCCTCTTCTGCTTCACGTTTTGCAACCTGATTAAGAATGTCACTAACAGATTTTTTTCTGAATAATTCTTTGAAACTCATTTAAAACTATAAGCTTTAAAGATAAAATTTTATTCCTAGAATTAAGCTTAGTTTTTAAAGAAATTAGCCAGTTTTTGGTGGTCTTTTATAGTACTGCTTAACAGGGCGGTTAGCAATATAAAAGGTATAATTAGTGTCCTGTACCTCTGTATAGCCCCTAAGTTTGGAGAGGTAACGCCAATAAGAATGAGCGCTAAAATTGCAATACTTAAAAAGTAGATATAATGTGGGTTTTTGAAGCCGTTTTTTACACCATTATATACAAACCAAAGTAAGGAAAGTAAAATAAGTAAGTTTTCGAAAGAGGTAATTAAATCCATAGTGTTTCTGACATCAAAGAAAAACGGTTTCAGTGTTGTAATGTAAGCGGCAAAAGGCAGGGCCTTGAAAAAAGAAATCCAATCTTTAATTAAAACCGGTGGCTTTAATGTTGAATTGGCTTTTGGAATAACATACAATAACTGATAAACACTCGTTGTATCTGTATTGCCGTTGCAAACCAATGTATCCTGCTGATGCGTTAATTCACCATAAATAAAAGGAACGCCCATTTTAATTTTTGCTCTTACGGGAGTTTGTAACGAATCTAATGTGACAAAAGAAAAATTATAAGGAAGGCGCGCGAATTTGTCTTCTCCTAATAAAAACAATCCGCCGTCTGACATATCCATAAAATCGCGTTGCCTTTCAGATAAAATTTTTATGGCATCTTTCTTAAACAAAAGTTCCATAGTGAAATTTCCAATTAAAAATACAAGTAAGAAAATCAAACAGTACTTTAAACCAACCCGTTTATCAGTTCTGTTTTTAATAGCGAAAAATAAAAATGTGGCGACTAAAATC
Source organism: Bacteroidia bacterium (assembly GCA_018000995.1). Lineage (GTDB taxonomy): Bacteria > Bacteroidota > Bacteroidia > B-17B0 > Aurantibacillaceae > JAHEYG01. Next base: position 67,204 of record JAGNIU010000013.1, read on the forward strand.
GGTAACATTAAATGTGGTTTAAACAAAACACTTAAATGTGTAGCCAACAATAACATGATCAAATTTTTGACGCTTCGTTTTCTATAACTAATCACACGTTTCGCTGAAATTAAAAGCATTCCCATTAAAAATAAAGTGGGACCTTCTTTAAACAAGCCTGAAGTCCAGAACCAAACGCCCGGAAATAATACCCAGATTAAGAAAAAATAGATTTCCTTGTTTTTAAATTCTTCCTTAAATGTTTTGTAAATCCAGTTGATGCCAATGAAAGATAAAAAACAACTGAACAAGGCATGAACAAAATAATTTCCAAAAGAAATAAAATGAATGAGGGCGTGCAGACGGAGGATAAGTCTGTTATCATTATACAAAATTTCTCCCGGGGCCTTATCCCAAGTGGTAGTTTCCTTTAGAAAGTTCTCGAAAATATAGGAACCTGCTCCATCCTCTTGTAAACCCAACATCAACTTAACAAACTCTCCAAAATTAGAGTGTGCGATGTTGTGAATAGCAAGGGAATCGCGGTAAAAATTTCCTGTATCAGAGTATTGAATACTGCCATACAACTTCATGTATAAAATATAAAACGCTGTCAGAGCTGAGATTTTAATTAAGAAAGCTGTAAGAAAGAATTTTTTGTTAAGGATATCATCCTTTAATATACCGAAGAAATTTGTTTTGTAAATTAAAACAGCTAAAACTAAAAGGTATATCGTAAAAATTATCACTTCGAATTGTATTCTTCAAAAGGTTTGATTTCCATAAATCTATCAGGCGTTGCCATTTGTTTGAAGCCAAATTTTTCGTACAAACTATGCGCGTCCTTTGTGGCTAACATAAATCGTCTGAATCCTTTAAAAGAAGGATAGTTCATTATGAATTTCATTAAGTTTTTTGATATTCCTTTCCCCCTGTACGGCTCTAATACAAATACATCTGCTAAATATCCAAAGGTGGCACCATCGGTTATCACACGCGCATAAGCAATTTGCTTTCCCTTATCATAAGCAGCAAAACAAACACTTCCTTCCATAGCACGTTTCACAATATCAAAAGGTATGTCTTTCGACCAATAACTTTCTGTACTTAAATACTTATGAATAACATCTAATTGCAATAATGTTTTGTCATCAGAATACAAAATATTATCGATGGTTACTTCCATTGTCATTTAGTTATTATCTACTATTACAATATTTTTATTTTTAGAATCGAAAGCGAAACGGGTTATTTTTTTAATTCCCGAGGAGGAGAAATCGAATAACACATTCCATGTTTTTGATGCAACATCATATCGTAATATCTGGGCGCCTTCTGATTTTATTAAACCCAATGTTTCGTTCCAGACAAAATCTTCACTCTTGCTTTTGTGTAATCCGAATTCATCACTTCTCCTAATTACAGGATTATAAACACGATATTGGATTTGAAGCGAATCCTTAATTCCATAGATAAAATCATTTCCTTTTAATTTCTTAAAGGCACGACTCGGAGAATTACAAATCCATTTGTCGGCCTTTCCTGTTTCAATATACATCCGTAAGGAATGTGGTTCAGTTAATTTATAATACAGCAAGGTGTCATTACTTAACCAAGAATAATAACCAATAGAATCAATTCCTTCGTTGTAGCATTTTTTTACAGTACCATCTAAATTATATAACCACAAACGCTGCGTTGAATCAGCTTCAACAACTACACATGAAATACTTTTTCCATCGGGGGTGTAGTTAGGAGAATACTCACTTTCTTTTGTCTTAGTAAGTTGAAAAGACAACTCCTTACCAACATCATAACGGTAAACATCAGCTTGATTATCTTCACGTATACTTACATACAAAATACTTTTATTGTCAGGCGTAAAACACGGTTGGTTGTCGTAACCTTTGCGGGACGAAATATTCTTTCCTTCGCCCAAAATTATTTTCTTGTCTTCTGTTTTTAATTTGAATAGCCATAAATCGGTTTCAGGAAGTTGTGCCGATACTTCAACTAGGCTCAGAAGCAGAATAAAAAATATTTTAAGCTGTTTGCACATTCCACTTTTTGATTAAGTATTGAAATACTTTATAAAAAATAATGCCGAACAAAATGCCATCCAACGTGCCCACGAAAATATCGCTGGGGTAATGCACACCCAAATACATCCGGCTATATTCTATTATTGGTGGAAAAAAGAAAATCCAATACCGGTATCTGCATTTTAATTGAGTTAACACTAAAAATAAAAATACCGCTACTCCCGTATTGTTTGAAGAATGCCCTGAGAAAAATCCATACTGTCCGCCTCTGTAACCATTTACAATATGTATTTGGTCTTGAATTTCTAAATTGTGTGTGGGGCGATAACGCTTTACAGAATGCTTAACCATATTAGTGGATTGGTCGCAAAACAAAACAATAAACGCAACGCATAATAAAGCTGTACCCAAAAATTTAATACCACCTTTTTTATGTAAGTACCAAATCACTAAAAGCCAAAAGGGAATGAAAATCCATTCCGCTGAAGCGTGCCAGAAAAAAACATCTAATACAGGATGATGTGCGCCGTTTATGGCAAGAAGAATGGTCCTGTCAATATGCTCTAAGGTTTCTAACATTTATCTTCTGCGTTTTTTCTTTTTGCCGCGATCTCTTTGCTGATTATTATTTTTGTTTTGATCGTGATGGCCATGTTGATTATTTTTCTTTCTTGCACTTGGTCTGTTCTCACTTGCAACTTCCACATTTGAATTTGATTCCAGAGAATCCATAAAACCAAAATCCAATTGTTTCTTCAACAAATCCGCTTTCTTCACAATCACATATACGCTATCTCCTAAAGCATAAATTTTTCCTTTATGTCTGCCAACATAACGGTAATTTTCTTCGTCGAACATATAAACATCATCATTCATCTCGCGGGCGCGGACTAACCCTTCACATTTGTTTTCAGTAATCTCTATAAAAATTCCCCACTCCGTAACACCACTAATGGTGCCTTTAAATATTTGTCCGATTTTATCCGACATATATTCTACCTGCTTGTATTTTATAGAAGCGCGTTCTGCTTCAGCAGCTACACGTTCCATTTCGGAAGAGTGTTTACACAATAATTCTAATTCTTCTCTATCTGAATATTTGGTGCCGTTTAATCTTGCTTCTAACAAACGATGAACCATTACATCGGGGTAACGACGAATTGGAGAAGTGAAGTGTGTATAAAAATCGAAACCTAAACCATAGTGACCGGCATTTTTAGTAGTGTAAATTGCTTTTGGCATACTGCGTACCGCCAGCAATTCAATCATGCCTTGCTCCTTTTTATTTTTTACATCAACTAATAATTTATTAATCGACTGCGCTGTCTTTGTTTTATCACCAACATTTAATTGATAACCGAAACGCGCTACAAAATTACTGAACTCCGTCATCTTCTCATCGTTCGGCGTATCGTGAATACGGTAAACACAAACGGGGGCATCCTTTTTATTTTTCGGATTCGGTGTTTTTTGTCCTTCAGGTGTGCTTAAAAATTCTGCTACTTTTCTATTGGCAAGTAACATAAAATCCTCAATTAGTTTATGAGCATCTTGTTGCGTTTTAAAAAACACGCCAATAGGATTTCCTTCTTCATCTAAATGAAATTTTACTTCCGCTTTATCAAATACAATAGACCCTTTACGTAAACGTTCGGCACGTAATTTTTTTGCTAACTTATCCAGTACTAAAATATCATCCTTGTATTCACCTTCTTCTGTTTCAATAATTTTTTGTACGTCTTCATAAGCAAAACGCTTGTCGCTATAGATGACTGTTTTACCAAACCATTGATCATGAATTTTAGCATCATCATCTAATTGGAAAACGGCGCTGAAACAATATTTTTCCTCCTTTGGTCGTAACGAACAAGCAAAGTTACTTAACACTTCAGGTAACATCGGAATACAACGATCTACTAAATAAACTGAAGTAGCTCTTTCAACTGCTTCTTTATCTAGTGTTGAACCGGGTTTTATATAATGAGAAACGTCGGCAATATGAACGCCAACTTCCCATAAACCATTCTCTAATTTTTGTAACGAGAGCGCGTCATCAAAATCTTTTGCATCCGCAGGGTCAATCGTCATGGTTGTTATCTTACGGAAATCTCTGCGATTAGCAATTTCTTTATCAGTAATTTCAGTGGGAATTTTTTTTGCTGCTGCTTCAATTTCATCAGGAAAATGTTCAGGTAAACCGTACTCGGCCATAATAGCGTTCATTTCGGTTTTGTGTTCACCCGGATTTCCAAATACACTCACAATTTCACCTGTCGGATTTTGATCGCCTGCTTTCCACTCTTTATAACGTACTAAAACTTTTTGTCCGTCTTCTGCATCGCCTATTCTATCTTTTCGTACAAAAAAATCGACGTGTATTTTATTTCCATCCGGAACAACGAATGCAAACTTTGGTAAAATTTTTATTGTCCCAACAAAATCAGTTTTAGTTCTTTTAATTACTTCTACTACTTCTGCTTCCTTGCGTTTGCCTGTCCGTCTTCCAAGTAAATTTATCTTAACTAAATCACCTTGTAAGGCATCTCTTGTTTTTTTGAAAGGGATAAAAATATCATCGGCTTCATCAACAACAGTTACAAAAGCGGTTCCTTGTTGTGTAAAATCAATGGTTCCTGTTAAATACGTTTTGGTTTCTTTAAATTCAAATTTTCCGGTTTCTACTTCTTTAATTAAACCTTTATCTACAAGGGTGTGTAACGATTCCATTAACTCAAGACGTTCGCCTTCAGTGTTCAGTTCCATTGCACTGCCAATTTGTTTGTAGTTAAAAGTCTTTCCGGAATTATGTTGCAGGAATGCAAGAATTTCTTCGAATAAATATCTTTTGGGTTGTTTTTTCTTTTTTGCCATATATGTACCCTTAAATATAAGGGGAATTTGCGAATAATTAGTATTACTTTACAGACTCGCCGCCAATTTCCTTCGCTTCAAACTTAACCACTACAAAAGTGTTGGTCTTTGGTTTTAAGATAATAGGTTTTGAATCCACATCATACCAAAACTTAACATAAAAATTAAAGTTATAGGTGCCGGGTTGAAGTGTCATTACATAAAGCCCTGTTTTCTTATCGATTTTGGGCTGAATAATAGTATCACCATTCATCTTAAACGCCAAATGACTGGTGGCGGGCTTTCCACTTGGGCTCACAAACCTGAAGGTGATTTTTGTTTTAGCATCAGGACTTGTTTTAGTGACTTTACAAGTTCCGCGTTGTGAGAATAAAGAGGCACTTATAAAAAGAAATAGAAAAAGGAATTTTTGCATATAACTAAATTAATAATTTAAAGTAATTTCTCGATTGCTTTTGGAAAATATTCGTGTTCTAGCTCGCGGATTTTTTGAGATAAAGTTTCAGGTGTATCGTTGGTGTCTACTTTGCATTTCGCTTGTAAAATTAATTCCCCTTTATCATATTCTTCATTCACAAAATGAATACTGATACCACTTTCTGTTTCTTTATTTTCGATAACTGCCTTATGAACGTTCATACCGTACATACCTTTTCCGCCAAATTTTGGTAATAGTGCAGGATGGATGTTCACGATTTTATTGGGAAATGCCTTTACAAAAGCTTCAGGAATTTTTAATAAAAAGCCGGCCAATATTATTAAATCTATTTTTTCAGTCTGCAAAAACTCAATTATTTTATCTGTATAATTATTGAGCGCTTCTTTGCCTATGATTTGTACATTTTTTTTGTACTTCTCGGCCCGGGCAACAACTCCTGCATCATCACGGTTAGTAATTACCAGTTTTATCTTAATACGGGGGTCGTTAGTAAAATGCTTGATTATATTTTCGGCGTTAGTCCCCTCTCCTGAAGCAAATATGGCAGCATTAATCATTGTTAAAAGCAAAAATACCTTATAACCTTCACATTATTTATAAAAATTATACCTTATTTTTGACAAAACCCACCGCCATGAAAATAAAGCAATTTATACCGGTCTTTTTACTATTAACCAGTTTAGCGTCTTTTTCACAAAAAAAGATAAAATACAAAACCGTTTATTTTGGCGACAACACCGTTGAAACACCTAATGCCAAAGTTTCTCTTGTGGATGTTATTGCAGAGGATAATTTAATTACAGGGACTTTAAAAATTGAAAATCATACAGGTAAAATTCTTTTAATTAAACCTGAAGAATGCAGCTACACCACTCCTACAGGAGAAGCTTTTTCAAAAAAGAAGTGGTTGATTATTGCACCAAAACAAAACGAATCGAAAGTGATTGATATTAAAGGCGAGAATGTAAAAACAAAAGAAACCGTATTTAAAATTGGCGGTTTTTACATTTGTAATTCATCAGATATTGCTGTTGCCCCAAACGCGATTTTACCACCCGAAAGCGAATTAACCGTTGGTAATTTTAAATTACAATTGGTTGATTGGGTTAAAGACGGACCGGAAACAAGAGTAAGATACATCATTACCTACGTGGGTGATAAAGTTGGGTTACTAGACCCTTCATTAGTAACAATGAAAGCAACCACGGGCGAAGAATACAAGAATCAGAAAAATGATGGCGGAATTCTTTCTTTTAATAAAAAAGGTAATTCAACAGTGGATTTTGTATTTGCAAATGATACTAAACAAAAGAATTTAATTGTATGGAACAAAGCATTTAGCGAAGGGGTGCCTGAAAAATTAAATCCTGTTTCGTTTATGGTAACGATGGAAGAAAAGAAAACGAAAGAAAAGAATAAGAATTAGTTTTAATCCTCAAGCCTTTATTAGTACCTTTGACCATGCTCTCTCTATTTATAAATTGGAATCCGAGTCCCGAAATTTTCACAATACCGGGTATTGATTGGCCTGTACGTTGGTATGGTTTAATGTGGGCTTTGGCTTTTATTGGGAGTCATTTTTTTATGAATCGCATTTACCGTACTGAAGGCCGTACGGAAAAAGAATTAGATACTTTAACACTTTATGTAATTGTGGGCACTATTTTAGGAGCTCGATTAGGGCATTGTTTTTTTTACGACCCTGCTTATTATTTATCTCATCCTCTTGATATTTTAAAAGTTTACGAAGGCGGTTTAGCCAGTCACGGAGGCGCTATTGGTATTTTAATTGCAATGTGGTTGTATTGCCGTAAAACAAAAGAGAGTTGGTTGTGGTTGTTTGATAAAATTGTTGTGGTAGTTCCATTAGCATCGATGTTAATTCGTTTTGGAAATTTAATGAACTCTGAAATTATTGGAACACCAACGGATGTGCCTTGGGCATTCGTGTTTACCACTGTAGATAATTTACCTAGACATCCCGCGCAATTGTACGAAGCAATTTTCTGTTTGTTCTTATTTGTGTTGATGTATTGGTTATGGAAAAACAAACGCGATAGATTTTCGCCGGGCTTTATGTTTGGTTTAATGTGTGTATTGTTTTTTACACAAAGAATATTAGTTGAATTTGTAAAAGAAGATCAGGAAGCGTTTGAGGCAGACATGCTATTGAACATGGGGCAAATTTTAAGTATTCCTTTTGTGTTGATAGGATTATTTATGATGTGGAGAACGAAGAATAAACCGGTCATACAACAAAAACAGGATGACCATCAGAAATCAGAAGCTTAACATTGGCAAATTCCTTAAATAGCTTACTCTTAAAAGCCATTCTTGCATCTATTGAAGCAGGAAAAGAAATTCTGAAAATTTACGACACAGCATTTGAGGTTGAATACAAATCAGATGACACCCCGTTAACACAAGCGGATCAAAACGCGAGTGATAAAATTATTGAGTTATTAGCGGATACAAATATTCCTGTTTTATCAGAGGAGGGTGAACATTTTGTTTTTGAAAAAAGAAAACTTCTCAATGAATTGTGGATTGTTGACCCTTTAGATGGCACTAAAGAATTTGTAAAACGCAATGGCGAGTTTACAGTGAATATTGCATTGGTAAAAAACAATCAATCTATTTTAGGAGTAATATACTCTCCGGTATTTAAAGATTTATACTTTGCGGCTGAAGGAATTGGCTCGTTTAAAATTAACCGTCATGATTTCATTCCCGTTTTAAATGATTTACAAAACTTCACTTTAGATAAGTTCATTTCATTAGCGAAAAAATTACCCTTATCATCGTATCCTGAAGTTTATACTTTAGTCGCTAGCCGTTCTCACCTCAGCAAAGAAATTTACGCTTACATTGAAAATCAAAAATTAAAACACGGTGAGGTAAATATCGTAAACACCGGAAGCAGTATTAAAATGTGTTGGGTCGCTGAAGGATTAGCTAATGAATATCCTCGTTACGGACCAACTATGGAATGGGATACTGCAGCCGGACAAGCCATTTTAGAAAATGCAGGTTGCGAATTAATTGACCTCAGCACAAAACAACCTATGCAATACAACCGACCTGAATTAAGGAATAATTCGTTTGTAGCGAGACGAGCGTCGTAAATTTCATATTCAACCCCTTCGGGGTTGAGATCATGTATTATTTATTGTTTTATTCATATTTAAGTCCTTCGGACTTATAATTACAAATATTGAACACGACCCCGAAGGGGTCTAATATGAATAAAACAAAATGCGAAAATCCGAACAAGCCTGAAGGGCTTGAACATGAATTTAGAAATATAAATCGCTGGTCTTTAATCTTAAGTAGCGCATAACAGAGAATAAAGCGCTTACGCTCGAAATAAAAATCCCTAATAAAACAATCCCGCCAAATAAAAGGGCGAGCATGTTTTCATCTTGCAATTGTAATAAATCAGGAATGTAACTTGTGCTCACCACTAAAAATCCTGCCAATAAAGCACCAGCTAAAATACCTGCTATTACTCCTTGACGGATACCTTTAAAAATAAAAGGTTTACTAATGAATGTTCGCGTTGCCCCTACTAAATACATTGTACGGATAAGAAAACGTTGCGAGTAAATAGATAATCGGATAGTATTACTAATTAAAGCGATGGCGACAACTAAAAGCAATCCGCTAAAAATTAAAATGTATAAGCTCACCACTTTTGCATTCTCATTTACTTGCTTAATCATGTCTTTATGATAAACAACTTCTTTCACGTAAGATTTTTGTAAGAGATTTTTTTCAATGCCCACTAAAGTATCCGGGTTCGCGTAATCCGCATTTAATTTTACATCGAGAGATGACAATAAAGGGTTGTATCCCAAAAACGAAACGAAGTCTTCGCCCAAATCTTCCTTTAGCTTTTCGGCAGCTTGTTCTTTGGTGATATGGTTAACGCTTTTTGCAAAAACAGATGCGGAAATTTCTTGTTGCAAAGCATCAATTTGTGCTGAAGTTGCCGTATCCTTTAAAATAACCTGAAAGCCAATATTTTCTTTTATGTGGTTCGATAATTTACTGGCATTTAAAACAACCAGTCCTAATAAACCTAACATGAATAACACTAATGCTAAACTCACTACAACAGTAATAGAAGAAGTTTTTAATCGGCGTTTGGCAAGGGTATCTGACATGACACGAATTTACCTTAACAGGCGCTTCGTTTGAGAGCTAAAACCTATAAAAATTAACAGTTGGTTGTTTGTAACGGCTTCCAATAGGTTTAGGTTGCTACTTTACCCAACATTGCTGAATTTGTTAACGTTCTAAACCCGGTTTTTAAAGGGAAAAAATTAATACTTAAGTATTTTTTTTGTGTAGGATTGATTTTTATCAGAAACCTTGATAAAATAAATCCCTTTTGCAAATTTCTCCATGTTAATTTTTACTCCCTCCTCATAAGGTAGTATTTCCGAATCTAACTTTAAGCCTAAAGCTGAAAATAATTCTACGTTCCATGTCTCTTCGTTGGGAAACTTAAGATAAACTATTCCATCTGTTGGATTTGGAAATGCACTTAAAATATCCTGCGATTGAATACTTCCAACTGAAGTTGCCAAACAACCTAATACTCCCAATTGCTTTTTATTAAAAATAACTTGCGATAAATTCAAGCTATCCATAAATCGTGTTCCTTCTGTACAAATGCCTTTCAGATTAAAATCTAAAAATGGATTTACGAAGTTCATATACAATTGCAAAGCTGTTGCGTTACTTACTGTACTGGAACAACCAGTTGAGCTTTGCCCAAATACGCAATTAAAGTTTGTGCCATTGCCAAAGTCGCAATGTGTTAAGCTTTTAATTATGATTTCATATTTCTTTGAGGAGGCGGTACTATCCCACATCTTGTCTTGATTTGTAGCCGGAGGTGCAACACAATCTGATTGTCCACCTATAATTAAAGTTGGAACAGTGACTTGTTTGGCAGCTTGACTGGATGTTGGATTAGTTTGTGCGGCAGCAAAATTAAAGAGACAGGTAATACTAGAATTACTCTTTGCTCCTAAAAATGATGATCCGCCACCCATCGAATGTCCCGAAAGCGCAACTCTGGAATCTACTTTGCCAACAAAAATGGGAGCCACGGTATTGGTTACATTTAACTGTGTTATTTTATTGGCAACTAAAGCTAAGTCTAAACCAAATTCTGAATGGCTTGGACTGAAACCTCCTTCGGTTCGCGGAAGCGCAACAATATATCCTCTTTTTGAAAGCATCGAATAAATATTATCGTAACTATTCCAATCCATCACAAAGCCATGACCAATTACTACAACAGGGAAAGTTCCGCTTGCAACAGCCACATTAGATCCTGAAATTGTTGAAGGATAATAAACTTCTGTTTGAATTTGTCGGCCCGGACCGGCACCACTTCCAAAACCGCCGGTTCTTGCAGGGTCGTTAAATGTTAAAGTAATTGTGCCTGTTTGATAAATTTGTCCTACTCCTAAAGTGCTAATGGTAAGAAAAATAAATAAAAGTTTTTTCATCTTTTTTTTCTAAACATACTACTGCAAAACAATGAATCACTTAAAATAGTAATTGCGGTAAATTTTAAGCAGTAAATTGACTTAGATTTATGATGAACGGAGCATTAAAAAGATTAGAGGGATCCGTTTTTAACAAAATCAAATTAAAAAATTTCTTTTGCAACCCGACGGGTGCTTTCGCTGGTGCCCATAGTGTAGAAATGAATGCACGGTACGTTGGCTTTCATTAATTCCTTTGATTGCTGGATGCACCAATCTATACCAATTTCTTTCACTGCTTTATCGTCCTTACATTTTTCAAGGGCTTCGTAAAAATCATGAGGGATATCAATTTTAAATATTTTGGGAAGCGCTTTTATTTGAGCTTTTGTACTTAATATTTTTAATCCCGGAATAATGGGAACATTGATTCCGTTTTTCTTACATAACTCAACAAATTCAAAATAACGACTGTTATCAAAAAACATTTGTGTTACAATATATTCAGCGCCTGCATCTACTTTTGCTTTCAGCCATTTCATATCGCTGTTCATGTTCGGTGCTTCAAAATGTTTTTCAGGATAACCTGCAATACCAATACAAAAATTAGTTGGTGCGGCATCTTTCATTTCTTCATCCAGATAATTACCGTTGTTCATTTCAACAACCTGTTTCACTAAATCTAAAGCGTAATGATGTCCGCCCGGCTCCGGCACAAAACTTGGTTCTGTTTTAATGCTATCGCCGCGTAAGGCTAAAACATTATCAATGCCTAAAAATTGTAAATCAATTAAAGCGTTTTCAGTTTCTTCTCTTGTAAAACCACCACAAATAATATGTGGAACAGCTTCCACATCGTATTTATTCATAATAGCCGCGCAAATTCCAACAGTACCCGGACGTTTACGAATGCTTACTTTTTCTAAATAACCGCCTTCGCGTTTCTTGTAAATATATTCTTCGCGGTGATACGTTACATCCACAAATGCAGGTTTAAATTCCATTAAAGGATCAATAGCATCGTAAATACTTTGTATGCTTTTACCTTTTAAAGGCGGGAGGATTTCGATTGAGAAAAGTGTTTTTTTGCTTTGTGATAATTTGTCGACCAGTTTCATAAAAATGTGATGCGAATAATGTTTTGAAAATTTTGATTATGGTTTTACAGATTCGATGCCTCTGATTTCAGGAACCGATTTTTTAATGGTTTCTTCTATACCTGCACGCATGGTCATATGACTCATGTTACAAGTTTTGCAAGCACCTTTTAATTCCAACTTCACGATGTTATCGCTGGTAATTTCAATAATCTCCACATCACCTCCATCCGCTTCTAAATAAGGACGGATAGTTTGTAATGCTTCTTCAACTCTCTGGTGTAATTCGTGCATAATTGTATATAAAGATACTATTTAAATTGTTTTAAGCTTCTACCGGTTGCTGTGCATTTTTGATGGCGATTTGTTGCGCTGCACTCTGTGCCATTTCTGTAAATATTTTTGCTGTGGCGGAATCAACATCCAATACAGATGGTTTACCTGAATCTGAACCTTCACGAATACTTTGCACTAAAGGAATTTGTGCCAATAACGGTACATTTAATTCTTCAGCTAAATTTTTTACGCCGTCTTTACCAAAAATATAATACTTGTTATTTGGTAATTCTGCCGGCGTAAACCACGCCATGTTTTCTACTAATCCTAAAATAGGAACATTAATAGTCGGTAAATTAAATAAGGCTATTCCTTTTCTGGCATCCGCTAAAGCTACATTTTGAGGTGTGCAAACCACAATAGCTCCGGTTAATGGCACTTGAGAACATAATGAAATTTGAATATCGCCTGTGCCCGGAGGTAAATCCACAATTAAATAATCTAACTCACCCCAAACTGTATCAAAAAATAATTGTGATAATGCTTTTGAGGCCATTGGTCCGCGTAAAGCAATAACCTGATTAGGGCCTGCCATAAAACCAACTGAATTTAATTTAACGCCATAACTTTCTACGGGCTTCATTTTTGGTTTGCCGTCGAAAGTGGCTGAACCGGGCATATCGCCTTCAACACCAAACATAATAGTTTGTGATGGTCCGTAAATATCTGCATCCACTAATCCAACTTTTGCGCCTTGTTTTGTTAAGGCCAAAGCTAAGTTAGCAGCAACGGTCGACTTCCCTACCCCACCTTTTCCGGAAGCAACGGCAATAATATTTTTTACATCGCGTAATGTGGTTTCGTCTTTTCCCTTTTTGGTTGTAACGTTAGCGGTCATGTTAATTTTCACTTTCGCTTCTTTATCCACATAATGTAAAACGGCATTCATACACGCGTTGTGAATCATGTCTTTCATTGGACAAGCCGGTGTTGTTAGAACAACAGTAAACGAAATATTTTTACCATCAACAACAACATCTTTAACCATACCCAACGTAACGATGTCCTTTTTTAAATCCGGATCATCAACGTATTTTAAAGCATCGATAACTTTTTCTATAGTAGCGCTCATTGTTAAATTTTAGGGTACAAATTTATGGACTTAATTCGTGAATTAAGCCTAAAATCAGGAATAAAAGGGGTAAAATAAGAGCTATTATTATTGAGCTGTGGCTGTTGGCGCTGCAGTTGGTTGGGCAGCAGGCGGCTGAGGCACTGCTGATGGGGCGCTAAGATTCACATATTTTAATGGATCCTTTAATGAGCTGTCTATCAAATTACCTAAAGAATCAGACATGCGTTTTGCAATTCTATCCATTTGAAAACGGTCTTCGGCAGCAGGACCACAAGAAGTTAATACAACTGTAGATATAAAGATTATAGAAAGAAGCTTTTTCATGGTTTTAGTATTAATTGCGGTTTAAAGTTAATTGAATTTTATGAGATACAAAACGGTTAAACGCAGAAAAGCCCCACCATTACAGCGAGGCCTTTCGTCTAACTAACTAACACAGAATATTAGTGTGCACCTTCAGCAGGAGCAACAGTTTCAGTAGTTGCAGCAGCTGAATCAACAGTAGCAGCAGCTTCGCTAACAGCTGAACTTAAGCTAGCTTCTAAAGCTTTAGCAATAGAATCAGCAGTAAGCTTTGCAGCTTCTTCAGCTTTAGCTTTTTCTTCAGCAGAAGGACCACAAGCAACAAAAGTAGCTACTAAAGCTACAGCAAGAATTGATAATACTTTTTTCATAATTTGAGTTTTAAATGTTTGTAATATTTCCCATTTATACCCTTTTCTGTTTTTAGTAACCCAAAAAATTGAAAGAAATTTGTTTTTTTGATTAACTACCTGATAATCAATTAGTAAAATTTATACATTTCACATATTCCCTTCTATCTTAATTCTCATTTGTTAATTCTACATTCAGAATTGGGTTACCTTTGCCGGTAAACCGTATTAATCTATACAGGCATTTATGGCTGGCAAAGCTCTGTTCACCGATACTGAATTTATTGAAGGCCTAAGAACAGGCAATGAAGCAGCATTAAACGCATTGTACAAAAAGTACTATAATATCGTTCTTAAAATTGTTGTGAATAATAGTGGTAGCAGCGAAGCGGCCCAAGACATTTATCAGGAAACAATTATTGTTTTATTTGAGAATGCACAAAAGCCCAACTTCGTTTTGAATTGCCAGTTACAAACGTTTATCTATTCAATAGCAAAACGTTTATGGTTAAAACAGCTGAGAAATAATAGCAACTTAACTAAACTAAGTAATGGTGATGAAAACGAAATTGTTGATGTAAGTGAAGAATTAAACGAACATTTACAAAAAGAAGAAGCGCTACTTAAAATGACGAAAAGTCTTGGTGATTTGGGCGAACCTTGTAAAACCATTATCACCGACTTTTATATAAGTCATTTAAGCATGGAGGAAATTTCTGAGAAATTTGGTTATACTAATTCAGATAACGCAAAAACTCAGAAGTATAAATGCTTACAACGGTTAAAGAAACATTTTTTTGAAAAATAAAGAGGCGAAAGATATACAATGAAAAATACAGATTTATTTGATGATTATTTGTTTGGGAAATTAAACACCCAACAAAAAAGTGAGTTTGAAAATAATTTGAAAACTGACGATGTTTTTGCAAAAGCATTTAACGAACATAAAACTTTAGTTGACGCTTTAAACAAACACGCCGAAAGAAACGAATTACGCAAAGCATTAAAAGCTATTCACGAAAAAGAATTTGGCAACGATGCTAAAATCATTTCTATTAAACAAGAAACATTCTATCAAAAATTAGGACGCAATGTTGCGATGGCTGCAGGCGTTGGTTTAATTGCTGTTTTATCTGCTTTAGCTTTATTCAGTACCGGCGGATACATTCTTACTAAACAAAATAGCGACATTACCGATCTTAAGCGTGAGGTAAGCGAATTAAAATATACACAAGACGGAATAGTTGAAGCTATCTCTAACGTTGCTGAAAAACCAAAATACGCTCCTGCTAATTTTGAAGGAACTGGTTTTGCTATTAACAACAAAGGTTATATCATCACCAGCTTACACATGATTAAAGGTGCCGATTCTGTTTTTATTGAAAATAGCATTACAGGTCGCGCCGCTACAAAAATCATATTTACTGATCCGAAAATTGACGTAGCTGTTTTACAAATTGAAAATACTGAAGTTTACAAATCATGGAGCTTACCTTTCGTGTTTAGTAACCGTAATTGCGATTTAGGTGAAAAAGTATTTACTCTGGGTTACCCACGTAAAGATATTGTTTACGGAGAAGGTTCTTTAAGTTCATTAAGCGGTTACCACAGCGATACAACCATGTACCAAATTTCTATTCCTGTTAACCCGGGTAATAGTGGCGGCCCTCTGTTAGATGAGCAAGGTGCTGTTATTGGTTTAGTTCGTGGTAAAATTACAAGTGCTGAAGCAACAGGCTTTGCTGTTAAGTCACAACAAATTATTAACGCCATCAATGCTTTTAACAAAGGTTTAAAAAATCAGGACGACGCGTTTAGTCTTAATGTTAAGAAGAACTCACTTAAAAGCATTAAACGTAACGAACAAATTAAGCGCATCAATCCTTACGTGTTTAACGTAATGGTATATAAGGCTAACTAATCTCTTTAACATTTCATTCTTAAAAAGCTCCGGTAAGGAGCTTTTTTTGTTATAGTATTTTACGTAATTTTAATGAATGTACAGAGCAAAGCACTTCCCCTTCTTGTTGTTTTTCCTGTTCTTATTTCAACTGATAAGATCTCAAGATATTATTTACTTAAACAACGGCACCAAATTCGACGCCACTGTTAAAGAAATAAATGCCGCTGCTGTTAAGTATAAAAATTTTAATAACCCTGACGGCCCAACTTACGTTATTGCAAAAAACGAAGTGCTGCTTATTGAATATAAAAATGGTTCGCTCGAAATCATCAATAAAAATCCACGCTCCTTATCGCCTTTAAAAACTGAAACGGTTGTCGTTAAAAAGGAAATAAAAAAAACAAACGACAATATTAATTACATGAATAAAAATTGCCTTTACCTAAACGGATTGGCTTTTGTTAACTCTGATATTGCTCTTATTCTCGATCGTGAAATTTGTAAGCAACGACTTTCGTTAGTGTTTTTGGGAGCTTACAATTTTAACATACACACCAATTATACCAACAGCTATATTCAAGCGCTAGGTGTCTCCAAAAAAAATTATGATTTAGGTCTTGGATTTAATTACTATACCCAAACCAGAAAGAACTCGCAGTATTTTGTCGGATTACTATTTAAATTGATGCAATACGAATATGTTCGCGAAACAACAACTACAGATATTATAAATGGTTTACCACATACCAGTATTAAAATGGAAAACGCGAATGGATTTCAGTTTTCGGGAATGCTGGTAAATGGTTTGCAATTCCGTTTAAATCCGTTTTTTACGTACAGAGCTTTTATAGGACTTGGCTTTACAAATAAAGACGCAGATATTTCGAGAGCTGTATCAGAAGACATCACACAAAAACCACGTAGTTTCGCAAAAGCATATTTAGGAATGTGTATCGGGTATCGTTTTTAAAAATGAGAATAAGACTTTACATATTTCTTTTTCTATCATTAACCGCGGTTGTGAATTGTTTCGCGCAAGACAAACTTTTTTTAAAAGACGGAAAAAAAATAAATTGTAAAGTGCTTTCAATTAATCCAACCACAATAGATTATTTGGACAGTACCTCAGCACAAAATGCATATACCTTACAGAAATCGGATGTATTAATGGCGGAATTAAAAAATGGCGAGGTGTATATTTTTGGCAACGAATTGCCAACTGTAAAACCCTACTCGCCTGCAAAAACCAAAACAGAAAAAGTTAACGCGAAAAAAGCTGCTATCCGCGAAAAAGAAAAAGATTTTAAAAACGGAATTATTGGATTTCAACCTATAGATATAGTTTGGGGACGATTAACCTTTTGCTACGAAAGATTATTTATGGATAAGCGTATGGGTATTGCTGTCCCGATTAGTCTGACTTATGATGCCAGAATTTTAATGCCTAATAATTCTAACGATACTATAGTTCAAAACACAAGAGATAAAGTAAGATACAACACAGGAATAATTACCGGGCTCGATTTAAATTATTATTATGAAACGCGTTCTCATACCAAATTCTTTTTCGGTCCACGGTTTAGATATGGTACTGATGTTAACTTGGCTAACATCACCGCATACACTGTTCAATTTCAAAATGGATTTTTGTTGTGTGATGCTAAAGGAAAAATGGCGACTACTTTTGCTTTTGGATTTGGTTTTGCCAGACTTATTTCTGTTCCCTTCAGCAGTCGTTTTCCCGAAAAACAATCCTATCCCTGGATGTCGTTTACGTTACGTATAGGCCTCAGACGATAACGTTCCTCGTAGCCAACATTTCCTTGCAAACCTCCGCTATGAATTATTAAGACTTTAGAATTTTCAGGGATTTTATTTTTAGAACTTAAATCTTGTGCGGCAAAAAATAATTTAGCGGTATAAACATAATCCAAAGGAACATTATTCTCGTTTTCAAAATTAGTTTTAAAATCTAAAAGTTGCTGGGTGTGTTTGGCGTAACCTCCAAAATGATATTCATTAATTATGTTTGGATTAGAATTAAGAGGGCCATCACCTTTCAAAACACTAATGCCATAAAGTTTTTGATTTGGCTTTAATGATTTAGAAATTCCGTTGAAAGTGGTGCCTGTTCCACAAGCACAGAAAATAAAATCGAAATCATTTTCCTTTGGCAAAATTTCTTCACAACCCATTTCTCCTAATGTATTATCTCCACCTTCAGGGATCAAATAAAAATTTCCGTATTTAGTTTTTAGTTCTGAAATAAAATCTTTCTCGTTCTTCCGTTTATAATCTTCACGCGAAACAAAATGCAATTGCATGCCATATTTCTTTGCTTCAATTAAAGTAGAATTGTTTTCAGATTCCTTTTCTCCACGGATAATCCCAATACTTATAAAACCGAATTGTTTGCAGGCAACCGCTGTAGCATGAATATGATTGGAGAAAGCACCACCAAAAGTCAGAATGGTATCAATACCTTGCTTCTTCGCTTCTTCCAAATTGTATTTTAATTTGAACCACTTGTTTCCGCTAATTTGCGGATGAATTAAATCCAAACGCAAAACAGAAACTTCAATTCCATTTTCAGAAGGTATTATTTGTACTATCGGCTTGTACTCTAACAAAATTCCAGATTTAAATTAACACTCTGATTTTCGCCACAAAAACACTAAAACACAAAATCCCACTAAATTTTCAAGAAGAAAGATCTCCTAACTAATAATCCACCCATTGCCAAATTGCCAAATCGTCGAATTGCCAAATTAAGATTTCTCTTCCCAAATGGAGACCAAATGAACAATAGTCTCAACCGCCTTTTGCATATCCTGCACACTTACCCATTCTTGTTTGCTGTGAAAAGCGTGTTCGCCTGCATAAATATTCGGACAAGGTAAACCCATAAATGAAAAACGAGAACCATCTGTTCCGCCGCGGATACTTGATAAAACTGGCGTTACACCTGTGCGTTTCACTGCTTCAATAGCGTAATCAACAACATGTTTACATCCATCTAATACCTCACGCATGTTACGGTATTGCTCGGTGACTTTAAATTCGTAAGAACATTTATTGTAGTTTGTTAAAACTTTTTTGGTGATGTCTTCTAATTCCTTTTCTAACGTGTGTAGCATTGGTGTATCAAAAGCGCGGATGATGAATTTAATTTCAACTTGTTCTAGTCCGCCATTAATTGCAGTTGGATGCATGAAGGGTTGTTTTCCTTCTGTAGTTTCAGGAGTTTTGTTTTTTGGAATTAAGTTTACAATCTCCGCAGCAATTTTTACCGCATGTTGCATTTTATCTTTTGCAAAACCAGGGTGAGTTGGAAATCCTTTTATTATAATACTTACTGCGTCAGCACTAAATGTTTCGTTTTCGATATGACCTAAAGTTTCGCCATCCATTGTGTAACCAAACTCAGCTCCTAATTTTTTCATATCGGCTTTGTCAGTACCGCGACCAATTTCCTCATCGGGTGTAAATAGAATTCTTATTTTTCCGTGTTTTACTTCGGGATGATTCATTAAATAATGAGCAGCATCCATAATTTCAGCAACACCTGCTTTATTATCTGCTCCTAATAATGTTGTTCCGTCTGTGGTGATAATATCATTTCCGATTTGTTCTGCTAAAGCAACATGCTCCGAAAATTTAATCACTTGTGATTTATCATTAGGCAATAAAATATCACCACCATTATACTTTTTATGAATAACAGGATTTACATTTGTACCACTACAATCAGGAGAAGTATCGACATGCGAACAAAAACATAACACCGGAACATTTTTAGTGGTGTTTGAAGGAATAGTTGCATAAACGTAACCATGTTCATCCAATTCAGCATCCGTAATACCAATTGCTTTTAATTCTTCCACCAAAATCTTACTCAGATTTTTTTGCTTCTCGGTACTCGGACAAGTTTTAGATAAAGGATCAGATTGTGTATCGATTTTTGCGTAACGTATAAAACGGTCGGTTACGGTGAAATTATAGTTTGAGAAATTCATGTGACAGATTATTAGGTGAGTGAAGTTAGGAATTATTGAATTAATTTAAAATAAAAAAGTCCGCATTTCTACGGACTTCAAATTCTGAACTATCCATCAATTAAGCCGCTTTCAAATGACTCAGCTTAGCAGTTTTCAATTTGTCAACAGCGTAATCTAAAGTGATGGTAAATGATTTCGGCGCTTTTTCGTTGCTTGGTAATTCAAACATTAAGTCAAGCATAATTGCTTCGCAAATACCACGTAAACCACGAGCGCCTAATTTAAATTCTAAAGCTTTGTCAACAATTAAATCCAACACTTCATCTTCTACTTCCAGCTTAATGCCTTCCATTTTAAACAAGTGTTTGTATTGCTTCATTAAAGCGTTTTTAGGATCCGTTAAGATTTGACGCAATGCGCTCTTATCAAGAGGTTGTAAATATGTAAGAATTGGTAAACGACCAATTAACTCCGGAATTAATCCAAATGATTTTAAATCTTGCGGAGAAATATATTGTAATAAATTACTTCTGTCAACTTCATCACCTGTAACAGATGCGGAATAACCTACTGCTTGTGTATTTAAACGGTTAGCAATTTTCTTTTCTATACCATCAAATGCACCACCGCAAATAAATAAAATGTTTTTTGTGTTCACTTGAATCATTTTAGCATCCGGATGTTTTCTTCCGCCTTGAGGTGGAACGTTAACACTAGATCCTTCTAATAATTTCAACATCGCTTGTTGAACACCTTCACCACTTACATCACGTGTGATGCTCGGGTTATCGCTCTTACGTGCAATTTTATCAATCTCATCAATAAATACAATTCCTCTTTCTGCAGCGACCGTATCGTAATCGGCTGCTTGCAATAAACGGGTTAAAATACTTTCAACATCTTCACCAACATAACCTGCTTCAGTTAAAACAGTGGCATCAGCAATACAAAACGGAACGTTCAATAATTTTGCGATACTACGCGCCATTAATGTTTTTCCTGTTCCTGTTTCTCCAACCATTATCACATTCGATTTTTCAATCTCAATTTCTTCTTTATCGTTTGTTGCGTGTGCTACACGCTTAAAGTGATTGTAAACCGCTACACTTAATACTTTCTTTGCTTCGCTCTGACCAATTACATATTCATCCAAATATGTTTTAATGGCATTTGGTTTTAATAAATTTAATGCTTGCTGAACTTTTTGTTTAGAGTCGGCGTTACCTTCCTCACTAATCATTTTATACGCCTGCGAAATACAATTATCGCAAATATGACCTGTGATGCCCGCGATTAAAATTTTTACATCTTTCTTGTCGCGGTTACAAAACGAACACAATATCGGACCTGCTTTTGCCATGCTGTAAAGGTAATGAATTTATTTTTTGAGGATAAAAAAACCCTGCAGAACAGGGCTTTTAAATTAGGTTATTTTTTGTTATTTAAAATCTTCTTTGGGAGCGGGAGTTAATTCAATCCCTTCGCTGTTTGGAAGTGCTTTAATTTTGTAGTAGTAAGTTTTATCATCGCGCATGATGCTAACCATATCGCTTTTTACTGAATATCCATAAAACTCATCACAATAATATGTGCCCGCTTTTACTTCGATACCTGTTGCATCAACAATAGTTCTTTTTAAAGTTGCGCAATTCGACATTGAACCGTTAGTAGAAAACTTTGCTTCCCAATCACTCGGCGTTTTGCCTTGTGTAGTTTTTAATGTTAAAGCGCCGGTACCGATAGTACCTGTAACAAACCAACTTTTAGATTGTAACTGCTCAGCCATTTTTTGAGATTGAGCATTAAAAGTAAATGCTGCTACTAAACAAATTGTGAAAAATAAAGACTTCATTTTATAAGTGTTTTTTAGTCTAGTAAATGTAGTTATCTAAAGCCTATTTAGCAAGGGTAATGAGCCAAATAGGCACTATTCTGAGTGAAAAAGGCTATTTTCTATTGGGACTCCCCTCCGAAAACCTCACCCGGTTCGCATAGCGAACCACCCTCTCCTGTGAGGAGAGGGGAAACCCGTCTAGATATGGAGAGCGCGTTTGGCAGTAGCATCCAAACAGGCTTCTTTAAAGCTTTCGGTGAAGGTTGGATGAGCATGACAAATACGGGCAATATCTTCGGCACTTGCACGGAATTCCATAGCAACAACTGCTTCTGCAATCATATCAGCAGCACGCGGACCAATCATGTGCACTCCTAAAATTTCATCGGTGGCTTCATCGCTTAATACTTTTACAAAACCATCCGTATCCATACTGGCACGGGCACGACCACTTGCTTTGAAAGGGAAATTTCCTGTCTTGTATTTTTTACCTTGCTCTTTTAATTGTTCTTCTGTTAAACCAACCGCTGCAATTTCAGGCCATGTATAAACTACACCGGGAATTAAATTATAATTCATGTGTGGTTTTTGTCCCGCTATTACTTCAGCAACAAAAACACCTTCTTCTTCAGCTTTATGAGCGAGCATTGGACCTTTCACAACATCACCAATAGCATAAATGCCTTCTACATTAGTTTGTAAATGATTATCAACTGCTATACGTCCGCCTTTATCTTCTAATTTAATTCCTGCTTTTTCCAAACCTAAATTATCAGTGTAAGGGCGACGACCAACTGAAACCAAAACGTAATCGCCTTTAATTTCTAATTTTTCTCCTTCGCCTTTTTCAACACTTACGGTTGCTTCTTTTCCTTTTGCAGAAACGCCTGTCACTTTATGTTTCATGAAAAATTCAAAGCCTAAATTCTTTTTTAGGACACGCTGTAATTCTTTTCCAAGAGCCGCATCCATTCCCGGAATCAAACGATCCATATATTCCACTACGCTTACTTTTGACCCAAGACGTGCATAAACACTTCCTAATTCTAAACCAATAACACCACCACCAATAACAATTAAATGTTTTGGAACTTCAGTTAACTCTAAAGCTTCTGTTGAAGTGATAATTCTTTTTTTATCGATTTGAATGAAAGGCAATGATGAAGGTTTTGAACCCGTAGCTATAATTGTTTTTGCTGTTTCAATTTGTGTTTTCTTTCCTTCGTTATCAATCTCAATTGTGTTTTTGTTGATGAAAGAACCATGTCCTGTTAAAACAGTAATTTTATTTTTCTTCATCAAAAAATTGATGCCATCGCAAGTCATTTTTACAACGCCGCGCTTACGCTCAATCATTTGTTTGATATTTACTTTCGGTTCGTTGATATCAATACCATGTTCTTTAAAATTATGCATAGCATTATGAAAATGCTCACTTGAGTCTAATAATGCTTTCGATGGAATGCAACCAACATTTAAGCAAGTTCCACCCAGAGTACTATACTTTTCGATCAAAGCAGTTTTCATGCCTAATTGCGCGCAACGGATTGCAGCAACATAACCACCAGGACCAGAACCAATAACTGTAACATCAAACTTTTCCATAATTCTATTTTTTAAAGAAGAACAAATTTACGCTTTTTTAAATCTAACAAACAGGCTCCAGCCTATAATAATTAAAGTCAATCCAATCGAAATATAAGAGATTAAATCACCAAATCTTACAAAAAATGTTTTTATGGAATTCAAATTCACATCTCCGTTAATAACCGCAAATTCCCAATAAGGCTGAGGTTGAGAAATAGTTCCGAACTCATCAATAAAACAACTAATGCCTGTGTTAGCGCAACGGATAATTTGTTTGCGGGATTCAATGGCACGCAATTTAGCGTAGCTTAAATGTTGTTTGTGACCGGGTGTATTTCCCCACCAGCCATCGTTAGTAATGATTGCAATAACTTCAGCGCCTTTACGAATGTATTCACTCATAAAATCGCCATACACACTTTCGTAACAAATGGAAGGTGCTACTTTTATTTTGTAAATATTATCTTCTAAAACTGTTCTTTCCTTTTGTGTAGCCAAACTTCCACTTGTTCCTCCTAAAGCTATTGCATACTTTTCAAAGTACTTGAAGAAACCGGGATAAGGCATTCGTTCAACCCCGGGAACTAATTTTGATTTGTGATAGAACGTGAAATGCTGCGCAGTATCAATATAAATGGCTGTATTGTACGTATCGAAATATTTATCAGCATTACTGTATTTTCTGGCCGTTGCAGTTAATGGTTCGTTTGCAGAAAAATCATGAGAGGTATTTCCCCCTGCTAAAATAGCTGCTTTAGGAAAATGGACTTTGGATAATGATATAACATTATAAATTTCTTGTGAATTTTTATAGTTGTCCTCATCCACATCGTAACCATCTTCTGAAATAATAAATGTCTCCGGATAAACTACTAATTCAGTTTCCTTATTTAATTTGGCTTGTAATAATTGCGAGTGCAATTTATTGAGTTGGCTTGTAAATCCGGTATTGAATTTTTCGTTGTATGGATCGATATTCGGCTGAACTATTGTAACATTGATTTTTTTATCAGGCGTAATGGTACGAACCGCTAAAATGGTATACGATAAAATGATTGGGATAATAATCATCAGCGCGGGTTTCAAATACGCTTTAGGATTTTTATCTCCTCTTAAAACTATTTGAGCCAATAAAACATTCACTAAAAGCACCCACAAACTTCCTCCGCTTGTTCCTGTAAATTCGTACCACTGAATAAAATTAGAACTTGTTGCAAAATTATTTCCTAAGGTTAACCAAGGCCAGGTTAATTCCCATGTGTGATGTAAATATTCATACGCCAACCAAATTGGAATAAGCAACCAAAATTTTAAAGTTCCGAAAATGCGTTTCTCTACTCTGTACCAAATTAAAAACATCCAGCTATGTAAAAGCGCGTTGCAAATGATAGCCATAATAGCTCCTTCTAATGAAGCATTATACACCCACCAGGTAGAAACAATATTCCAAACAAAAAATCCGAGATAAGATAAACCCCAAATTTTTAAACCTTTTTTTCGCGAATCAGAATTGTGTACAGAATTAACCGCTAAAAATAAGGGAACAAATCCTACAAAAATTAAAAGTGTAAATGGTGCAAACCAAGATACGCCGATAAGAAGTCCGCTTAATATGGCTAAAAGAATATTTTTTGATTTCTTCAATCAGCCTTAAAATTAAAGAAAAAACACCGATATCTTACTCTTTAATGAAAGTTTGAGAGTAATTGTTTTGCTTGCCGATGGCTCGGATGAAATAAAGTCCTTTTTGTAAATCAGAAATGTCAATTTTGTCTGAGAATTCTTCCTTCACTATTCTACCTTGAAAATCGTAAATTAAAATTCTTAACTCTTCATCAAATGGTTTTTTGATAGTGATAAAATCGTTAGCTGGATTTGGGAAAATTTGAATTGATCTAGGTAAATCAGATTCTTTTATTCCTGTAACTGTTGAGAAATACCCATCAAACCAAGATGTCTGGCTATGTCCAGAATAAGCACAACCAGTACTTAAAAATTCAAAACGAAGAACTTGACCAACATAGGATGTTAAATTCAATTTATAATTAATCCAACCTAAACAATATGTATAAGGCGGAGAGACAGGAGTTCCTATGGTGCTGTGAGTAGTTACGCTAAAATCTTCGAAACTTCCAGGAATAACACTACCGGTTGAAACATCTTTAATCACTATTTGATTAAAAGGTTGAACAGAATACGTTTCTCCAGAACCCGTTATCAAATATTGCAGATAATCTACATTAATTATCGGGGCAATAGCATTAACTGTGAATTGATAACAAGCAATCGCAACATTAAGACCTGCACCAGAGGTAATCTGCGCGAAATATTTTCCCGGCACAGGTGTAACAGAATTAAAACCACAAAAATTTATATTGTAGGATGTGTCAACAACTGATAACCCACATGCCTGATTCGTTGGTGTTACCGCCGGAGTACAGGAAGAAAGACTGGCTACGCTATGCTGAGTCATCGATCTCTGACCTTTGAAAAAGGTCCAATTATTCAAATTCCCTAATTCAAAATCGAAATTAGGATAGATAGTTGACGTTTGAGAAAACCCAAATGTTGAAATGAAAACTAATATCGCAAAGATGTGTTTCATGCCTCTTATAAAACAAACACCGTGCCAAAAAGTGTTAATTACATTCTACTGTCCGTGACAGTTTTTGTATTTTTTACCGCTGCCGCAAGGACAAGGATCGTTTCTTCCAACTTTAGTCTCCACGCGAACAGGTTGCTGCTTTATTTTTTGCTGCTCCTTTTGCTCTTGAATTTCGCTTTCGTCGCGAGTTTCAGTTAGTTTTTCCTTCTTTTGTTTTGGCTGCTCTTGAGTGAACTTAGCTTGTTGAATTTGTTGCTTGTTATCTTCAACAGGTAAACCACCTTTCATTAAGAACGAAACAATATTCTTGCTTGTTCTGCCAATCATGTCGCGGAATAAATTAAATGATTCTAATTTATAAATCACTAAAGGATCTTTTTGCTCTAATGAAGCATTTTGTACAGCTTGTTTTAAATCATCTAATTCACGTAAATGTTCTTTCCATGAATCATCAATCATTGCTAAAACAACCGTTTTTTCAAATGCTAACATCATCTCACGGCCTTTGCTATCATAAGCCTTTTTAAGATTAGCCATGATTTGTAAACCACGAACACCATCTGTAAATGGCGTTACAATGTTTTCGTATTGATTGTTCGGATTCGTATACACATCACGAACAGTTGGGAAAACTGTTTCACAAATAGCTTCTACTTTAAATGCATATTGCTTTTGTGCTGTTTGAAATAACTTCTCCGTTACTTCGTCTTCGCGCTCTGAATTAAATTCCTTTTCGTTAATCGGACTTTCAACACCAAAGTTTTTAATACACTCCAATGTAAATCCATCATAATCACGCGTTGCATGGTATTCGGTTACAATATTTTCAGAAACCTCATACAACATGTTTGCGATATCAATACTTAATCTGTCTCCGTATAAAGCACTACGGCGACGTTTGTAAATAACATCACGTTGCGCATTCATTACGTCATCATATTCAATCAAACGTTTACGGGTACCGAAGTGATTCTCTTCAACTTTCTTTTGTGCACGCTCAATAGATTTGGTAATCATGCTGTGCTGAATTACTTCACCTTCTTGCAATCCCATTCTATCCATTAACGAAGCAATACGCTCGCTACCGAATAAACGCATTAAGTTATCTTCTAAAGAAACAAAGAATTGAGAAGAACCCGGATCACCCTGACGACCTGCACGACCGCGTAACTGACGGTCGACACGCCTACTCTCGTGGCGTTCAGTACCAACAATTGCTAAACCACCCGCTTCTTTCACGCCTGGTCCAAGTTTAATATCCGTACCACGACCAGCCATGTTGGTTGCAATAGTTACAGTTCCTGCTTTACCGGCTTCTGCAACAATTTCCGCTTCCTTCTGGTGGAGTTTCGCATTTAATACGTTGTGTTTAATACCGCGTAATTTTAAAGTACGGCTTAATAATTCTGAAATCTCAACTGTAGTTGTACCAATAAGAACTGGTCTACCTGCAGCAACTAATTTTGCAGTTTCTTCAATTACTGCATTATATTTTTCACGTTTTGTTTTGTAAACGAAATCTTGTTCATCCTTACGGGAGATAGCGCGATTGGTTGGAATAACCACCACATCTAATTTGTAAATATCCCAAAACTCTTGTGCTTCCGTTTCAGCTGTACCGGTCATACCAGCCAACTTATTATACATACGGAAATAATTTTGTAAAGTGATAGTTGCGTACGTTTGAGTCGCTGCTTCAATTTTTACATTTTCTTTCGCCTCAATCGCTTGATGTAATCCATCGCTGTAACGGCGACCATCCATGATACGACCTGTTTGCTCATCTACAATTTTAATTTGTCCGCCATCGATTACATACTCAGTATCTTTTTCAAAAACAGTGTACGCTTTTAATAATTGATTTACGGTGTGAATACGTTCGCTCTTTAAACTGAACTCACGCATCACAGCTTCTTTCGCTACTAATTTTTCTTTTGGGTCAAGAATATTCTTTTCAATATCCGCCACTTCAT
>JAGNIU010000062.1 GCA_018000995.1 Bacteroidia bacterium
ACTTTTCCGCCTTCTAATAATGTTTTTGCAAATTTGTGCAGCTCATCATTATTAGCGAAACGCTTTTGTGTGCTCTTATATGTTTCAATTTCTTCTTTCGTTGGCAATTGTTCCACATTTCCTAACTGACCTAAATTATTTCCGGTAAAAACATTGCTGTTTTTAATTGTAGCAGGAATTTGATCAACACCAATCCCTAAGGTAGTCAATGGTTTTTCAATTTCAAATAAAGCATCGCCATGCGCTCTACAATACCAGTTTCCTCCCATACGGGCTACTAAATCAATTTTATGTTGGTCAATTAACTTATTCGCGTCCAAAATATCTTCACTCACATGAATCATCACCACTTCACAAATCACCAAATTTCCTGCTCCTCCTTCTTGTCCGAGTTCTATAACTTGATTCACCTTGCATTCTAACTGAACCGGAGATTCTTTTACTCTAAATGGTTTCACCTTTTCTGATGCCAATTGTGTAAATCCTGCTTTTTCAAATTCGCTTGTTCCTTTAGGGTACGGACTACTTGCCAAACTGGTTTGATACACCATATTGTAGTTAACGATGTTGATGACACACTCAGGCACTTCTTTTATATTCTCGTAAGTATCTTTTGTTGTACCTGTTCTTCCGCTACGTGCGGGAGAAAAAATAGCAATAGGAGGATTAGCCGAAAACACATTAAAAAAACTGAAAGGCGCTAAATTTGCTTTCCCGTTCTTATCAATAGTACTCGCAAAACAGATTGGACGTGGTCCCACCGCTCCCAATAAATATTGATGTACTTGGGCAACAGTTAGTTCTTTGGGATTGAGACTTAGCATTTAAACAAAAATACCTAATTGTAAGTCAATTTTACAGCTATGTTGATAATTGCGGAAAATTCACAACATCCCCCGTTCCGCATAGATACGGAACAACCCCTTCGAAGGGGAAATGTTTCCCACAGAAACGAATGTAAAATTCCCCCTTAGAAGGGGGACGTCCGACGAAGTCGCAGACGGGGGGATGTTGCTATGTTCCGTTAATTTTAATTAAAAAAGACAATTTAAAAATCCGCCATCCGTTTCAAACAAAATACTTATGCAACAATTTGTATATTAGCACCCTTAATGAGTCAGAACCTTGTCATAATACCAACTTACAACGAAATCGAGAATATCGAGAAGATGGTGCGCAAGGTTTTTTCACTGACGCGGGAATTTGATTTGTTGATTGTAGATGACGGCTCACCCGATGGAACAGCGAAAAAAGTAAAAGAATTACAAAGTGAATTTCCAAGATTATTTATTGAAGAACGCTCAGGAAAATTAGGTCTGGGTACCGCTTATATTCACGGATTTAAATGGGCTTTGGCACGCGATTACCAATTCATTTTTGAAATGGATTGCGATTTCAGTCATAAACCCGATGATTTAATTCGTTTATTGGAAGCTTGCGAAAAAGGTGCTGATGTTGCTGTTGGTTCCCGTTATGTAAAAGGCGGAAACGTTAGCAACTGGCCATTAGGACGAATACTCATGAGCTATTTTGCTTCGGTGTATGTTCGTATTGTGTTGTGGTTACCAATTAAAGATACCACTGCCGGATTTAAATGTTACAAACGCAAAGTTTTAGAAACTATTAATTTGGATGGCATCCGTTTTATGGGTTATGCTTTTCAGATTGAAATGAAATATACTGCTTACAAAAAGGGATTTAAATTAGTGGAAGTCCCTATTCTCTTTACCGACCGTGTTGAAGGTGTAAGCAAAATGAGTACCAAAATTTTCAAGGAAGCTTTTTTAGGCGTGGTTCAAATGCGCTTTAAGAAGATGGATTGATTTCAAGTAGCAATTCATTCAAAACATTATCTTTACCATACAATCGCATGGATAAAGACTTAGAAAATATTCTTAAAAAAGCCAACAAAGGCGATAAACCTCAGGAAAAACAAGAACCTATAAAAGTATTTCCGCCTAACGGACCGTACGATTATTTAGTGTTTACAAAGCTTGTTCCTTTCAGTGGATTCAATAAAACTATTTTCTTATTTATTTTACCCTCTGCTTTATGTATTGGATTTTTCTTTAAGGATCTTAGATTCGCTACTGTTCTTATTCTACTAATTTATGCGGGTTTATTAGTAGCTTATAACATCATGAATTTTTTCCGTTTTCAAAATTTTAAAGGTTGGGAAGAAAGATTGCCGTTTAAATTAATTGGCTGGCGTGAAATGATTCACAAAAAAAAGATGTTTTGCGATTTATGTTGGACTGACACACGAATAACCATTGAACACGAAGACGGCGACCCCGTAATTAAAGAATTAATACAAGCCGCCCTAAAATTATATTGCAAAAAAACAGAATCTGCTTTTTACGATGAGGATTTTGGCGGTGCGACAAGAAGTCGCCATTACTGGGAAATAAAATCCTACAACACCGCAGAAGGAAGTACCAGTCCCGAAGTAATGCGCTACATGAAACAATTATTCGAAAAAGAACTCCGCATCATCGCCGAAAAGACAGGAAAGATAAAATCCGTAAAGATTGAACTACTTTCTGAAGAATTTCAAATCAAGATTAGAGTTAATACCGGGGATTAAGCCGCGTCGCGATTATAGTGCTTTATGGCCTTAAGTTCTGATTGCTTATGATTTTGCTCTTCTTCAATATCAAAATCATCTTGTAAGCCCAACCAAAATTTAGCTGAGTTCCCAAAATATTTAGAAAATCTTAAGGCTGTATCTGCTGTAATTCTTCTGTTCCCTTTTATAATTTCAGATACTCTTGTTTGAGGAATACCAATACTTTTAGAAAGCCTATAAGCACTAATCGCTAACGGAATAAGAAACTCTTCTTGCAAAATTTCTCCCGGATGTATGTTTTTTAATTTTGCCATAATTATTTAAGCTTTTCTAAAACAAATTTACACTTTCTTCATAACTCTCCCAAAATGCTACAAATCGTAGCAACACTTCTTTTCATTACAGGGTAACTTAGAGCATAATTTCGGGTTAACATGGAAAGAAATGTACTACATATGGATTTGGATACTTTTTTTGTATCCGTTGAACGTAAAATTAATCCCAAACTCATTGGTAAACCTGTATTGGTTGGTGGTAGTAGCGACCGTGGCGTAGTAGCCTCTTGTAGTTATGAAGCCCGTGCTTTTGGTATTCACTCCGCTATGCCTATGCGTATGGCCAGGCAATTATGTCCCCAAGCCATTGTAGTAAGCGGCGATCATGAAGCTTATAGTCAGCACTCACATGAAGTCACAGAAATTATAAAAGAAGCTGTTCCTGTTTATGAAAAGACATCCATTGATGAGTTTTATATGGATTTGAGTGGGATGGATAAATTTTTTGGTTGTTATAAAATGGCTTCAGAATTGAGAGAGAAAATAATGAAGGAAACACATTTGCCTATTTCCTTTGGTTTATCCAGTAACAAAACTGTTTCAAAGGTTGGAACGGGTGAAGCTAAGCCTAACGGACAAATACGAATTCCGTATGGAAATGAGAAAGAATTTTTAGCACCGCTCTCCATTAAAAAAATACCAATGGTGGGCGATAAAACCTATCAACTATTACGCGGCATGGGAATAGAAAAAGTAAAAACCATTCAGGAAATGCCAATGGAACTCATGCATCAAGTTTTAGGTGAGAACGGTACTGCTATTTGGAGAAAAGCAAATGGTATTGATAATTCGCCCGTTGAACAATATAGTGAACGTAAATCCATCTCCACCGAAACTACATTTGAGAAAGATACCATTGATGTAGATTATTTAAAACGGATGATCGTAAGCATGACCGAAAAACTCGCCTTTCAATTACGCGAAGAAGAAAAACTAACTTCTTGTGTTACCATTAAAGTGCGGTATTCCGATTTCAATACTTACACCATGCAAATGCGGATTCCTTATACAGCATTAGATAATGTATTGATTGAAAAAACATCGGAGTTGTTCGACAAACTCTATCAAAAACGAATGCTGATACGATTGATTGGGATAAGATTTAGTCATTTAATACAAGGTACCTACCAATTTGAATTATTTAATGATATGACGGAGCATATACAACTATACCAGGCGATGGATAAAATGCGTCGACGTTTTGGGAATGATGCTGTAATGCGCGCCGCGGGTTTAGGGATTAAACAAAGAGGAGACTTTAATCCATTTAACGGGAAAATCGCCGGAAAGGCATAAGCTCCGAAGGATTTACAATCCTTCGGAATATTGTTTAATGAAAAGGATTTCTAATCCTGTTTTTTAATCAATAAGTTCTAATGTTAGTAATATTAAAATGAAACAAGGAGTAAAACACACTATTAAAACCAATAACCCATACTTTCTTACGATGACAGTTGTAGGATGGGTAGATGTTTTTAGCAGAGAAAATCACAAAAAAATCATAATCGAATCGCTTAAATATTGTCAGGAGCATAAAGGATTAGTGATTTTTGCTTATGTGATCATGACTAATCACATTCATATGCTTGTTAATACTAACGAACCCTTTCAGTTAAGTGACACTATCCGTGATTTTAAAAAATTCACATCTAAAAAATTAGTCGACCAGATTCAACATGAACCTGAAAGCAGGAGAACGTGGTTGTTAAGCTTGTTTGCTGGCGGGGCGGCAAAAAGCAAAAAACATAAAGATTTTAAATTCTGGCAAACAGGCAATCATGCTATTGAAGTTTATTCGCAAAAATTCGCTTGGGATAAAATAAATTACATACACCAAAACCCTGTTAGGGCCGGACTGGTAAAACAAGCCGAAGACTGGCCATATTCCTCCGCAGTTAATTATGCCGGCGGAGAACAAATGTTGGAAGTGGAGATATTAATGCCGCGTTTAATAACTTATAATTAATTCAGGGATTAAAAATCCCGAGGTGCTGACTTATTCCGAAGGATTGCAAATCCTTCGGAGCTGAAAAATGCTACTAAATTGCCACACATATTACAGTTTTTGCTACGGAACTTTATCCGTAGATGAATTGTATAATGAAATAGAACAAAAAGCCTACCCTGCCTTTGTATTGGCAGATATCAATAATACATCAGCTATTTTAGATGCTTTGCGTTTGGCGAAAACAAGAACCTCCAAAATTATTCCCGGTATTGATTTCAGAAATGGCGTGAAACAAAAATATATTGGCATCGCACAAAACAACGCGGGCTTTAAAGAACTGAACGAACATTTATCAAAACACCTTCACGTTAAAGAAAATTTTGAAGACCGCGCGCCGGATTTTAATCATGTTTATGTAGTTTATCCTTTCAAAGCTTACAAAGGCTGGCCTTTACGGGAAAATGAATTTATCGGCGTGAACGCGAAAGAATTATTGTCGCTGCCTTTTTCTCCGGCCAAAAATTATATACACAAACTCGTTGTTTTACATTCGGTGAGTTTTATTGAGAAGAAACATTTTAATGCACACCGTTTGCTTCGGGCTATCGACAAAAATCTTTTACTAAGTAAATTACCAATTGAAGAACAAACTACAGCCGATGAAGTGATTCCGCCTTTAAACGAATTGTATTTTCATTTTAAAGATTATAAAGATGCCATAAAAAATACAGAACACATTTTAAAAGTGTGTAAAGTTGATTTCGAGTACGGAAAGTTCGCCAACAAAAACAAGAAATTCTATACCGACAGCATTAGCAACGACATGGCTTTGCTACGACGAGAATGTGAAAGAGGTTTAAAGTACCGTTATCCCAATGCGAACAAAACTGTATTAGAGCGTGTAGACAAAGAATTAAAAATTATTGAGGAGATGAATTTCGCTTCCTACTTTTTAATTAATTGGAACATCATCACCTTCGCACAGCATAAAAATTATTATTATGTTGGTCGCGGTAGTGGTGCTAATAGTATTGTGGCGTATTTGTTACGTATTACAGATGTTGATCCCATTCAATTGGATTTGTATTTTGAACGCTTCATTAATCCATTCAGAAGCAATCCTCCCGATTTTGATATTGATTTTTCGTGGACCGACCGCGATGATATGACTAAATATATTTTCGATACGTTTGGTCATGATAAAACTGCACTCCTTGCTACCTACTCTACTTTTCAGCACGATGCTGTTACACGTGAATTAGGAAAAGTGTTTGGTTTGCCCCCTGCCGAAATTGATAAACTCCAAAAAGTAAAAGACCCGCAGGATACGGATCAATTCGGAAAATTAGTTCTGAAATACGGAAAATTAATTGCGGGCTTCCCCAGTCATTTAAGTATTCATGCCAGCGGAATTATTATTTCGGAAGAACCGATGACCACTTACACCGCTACTTTTATGCCACCGAAAGGTTATCCTACAACGCAATTCAGTATGTTGGAAGCTGAAGATATTGGCTTGTATAAATTCGATATTTTGAGTCAAAGAGGTTTAGGAAAAATAAAAGATGCACTCGGAATCATAAAAGAAAATCACAATGTGGAAATTGATATTCACGATGTGAAAAAGTTTTATGAAGATGAAACTGTAAAGGATTTATTAAAAGTTGGAAAATGCATTGGTTGTTTTTATGTAGAATCTCCTGCGATGCGGATGTTGCTCGCCAAATTACAAGCCGATGATTATTTACGATTAGTGGCAGCGAGTTCTATTATTCGTCCCGGTGTTTCAAAAAGTGGGATGATGCGGGAATATATTTTACGGTATCGCGATATAAACAAACGCGAAGCTGCGAGAGCTGAATTACCCGAATTGTATGCACTACTCGAAGAAACCTATGGCGTAATGGTGTATCAGGAAGACGTTATTAAAATTGCGCATTTGTTTGCTGATTTAACTTTAGCCGAAGCCGATTATTTGCGGAGGGGCATGTCGTGGAAATTTAAACAGCGAAACGAATTTGATAAAGTAAAAGAGAATTTTTTTACGAATTGTTTAAAAAAAGGACATCCATTTGATACCATTAACACCATTTGGGAACAAATAGAAAGTTTTGCAAACTTTGCGTTCTCGAAAGGACATTCCGCTAGTTATGCGGTGGAGAGTTATCAGGCTTTATATTTAAAAGCGTATTATCCTTTAGAATACATGGTTGGCACCTTAAACAACGGTGGTGGTTTTTACAGAACCGAATTATATGTTCACGAAGCGCGTTTGCATGGTGCAGAAATTATTCCGCCTTGCGTAAATAATAGTAATGCCTTGTGTAATATAAAAGGTAAAGCTATTTATTTGGGATTTGGAATGATTGGTGCTTTTGAACATCATTCCATTAACGAAT
>JAGNIU010000036.1 GCA_018000995.1 Bacteroidia bacterium
CCTCACTAATCTCACTTACACTTTGAAATTTAGTTCTATCTACATAACGGAAAGGATAATGTGTTAAAAGATCCCGAAACAAAAACACTCCCAACTCACCTTTTAACACTTCGGCGCGTTGCGGACCGATACCTTTCAGGTATTCAATAGGTGTATCTAAAAAACTAACCGCCATTGGTCTTAAAATTACCGATAATTAATTATATGTAGAATTTTCGTTCGGTTTTTTTGTGAGCGAAAGACAGTGGTTCGTTCCAAAACTCAGCACTAAAACGAAATTCAGTTGTGGAGAACGAGCGCAGGCCTGAAAATCTGTGTTAAGGGCGTAGCCTGTGCGGGGAATCAGATTTTCTTGATTTTTTTGGTTACTTTTTGCATCAAGGCAAAAAGTGACTGGAATAAAGATGCTTTGAAAGTTGCCCGAAAATCTAAAACGAAAGGCCTATAAGGACCGTTTCAATTGATGCTAATCAATGCGATAACCTTACAACAACCGTATTGTTAATACAATTATCCGTTACATAATTATAAACATTGTTTTAGCCTTTAATTTTATAGAGTGAAATATGCCAAACATATTCTTTTCTCGTTTGCACTTTTTATCTTTTTCTTTAAAGCTAATGCACAACTATTAGACAGCTTTAAAGTAATTATAAAAAGCAAATCTTCCATTGACTTACGTTTGGAATCACGATACTCTTTTATTGATAACGAATTAGCTAGTATAAGTGGGATTCGTATTGGTGTTTCTTTTAGAAGAAAACTAAAATTAGGAGGTGGTATAAGTTGGCTAAAAACTGATTTGATAGAGAATGTTTATTTACCCAATGAAAACGGAACTCTTATTTCAACTCCAAAATATTTAAAATTAGCTTACATGTGTCTTTATGCCGACTTTGTTTTTTATAAAACCAAACGCTGGCAGGTAAGCGTACCCTTGCAAACTGGTATCGGCGCTACTTGGTTCCAATATCAAAAAGCGTACAAACTTAATAGTTCAAATAAAAGACTTTTACTATTGTACGAACCGGGAATCTCAACCAATTTTAAAGTATTCAAATGGTTCGGTGTTGGCGTTGGTGTTGGTTATCGATTTGCCATCAAAAACAATAGTGCTATAAGTGACAGACTAAGTTCACCCACCTATGCATTCAAAATTTTGTTCTGGGCCGATCAGTTATATTATGATTTATTTCCGAAATCAAAATTGGCGCAAAAAAGAGGACCTTCCTTCTGGTAAATAAGAATTATTTACTTAAAAAATTACGGAGCGCTTTATATACATCATTGGCTTCAGCATCATTCAACTGCATACCAAAACGAATTGTTTTTCCCTGACACTGAAATTCTAAACGCTCACCACCTTTAATCCAAAAACTTTGGTTAATGTTATCAGCGAAACTGGTTGGACTCACTTCAATTAATTCTAGTTCACTTACCAATTCCAAATCAAACTCTTTTATTTTACCTCTACCCGATACTTCACGTTGGTATTGCAATTTTCCTTTTTTAATCCAAAGTTTTTCTTTCCCGAATTTCTTCCAAGCATAAGCTCTTGCAATTTTAAATTCGAAATATGCCCAAAACGATAAGTATACAACAATAAAAATTTTTGCATCACGACTTGTAATATTAAAATAATTGGCAAATACTATAAGTCCGCAAATGGTCCAGGCCATTAGCCACAAGAACAATACAAATAATTTCTTTTTATCTGTAGTCGGTAAAATAACAAGGCTAAACACATTGTCCTTTTCCAAAATACTTACTCTATCGCCTATTACCTTCATCGTTTAATTTTTGAAGAAATTAATTTTTTAAACTAAAATTTATTCCTTTCTTTATGAGGCAAATTTATAATTAGTTTGATGAATAACCCAAAACGCACCCTAAATTTATTTGATACAGTCATGTTGGTATCCGGCTCCATGATTGGTTCGGGTATTTTCATTGTGAGTGCGGATATGAGTCGTAGTCTGGGCTCACCCGTTTGGTTATTATTAGCTTGGGTTTTATCAGGGGTAATTACCTTATTTGC
The DNA here is from genome assembly GCA_018000995.1 of Bacteroidia bacterium. Taxonomy (GTDB): domain Bacteria; phylum Bacteroidota; class Bacteroidia; order B-17B0; family Aurantibacillaceae; genus JAHEYG01. The sequence continues at coordinate 2,039 of JAGNIU010000036.1, forward strand.
CGCCTTAAGTTATGGAGAATTAGCAGGAATGATGCCTGAGGCAGGCGGACAATTCATTTACTTAAAACGTGCTTTTGGCAAACTAACCGCCTTTGTTTATGGTTGGACAGTTTTCTTGGTAATACAGACCGGAGTAATTGCCGCTGTAGCCGTAGCCTTTGCCAAATTTACAGGTGTGTTTATTGAATTTTTTGACGAGAAACATGTATTGCTAGAAATGGGTAGTTTTAAAGTTACCAGTGCTCAACTTTTAGCCATTGCTTCCATTATATTTTTAACCTGGTTAAATTCGAGAGGTATTCAAAACGGAAAAATTATTCAAAGAGTATTTACATCTGCAAAACTAACAGCTTTGTTTGGTTTAATTGTGGTGGGAATAATTTTAGGTGCACAAAGTGATATTTTCTCAACAAACTTTTCTGATTCATTAGCCTATAAAACTGATGTGGTTAATAATGTAGTAACAACCACTCCGCTTGAGGGGCTTGGTATTATGACTGCTTTAGGTGTTGCTATGATTGGCGCTTTATTTAGTAGTGATGCCTGGAACAACGTCACATTTATTGCAGGCGAAATTAAAGAACCACAACGTAATATTCCTTTAGGTTTATTTATTGGTACAGGATTAGTTACCGTAATTTACATTTTAGCAAACATTGCATATTTAATGTTGCTGCCTGTAAAAGGAGATCCGAATGCTATTGATGCAATGGGAAAAGGGATTATGTTTGCACAAAACGACAGAGTTGGAACCGCGGCTTTGTTTACGGTTTTCGGAAACACATCTCAATATATTATGGCTGCATTAATTATGGTATCTACTTTTGGTTGTAATAACGGATTAATTTTAGCAGGCTCACGTTTGTTCCAATCGATGGCAGCTAATGATTTATTTTTCTCGAAAGCAAAAGAATTAAACAGTTATGGTGTTCCTGCTAAAGCTTTAATTATGCAAGCCATTTGGGCGAGTGTATTATGTTTAAGTGGTTCGTATGGTGATTTATTAGATTACGCCACATTCGCTTCTTTAATATTTTACATAGTTACCATAACAGGTTTATTTGTATTACGAAAAAAAGAACCGGATACACCTCGTCCGTATAAAGCATTTGGCTATCCAATAATTCCAATACTTTATATATTGCTGGCAGGTTTCATTTGCATAGATTTATTGTTTTTTAAAACATTTAATACCGGCATGGGGGTATTAATGATTTTGTTGGGTATTCCCGTGTATTATTTGTTTAACAGAAAAAAAGCAGAGTAATATGAATTTCGTTCACCGGTTTTTAAGCGCCTGGTTCGGATTTAATAAACAACAACGTAACGGCTTATTGGTATTATGTACCATTGTGCTCGTGTTATTTGTATTGCGATTAAATATTTCCGCCTTCCTTAAATCGGAGCCGATTTTATTAGCCGATTTTTCACACATCAACCTTCCTGAAACCAATTCTACTTTATTAGTTACCGATTCAGCTTCTTCCGATAATAACAATCTTTTTGTGTTTAATCCTAACACTGTTTCGAAAGAGCAATTAGTAAAACTTGGCTTTAAAGAGAAAACAGCGAACACATTTATCAATTACAGAAATAAAGGCGCACACTTTAATAAAAAGGAAGACGTTAAAAAAGTATACGGCGTAAATGAAGAACTCTACACAAAACTGGAAGCCTATATTTTAATTGATTCAGAAAATAAAACTCAAAAAACATTTTCTAAGCAAGAACCCACATCTAAAAAGCAAATTAAAGTTGTTGAGTTAAACACGGTTGATAGTATTGGACTATTACCACTTCCCGGCATTGGTCCTGCTTACGCGAAACGTATTTTAAAATACAGAAGTTTGTTGGGAGGCTATCATTCAACCGAACAATTAAAAGAGGTTTATGGTTTTACAGATTCCTTGTTTCAAGTTGTGAAGGCTTATGTAAAAGTGGATGCTTCGCTTGTTACGAAAATTGATTTAAATACTGAGGATTTCAAAAAATTAAATGCTCATCCTTATATCAGTTACGAAGACACGAAAACAATTTTTAATTACCGTCGCAAAAACGGAGCCATCACAAAGCTTGAACATTTACGGATTTGTATTTATGATGAGGAACAATTGAAGAAAATAATTCCTTACTTATCTTTTTAATTTCGAATTCAGGTTGTTCACGAAGTTAGGGTCGACCTGACTACCAAATTTTTTAGCGGAATTAATGTCTTGACTCGCCTCTGAAAACTTTTGAAGTTCATACAAGGACAAAGCACGCACATAATAAGCTTTTCCATTTTGCGGATCGCGACGGATTAAATAACTTAATTCTGTAACAGCTTCCTGAAACATGCCGGACGAATAAAGTGATAATCCTCTGTAATAATTCGCCATCAAAATAGTTGGGTTATACTTTAGAGCGGCTGTAAAATCTTGATAAGCCTCTTTAAAATATTTGCAATTAATATACGCTATTCCTCTTTCCATATAAACAGAAACCAAATCACGTGGATTATTTTGCAGCACAAAATTAAAATCAGAAATCGCCTCTTTGTGTTTTCCTGTTTTGTTGAGCAATAAACCCCTGTTGAAACGCGCCGAAACATAATTAGGGCGGATGGCAATAGCTTTATTTAAATCCGTAATTGCATTTTCGAATTTTTCATTCTTTATAAAAATAGCGGCACGGTTACTGTATGGTAAAGCGGCATCAGGACTTTTTTCAATTGCGTCATTCCAAAAGGTAAGACTATCATGCCAAACTTTTGTTCGTGCTTTTGAATGGTAGCTACATGTTAGAACAAATAGAATAACACCGGCAACTGAAATCCATTTTGATATTTTAAGTTTTGATTCGATTAAGGAATAATTAAACAAATGTCCCATTATGAACATCAAACCAATATAAGGCAGATAGGTATACCGATCGGCCATAATCACATTTCCTGCCGGTACAATTTGCAATACTAAAGCTATTGTGATTAAAAAAAACAGGAAGCCAAATCGGATTACTTTTTGCTGCCACTTTATTTTATATAACAGAACAGATAAAATCAAAATCAAAACGGGCGCGATATAAAACACTAACGGATACTTTCCATTTTCGCTTAAAGGGTAATTATAAAACGCTGACAAATCAGAAAAAGAAAATAATTTGAAAACATACATTACAATTGAATAGCTACTGAAAAGTATTCTGTCGAAAAAATTAATATCTGCTACATCGGCCAAAGCATTAGCTGATTTTTGTGAGAGAATTGAAATATAACCGAAAATAACCGATACAATTAAAAAAGGCACTTTCTCTAAAATCATTTTTTTTGAAAACTTCCCCAACAAAAAATAATCCACAACTAAAAATACTATTGGCAACGTTACCGCCATCGCTTTCGAAAAAAGTGCCAGAAGGAAAAACAGAAACGTTATTGCATACCATTTACTTTTATTGTCTCTTTTATAAATAAGATAAGTGCAGAGCGCGCCTAAAAAAAACAAAGTACATAATAAATCTTTCCTGTCAGATATCCAAGTCACACTTTCAACATGCATAGGATGAACAGCAAACAAAAGTGCCGTTATAAATGCAGTTAGTTGTTGTTTTGATAATAACCAAACAAATGCGAATACTAAAAACGAATTCAGAATATGTAAAATTAAATTCGTGGTGTGGAATGCCTTTGCACTTAAACCAAATAAATTATACTCTGCACTATAACTTAAAGTGGTTAAGGGATGATAATGTCCGTTAGAAAAACTAGTGAATGCATTTTTTACAGATTCGCCATTGGGCGATTGAAGTTCAGTGTTGTTGGTTATGTAAATGCCATCGTCCCAATCTGTAAGAAATTCATTATTTAGAGATTGGAAATAAATCCCAAAAGTCAAAATGGCAATTATGGCGAGCCAAAATAAATTTGAATATTTTCTATTTGTAAACAGAACTATCAAATATAAAAAAAGGGAAGCAATTGCCTCCCTTTAATTCAAATATAATTTCGGTCTTATGCCGTCTTCATTTCACTTAACACCTTATTCATGGCGCGAACTGCTTCTGCACTTTTTACAAAGGCTGCTTTCTCTTCGTCGTTAAGTTTGAAGTCAACGATTTTTTCCCAACCGTTTTTACCAATCACAACAGGAACACCTAAACAAATATCTTTTTGTCCGTACTCTCCATCTAAACTTACACAACAAGTATATAATTTTTTATGGTCGTTTAAAATACTGTCAACTAATGCAGCAACAGAGGCACCTGGTGCATACCAAGCTGATGTACCTAACATGCCTGTTAAAGTTGCACCACCTACCATTGTATCAGCAGCTACTTTTTTCAATTTCTCAGCATCCAAATAACCAGCAACAGGAGTTCCGTTATATGTTGCTAAGCGAGTTAAAGGAATCATTGTAGTGTCACCGTGACCACCGATTACATACCCTTGCACATCAGATGCAGGAACGTTTAACGCTTGAGATAAATAACATTTGAAACGAGAGCTATCTAAAATACCACCCATACCAATGATGCGGTTCTTAGGTAATTTACTTTCTTTTAATGCCAAGTAAGTCATTGTATCCATTGGATTACTTACAATGATGATAACTGCATTAGGAGAATGTTTTAAAACATTTTCAGTAACTGTTTTTACAATACCAGCATTGATGCCAATTAATTCTTCACGAGTCATTCCCGGTTTACGAGGAATACCAGATGTAATAACCACTACTTCACTATTTGCTGTTTTTGCATAATCGTTAGTACTTCCGCTGATGCGGGTATTGAAACCGTTTAAGGTTGCAGTTTGCATAAGGTCTAAAGCTTTTCCTTCAGCAAAATTTTCTTTAATATCTAAGATAACTACTTCACTCGCGATTTTATTTAACGCGATGTATTCTGCACAAGATGCGCCTACATTTCCGGCACCGATAACTGAAACTTTCATGGTATAATTGATTAAATGAGTTAACTAATTTTCTTTAAATATAGAGGATTTGAGAGAATTAATAAAAGATTTTGGTCATTTTATTTTACCTCTTCATAATCAACATACTCCCCTGCATCCGACTTCAATTCACCCTTTTTTGGTTGGGCATTTTGGTTAGCAGTATGACTTGTATTTTGATTATAATTACGGCTGTTTCCGGTATTATTTTGCGCATTACGACCCGTAGAAGAATAGCTCTTGAAAGCACTAATTATCCTCCAGATTACCCAAATTATTATAACGGTCCAAATGATGTCGCGCATGACTTTAATTTATTAGGACAAATATCCTAAATTTTAAGATTCGTTTAACGTTAATTTTAGCCAAATGGCGGTAAACGGCGATTTGAGTCGGTAAGTGGTTAAAAATGATTTCTCGCAAAGACGCTAAGTCGTAAAGTATCTATTTACTTAAATACAGGTTTCTTTCGCTGTATATATTTTGGAAATACTCGTCGTACAAATCATCAATAAAGTAAATCGCTTCACCGGTTGATTTCATCTCCGGACCTAATTCCTTCTGAATTTCAGGGAATTTCTCATAACTGAAAACCGGAATTTTTATGGCGTAACCTTTTTTCTTAGGCTTGAAATTGAAATCTTTTACTTTAGCACCTAACATTACTTTAGTTGCATAATTCACATATGGCTCGTCATAAGCTTTTGCGATAAACGGAACCGTACGTGATGCACGAGGATTGGCTTCGATGATATAAACTATTTCATCTTTAATCGCGAACTGAATATTTAATAAACCAACTGTTTTTAAAGCAACAGCAATTGTTTTAGTATGCTGCTCCATTTGCTTGATTACATTTTCCGATAAATCGAAAGTTGGAAGTACAGCATAAGAATCACCGGAGTGAATTCCGGCAGGTTCAATGTGTTCCATCATTCCAATTATGTAAACATCTTTGCCATCACAAATAGAATCCGACTCAGCTTCAATAGCCCCTTGCAAGAAATGATCTAACAACACTTTATTATCCGGTAAATCATTCAATAATTTAACTACGTGTTGCTCTAATTCTTCTTCGTTAATTACAATTTTCATCGATTGTCCGCCTAACACATAACTCGGACGAACTAATAATGGGAAACCTAATTCTTTGGATAAAGCCAATGCCTCTTCAGCGTCATTTATCACTCCGAATTTAGGGTATGGAATATTATTTTCTTTTAATAAGTTGGAGAAACTTCCTCTGTCTTCAGCTAAATCCAACGATTTGAAATCTGTTCCAATAATTTTAATACCGTAACGTTCTAATTTTTCAGCAAGCTTTAGAGCTGTTTGTCCGCCCAATTGAACAATTACACCTTCCGGCTTTTCATGAAGGATGATATCGTAAATGTGTTCCCAAAAAACAGGCTCGAAATATAATTTATCCGCGGTACTAAAATCTGTACTAACGGTTTCCGGGTTACAGTTAATCATAATGGTTTCGTAACCCATTTCCTTTGCTGCTAATACACCATGCACACAGCTGTAATCAAATTCAATACCCTGACCAATGCGATTTGGTCCGCTTCCTAAAATCACTACTTTCTTTTTATCGGTACGGATACTTTCGTTCTCGTCTTCAAATGTTGAATAGTAATAAGGTGTTTTTGCTTCAAACTCTGCCGCACAAGTATCTACCAATTTGTAAACACGCTTTATTCCAAGTTCATTTCTTTTCTTATAAACTTCGCTTTCCAAACAACGTAACAAATGAGCTACCTGACGATCAGCATAGCCTTTTTGTTTTGCTTCGTAAAGTAAATCCTTAGGTAAATTTGCAAGTGTATGTTTTGAAATTTCATTTTCCAGCGCAATCATTTCTTCGATTTGCTGTAAGAACCACATATCAATTTTCGTTAACTTCTGAATAGTTTTGATAGCGATACCATGTTTCATGGCATCATAAATCATAAACAAACGGTTCCAACTTGGTCGTTCTAACGCTTGAAGTAATTCAGCAGTGTTTGTGTTTTCTTTTCCATCAGCACCTAAACCATTACGTTTAATTTCCAAACTCTGACAAGCTTTTTGTAGGGCTTCCTGAAAACTTCTTCCAATAGCCATTACTTCACCAACCGATTTCATCTGGAAACCTAATTCGCGGTTACAACCTTTGAACTTATCAAAATTCCAACGCGGGATTTTTACAATAACGTAATCTAAAGTTGGTTCAAAATATGCTGACGTTGATTTTGTAATTTCATTTATTAATTCATCCAAATTATACCCAATCGCTAATTTACTGGCGATTCTTGCAATAGGATAACCGGTTGCCTTACTTGCTAAAGCTGATGAACGCGATACACGCGGATTAATTTCAATTGCAATAATTTCTTCACTCTCCTCATTACTTACAGCAAACTGAACATTACATCCACCTGCAAAATTTCCAATGCTGCGCATCATTTTGATAGCCATTGTACGCATTTTCTGATAGGTGCTATCACTTAATGTCATTGCTGGTGCAACAGTAATACTATCTCCTGTGTGCACCCCCATCGGATCAAAATTTTCTATCGAACAAATAATGGCTACGTTATCGTTTTTATCGCGCAACAATTCTAATTCATATTCTTTCCAACCTAAAACTGCTTTATCAATTAATACTTCATGTATTGGTGAAGTTTGTAAACCACGATTTAATAAAGCATCAAATTGTTCTTTTTCATAAACTACTGAACCGCCACTTCCGCCTAAAGTAAACGAAGGACGAATTACCAATGGAAATCCAAATTCCTGCGCTACTGATTTTCCTTCTAAAAAACTTTTTGCGATTTTACTTGGCGCCATTCCAACACCAATTTCATTCATACGGATACGGAATAAATCACGGTCTTCTGTAACTTTAATCGCTTCAATATCCACACCAATCATTTTCACGTTGTATTTTTTCCAAATACCCATGTCGTCACATTTCAATGCGAGATTTAGAGCGGTTTGCCCGCCCATAGTTGGAAGCACAGCATCAATTTGTCTCTCTTCTAATATTTTGATGATGGATTTTACTTCTAATGGCCAAAGGTAAATGTGGTCGGCAGTAACTTTATCCGTCATAATAGTAGCCGGATTGCTGTTAATTAAACTTACCTCAATACCTTCTTCTCTTAAACTTTTTGCGGCTTGTGATCCTGAATAATCGAATTCGCACGCTTGCCCAATGATAATTGGACCTGAACCTATAATTAAAACTGATTTTATGGAGTTATCTTTTGGCATATACTTTTTTATACTTTTTGGTCAAAAAAATGGCGAGGTTTTACTCGCCATCACGAGCAAGCCTCGTGACAAATTGTGTAAAGATAGTCGGATTGCCCTTGCTCTTAAAAACAAGATATTAACGAGTTATTAATAAAATAAATTGACTTAACTTCCGTTAGTTAAATACCCATGAAAAAAGCCTTATTACTTCTTATAACTTTAATTCTACTTAGTTCAGATTTTAAAGGGCAAACTTGGGCTCAATTGGCTGATTTTCCTTCCACCGAACGAGATGATGGAACTGTTTTTGTCATCAATAACAAAGCTTATTGCGGTTCGGGCTTAAAGGTTGGATGGGTTTTATCGGGAGATTTTCACTGTTTGGATTTGGGAACAGAAACTTGGAGCACCGTTGCTTCCATGCCTGCAGGAAAAGAACGCCAATATGCTTGCGGATTTACAGATGGAACCAATGGTTTTGTTTTTGGAGGCGAAGCTTTTGGAAGTGATTTAAATGATTTATGGATGTATTCTCCCTCTACAAATTCCTGGACTGCGATGGCTTCAAAACCGGGAAATGGCGTTAGAGGCGCTTCTTGTTTTGTTATTGGAAACATTGCTTATGTAATTGGAGGTGCTTTTACAACAAACGATGCGATTAATGAAGTCTGGGCTTATGATATGGTTGGAAATACCTGGACTCAAAAAAATAATTTACCATTTACGAATTGGAGAGGAAGTGGTGATGCAACAAATGGAAAAGGCTATTTATTATTCGGGATGAACTTTAATTACGGATATAATCGATATTTGATGGAATACAATCCGGGGTTAGATAATTGGACATACAAAAGTACTTTTGCAGGACCAGGAACCGGAAAAGTTTACGCCAATATGCAAGCCATTAATAATGATTTGGTAGTGTTTGCAGGAAAAGACAGTTTGAATGTTTATAACAATCAACTTTGGACTTATAATCTCTCTAGTAATTCGTGGCTTTCGGTAAGTACGTTGACAACGACGTTGCGAAAAGGCGGAATGGGTTTTACAAATGGCGGGACTTATTATTACACCTGCGGAATTAGTCAGGCCGATTTGCGTTTAAAGGAAACCTGGAAAACAGATGTAGCTGTTGGGATAAAAGAATTTGAGAAGAAAGAAACCATTTTAATTTACCCCAATCCCGCTTCCGACATTATTACAATTCGGTTTTCAAAATCCGGTTTAAAAAATTTGGATTACAAAATTATTGGCATGAAGGGAGAAGTTGTTTTGGAGGGAATTTTAAATGATAAAAATCAAATTGAAGTGAATGCTTTGACTCAAGGTGTTTATCATTTGTTAATAGGAAATCTTTTTTCGCGGGTAATTATTCAATAAAAATTTTGTGGTTTCTTTAAAACTTGTTTTCTTTGTGGCACAAATGACAATCGTTATTTCCTATAAACGAAAATGTAAGGCCAAAAAGGCCGTTAATTAGTTCTTGAAGCTACGTGCTTCTTTATTGTGTCAAATCATTTTATTTTTATCATCTTTAAACTTTCTAATTGAATAAATTATTATGCAAGTATTAAAATTCGGAGGAACCAGTGTAGGAAGTGCGGAACGTATCCAGGCGCTTCAGAAATTAGTAGTGAACAACGAACCGAAAGTAGTTGTGCTTTCTGCTATGAGCGGAACAACTAACTCATTAGTTGAAATTAGCGAAGCACTTTATAAAAAGGACACGGCAAAGGCAAATGAGTACATCACAAAACTGGAAGAAAAATATAAAGGCGAAATTTCTAAACTTTATAAGACCGACGAATTTAAAAAGAAAGCAAGTGATTTAATTACGCATCATTTCAATTATTTGCGTGCTTTCACTTTAGATATGTTCACTTCTAATGAAGAGAAAGCTGTTTTAGCGCAAGGTGAATTGTTAAGCACTGCCATGTTCCATTTTTATTTATCGGAACAAAACATAAAATCGGTTTTATTACCTGCATTAAATTTCATGCGCATTGATGAAAACGAAGAACCTGATTTAAAATATATTGAAACCAACATCAACGCAGAATTAAAAAAATATCCGGACGAAAATTTATTTATTACTCAAGGTTACATTTGCAGAAATGAATTTGGAGAAATAGATAATTTAAAACGCGGCGGAAGTGATTACACGGCTTCTATTATTGGAGCAGCATTATTTGCCAGCGAAGTTCAAATTTGGACCGACATTGATGGTATGCACAATAATGATCCGCGTTTCGTTAATAAAACACATCCGATAAATGAATTAAGTTTTGATGAGGCGGCTGAGTTAGCTTATTTCGGTGCGAAAATTTTACATCCTACTTGTATTTTACCGGCACAAAAAAGAAATATTCCGGTTCGTTTAAAAAACACTATGCAGCCGGAAGCAGCCGGAACTTTAATTGCTGGAAATGTAAGTACATCTGTTGGATTAAAAGCAGTTGCCGCAAAAGACGGAATTATCGCTATCAATATTAAAAGCGACCGAATGTTATTAGCACACGGTTTTTTACGTGCAGTATTTGAAATTTTTGAACGTTATAAAACTTCAATCGATATGATTACTACGTCAGAGATTGCTGTTTCTTTAACTATTGATAATCCAAAGCACTTGAAGGAAATAAAAAAAGAACTGGAAGAAATTGCGAATGTTTTAATTGAAGAGAATCAAACCATCATTTGTATTGTAGGTAGCGTTCCAAAAGATGCAGCAGGTTACGGATATAAAGTTTTAGAAGCTTTAAAAGATATTCCGTTGCGAATGGTTTCTTATGGCGGTAGTCCGAATAATATTTCAGTTCTTATTGACGGCAAATTGAAAAAAGATGCGTTGATGGCGTTAAATAAAGGTTTGTTTAATTATTAATCCGGCTTTATGTTTTCAAAAGATATGATACAAAAATTTGAGAAGCTGCCAACGCCGTTTTATTATTACGACATTGACTTACTCACAAAAACGCTGGAAGAAGCTAAAAAGCACTTTACCAAACATAACTTTCATGTGCATTATGCCTTGAAAGCAAATTCAAATCCTAAAATTTTAAAATTAATTCAGTCGTACGGTTTAGGCGCTGATTGTGTTAGTGGCAACGAAGTAAAACGTGCTGTTGAATGTAATTTCACCAATGATAAAATTGTTTTTGCCGGTGTTGGAAAAAGTGATGCTGAAATAAATTACGCTTTAGATCAAGATATTTTATGTTTTAATGTGGAGAGTTTACAAGAGTTAGAAGTAATGAACGAACTCGCAGAGAAAAAAAATAAAGTGGCAAACATCGCCTTGCGGATTAATCCGAATGTAGATGCCTACACTCACAAATACATCACAACGGGCTTAGAAGAAAATAAATTCGGGATTAATCCATATGAATTTGATGATGTGATTGCTTTGCTGAAAAAACTTCCCAACTTAAAATTAATTGGTTTGCATTTTCATATTGGTTCGCAGATTACTGATTTATCACCCTTCAAAAAATTATGTCAGCGCGTTAATGAAATCAACACCTGGTTTTTACATAAAGGTTTTGATTTAAAAATTATAAATGTTGGCGGCGGACTAGGTATTAATTATAAAGAGCCCGAAAAAGAAAACATCGTCAATTTCGATACCTTCTTTAATGTGTTTAAAGAATTTTTGGAAGTGCGCTCAAACCAAGAAGTGCATTTTGAATTGGGTCGCGCTATTGTTGCTCAGTGTGGGTCTTTAATATCGAGAGTACTTTATATTAAGAAGGCTATTAATACCAATTTCGCTATTTTGGATGCGGGTATGACCGAATTAATCCGTCCTGCCCTTTATCAGGCCTACCATAAAATTGAGAATTTAAGTTCTTCGGCAAAACCGTTAAAATATGATGTGGTTGGTCCTATTTGTGAGAGTTCAGATTGCTTTGGAAAAGCTATGGAGTTACCTGAAACTGAGAGAGGTAACTTATTGGCTATCAGGTCGGCAGGGGCTTATGGAGAGGTGATGGCCTCGGGGTACAATTTGAGGGATAAAACCCGCCAAATATACTCAGATGAACTATAGTTGGTCGATTTGGCAAAATATGCCCCTCTAATTTTTGCAACTTTAGCTTATTGTTGTATATTTGCGTCCCCATAATTTTTGGGCGAATTAAAGATTTAGAATATGTCACGTATTTGTCAAATAACAGGAAAAAAGGCGATGGGCGGTAACAAAGTATCGCACTCGAACGCAAAGTCTCGCCGTCAGTTTAAAGTGAACTTAAAACGCAAACGTTTTTTTGTTCCTGAAACAGGAGAATGGGTTACACTTCGTGTATCTACATCAGCTTTGAAATTTATTAATAAAAAAGGTATTTATGCCTGTATGAAGGACGCGAAAGCAGCCGGAATACTTGTTGCGTAATCTTTATAAAAACCAAGAAAAATGGCACGTAGTAAAAACAGAATACAGGTAATTTTAGAATGTACTGAGCACAAAGAAAGCGGTAAGCCGGGAACGTCTCGTTACATCACAACTAAAAACAAAAAGAACACACCTGATCGTATCGAGTTAAAAAAATATAACGCGGTATTGAAAAAAATGACTGTTCATAAAGAAATTAAGTAAAAAAGCTATTGGGTTATAAGGTTATCAGTTAACCGCACAACCCTATAACTAATAACAAATAACTTTTAACTCTAACAACAATGGCAAAGAAGGTAGTTGCAACATTAAAAAGCGGAAAAGGTAAAGATTTTACCAAAGTGATTAAAATGATTAAGTCGCCAAAAACTGGTGCTTATGCATTCCGTGAAGAGATCGTACATAACGATCATATCGCAGATTTTTTAAAATCTAAATAATATTAAAGCAAAACAATTAAGATTTCTTTCTCTAGAACAAGGGAAAGAAATTTTTATTTTAAGGCAGTTCTAAATGGGATTCTTCTCCAAATTATTCAGCAAAGAAAACAAAGAGAGCTTAGACCAGGGTTTATCAAAAACCAAGGAAAGTTTTTTTGGTAAGATTGCAAAAGCAGTTGCCGGAAAAAGCACTGTTGATGCTGAAGTGCTTGATGATTTAGAAGAAGTTCTTATTAGCGGTGATGTTGGAGTTGGTACCACAATCAAAATCATTAAACGTATTGAAGCACGCATTGCCCGTGATAAATATGTTTCTACGTCCGAATTAAATGTTGTGTTACGTGAAGAAATTGCCGGACTCCTTAACGAAAATAATTCTGTAAATAATACAATCGACTTCTCTGCTCCACTTCCAAAAAAACCATACGTAATTATGGTAGTTGGTGTAAATGGCGTTGGAAAAACAACAACCATCGGAAAATTAGCTTACCAATTTAAACAAGGCGGAAAAAGTGTTGTACTGGGCGCAGCAGATACCTTTCGTGCAGCAGCTGTTGATCAACTAACTATTTGGAGTCAAAGAGTTGATGTACCAATTGTTTCTCAAGGTATGGGTGCAGATCCTGCTAGTGTTGCTTTTGACACTTTAAGCAGTGCAAAATCTAAAGACGCTGATGTTGTAATTATTGATACGGCAGGACGTTTACATAATAAGGTTAATTTAATGAATGAGTTAACCAAAATTAAAAACGTAATGAAAAAAGTATTGCCTGATGCGCCTCATGAAGTGCTTTTAGTTTTGGATGGCAGTACCGGACAAAATGCAATAGAACAATGTAAACAATTCACAGCCGCAACGGATGTGACGGCTTTAGCCGTGACTAAATTAGATGGTACTGCTAAAGGTGGCGTGGTTATTGGCATTAGCGATGAATTCAAAATCCCTGTTAAATATATTGGTGTAGGCGAAAAAATGACCGACCTCCAGCTGTTTAATGCCCCTGAGTTTGTGGATAGTCTTTTTAACAAGGGCTAGGTTTTTCAATTTTTTTTATTAATATCGTAGAGCAAAACTCTTACTCTATGAAAAATCTCTTAATTGTTTTCTTCAGCATTATTTGTTTATCGTTGTCGGCACAAGATGCTCCTGTATTTGATGATTTGATAATTGAATCTGATTCACTTACCAAACCTTACAAAGCGCCTGGGAAAAATTTCATTATCATTAAATCGAAGCGTGGAACCGATGGAGTGAACAGAACTTCAAGTGCGGATTCAATAAAGGCAATGAATATTACTGATATCGTTTTGGTATTTACTGAAGATCAACCAGGCGACATATCCAGCCGTGAAATTGCGAACCGCGAGCGCTGGGAAAATTTACTTAAGACTTATCCTGAATTCTTTAAAGAAAATCCCACTCTATTTAATACTTGTCAATGCGTAATAGGTGGCGATGCTGAAGCTCTTAAAAAATCACAAGGTTTTTATATTTTCATTGGCGGAAAAGCAGAAGCTCCGGAAGTAAAAGCTGTTGCTAACCCGCCTGCCGGACGGGCAGGAAAAGAAGAGCCTGTAAAGAAAGTCATAAACGATGAAAAGCCTAAGAAAGAAGAAAAAGTAAAAGAAGAAAAACCAAAAAAAGAAGAAAAAGTAAAGGAAGAGAAAGTTGCGAAAGAAAAGGAAGAAAAGCCTAAGAAAGAAGAAAAAGTAAAAGAAGAGAAGGTTGCGAAGGTAAAAGAAGAGAAACCAAAAAAAGAAGAAAAAGTTGAAGAAGCACCGGTAGTAGCTGAACCAGTAGTTGCTAAACCAAAAAAACAAGGTTACGCTGCTCCTAAAAAAGCAAAAGATGCAAAAGTTTGTCGCCCCCCTTGTTATGAAGGTGGCGATGAAGGTTTAAATGAATTTTTAAAAACAGCTATTACATTAAGTAAAAAACAAAAACGTCATAGTGGCGATTTAGAAGCCATAGTTACTTTGATGCTAAACTTTGATGGATCCATTAAAAAATCTATGATTCAATGTGCTGATGAAGATTTTAAAAAGCAAGTTGATGAGGCAGTTAAAATGATGGATTTATGGAATCCTGCTGTTAAAGGTGGTGTTACTATTAAATCTCAAGTGAAACTAACTTTGCGTTATGATAATTCCAGCAAACAAATAAAACCTTTTGAAACTCAAATTATCCCACGCCCTGCACCTAAATGTACAGAGTGTTTAACGGATAGTCAAGTGTTTCCGGAGTAATGGTTCGTGGTGAGCTTGCCGAACTATCACCATGACTTCATCACTGATAAAACTAAATGTAGATTTCAGAACTACTTCTCCTTACGTTTTACAATAAGTACCATTTCCTTTTCGAGTAGCAGATACCCGAATTCATAACAATACACGTAAGTGTGATTGTTTTTTGTTAGGATTTGATTGGTGTAATATTTGAAATTAAATCCTTTATCAATTAATTTCTGTTTGGAGATGGTAGTTGTCTCCCCTTTCAAATTCTCTTCTAAAACACGACGGTTTTTACGCAAAATGTTATTCACGTTACGAACGTAATTCGTGGTGTCACTATTCAGTTTATTATTGTAAGAATTACGACAAATGTCGTTACAGAATTTTTTATCGGAGCGGCCTTTAATGGTTTCACCGCAATCTAAACAGACTTTCTTTTCCATTTTACTTTCTAAATGAATTAATCGTTTGTTGTAAACCTTCTTTAAATAAAATTTCAGGACTATAATCTAAATATTTTTTTGCGGCAGAAATATCAGCTAAAGAATCTTTCACATCACCAAAACGCTGACCGCGATGAGTTGCTTTTGCATCAGGATTAATTTCAGAGGCAATAATGCTAAACATTTCATTTACGCTGATGCTTTGTCCGCAAGCAATATTAAATACTTTCGATATGGCTTCCGGATTTTCAGTCAATAAGGCTTTTACATTTGCCTGAACCGCATTCGCTACAAAAGTAAAATCGCGGCTTTGATTTCCATCGCCATTAATAAATACTTCCTTATTATTCATTAAAGATTGAATGAATAAAGGAATAGCAGCTGCATAAGCACCATTTGGATTTTGTCGTGGACCGAAAATATTAAAATAACGTAAGCCGATAATTTCCATATTGTATGTAGAAGCAAAAATGGCAGCGTATTGTTCGTTTACTAATTTACTTACAGCGTAAGGTGATAATGGTTTACCGATGCGGTGTTCCACTTTAGGACTTTCGTTTAAATCGCCGTAAACAGAAGAAGAACTTGCGTACACTACTCTCTTCACCCAATTATTTTTTGCGGCTACTAAAATATTTAAGAAACCCGTTGCGTTGGCTTCATGAGTTGCTAAAGGATTTTCAATACTGCGGGGAACAGAACCTAATGCCGCTTGATGTGAAATATAATCTACACCAATGCAAGCTTTTTCGCAATCGGAAGGCTTCGTAATATCACCTTGCATGAATTCGAAATTAGAGAACGATTGAAATGGTTTTATGTTTTCTATATTACCTGTAATCAGGCTATCGAGTACACGAACTTTATTTGCGTTGTTGTTTAAAAGGAATTCAACAATATGAGAGCCAATAAAACCGGCACCGCCTGTAACCAGGAAGGTGTTGTTTTCTATTTGGCTCTTATTATACACTTATCGTTTAACGTATTGTTGCTCGTAATATTTTTGGTAATCGCCTGAAGTAACATTTGCCAACCATTCTTCGTTTGATAAATACCAATCTACGGTTTTTTCCAAACCTTCCTCAAATTGAAGTGATGGTTTCCAACCTAAATCTTTTTGCAATTTAGTTGAATCGATAGCATAACGTAAATCATGACCCGCGCGGTCCTTCACAAACGTGATCAATTTTTCATTGGTACCTTCTGCCCTGTTCAATTTCTTATCCATTATTTTACAAAGCAAACGGATAACAGCAATGTTAGTCCACTCGTTATGGCCACCAATGTTATAAGTGCTTCCGGGTTTTGCTTTATGGAAAATTGTATCGATTGCTCTTGCATGATCAATTACATATAACCAATCACGAACGTTTTCACCTTTACCGTAAATTGGAAGGGGTTTATTGTTTTTAATGTTACTGATACAAAGTGGAATTAATTTTTCGGGGAAATGATTCGGTCCGTAATTGTTTGAACAATTTGAAATTAACGCCGGCATTCCATAAGTATCATGATAAGCACGCACAAAATGATCTGAGCTTGCTTTAGATGCCGAATACGGTGAATGAGGATCGTAAGCTGTAGTTTCTAAAAACATGCCTGTTTCTCCAAGAGAACCATATACCTCATCAGTACTTACATGATAAAATAATTTAAATGCTGAATTATCCTCCTTGTAAATTGTTTTTGCAGCGTTCAATAAATTTACTGTTCCAATTACATTTGTATAAACAAACTCTAATGGATTGGTAATACTTCTGTCAACATGACTTTCAGCAGCTAAATGAATAACCGCATTAAATTTATGTTCAGCAAATAATTTGTTTATGAAATCGGCATCAACAATATCTCCCTTTACAAATTTGTAATTGGGTTTACTTTCAATATCCGTTAAATTGGCAAGATTACCAGCGTAAGTTAATTTATCTAAATTGTAAATGGTGTAATTAGGATAATTGTTAACGAACAAACGCACAACATGCGAACCAATAAATCCTGCGCCTCCTGTAATTAGTATTTTCATAATTTAATTTTATCTAAAAACTAAATTCAGAAACTAATATTGTGTAACTGAATTTTCCTTAACATTAATTACAAACTCCAGTAAGTAAAGCTTTTAATTTTTCCTTTGTACATGCCTTTCACATCTACAACAATACCTTTATTACTTAAAATAGTTTTGAAAAACTTTTCGTCGTACCCTTTATATTCTTTATGATTAACAGCAACGATAACGCCATCGTAACCCTTGCCTAATTTATTTAAACCAAAACCGTATTCGTGTTTTAGTTCATCGCTTTCAGCGTGAGGATCAACAATCTCAACCTTTACACCGAACGACTTTAATTCTTTTACAATGTCTGCCACTTTACTGTTACGAATATCGCTAACATCTTCCTTAAAGGTAGCGCCCATCACTAATACTTTCGATTTTGAAATATTTTTTCCTGCAGCAATAATTTTCTTTACACAAGTTTTAGCAACGTAAAAACCCATACTGTCGTTTACATAGCGACCGCTGTTAATTACGCGTGCGTGATAACCTAACTCTTCAGCTTTGTATGTCAAATAGTATGGATCAACACCTATACAATGTCCGCCTACTAAACCCGGAGAGAATTTTAAGAAATTCCATTTTGTTCCTGCAGCTTCTAAAACTTCGTAAGTATTAATACCAATGCGAGAAAAAATAATTGACAATTCATTCATTAACGCAATGTTCACATCGCGTTGAGTGTTCTCAATAATTTTTGCAGCTTCAGCAACTTTAATTGAAGACGCTTTATGAGTTCCCGGTTCTACAATGATTTCGTAAACTTTAGAAATGTTGTCTAAACTTTCTTTATCACAACCTGAAACAATTTTTAAAATTTTAGTGATGGTGTGTTCTTTATCTCCCGGATTAATACGCTCAGGAGAATACCCAACTTTAAAATCTTTTATGAATTTCAAACCTGATTCACGTTCTAAAACAGGAATACAATCATCTTCGGTACAACCCGGATAAACAGTGGATTCGTAAACAACGTAATCACCTTTCTTTAATACTTTTCCAACTGTTGTTGAAGAAGCAATTAAAGGTTTTAAATCCGGTAAATTATGTTCATCAATGGGAGTTGGAACAGCAACAATAAAAAAGTTTGCCTTTTTTAAGTCTTCTAATTTGTGTGTGAACTGAATATCAGCACCAGCAAATTCTTTTTTACTTAATTCGTTACTCGGATCAATTCCTTTTTTCATCATATTAACGCGTTTCTCGTTAATATCGAAACCAATTACTTTTACTTTTTTTGCGAAGGCTAATGCAATTGGAAGTCCAACATACCCTAAACCTATAACGGCCACTCTTGCTTCTTTTTTTACAATTTTTTCGTAGATACCCATAAATTTATTTTGATGATAATTTTTTAATTACTGTTGTTGGTCGAAGAGCATAAATACGCTCAATTATATCAACCACTTTTAATCCTTCCAACGCGTTGGTTGTTATTTTGTTTTTTCCTGTTAATGTATCAATCACATTTTCAATAACGAAATTATGATTGTTAGCTGAACCTTTATAAGCACCGTAATCATTTGCAGGATTGGTTGGTGCTAACTCCGGCATTTTATAATCTTTAATATTACACTCCTCAATTTGATCCATGTATTGTCCGCCCACTTTAACACTTCCTTTACTTCCAACAATGGTTAAAGAAGATTCTAAATTTTTATCCCAAACAGCGGTGCTGTAATTTACGCAGCCCATTCCGCCATTTACAAAATCGAAACTTACAAAGCCGCTATCTTCAAATGCAGTTGATGTTTGGTGATTGAAATCAGCAAATTTCGCTTGGATGTTTACAATATCACCAAACAGCCAATACATAATATCTATCCAATGAGAAAACTGTGTAAATAAAGTTCCGCCGTCTAAATCTTCAGTTCCTTTCCATCCACCGGCTTTATAATAACGTTCATCACGGTTCCAGTAGCAATTTAATTGCACCATGTAAACATCACCAATAATTTTATTCTCGATTACTTCTTTTAACCAAACGCTTGGTGGCGAGTAACGGTTTTGCATCACACAGAAAACAGTTTTGTGATGATGCAATGCTGTGTAAATTAATTTTTCACAATCGGCTTTTGTTAAGGCCATTGGTTTTTCAACTACCACATTTTTATCAGCTTCTAAAGCTTTCAAAGCGTGTTCTGCGTGCAAACCGTTAGGTGTACAAACATTTACCACCTCAACTTCAGGATGTGCTTTTAAAAGATCATCGATGTTTTGATAAAACTTTTCTTTTAAATCAATTAAGCCAATTTTATCTTTTGGCATAACATCACACACTGCGATTAATTCGCAAGCAGGATTACGCCTTACCATTTCGGCATGGCGTTTACCAATGTGTCCTTGTCCAACTACTGCAAATTTTATCTTCGACATATTATGAAATTCTTGAAACTATATTATTCTCTAATTTATATTTTTGTCCGCTCTCTTTGCAAGTAGCGTTACCATCTTTATCAAATTCTAAACGGTGACCGAACTCGCTCATCCATCCCATTTGTCTTCCTGGATTTCCAACTATTAATGCGAATGCAGGAACGGTTTTTGTAACAACTGCACCTGCTCCAATAAAAGCGAAGGCACCAATATCGTGACCGCAAACAATAGTTGCATTAGCACCAATAGAGGCGCCTTTTCCAACATGTGTTTTTGCGTATTCTGATTTACGGTTAACTGCACTACGTGGATTAATTACGTTTGTGAAAACCATTGATGGCCCTAAAAAAACATCATCATCACAAGTAACACCTGTATATATTGAAACGTTGTTTTGAATTTTTACATTTTTACCTAAAACTACTTCAGGAGATATAACTACATTTTGTCCGATGTTACATCCATCACCTAAAACACAATTAGGCATGATGTGCGAAAAGTGCCAGATTTTAACACCTTTTCCTATTGTACATCCATCATCAACTATAGCTGAGGGATGTGCAAAATATTCTTTAGTTGAAGTCATAAAAAAAAGAAGAGCAAACATAAGAAAACCTTTAAAAACCAGCAAATTAAAGGCGGTTTAATTAGGTTTAATGTTTCGGGGTTTTCAGGAGAAAACAACAGACTTCATTAAAAAGTGAGCTCAACCCGAAAATTGGGTTTTTATTTGAAAATGTATAAAAAGAGAGTTTCAAAATTATAATTAACGCGCTCGATTTTAGGACCAAAAAACTTGGTATTTTGTTCATAAAAACATATGTAATTGGTTTTTAGACACTTCATTTTTGAAATAAATTTCTTAGCGGGTTTTTGTCAGGAAAAATGAAAACCGGCCAGGGAGTAAGTGAATTCTTAACTATTGATTTTCAGATATATTCAATTAAAATTATTTTAGGATTAGCTTATTTTTTGTTGCTTTTAGAAAATCAATATTTCTGTGTTTTGAGCCCAAATTAACCACTAATAAAGAAAACCCTACCACTTTTAAAATGTTATCTCTATAATGTCTCTTTTATATGCATTTATTTTTATATTTACAGAAATTTATCAGATTTGTTAAAATATACTAAATAACAATTTTACGTTAAGAATATGATTTCAAAATTTACAAAACAGCTAAAAGGCGCCGCAGTAATTGGAGCGTTATTTTTTGGAAGCAACGCGTTTGCGCAATTAGGTTTAACATGGGCCGAGATGGGACCAAATGATATTGCAGGCAGATGTCGCTCTATTATCGTTGATAATACTGACGCTACAGGCAAAAAATTATTTGCAGCCGGTGTTAGTGGCGGGGTTTTTAAAACTAGCAACGGAGGTTCAACCTGGTCGCCGGTTAACGACCAAGCGCAATCACTTATTGTGAGTTGTATGGGGCAAGATGCTTCCGGAAATGTATATTTTGGAACAGGTGAAACTTTTGGCCGTGGTGGTGATGCTACCGGAGCTTCAGGAGTTTTAGGCGGGGCAGGATTATCTGGTTTTATTGGAACCGGTTTATATAAAATTAACGCAAATACTTCTACTGTTGTACAAGTGAAAGACTCGTCATTGTTCGGAAATATTAATGAAATTGCTGTAGCGGCTACAAATACAATTTATGTTGCTGCACAAAAAGGTTTCTTTATTTCAACTGATGGTGGCGCTAACTTTACAGAAGAAACAGCGTCCGCATCCGGAACATTAGCTGCAATGGATGTAAAAATTGCGAAAAATGGCGACGTTTATTATTCGGCAGGTGCTAAAGATTATTCTTTATCTGCAGTTTATTATGCCGCGGCGGGCTCTTCAGTTTATACTGCTATTACTCCTACTGTAATTACAAACAGAGGTCGTATCGAAATCGCGCCATCCCCTGTTGATCCTAATTATGTTTATATTTCAATTGCTAAAATGAAAGCAGCAGCTACCGCAAGTACTGGTGGTTTATCTGCGGTTTTAGTTTCAGATACAAAAGGTAGCACTTGGAGCGTTATTTCTCTTGGTACAGCGCAGTTCGATCCATTTACTGCATTAAATGGTACAGGTGGTTATGGTGATTATGCGAACACGATTGCAGCTGATCCAACTAATGCTAAGGCTTGTTATTTAGGAAGTGATGTTTACTATTCTTGGGTGCAAATTCCAAGTAATCCCTTAGGACAAGGAAACTGGTCACAAATTGGAACTAATTTTCCTGTGCCTTTTGCATTTTATATTCATTCCAATATTCATGATGTTAAATTCAATGCCGGAAACAATTCAATGTACATTGCAACAGATGCGGGTATTTATAAATCTGTTTCTAATAACTCAGGGTTTCTTCCGTACAATAGTGGATTTAATATTTCTCAATTTAATTCTGTAACTTTTCCTAATTACCCAAGAGTAAATCAAGGCACTCCAACTAACGTTGCAATTCCTTACGCAGGTGTTGCAGGTGGTTCAGTAGGTAATAGCTTAACTTATTTACCTGGTAACTATTTAACTGGTGTGCAAACTTCAAACAGCGCAGGTTCAACGGATGCTTTTCAATCTGACTTTTCAAAAATATTACCTAAAACTTTGTTCTACGCAGGCGCTTACGGTTCGGTTTTACGTACCAGTGATATTGACTTAACACCAGCTTCAACTTTTTACGACAACTCTTATAGAGGTGGTGCTCCGGGCGGTCCAGGTTTAATTAGTTTCGCCAACGAAAATACACCAATGCGTTTGTGGGAAAATTATCAAGGTGGTGATTACGCTATCTTCTATAACGAAAATACACAAACTCAATTAGCAAATTTTTTACCGGCTAAAGCAGGTTATACAGTATCTAACACTCGTGCACAGTCATCAAGCCGTTATGATTCTATTTTCGTAACAACAACTAGTAATAAGAAAATTGCAACAACCGTTGTTACAACCTCAGTTGCCAATACAAATTCTACAGCAACAACGTTTACAATTAATAACACCAGATTAAGTGGTATTTGCAAATACGATTCCATCATCATTAATACAAGTTCAACAAAATTATTATCACCTCCGGCAAGCCAAACAATTACTATAAAAGTATCTTATAGTGGCTCTGTTGCAAGCGGATATACAGTTACCGGTAATGCCAGTGTAACACCTGTAACTAATAATATGATTTTTAATTATTCAGGTTTAACCGATAGTATTCGTTTTACTTTTAATACCCCTCCAAATGACTCTTCGAAGTTTACAATTAGGTTCAAATATAAATACTCTCAGAATCTAACAATCTTGCCAATTTATACTGGAACAACTATTAGCAGTTACAATGTACTTGGTGAAGCAAACACAACTTCAACTACTAACAACATGGTATATCTTAACGCCAATCAAATCGACAGTATTCGTTATACTTTTGCTACCCCTGTTGATTCATCCATCATTAAAACTGATGTAAAATACAGATACGATGTTGGAGACGTTATCACTTTAGACAATAAAGATATTAGCGGCAACTTCTTTACTTCGAGCGTAACATTGACAACTGTTTTGTCAGCTTCTATTGCCCCTAAACCTATTGTATTAGTTCCATTGCAAAAATCTGCTAGGTTAGCAGTTGGGTTAAAACCTAAAGCTGTAGGTGAGAATCCTTCTGTTTTTGTTGTTAAGAGGCCTCTTAACTTTAGTATTAATCCTGATTGGGTGAAAATTGCAGGGAAGAATTCACGCATAGATGGTCCGGGCGGAGTTGCATCAACTGTTGCTTTGGCATCTGTATCGTCTGGAACAAATGAAGTCACAAGATTAGAGTGGTCGCCAAGTGGTAAGTATATTTATTACTCAGTTAAAGCTAGCAACTCAGCTTATTACTTATTCCGTGTATCTCACTTAGAATTTATTGGTGATTCTGCTTCTGAAGATTATAGTGGTCACTTATCTTCTGATATTGATTCAACAGGTGGTAATTTAAGAAAATCCGTGTTACAAAGAACTACTCCAATTGCTCGTTTTTCAAATCCTATTACCGGTATTGCAATCAATAATTCAGATACAATGGTAATGGTTACTACAGGCGGTTATAACAATACAATTGGTACAGTTTATTATAGCAACTCAAGTGCTGCTAAAATGAGCATGAACATTACTGATGCTTCTAATTTCTCAGTTAAAAACGGAACAGGTCTTCCATTAACACCAGCCTATACAGGTATTTTTGAAATGTCGAATAATAATACGGCTTTAGTTGGAACGGAAGAAGGTGTTTATAGTACTTTAGATATTACACAGGCAAGTCCTACCTGGGTTAAAGAAGGTGGTGGAAATTTCCCTAACGTTCCGGTATTCCAATTAAGACAACAAACGTTCCCTAGTCACTTATGTTATAACTCAGGTATTATTTATGCTGCTACTCACGGCCGTGGTATTTGGTCGACTGATAAATTCTTTACGCCTTATGCAATTAGCGTTGAAGAACAAGAAGCAAAAAATCTTACTGACTCTAACATTAAAGTATTCCCTAATCCTGCAGGAGATGCAACTAACTTATGGTTCAAAGCTTCAGGTGATGCAAGTTATAAAGTAACTGTTTACGATATTAACGGCCGCATTATGATGCAAGAAGCTACAGGTAAATTAATGGAAGGCGAACAACGCTTAACATTAAACACTACGCAATTAACAAGTGGTATGTACTTTATTACTGTTAGCGGAACAAATAATTTTAGCGCAAACTCTAAATTAGTAATCACTCACTAATTA
>JAGNIU010000002.1:0-68382 GCA_018000995.1 Bacteroidia bacterium
CTATTTACGAAACTAAAATGCAAAATCAGGCGATGAATTCGCAGTTTGCTATTTTGTACCGCACCAATGCACAATCGCGTTCGTTTGAAGAATCTTTACGTCGCTTAAATATTCCGTATCGTATTTTCGGAGGCGTTTCTTTTTATCAGCGTAAAGAAATTAAAGATGCTCTTGGCTATTTCCGTTTAACGATTAATAATAATGATGATGAATCCTTAAAACGAATCATCAATTATCCTGCGCGTGGCATCGGACAAACTACAGTAGATAAAATTATGGTCGCCGCTGCCGAACATGATATTAGCATGTGGACTGTTATTTCAAATCTTCAGGATTTTAAATTGGGAATTAATTCAGGAACCAGCTCTAAGATTGGAGATTTTGTAACCTCAATTAAATCTTTTGCATTGATGTTACCATTGAAAGATGCTTTTGAATTAGGAAATCATATTTTAGTAAGCACCGGTATTGTACGCGAATTATACTCCGACAAAACTGTTGAAGGTGTAGCGCGTTACGAAAATATTCAGGAATTATTAAACGGTATAAAAGATTTTTCGGAAACAGAACGCACACCACAAGAAGATGAATTGAATGAAGTAACTAAATTAAGTCTGCCAAAAGATGAAACCGACATGTTTGCACAAGCTGCAGATGGAGGCATTCGTACTTTGGATGAGTTTATGCAGGAAATTACTTTATTAACCGGAACAGATGATGCGGATGATGATGAGAACAAGGATAAAGTCAGCTTAATGACCATTCACGCCGCAAAAGGCTTGGAGTTTCCTTATGTTTATGTTGTTGGTTTGGAAGAGAATTTATTCCCTTCACAACTCTCTTTAAATAGCAGAAGTGATTTAGAAGAAGAACGTCGTTTGTTTTATGTAGCCGTAACGCGTGCCGAGAAAAAAGCAACTTTAAGTTATGCTTTAACCCGTTACCGTTTTGGAAATATTTTATATTGTGAGCCAAGTCGTTTTATTGATGAAATAGACGCGCAGTTCATTGAATTACCAGAAGACAACAGCACGGAATTTGCAGATGATACCTTTGAAGGTTTCAGAAAAGGATACAACGATAAAAAAGAAGTGAAGTTTGAAAAATTTGGCAAATCTGCTTTCAAGAAAAAAGAACCGGAGCCAAAAATAAATTTCCAACCACCAAAAAATTTAATCTCTCTTAATTCGCGTTTAGCAAAACAAGCGCTTAGTCAACCCATAAACACCGAAGGCAATAAATTATTAAAAATTGGCGATGTAGTGTTACACGAAAAATTCGGACAAGGACAAATTACCGACATCGAAGGCGCCTGGCCTGAAAGCAAAGCCACTATTAATTTTATGAATACCGGTGAGAAAAAATTGTTACTGAAATATGCCAAATTAAGTTTGGTTTAAAAAATCAGTCATGCTTAAATTTAAAACGCTCATTTACTTACTACTTTCTTTTTTATTAAACTTAAACATAGTTGGACAAACTGATGTAGTAGATTCGTTAAAGAAGGTTTTAAAAAACAGCACACACGACACTTCGCGTTGCAAAGCTATAGCTGCATTGGTTGAAGTTGCACCTGATGGCGAATGGGAAGCGTTTAATGAACAACTTATCGATTTAGTAGAACTTAACTTAAAAAAACATTCAGGAAACAAATCACTAACAAAGGTTTTTAAAAAATATAAAGCATTTTCTTTAGTTAATTCAGGCATCATTTTAAAAATGCACGGCAAAACAAATGAAGCTTTATCCTGTTTCGAAAACAGTTTAAAAATACAAGAGGAAATTGGCTATAAAGAAGGGATTGCGTATGCCCTTGGTGGAATTGGTGTTATTTATCAAGAATTAGGCAAAAACGATAAAGCGCTATCTTATCACTTAAAGGCTTCAGAAATGCAACGTGAAATTAAAGATGATAAAGGATTAGCTTACACTTTAATTTACATTGGACAATTATACAATAGCAGTGGTAATGTAAAAAAATCATTAGACTTTTATAACGAGAGTTTGAAGATTAATGAAAGGATAGGCAACAAACAAGGAATGGCATTTGCCACAAACGATATTGGTGTTCTTTATCAAAGTCAGGATGAAAGTGCTAATGCCCTCGAATGTTTTTTAAAGAGTTATAAATTACAGGAAGAATTAGGAGATAAGATTGGCCAAGCTACTTCATTGCACAATGTAGCGGATATTTACCTTAGTAAAGGAGATTATAACAAAGCGCTTGAATACTTCAATAAAGCATTAAAGCTTAACGAAGAAATTAATAATAAACACGGCATTGCCTTGGCACTGGCAAATATTGGCCGAACCTACGAACATTTCAATAATTATTTGGAAGCACAAAATTATTATTCAAAATCTCTTTCCATTTATACTGAACTTAATGAGGCGAGTGGTATTATCGACGGAAATACAGGTCTTGGCAGGGCTTATTTCAGAACGGGGGACTATTCTAAAGCTGTTCCTTATGCCGAGAAGGCTTTTAAATTAGCTAAAGAACTTGGTTTCCCGATACAAATTAGTACAGTAGCCAAATTGCTTACCGAGATTTATAAAAAACAAAACAATAAAGCCAAAGCTTTTGACATGCTGGAACTTTATCTTTTAATGCGTGATAGCGTAAGTAACGAACAAACCAAACGTGCCAGTATCAAAAATCAATTAAACTATGAGTATGATAAAAAAGTAGTAGCCGATAGTTTAAAGGCTGCTGAAGAAAAGAAAATCCGTCAACTCAAATCCGAACAAGAAGAAAAACAACGCTATTTTTTGTATGGTGGTTTAGTATTGACTTTAGTCTTCGGAGGATTTATGTTTAATCGTTTTAGGATTACACAAAAGCAGAAAAAAGTTATTGAAGAACAAAAACATTTAGTAGAAGAAAAACAAAAAGAGATTATTGATAGCATTCATTACGCCAAACGTATTCAGCAAAGTTTAATGCCGAATGAAAAGTATATTGAGAAAACGATTGATAAACTAAAAAAATAAAAGCATGTTTAAACCAACAGCCATTAGTTTTACTGAATTACCTCGTCAATTACCAATGAATTTAAAATTATCGGTTTGGTTTTCGAACATCTTCTTTTTGTTTGGCTTTGTTTTTACTTTGATGGGAGGTATAACTGCCGGTATTATTTTAAGTAAAGCTGATTTAAAATCTTTTGTGCTATCAGATAATTTTAACAAAACCGCAACAGGTATCATCACCGAAGTAAAAGATTGCAACTCGAGCGAAAATAAACATACCATTTACAGATTTGATTATACGTTTACCGCTGAGAACGGGAGCAATACTACAGGACATTCATTTTCAACCAGCACAGCCTTGCAAAAAGGAGATGAGGCAACTATTGAATATGATGAAAAAAAGCCTGAACACTCCATGATAAAAGGAATGCGCACTGCTGAATTTCCTATTTGGGTAGTACTTTTGGTTTTGATATTTCCTTTTATTGGTATTTGTTTTTTGATTAGCAATTTTATTAGTGCTAAGAAAAACTTAAACATTTTGACTAATGGAATTCTCACAACAGGAAAGTTTATTTCAAAAACGGCTACATCAACTAAAATAAATAACCAAACGGTTTATCGGGTAACGTTTGAATTTATAGATGCGCAAAAAACACCGCGACGTGCTGAAGTAAAAACACATCATCCACACAAATTACAAGACGAAGCACAAGAACCCGTTGTTTATCTTTCCGAACAACCCGAAAAAGCAGTTATGCTGGATGCACTTCCTAAAATTGTAAGAAGGTTTTTTGAGGGGAATGGATAGTTTACAACCTCACCCCAATACCCCAATTAATTTCATCGGAGATTTCTAATTTAAAAACACGAAGATTAACGGCCGCAAAAAATAGTTCGTTGAAATAATATTTTATACCTAACTTTTGATAGAAATCAGAAAAAGCGGGATACGGAGCGTACACATGGTAACCGAATTGTGTTAAAACACCCACTTTTCCAATAAAAAACTCATGACCAGCTGATATTCCTACACGCTTAAAATCCTTTCCTCTATGTTCAGCGCTATTTTCTATAATATATTCCACTGCCCTATTCACAAAAACATCAACTCCTGCGTTAATAGCATTAACGCGCGATATTTTTTTATCAACGTAAGAGGATATAGTAAACAATCTGTATTTTTCCTCATTATCATTGTCGATTTGCTTTATACCTGTACCTAAAGAAATATTGTACCTTATGCCTCGATCGTCTTCTTCTGCATCGGGGTTTTTATAAACCAAATTCTTTTTATCTCCAATAATATAACCTGCACCGGCTTTAAACATTACTAAATTTAGTCCATTGTTGGGCTGCGACATCCCTCCATTCGAGTAATGCATCCCGGTAACCTCAAGATTAAACGATAATTTAGAAGTTGGGTAAACTGTAATGCCCAATCCTAATTCTCCTGAAAAACTCAGATGCTGGCTGATGGAATTATTATAATTTTCATTAGCATGATCGTTTTTTTTGTAAATTTTTGTTGCGTAGAAAAATCCGGCGGAAAGTCTCACAAAAGATTCAACTTTTTTCTTTCTGGCAAAAACATAATTCATGAAACGATTTAAAGCAATAGTGCTTCCCAAATATTTATTACGATGATCGATAAACGATAAAGACCATCCTGTTTGCGGGTAGTTGAAGATTTTTTCCCAATATTGATCACCTTTTCTTTGCTTATAAAAACTAAGCTCACAACCCGAAGGGACAGTATTACCAAATTCTCTTTCGCTTGCGTTGTTAAAATTAAAGCCATACTCATAAGCAGCGCCAAGATTGTAAATACTTTGAGAAAACATTCTTAGTACAAAAAAAGAAAGAATGGTTATAATAATCTTTACCTTTTTCATTTTTTCTTAATGTGTAAAAACATAATGCGTAACATTAATGAGGGAAAATAAAGAGAGAATTGCTGAAACCCAAATTATCCAATTACCTTTACTTTTTGTGTAATAATAGACGCATAGTCCAACATGAGTGATAACAATAGGTGCGCCAAAAATCATTATTGTAAAAGGTCCCGCAATCCAATCACCAGCCGGATAAGTATAAATAATTACATAACAAGTAAAACTTAAAAGTGCCAGGTATATTGCAGCAACTGATTTTAAATTTTCCATTAATTAAATCATTTCTTTTTTCAGAAACTTAGCAGTATGCCCCACCTTCGTTTTAATCAACTCCTCCGGAGTTCCTGTAAATAAAACCTCTCCTCCGCCTCTGCCTCCTTCGGGACCGATGTCGATGATATGGTCGGCGACTTTTATAATATCCATGTTGTGTTCAATTACTAAAACAGTGTTGCCTTGGTCAACCAAACGATTTAATACGCCTAATAAAATACGGATGTCTTCAAAATGTAAACCTGTAGTAGGTTCATCTAAAATATAAAATGTGTTACCAGTATCTTTTTTACTTAATTCAGTCGCTAATTTTACACGTTGTGCTTCTCCTCCACTTAAAGTTGTTGCTTGTTGTCCGAGAGTGATATAGCCCAAACCAACATCCTGCAACGTTTTTATTTGTCGGAATATACTTGGAATGCTTTCAAAATACTCACAAGCTTGGTCGATAGTCATGTTTAAAACATCGCTTATTGATTTTCCTTTAAAGCGAACTTCCAATGTTTCGCGGTTGTAACGTTTTCCATTGCATTCGTCACAATTCACATACACATCAGGCAAAAAATTCATCTCAATGGTTTTTACACCAGCGCCACCACAAGTTTCGCAGCGACCACCTTTTACATTAAAGGAAAAACGTCCGGGTTTGTAACCGCGAATTTTTGCTTCAGGTAAGTCTGCAAATAAATTACGGATGTCAGAGAATACATTTGTGTAAGTTGCAGGATTACTACGAGGTGTTCTTCCTATTGGAGATTGATCGATCTCAATTATTTTATCAATGTTATCAATTTCTGTTAATGACTTATACGGTAACGGTTTCTTTTCTGAATTATAAAAGTGTGCAGATAAAATCGGATACAACGTTTCATTTATCAAACTCGATTTTCCACTACCGCTTACACCTGTTACACAAATGAATTTACCCAAAGGCAAATCAATAGATACATTTTTAAGATTATGTCCGGTACAACCTTTTAAACTAATTTTTTTACCATTTCCCGCTCTGCGTTTTTTCGGAATCTCAATTTGTTTTTTACCGTTGATATATTGCGCAGTTACAGTATCGAGTTTCAACATTTCTTTCGGTGTTGCACCTAAAACTACTCTTCCACCATGTACTCCAGCGCCCGGACCGATATCAATTACGTAATCACTCTCCACAATCATGTCTTTATCGTGTTCAACAACTAAAACAGAATTCCCAACATCACGTAAGTTTTTCAAAGCTTCAATCAAACGCATGTTATCGCGTTGATGCAAACCAATACTCGGCTCATCTAAAATATATAATACACCAACCAATTGCGAACCAATTTGTGTAGCGAGACGAATACGCTGTGCCTCTCCCCCACTTAAAGAACGGGAAGAACGATTTAAAGTAACATAATCCAATCCAACTTCTAATAAAAAACCAATTCTTGCGCGAATTTCTTTTAAAACTTCTTTAGCAATAATGTTTTGATGTTTATTGATACGTTTTTCAATATTCTTAAACCATTCGTTCAATAAACTGATATCCATTTCAGATAATTCCGAAATGTTCTTCTCATCAATCTTAAAATACAAAGCTTCACGTTTCAAACGGGTACCATGACATTGCGGACAGTCAATTTTATTAGTAAACCCTTGAACCCAACGTTGTGCGGCTGGTGAAGGATTTTCTTCAGCTTGTTTCACAATAAAATTAGCGATGCCTTCAAACGCTACAGTGTAGCCTGCGGTATTCGTATCTGTTTTTACTTTTATTAATTCGTCGCTACCAAATAAAATTGTATTAACAGCCTCATCACTTAATTCATCAAAAGGTGTATCTAAATCAAAATCATGCAACTTACCAATAGCAGCAAGCTGTGTAAAAATCCAACTTCCTTTTGATTCTCCAATTGGGGCAATCGCTCCCTTTTTAATTGAGAGTTTTTGATTGGGAACAATTTTATTAATATCAATTTCAGATATTTCTCCTAGTCCGTTACACTTTGGACAAGCACCATAAGGAGAGTTGAACGAAAATAAATTTGGAGCCGGTTCATCGTAAGAAATTCCTGTTGTTGGACACATTAACGAGCGCGAAAAGAAAACAGCTTTATCTGGAACAGGTTTTGCACCCTTCTTTGCTTTTACTTCTTCCTTATGTTCAGAAACCATGATAGTTCCTTTACCATGTTTCATTGCGGTTTGCAACGATTGATTTAAACGTGTTTTTGAACCTGCATTAATTTCAATTCTGTCAATCACAATTTCAATATCGTGAATTTTGTAACGATCCACTTGCATTTTTGGCGTGAGGTCTTTTATTTCACCATCAATACGAATCTTAGTAAAACCTTTTTTACGAACCTCTTCAAACAATTCGCGGTAATGACCTTTTCGTCCTTTTACAACAGGCGCAAGAATATTTATTTTTTTGTTTTTGTATTTATCCTGAATTAAATCTACAATTTGTTCATCGCTATAACGCACCATTTTCTCTCCTGTTTCATAAGAGAAAGCATCAGAAGCACGGGCAAATAATAAACGAAGGAAATCGTAAATCTCAGTAATAGTACCAACTGTTGAGCGCGGGTTTTTGTTTACTGTTTTTTGTTCGATAGAAATAACCGGACTCAATCCCGAAATTTTATCTACATCAGGTCGCTCCATACTTCCTAAAAACTGACGGGCGTAAGAAGAGAAACTTTCAACATAACGCCGTTGTCCTTCGGCGTAAATAGTATCGAAAGCTAAAGATGATTTTCCGCTTCCGCTTAAGCCCGTAATAACAACCAGTTTATTGCGGGGAATAGATAGAGAAATATTTTTAAGATTGTGTTCGCGGGCGCCAATGACTTCTATATTTTCTTCAGCAACCTGCGTGTACGATTCTTCTTCTTTTATTTTAGTTTCCAATTTAGTACTTTTTCAATTTTATGATTAGCCTTGTGCCGGACTTTAAATATGTAGAATCCGTAATATTATTCCACTCTTTAATTTCTAATACATTTACATCATAAAAATCGGCAATATCTTTTAAATTTTCGTTTACACTTACCAAATGGTTAATAACATTTTCCTCAGCGGCTGATACAGAATCGGCCACAGCCAATTGAACTGAGTTTGAATCTATTATCTCACTCTTTAATAAATCGGTATAATAACTCGAATAATCCGCATCCGACTTTTTAGGGATTTTGAATTCGTAAACGTGTTTGTCAGGATTATTCAGTTTATCCTCCAACAACCAGGGATTAAATAATTTTAAAATAGCAATGTTACACTTTACCGACTTAGCAAAATGATTTAAGTTAGTAATTGAAGAATCCACTTTAATTATTTTAATGGGAACTTTAGGGTAATATTTTAACGATTTCTTTTTCAATCCTAAATTTTCAGGATTGGCGAATAAAGTTTTGTAGGCGAGAATTCTGTAAATAAAACTTCCGGTTTCACGGTTTAAAAGCAAATCATAATAATTATCTGACTTTTGTTTAGCCATTGCATTTTGAATACCACCAATTCCCAAATTATATGCTGCTGCTGATAAAGTCCAATTTTGAAAAATGCTATATGCGTATTTAATCAATTTGCAGGCGGCGTGGGTGGCTTTTTCTACTTCGAGTCGCTCATCTACATTCTCATTCACAATTAAGCCGTAATGGCGAGCTGTAGTAGGAACAAGCTGCCAAAACCCGGCCGCACCCGCCGGAGAAACTGCATTTGATAAATGACTTTCTATTACAGCAACATATTTAAAATCATCGGGCACCCCCTCTTTTTTAAGAATGGGCTCTATGTAGGGGAACCATTTTTGTGCTTTCGAGAATAAATAACCTGCATTGTTTTTCCATTGTTTATTCTTGAAAAACTCCTTTTCTAAATTATCTTTTAAAGCGTAATCGTTAGTGGGAATTTTTTCATCACAAAAAGAAAGGTTACGCGGAATGTTTAAACCGAATACGCTGAAGTTATTGTTTTTATAAGAAGCGTAATTGTCTCCAAAACCATTTTTAAAATAAAAGACAATAAGTTGAAGCAAGATAAGTGCAACGAGCGAAAGAATTATTCGTCCGTAATTTTTACGAAAAAAAACTAAAATATCAGATACCGTTTTATTGAGCACTTTTCTTAATCTTTGTGTTTATATACAAAGCTAAGAATACGAGGATTATGTATGAAATACTTATCCAAAAAAGCGTGTTGGAATATGTTAAAACGAGCTTATATGCAAGAAATACACCTATTAATGATAGTAATAGATACAAAATGGCAATGCGTTTCTCGGTAACTCCTTTAAAAAATAAGTGGTGTGTGGTATGATCTTTCCCGCCAATAAAAGGCGAATTGCCAATTGCTATACGATTTATGACTACTGTAATGGTATCGACCAATGGCAATAAAAACACTAAACCAACAATCCCAAAATGATATAAATACTCGTTGGTATCAATTAAATTTTGAGGGAAATTATTCCAACAAAAATGAATAGCTACAGAACCCATAAATACACCTAAAAACTGAGAGCCGGTATCTCCCATAAACATTTTTGAGGGGTGAAAATTATAAATTAAAAAGCCGGTTAATGAAGCCAAAACACCAATAGATAAAATAGAAAACGGGTGCAACATTTGTTTTAATGATATGTTGATGAGAATAAAAAATACACATACCGAAATAGAGACAATGGTAGTGATGCCATCCATGTTATCGAGCATATTAATAGAGTTCATGATACCCACAATCCAAATAATGGTGATTAGATAATTGAAAAACTCGTTCTCAAATATGCGTATGTAAGTACCTGTAAACAGTAGAACCAGTGCACAAGTAATTTGTGTCAAGAATTTTAAGAGTGGCTGTGTATTAAAAGCATCATCCGCTAAGCCCATTAAAAAAGCCATGGTACAAACAGCCAACACGCCTGTTAAACGAATACGGTAAGCAGTATCGAGTGTTTGAATTAAATTAATGAAGATGTACGACAACAGGAATACCACAAAAAAAGAAATTCCGCCTAATGAAGGCTTGATGCTTGGGTTCCATCTAATCTGACTGGCTTGTTTACCGCGGGTGCCTAAAGTTTGTGCGAATTTTAAAAGAATATTATTTATTAATACAGAAAATATGAAACAGATAAAAAAGAATACTGTTAGTACTAAAGGTATATTTTCTAAAAAATTCAAAATTAAAATTGGCTTTTAAAGTCTTTAAAATCTTTGCCGCTAATATCTTTTTCAGATAAAAGCGGATTCTCTACATTCCATTTAATGCCAACGGTGGGGTCGTTCCATTTAATGCTATCCTCAGATGCTTTATTATAGAAATTAGTACACTTGTATGAAAATATGGTGTTATCCTTTAACGTTAAAAAACCATGTGCAAATCCTTCCGGAATGTACATCATCATTTTATTTTCTTCCGTTAACTCTGCTCCAAAAGATTTACCATAAGTAGGTGAATTTTTACGGATATCAACTGCTACATCATAAACAGCACCTGTAATTACTCTAACTAATTTACCTTGTGCATAAGGAGGGTTTTGAAAATGCAATCCGCGTAAAACACCTTTATGTGAAAGCGATTGATTATCCTGAACAAAATTCAGATTTAAACCATTTTGTGTAAATAAATCTTTATTGTAACTCTCGAAAAAATATCCACGTGCATCAGCGAACACTTTTGGTTTAATTACCCATAAACCTTCAATACCTGTATTAACCAGTTCCATTATTTTCTTGAAAAAATGTTTTTACGTTTTTCTATTTTTGCTTCGTCAGTATAATAACCGGAACCATAACCGTATCCGTAACCATAGCCGTAACCATAGCCGTAATTATAACCGTAAGCACCTTTCTTTACATCAACACCATTTAAAACAATTGATAAATGCTGAATATTGTTTTCGTTTTTTAAACGATCAATAATCTGAGCGAAATTTTTCTTTGAATATTCTGCTCTAAAAACGTAAATAGGATAATCGGCATGTTGCAGGGTTAATAAACCATCCGTTACTAATCCTACCGGCGGATTATCCACAACTACATAATCAAATTTTGTTTTTAAGTATTCTAATACTTCCATCAACTTCGGACCCATAATTAATTCTGAAGGATTTGGAGGAATTGGTCCTGCTGTAATAAATTTTAATTGCGGGATAGAGCTATCATTTAAACATTCATCAACAGTAGTTATACTAGTTAAAATAGTACTCATCCCTTTATCATTTGAAACTTCAAACCCGCGGTGGATTTTTGGTTTTCGCATGTCTAAGTCGATAATAACGGCCTTTTTACCACTGTAAGCTAATATACCGGCAATATTTAGGGCTACGAATGTTTTTCCTTCTCCTGAGATGGTAGAAGTAATAGAAACGATTTTTGAACCGGGGGTATTATTAATAAATTGCAAGTTAGTTCGTATAGCACGAAACGCTTCTGTAATTAATGCTTTCGGGTTTTTATCAACGATAAGTTGAGACAGTGGCATGTTGCTGTCGAACTTCGGCACTATACCTAATGTGTTAATGTTTGCGCTGGTGTGACGAATAATTTCGTTTAGGGAAGAGATTTTATCGTGCATAAAGTATCTGATAAATATCAAAAGTAAACTGACCAATAAAAAACCTACTGTAGCTACAGATAAGGCATTTCTTCTGCTTGGAGAAACGACTAACCCGTCACCTGCTGCCTTCTCTAAAATGGTATTTTGTGAAACGAAACCTGCTTTTGCAATAGAGTATTCTGTTTTCTTCTCAAGCAACATGGTGTAATATTTTTCGCTGATAGAATACACCCTCATTAAGCGCGCGTGCTCTACTTCATCTTCAGGATTCTGTTCGAATTTTGATTTATAATCTACAGATTTCTCAAGTAAATTTTTGTACTTAGTTTTATACTTTAGGCGAACTGCATCTAAACTTCTGATTAGTAAACTACGTTGATTTTCTAATTGAAAATTAATTTGCTTGATGTTTTCTGAACTCGGCGTTACCTGATATAATAAATTTTCCTTTTCACTTAACAGCTTCTGTATATTCTGAATAATATCCTTAATCATGTTCTCATCTTCTGAACCTGCCAATAATGAAACTAACTGATATACATCTATGTTTTTATTCTTTGTAATATTAGCTTGTATTTCATCCAATATTTTTTCTTCCATCTCCACTTTAAGAAGTTGGTCTTCCAAGTTAGTGTAACGCATTAAATTAGAATTTAACACTACATCCTTATCATTAATATTTCTGTCTTTTTTAAAGGATTGCAAATTTCTCTCCGCTCCCTTTAAATCTTCAAATACTATAGATAACTGCCCGTCAATAAACTCAATGATTTTCTCAGAACTTTCACTTTTACGCTCTACGTCATAAAGAATATACTCAGCAGTAATAGCATTAACGATATCTTTAGATTTTCTAGGATTAATATCACTTACGGTAACCAAAATTGTTTTGGCTAAATCACTTAACATCTTAATATCAACTTTCCCTTGTAACTCTGAAGTAACAACGTCAACGTTCTTTATTACAAAATAAAATTTACTGCCTTTTAGAGCATTTGACAGTGTTGTTTTTTCGAAGGCGGGATTAAAAAATACAGTAACATCAAAATCAGCACTTCTTAAAACTGAATTGGTAAAAAACTTAACGGTTTTAACTACACCACCAAGAGTGTAAGATATGTCGCCACTCGCTAAATCAGGTGAAAATGCAATATATAATTTTTGATTATAGAGGTCTTCATTTTTAAGGTCTACCTTTATTTTGTAAGGCGAGTTAATATATAATTCGTTACTCTTAAAAACACCCTCATTAAAATAACTAACTTCAATTTCCAATCGCGTAACAACACGTTCAATAAATTTTTTTGAACGCAATAACTCAATTGCTTCTGCTATCTTATTATTATTGGCTTCAATTTTATTTAACTCTAAAACTTTATTAGCCTCATTGTTATCATTAACCTGAAGTTTTGATTTAGATTCGTAAATAGGCTGACTGTATCGTAAATAAAGGAATGCACAGCTAAAAGAAATTATAAAGAAAAGTACAATAAAGTATTTGCTTTTGAACATGAGGTACAAAAACAAACTAAAGTCGATAGTACTACTGAATTTCTCAACCCGTTCTTTGTAGCGGTCTACTTCACTATCAATTTTTGCGTTTAGCATTTATCTGATTCTAAAAACACTATAAATTAAAATGGTACTGGAAATAATACTAACTATTGGCGCTAACTCAGCAGCAACAGTTCTTGCCAAACGATAACGTGGTTCTATATAAATAATATCATTTGCTAAAACTTTTGTGTTTGCAAGAGCCAATCCATCTATTTTCGATAAGTCCATTAAAAAAACTTCCGGTTTCGAGTTTCTGTAATTACGGATAAGTTTTACCTTATAAGCTTTTCCATCTTCCGTTATCCCGCCGGAAAGTGCTATAGCTTCTAAAATTGTGGTGTTGTTATTTGATAATGGCAATACTTTTGCGATACCACCATTCCCGGGAAATACAATTACCCTCTTATTTGTAACCTTAACTGTTACAAAAGGCTTAACATAATACTCGGTATACTTTTCTTCTAATAATTTTTCTACTTCACGTACGGTATATCCTTCAAGCTTAATATAACCAATCATTGGCATTTTACTTGTACCATCACTCTCAACTAAGATATCCAAATCAGTTCGGTACTGAATATTTGTTTTGTTTGCTAAGTCAATCAATTGAAAACCATCATTTGTCTCAACTCTTATTTGAAGCCTGTCGTTTGCAGATAATTTGTAATCTTGATTTGATAAAGAATCGGTTAATTTATCATAAGGATAATCCCCTTTTGTTTTAAGCATTAAGTTAGATCTGAATATTTTACAAGAACTAAAAAGCAATAAAAAAACCGGAATTAATATTAAAAGTTTACGCATAAAAAGGTTTTTACAAAGATATATTTTTTTGTGACAAAATACTAAAAAACAGTACTTTACCGTGGATATTCAATCCGAACATGGTACATATTCATTAGTCGTTTTTTGAATATTTTTTTAACGGTTGTAATATCTTTAAAGGTGATTTCTGCATTAATTAGCTGATTTTCGCTGATTTTATAGTCAATTATACGGTCAACGAGCTCATTTATTGCCAAAGCATCGTACTTTTTCAGAGATCTTGAGGCGGCTTCTACCCCATCAGCCATCATTAATACAGCAGTTTCTTTACTAAATGGTATTGGTCCGGGATAACGAAACGCCTCTTCATTAATTTTCTCGCCTTGATGTTCCTTTTTAAAATTATTATAGAACCAACCTACTGTTGTGGTACCGTGATGCGTGCGGATAAAATCAATAACCGCATCAGGCAACTTATGCTCTTTAGCTTTTTCAATTCCTTTAATAACGTGGGCGATAATAATTTTCACACTTTCCTCCGGCAAAATCTCGGTATGGGGATTTATTTCGCCAACTTGATTTTCGGTAAAATAACGAGGGTTTTCAATTTTACCAATATCATGATACATAGCGCCTGTACGCACCAACAATGCATTACCGCCAATATGAAAAATTGCCTCTTCAGCTAAATTTGCTACTTGTAATGAGTGTTGAAATGTACCCGGTACTTTTAGTGATAACTCTCGTAATAAAGGGGTATTTAAATCGCATAATTCCATTAAAGTGAAATCAGAAATAAACCCGAATAATTTTTCAGCCAAAAAAATAAACGGATACGCTAAAAGAATTAATAAAGAGCTGATGATAATTGGTAAATAAAATATTTTCTGACTAAGAATTTTTTCGCTGTCCATTACCAAATGATAACCAATGAACGACATGACATAAAAAAACAACACCACTAATCCTGACACGAGCAGTTCTTTTCGCTTTCGCATTTCGGCTACGCTGAAGATGGTTCCCATTCCGATTACTAACTGTATAAATACAAATTGAAACTTATCGGCTGCATAAAAAGAGCAAAATAAAATAGAGATTAAGAAAGTAAACAAAGCTGTTCTGCTATCAAAAAATATCCGTACCAATACCGGAATTAAAGCAAAGGGCAGAGATGAGAAAAATAAAATTCCGTAAGGCGCAGTTATGCCGGAAATAAATACAGAAAGTAAAACCATCATGAAAATAAAACTGACCTGCCTTGCTTGTCCGAAAATATTTTTACGGAAGAAGGCTAAGTACAACATCAAAATCCCTAATAGTAAAGCGGCAATAATTAATTTACCTACAAAATTCAAAATATCATTGTGCTTACTTCTCCCAGTGTTTACCAAATATTCTGTTACAACTTCTCGTTTAGCAGGATTTATTTCATCTAGATGATGGATTAAAATATCGCCGGGTTTAAAAGCTGTTTTATAAACTGAAATATGCTCAAGATTTTCATTTACAATTTTTTCAGATAGCGATTTGTCGTAATAAACTGTAATAGCAAGGTGCTTAATGCAAGTCTCAATTATTTCGTCTCTATTTAAATCGTTTACAGTACCGTTTTTAAAATAAGTTACAGCCTTATCAATTGTATAAAAATCATCGTAACTACCCGAAACCGCTTCTCCATTTTTAATAATGTAAACCGAGGCATGTAATTCTTTATCTTCTATTTTTTCTACAACCCCTTTTAAATAAACAGAATCCAATAATAATTTTGCTTTCTTAAGTATTGTATTACCTGAACTTTTTATTTGTTCGTTTAATTCATTCAGTTTTAAATCACGTTCGGTTTCCGTTTCTTTAAAATACATGGGCGACGATTTCACTAAAGCACTTTGCTCATTTTTAAAATCAGCATCCGATTTTTGTAAGAAAAATTCGCGCTCAGCTACTAAATTTTTATAAGGCCAAATTTTTAAACCTTTAATTGAATTTAGTGAGTACTCGTATTTTGAAGGGAGTAAATACGCTACAATAAAAATGGAAACTACATACAATACAATTTTGTATACCAGCGAGTGCTTGTCGCGTATAATGTTAAGTAAATTCACTTATACAAAGTAAAAGTTTAGTTAACGGGCTACATTACTAAAGGTTTTATCTTATTAACAGAACTGTTTTAATTAATCGTGTAAACGTATTGAACAGCGGCAGTTCGGGGTGACTCAATTTTCATTGGCCGTAAGGAATAATCTGCATTAAGGAGGTTATTGACGATAAACGAGATTTTATGTTGTTCGGTTAACTTACAACTCAATCTCAAATCTATAATTTCGAAACCATGATGCGCATACCAATAACGAGTTGCCTTTATGGAATGAAAATAAGGGCTCTCGGCAGTTAAAGCCTCTAAATCCTGAAATGCTCTGTCAATATTTTGCATTCTACTGTAATATCTATAGCTAAATCCAACTGAGAATTTATATACGCGCAATTCGATATCAGCCTTAAACATATGCTTAAAACGATACTTCATAATATTATCAGTAGTATCTAAACTAGCTGATTTATAACTTAAGTTCTGACCAAAACCACCTAAAGATTTATCACGGGCATACACACTATCGGGCGTTAAACATTCGGGTTCAACATAGGTATAACCAATCAAGGCTGCGATACCAAATTTTTTGTTTGCTTCATCTGATGTTAAAGCTAAAGACATATCCACCCCTCTTACACGCGAGTCGCCCGTATTTAAAAATTTAAATCCGATTAAAGCAACGCTAGGATCCCATACACCAAATAAATATTCGATTGTATTTCTATATCGCTGATAAAAACCCGCTACATCTAAATATCCTTTTACATGGCCTATTTTGAAACCTTGCTTTACACCCATTTCGAAACTTTTGCTTTGTTCAGGTTTTAAATCCGGATTCGGGAATACACCAAACAATCCTGCTTTAGTCGTAATGTATCTTTCTGTTATGGTTGGATAACGGAAACCTTGTCCGTAAGAAGTTCTTACCCATGTTCCCTTTAAAACTTGCAGACTAGCTCCCGCTCTGAAAATTGGCGCCACAACACTTTGTAAATTGTTCATTTTAAAATATTCGTATCGTACACCACCTGATAAATTCAATATCTTCCACATTTTTTTATCCAACTGCAAAAATCCGGATATGTTTACAATTTTATTATTGGGAGAACCACTCGATGCATACAAACGGGAAAATGATGAAGAAACATTTCCTACAACACCACCAATAAATGCAAGGTCGATATTTTTAAAGATGCGTTGCAATTGATATTGCGCATAATACATTGTTCCTTTATTGCTCTGATTGTTCGAAATCACATTATCAGAACTAAAAATGCGGGCTACTAAACTATGGCTAACTCCTTTTCCGGGATTATAATTTATAAAAGGATCAATATTAAATAAGGTTTGGTTTTGCATGAATACAGCACCTGGATATCCTCTATATATTCCGCTAGAATCGTTTAACCATGCTAATACCATGTTCGACTTACTTAGCATTACAT
This sequence comes from Bacteroidia bacterium, assembly GCA_018000995.1. Taxonomy (GTDB): domain Bacteria; phylum Bacteroidota; class Bacteroidia; order B-17B0; family Aurantibacillaceae; genus JAHEYG01. Next base: position 17,538 of record JAGNIU010000002.1, read on the forward strand.
TTCCATTAACGCCTGCGTTTAAACCAATAATTTTCTTAAATCTATAACGCAAATTAAAATTCATCCGCCCTCTGATTTTCATCATGTCTTCGTTAGTAAAAGTTGGGATGCTATCTGTAATTAAGAATGCTTCCTTAATAACAGGAGGAATATATTTCATTGGCGGTGGCGGACCAATATATCCTTGATCGACATTTACATTTCCAGCTACTACAACATCCAAATTATTTTTTACGATTCGCGAATGCAGAAAATTTAAATTAGTGAAACCCGGTATAGATTCATTGTACCAGTTTTCTGCGGGCTTATTTGGTATACTATACTGACCTAAAGAATAATTAATAATTGTTTTTGGCTTACTACGCGGATAAGCTGTACGGATATTAATAACACCATTTAATGCAGACGAACCATATAATACAGAAGAGGCGCCTTTAATAATTTCAACCTGCTCGATGTTTTCGACCGGAATATAACTCCATTCCGGTCTGCCGGCATCACCGCTTAATAAAGGAATACCATCCACTACAATTGCAACTCTACTTCCCACTCCAAATGTAAAACCACTACCTCCTCGTATTTGCGGGTCGTTATCAATAATTGAAACCCCCGGTGCTTGTTCTAAAGCCGTTTCAATACTTGTGCTGTTTTTATTATGAATTAAATCCGGTTTTATAACTTCCATCGAAACGGTAAGTTCTTCTAATTTTTGCTCAAACTTGCCGGAGGAAACAACAACAGTCTCTAACATTTTAGCCATTGGTTTTAGCTTAATGTTTTTTTCGGCAGTTTGTCCTGGGGTAATTACAATCTGAAATGTATCGCTTTTTAAACCAACAAAAGCGCAAATAATTTTATAGGTTCCTGAGTCTAATTCAAGGGTATAGTTACCGTCGATATCAGCAGCAGTACCTTTTGATAAATTATTTAATAATTGAATGGTTGCACCCGGTAAAGTTTCTTTGGTATCGAAATCGGTGATCTGACCTTTTAAAGTACCGATTTGCTGCGCAAAAGACAAATTGCAACAAAGAATTAAAAAGACAGTTAAAAAACGGAGTGTCATGCTTAAAAACAAAATCCGCCCCTAATATAGGAGCGGATTTTTAAAAAATTATTAATTATTCGATGATGAATTTTCCTGATTTTTTGTAATCAGCACCAACAACCTGATAAAGATATAATCCGTTATTGAAGCCTGACATATCAAAAGCATTTAGTTTATCGCCTTCAAGATTGTGAGAAGAAACTACTTTACCTGTTAAATCATAAATGGTAAGAACAGCATTATCATCACTTCTCTTTGTAAAATCAACGTAAGCGAATTTATTATAACTGTATACTTTAATATTCTGTTCTCTATTTATATTCTCTGCAACTTTAGTTGAATTATAAATTGGCAATAAATCATCTAACCATAGCTTACTTCCATTACCGGTAAAGCCTGGCGCTGTTGTTAATTGATTAGCAGAAGAGGTTACGTTAATCATAATATAAGAAGGAGTTGCAGCGCTAGTATAAGTAAATGGAACGCTAAAACGTTTCCAAGTAGTATTGTTAGACATTGCAGTTAAGAACAATGCATCGCCAATTTTATTCATTGAAGAATCAGGATGATTACTTGCTACAGGAATTTCAGGATCGTAATAATGTCCTTTGTGTAATATGGCACGAATTTTTCCTTGTTCACTTGAGGCTCCTGTACCTGAAGTAGCTTGAGTGTACTGATACCATCCTGTTAAACTATCCGGACGTCCGGTAAAAGCCATTCTTCTAATATCTGTTCCTGCAATTGTACTTAGAAAACCTTCGTTTTTGTTTGAACTTGGCGCATTAACAATTCCGGTTGTAACGTTTCCGTTAACAACTGCAATAATGTAATACTTGGTTTCAACACGAGCTGAGGAAGTGCCTGCGTGTTTAATGGTCATATCCTGGTAACAAGTTTGTGGGCCTGACGAGGCTAATCCTGTACCGGACTTATTAGAGTACCATCCATTAGGCTCTGTTGAAACTCCCGGAGATGCGTTTCCTCCCCATAGTTCAAAACCTGCATTTCCAATGCTTGTTTGTGCTGTGGTGTAAATTGAAGTTGCAATTAAAAAAAGAGTAAATAATTTTTTCATGCGCGGGTTTTTATTGGTTAAACAAAATTAAATAAATTAGAGTACAGTTATTAAGTCTTGCGACTAATATATTAACTAGTTTGTCTTATTAATTATTTTCAGAGTGCTTTCACCTATAACCTTAAAGGCAGTGCGACGATTTTTTTGGTGAGCCGCTTCAAATTCTTCGCTCTTAGGTACCATTTTGTTGATTTCCGCTTCCGGTATTATAGGTTGTTTTTCGCCCCAACCTTTAGCAATTAGACGGTCTTTTTTAATGCCCTTAGAAATTAAATAATCAACACAAGATTGAGCGCGGGCTTGTGATAAACGCTCGTTATAAGCATCGTTACCGCGCGCATCGGTGTGCGCATTAATAGCAACTGAAAGATTATCATTAAGATTTAATAAGTCAACAATCTTATCTAAGTTCTCTTTTGATTTCGGACGTAAAGTAGCTTTATCAAAGTCGTACTCAATTCCTTCAATCTCAACTTCGCCATCAGGAATTTTGCTTAAAAAGAAATCTTGTTCTAAATGTGTGGTCTCCGTTAAACCTTTTGTAGCCTTACTTGCTTTATCAGCTAAATATTTTGTTTTTTGAGCCTTCATGAAGAATTCTCTGTCGGGCTTTAAAGCAGTAAAATAATATCCTTTCTCGTCGGTAACAACATATAAGGGTTCATCATCACCATGTACGTCCGAAATAGTTACAAGTGCGCCCGGAATCGGATCGTTAGTTACCGCATCAAATACATAACCACTTATATCAAAAAATATAGGTGCATTTAGGAATTCATATATATCATAACAATGTCCACCTTCACAAGGTTCTCTATCACTAGAAAAGAAGCCGCGTTGCTGAGTTCTTTCCATAATAAAATAAGCATCATCCTTACTAGAATTAAAAGGACCTCCCATGTTTTTTGGGAAAGTGTAAACAGAATCATCTACATTAAATGAGGCTTTAAAAATATCTAAGCCACCCATACCCGGTAAGCCGTTAGATGCAAAGTATAAAGTATTAGAAACACCATGGTAGAAAGGCGACATCTCATCGCCAGCGGTGTTAATATTTCTTCCTAAATTTTTTGGTGGACCAATCTGTCCTTCTTCATCAATCACACATTCCCAAATATCAAAGCCTCCAAAACCACCAGGGCGGTTTGATGAATAATATAAACGCGTTCCATTAAAATTCACAAATGGATGCATAGATTTTTTTCCGGGTAAATTCACATTCTCACCCAACTTAAAAGCTTCGAAAAATTTACCATCGGTCATTTTGGCCATAAAAATAAATACCTCATCACGGTTTACTTCACTCCATCTGGTAAATAACATCACCTCATCAGGGGTGATATATCCTGCACCTTCATGCAAAACAGAGTTAACCGGCCTTCCGAAGTTTATTGGCCTTTGCCAAACACTGTCTAAACATTCTGTATAATATAAATCACAAAGGAATTTTGAGTCTTGTTTTTCAGGATCGTTAACAACACCATTACGACGGGCACTTGTAAATATTATTTTATTAGGACTTAAATAATACTGAGGCGCAAAGTTGGCTGTACCTTTGTTAAAGATTAAAGTATCAAACATTCTTACAATCACTTCACGTTTTACGTTAGTCATTGTATCCAAAGCAAAATAACAACTCGATTCCTTTTTCTGAGCAATGAGCATTAACGAATCATTCTCGGGTGAATGTGTTACAAATTCATCAAACTCAACTAAAGCTTCGTTGTACTTTTTTAAGGCCATTAAAGATACGCCATAATAATAACGCGCATCGGGATAAGCATTTCTATCGACACAGGTTTTATAAGTTTTTGCGGCGTTTTTATAATCTGCATTTAAGCGATAAGAGTTTGCTAATTTCCAATAAACATAATCGGTACTGGTAATAGGATTGAATTTAGGTGTAGGTTTTTTCTTGCGGGAAGTATCGCCTGATATTGCTTGTACGCTATCCGTTTTTACTTGGGTTGAATCTTTTTTTGTTTTTCTTAGTTGTAACTCAGGAACCTTTACTAATGATTTCATTTTAAGGTTTACCATTTGTGCTTCGTAAGGCAAAACAAAAATATCTAACACTGTTGTGTCGTCTAAAACCTTAGCATAATATGCTGCAGCGGTAGCCCAATCCTTAGCTTTATAAGCATTCTCGGCGGTTAACATCCATAACTTTTTTGATTGGCTAAAAGAAATGCTGCTAAGTGCAATTAAAAAAACAAGGCTTAGCTTTTTTATGCTGCCGCCAATAAAAAATTTGCGGCTAAAATTGTGTATGTGAAAAAGGGGATGTTGGGATTTCATAAATTACAAACGAGGGCAGTTTCTTACTTCTTTTAAATTTTTCTTTCCTGCTAAATAAGTAAATGATATTTCAAATGCTCCTCGTGTTTTAGAAGCTGTTTTTAAAGTAGAGGTGTTAAAATCATAACCAAACTTAAAAATGTAATTGTCTTTTCTAAATCCTGCATAAACAATACTCGCATCTTTTGCACGGTAAGTGAATCCTGCTAGCAGGAAAAACTTATCATTTTTAAAATAATAACCTGCATCGAAAGCATAAGTTTGTTCGAAGGCTGTTCCTTGACTCATTACTAATACTTTCGGGATCACGTATAATAACTCGCTGATATTTACACGTACACCTCCATGTCCGTAAATACGAATTGGTAAATGGTTGGCCTGATCGAAAAATGTTTCTTTTGGTTGTGTTAAGTTAAAACCTGATACACCAATAAATGGATTAAGCCGGGATTGTTGTTTTGAAAAGAAATACAATAAACCTGCATTTAACTGAGGCAATATTTGAGATTGACGTGTGAATTTTTCGTTAGTAGGTAATCCAGTATCAAAACTACCACCATTAGTTGATGTGTATTGATTATCGAAAGTGTACAACTTATACTCCACCTGTTTTTGAGTAAAGCCGCCTTGTAAACCGAATGACAATTGATGAAACTTTTTCTTGTCTAACGGCACAGTGTAAGCAGCGGATAACATTCCTTGAAATACATTATAGTTACCAATACCTGCACGCATTTCTATTATCTGAATACCAAATCCCCACTTACCCTTAGGCATATCAGCACTAATTAATGCTGTATTGTAAGGTTTATATGCAACCGAATTCCATTGATTACGATATTGTGCATGCACTCTAAATTTAGCATCAATAACACCAGTCATAGCCGGATTTAAAAACAACGGACCGCAATCGTATAACGATAAGTGAAAATCCTGTGCTTTACTTTTTCCAATAAAGACAACAGAAATAACTATGTATAAAAATATCTTTTTCATTTTCTGTTATCTTAATATAGTGACGTCGCCTGTTTTTCGAACCGACTTATTATTAAACATATCTACATCTAAAACCCAGACATAAACACCAAGCGGCGCATCTTGTCCTTTGTAGGTACCGTCCCATCCTATTTTCTGGTCTGTAGTTTCAAAAACTAATTCGCCCCAACTATTATATAGTCTGAAAATCATTTTTTCAAAAGGTCCGCCTTTTACAAATAACAAATCATTGTTTCCGTCTTTATTTGGAGTAAATGCTGTAGGTACTAAAGGCAATAAGGTAACCTCAATTGATTTTGTAATAGAATCTCTACAGCCGTTATTATCAATTACAGTAAGCGTGATATAGTAATTACCTTGATTGTTATAAAAGTGAGTTGGATTTTGTCCACTCGCACTTATTGAATCACCAAAATTCCAAAACCAATTAACAATTGAATTACTTGGGGTTGAGAAATCTGAAAAATAAACTGTTTCTAATGCAAGTGTTGGATTGTTTGTCATTCCAAATTCAGCAGTAGGTTCAGGATTTACAGTTACCGGTTTAGAAATTGAAGATTGACAACCTTTATCAGAAGTAACAATTAAATTAACGTTATATAAACCGGCAGCTGTATAAGTATGTATTGGGAATTGATTAGTTGCTAACCCACCATCAGCAAAATTCCAATTCCAACTTACAACTGTGTCAGGACTGTTTACAAATGAAAGATCAGTAAATGTTGTTGGTAATGATTGGCAAGCGTTACTAAAATTAAAATCAGCAACAGGTAAACTATTAATAGTAATAGGTTTTTGAATGGAATCGATACAACCATTGGCTCCTGTAACAACATAAGTAACAGTATATGTATTTGCTAAAGTATAAGTGTGTACAGGATTACCTGTGTTAATTGCAGTGAAACCATCTCCAAAATCCCACGTTTGAAAAACAATACCCGGGCTTGATAAATCAGAAAAATTAACCTGACTATTTACACAAGAATTGCCATTCGTAAAGTTTGCAGTAGGTGAATTCTTAAATGTTATTTTTAAAGTGTCCTTAACCGCATTACATCCTTTATTATTTGTCGAAGCCAAAGTAAATGTTACAGAACCTGTTAGAATATCGGAACCACTAGGACTATAACTTCCGTTTAAAGTAGTATTGTTAGGTGTAAAAGTTCCTGTTCCGCTGGATGCCCACTGACCTGTTCCGGTAAATCCTGTAATCACACCATTTAGAAGTACATTGGCGTTATTACATACTGAAGTGTTAATGCCGGCATTAACATAAGGTAATTTTAAAATATCAATACGGATTGTATCAGTTTCAGGGATCGGACAAATTCCTTGTGCAGAAATAACAAAAATAACATAACCTTGAATGGTATCATTAACACTCATGGTGTAAGTTGGATTTATAACATTGATATTACTGAATGCGCCTGTTCCGGAAATAGCTGTCCACGTAGGTGTAGTGGCTGCGCTTTGGAAAGTAGCAGAACCATTCAAATTAATAATAAATGCGCTTGCACAAATTGTATCGTTTGGTCCGGCAGTTACAACAGGCTTCGGGAAAATATTAATATTAAGAGTGTTGTTTACCGCTGCACATAAACCATTATTTGTTGAAGTTAGCGTTAATGTAACAACGCCTCCACTTGCTAATTCAGCAGCGCTTAAAACGTAATTTGTATTAAATGTTGTATCAGTAGGTGTAAAATAACCGCCGCCATTTGTTGACCAAACACCAGTACCAATTCCACCTGTTATTGTTGCTCCTGAAACGGCAACTGTTGGTGTGTTAGTACAAACATTTATATCAGGTGGGGTAGAAACTACAGGAGGGTTTGTAAAATTAATAATGACTTGATCATTTGCTGCCACGCAACCACCAATCGATGCTAAGGTTAAAGTAGCAGATCCTGCGGAAGCATCTCCAGGTGAAGGCGTATAGGTTGTTACCATAGCCGTTGGCGGGAAGAAAATACCTGTTCCGCCACTCCATGTTTGTCCGGGTGCACCCGTAACAACTCCTGTTAGGTTTATAGGCGTTAAATTATTTTTACATCTTGTTATTACTGAAGGTGTAGCTGTTACAGAAGGGCCTTGCACAATATTTAAAGTAACCACATCACTAATGTTTCTACAATTACCGGTTGAGGTTAAAGTGAATGTTAAACTGCTTTGCAATAATTGTAATGGCGTAAGAGTATAAACACCACTAACTGTTGTTATAGAGGAAGTGTAAGCGCTTAACGACCCTGTTGGGGTTGTCCAATATCCTGTTATCGCACCACCTGAAATTGTTCCGGTGAGTGCCACTGTATTTGTTGCGCCTGCACAAACTGTAAAGTCAGGACCAGCAGTAATATTAACCTTACGACGGAAAGTAGACATATAATGGAATAAACCACCTGTACCAACATCTCCATTAATAATACCAAGAGCAAATACATCTGTACTGTTTCTGATTTCGTGAGCTCCAATAGGAATTACACCAATCGCAAATTGTTTTTGCGCACCCATCCATCCCGGAGGACCAGGCACTACGGAAAAATCGGCAGCGGTTAATAAAGTTGCATTACCATTAATGGTAAAATTACCTTCATTGCCCGCTCTACATAATACGTTTAAGAGGAAAGGTTGAGTGTTATTACGTGAAAACACAACGGTATCTGAACCTGCACACTCTAACGGTGGTAATATTGCTCCGCCCGATTCGCAACCATAACCACTGGTTTGCCAAACGTAAACCGGTTTACTAGCCTGAACAGAAGTTAAAGGATTTACAATTGGATATTGTTTCGTGTCTCCTTTATTCAAAGTATAAGTTGTTGGAGTTCCATCGTCAATTGTAATTTGTGTAAAGTTATCGGTTGCAACAACGAAAATACTTTCTGCCGATAAAGGAAACATAAATCCTTTATTAGCAATATAAGAATCACCAACAACATCAACAGGAACAATTTGATCACCAATTAAATCATAACAACCTCCACCGGCCGTTCTAACAGAGTCATCAGCAACTGTAACTGAAATAGGATGGTTTGATACAACGATCGTACCACCTAAATTTTGTCCGGGATTAACTGTATTTGTGTTAATAGTTACATTTTCGACTGTATAAACATCACCTGTATTCATCCCAACACTATAGGTGATGTTTGCCAAATGACCAACAACGTTGCAACGAGGTGTAATCCAAACAACAGTGCCTGGCATGGTAGCAACAATGTTAATCTGTTGCTTTGGTTTTGTATTAATACCATCACCATTTAAATCGCCTGTAATGTTTTGGTTATTCCAGGTGTTTTGAAAAGGACAAACAAACTCAGTACCTAAACCGTTTTGTCCTTTTAATGAAAATGTTTCCGGATTATTAAAACCTGGAGCTCTTGTAACAACGTCATAAACTGCTGTTATTTTGTTCGACGAGGTTATTTTTAATCCATACGGTAAAACTGCGTTTGCAGGGCGTGACTCTAAAGAATCGTAAGCAAAATTAGTTGTTCCTGCTGCTGCATCTCTCCAAAAAGTATAATCAAAAGCACGTGATGCAGGGATCGTAAATGTAGTATCGTATTTGTTTGGTAAAATAGCGGCCGGTTGTCGTATACGCACAACAGTACCTGCGTTACCTGCAATATGAACTTTAACAGCATCTTTCCATGTGTGATCCGGTGTTACCCAAGGAGCAGCGAACCAGAAAACAGTATCTATCTGCGAAAACACTGAAGTGAATTTCATCATGCAGAATAAAACAAATACTATTACTTTAACTTTTTTCATTTTATATTATATATAAATTAATCTTTTTTAGGTTCTGAAGTGTTTTCAGGTGTTTTGTTTTCCTCTTTTTTTTCAGGACTTACTTCTTCAGTTTTCAATTCAGTAGGTGTTGTTTTTTTATTTTTTAAACTTTGCTTAATGCTGTTGTCTTTAATTTTAAATTGCTCTTCATCTGCATTCACTACTTTCTTCTTAATGAAATTATAGTTCAAACTAATTTCGTGACTACCTTGATTATATTTTCTTATTGTAGACATAGAGTAGTCGTAGGCATAAGCGATGTTTAGCTTTTTAATAACTGTAACGCCCATCATAAAACTTACAGCATCATCGGTACGGTAGTTGCCGCCAATCCAAACCATATCTTTAAACGACAATTTCATAGTGTATTCTAACTGAGCAGGAACCGGCTCGTTATACTTTAATAATATTGAAGGCTGAAGAGCAAAATCTTTACTCAATTTAAAATTATAACCAATAACTGAATAATAATGCGGCGTTAATCTGCCGGTAGGATTTTTCCATCTGATTTTGTTATTCAACATGTTCATGTCAGATAAACCAAAGAAAAATCTCTCTCCGTAGAAATAAATTCCGGCATTAGCATCTAGTACGTTTGCGTTAAGCGTATTTCCTGTTAAGTAATCGTCGCCTTTATCATATGCGTTTACATCATACAATCTAACCGTGTATTGTTTTACTCCACCAGATAATCCAAAACTTAACCTTGTTTTTTTTGTAACCTTAACGTTATAAGCAAAAGTTACATAACCTGTGTTTGTGGATATTAATCCTGTTTTATCTGATACAATCATTCCTCCAACCGCAACATTTTTCGCTTTTTTAAGTGGCCCGTGTAACGAGATTAAATAAGTTTTTGGTGCGCCCTCAAAACCTACCCACTGATTACGGTAATTAATATTAGCCTGAGCGTAAGGCTTAGAACCAACTACTGCCGGATTATAAGCGTAACTGTTTAATAAATAGTTTGTATAAAGGGATTGCTGTTGAGCTTTTCCGAAAAACGAAAATGCAAAACAAATAACAACAGCTATTTTAAAATTCTTATTCATTACTTCATTAACAATAGAGTTCCTTTAAAAATATTTTCGTTTTCTTTCCGGTTAGGATCGTTGAGGTTGATGATAAAATAATAGGAGGCTACAGGTAAAGCATCACCTTTATAGGTTCCGTCCCATGCAATATCATAACCAGTAGAATGGAATATTCTTAACCCCCACCGATTATATATCTCAATTTCTGCTTTAGGGTAAAAAGTATTTATAAAATTCAAATTCCATATATCATTTTTCCCATCTCCATTCGGCGAAATCGCATTCGGAATTAACTCAGTAATTTCATTCTTCACCGTTAATATTTTTACGTATGATTTTGCAGAATCGGAACAACCAAATTGATCTTGCACTACTAAAAGAACCGTATAAGTTCCGTTTGCGTAATAAACATTATTAGGATTTTGAATTGTACTGGTAGTAGCACCCGAATTATTGAAATCAAAATTCCAATACCAACTTACGGCATTCTTTGAAGTATCTAAAAACACAACATTAGAACCAATATTAAATCCGCCATTATTAGTGAATACAAATCCTGCTTCCGGACGAGGGGTAATTGTTATTGGTTTACTTAAAGTGTCAGTACATCCTTTTTTACTGGTTACAATGTGTGTAATTGTATATGTACCAGGGAAATTAAATAATTGTGAAGGATTTTGTAAAGAAGAAATTCCTGTTGTACCAAAACTCCAATAATAACTTCCTATAGTATCAGGGAAAGCAATGTTAGAGCTATCTTTGAAATTAATTTGTAAAGCTGAGCCTGAACAAAGGCGACTATAACTCCAATACGTATTTGGTAAATTAAATACAGTGATAGGTTTCTGAATTGTATCATAACAATTGAAAGAGTTTCGCACTATTAAGGTTGCAGTGTAAGCACCTGCAACGGAATAGGTGTGTAAAGGATTTATAGCAGTAGAAGTGCCGCCATCACCAAAAGCCCAATTCCATCCTGCTAATGCACCAATATTAGGATTAGAAGCATCTGTAAACTGTGTGTTTTTATTTAAACAAACTGTAGTAGATGCAAAATTTGCACTTGGCTTATCTCTAAAGTCAATTCTAACCTGGTCAGTTACTGCTAAACAATTACCATTGTTTGTTGATGTTAAAGTAAGAATAACAAAACCTACTGTAAATTCGCTTGTGGCAGGAGTGTAACTTGTACTTAATACAGTTGTAGTTGGTGAAAATACGCCGGCTCCTCCGCTCCACACACCTGTTGTTGCGCCACCACTTACAATACCGTTTAATGCAGTTACATAATTATTTTTACAAATACTTAAATCAACACCAGCGTTTACATTTGGTGAAGGCGTGAAATTAACTTTAATACTATCTGTAACAGGTAAACAGTTTCCATTATTAGTTGATGATAAATAAATAGTAATTCCCGATGATGCTAAATCGGATGAACTTGGTAAATAGTTTGTATTTAATTGAACGTTGTTCGGATTAAAAATTCCGGTTCCTGTTGTTGTCCATTTACCTGTTAAACTTGCTCCACTTACAGTTCCTGTTAATGCAATTGATGCGTTATTAATACATCTTGTAATAGTTGTTGGTCCTGCATTTACTGCCGGTGGTTTTGTAAATGTAACAAGCATAGTATCGGTTTCAGCTCTACATAAACCATTATTGGTTGACGTTAAAACCAATTTCACCTGACCTACTGCTGTATCTGCACTTGATGTAAAATATTGCGGATTAAAAATTGTTGTTGTTGGTGAAAAAACTCCAGTTCCGGTTGTTGACCAAGAACCTGTATTGGTTGCGCTCACTACGTTTCCATTTAAACTAACAGTTGCATTGTTACCACATAAAACTTGATCGAAAGACGCGTTAACAATTGGAGCCGGATTTACATGTAGCGAAATTGAACCAACGCTTGAAGGACATTGTCCTGTTGAAGTTAAACTGATTACAATATTCGTATCCAAATTACTTGGAACATAAGTGTTAGTTAAAGCTACGGTACCTCCGGCAAACGAACCAAATCCGGTTGTTGTCCATGCCCCGGTTATATTGCCTCCACCAACAACTCCATTTAAAGAAAATGTTGAGTTAGCACAAGTTGTTGCCGATAAAGGGCCGGCAATTGCAAAAGGATAAGAAGCCCATTCTGAATGATAAGCATAAGTACTACCATTGTTGTTTGAACCTTGATGAGTTCCAAAACCGTATATATCTCCTGTATTTGAAAGAATATTATATGAACCAAGAGGGATTTGAGAAAGCGGATAATAAATTTTTGCTCCGACAACTGTTCCACCTGTGCCTGGAACAACTGTAAATGCACTTGCAGGAACCGGCTGAGAAACTGAATTACTTAATAAAGTGAAGTTACCTTGATAACCTGTTCTTGTAAATACATTTATTGACAGGGAATCATTTGTTGTTCTTGTAAATGAAGTTGAATATGTACCTGCACAATAAAAATGCGGAACCTGCGCACCACTTAATTTAGATCCATGAGCACTAACATGAAGAACATAAACAGGTTTGGTTGATTTAATATAAGTTAAAGCTTGAGTTGCACTTGCACTATACGTTTCGCCCGTGTTAATTAAAGTTTGAACTGTAGATGTGCCATTATATATGGTAAGACTGGTTGAGTTAACTGAAGCTAAAATAAAATATTTATCATTTCCTGATTGGCTTTTTGCAATAACAAAATCATTGCCTGCATAACTTGAATTAGTAATTTGATCAGCAACTGTACTATTAGATCCGCCATTTAATAAATTAGAAGAAGATACTGTAATAGCTACGGGTTTATTGGCAGAGATAATTGTTCCTCCTAATTTAGTAGGAGCTAATGTAGTTGTATCCTGACAACTAAAAGTTTCGCCGGCATTTAAAACAACTATAAACGAAACATCTTTTGCGTGTCCGATAATATTTGCTCGGGGTGTTATTAAAATGGAAGTTAAGTTTTGCGTAGCTACTATATCAATCGCTGATGCTGAACGTGGATTTGTTGTTGGTGTTGGCATTGCTGTACGCCAAGCGTTTTGAAAAGGAGTATAGAAATCTGTACCAATTGCTTTTCTCCCCTTAAGACTTATCATTTCTTTATGAGTTGGCGATTTAATAGTGTAAACAATCGAAACACTAGTGCTGGTACTGATATAAATTCCGCGGGGTAAAACTGAATTGCTTGGTGTGCTTTCAACAGCTGCAACAAATGAAGTTAAATCAATTGAGTCGACAGAAAAAGCTGGAATGGCTTTTGAAATTGGAACAAAAGTACCATTGGCGGGTTGGCGCAAGTACACGTTACTTGCAGCACCATAGGTAGTAATGTACATCTTGATTGGACTTTGTCCCAAACTAGAGGAGATATCAGGAGCTACAAACCAAAAAGACGTATCTATTTGTGCGTCAATTTTTAAGAGTCCAATAAAAAATAAAAAAAGAAAGTATAAACGCTTCATGTATTAATGACCAATCGTTAAAAAATTTCGACTAAATTAAAGAAAAATTATGTTATTTTAACTCTTATTTTATCAAATAAAACAATAAATTCACAAAAAACATGCCAATTAACCGCCAAATCATAGAACCTTTCAAAAATCTTGAACTTTTGGCCAAAAAGGTGGTTGAAGGCTTTATTACCGGACTTCATAAGAGTCCTTTTCATGGCTTTTCGGTTGAATTTGCTGAGCATAGACTTTATAATACCGGAGAAAGCACCCGCCACATTGATTGGAAACTATTTGCCAGAACTGATAAGTTATTTGTTAAAAGGTATGAGGAAGAGACTAATTTACGTTGTCAAATTATTATAGATACCTCATCCTCAATGCTTTATCCGATTGATGCAGAAAACAACAAACTTAGTTTTTCTATTTATGCTGCTGCTGCTCTTAACGAACTATTAAAACAACAAAGAGACGCAATTGGACTTACCTTTTTTAATAACGCCATTGATTTACACTTGCCGGCAAAAGCTAGTCCCGCACAAAAAAAACTAATTTTTGCGAGTTTGGAAGAGTTATTAGCTATCAAAAATAAAGAGACGAAAAAAGGAACTTCAGCTATTAAAGCCCTTCATCAAATTGCTGAAATTATTCATAAACGCTCACTTGTTGTAATTTTCAGTGATATGTTTGAAAGTGATGGTGATAATGAAGAATTATTTTCTGCTCTACAGCATTTGAAATATAAAAAACATGAAGTGGTTTTATTTCATGTTAGCGATGCGCAAAAAGAATTAGAGTTTGATTTTGAAAACCGTCCCTACAAATTTATTGATTTGGAAAGTGGTGAAGAATTGAAATTAAATCCCAATCAGGTAAAAGAAAATTACATTAATTCAATCACTAATTTCACCAATGCGCTTAAACTAAAATGCGGACAATACCACATCGATTTTGTAGAAGCAGATATCAATAAAGGTTTCGATACCGTTTTATATACTTACCTCGTTAAACGTCAATTAATGATGAAATAAAAAAGCCTGATAAATTTTATCAGGCTTTTTTTATAATGATTTTTATAGATTTTAAATCTTCACACCAATAATACAAACATCATCAACTTGTTCTAAATTACCTCTCCACTCTTCAAAAATTACATCTAACTTTTGTTTTTGAGTTTCCATTGGTAAGCTGCTGTTTTTCAATAAAAAATCTTCTAATTGTTTATACTTAAATTTCTTTCCTTTTGGTCCGCCAAACTGATCAGCGAAACCATCAGTGAATGTATAAACTATATCACCTTTTTTAAGCTCAATTTTTTGAAGTGTAAATGGCTTTAATTCATCGCCATATTTACCAACAGGCATTTTATCGGCCTTATATTCTATAACTGCACCATCACGTACTAACCATAATGGATTGTTTGCAGAAGCAAATTCTAATATATTATTTTCGAAATCGTAGGCGCATAATACGCAATCCATACCATCCTTACTTTCTTCTTCACTTCCCTCAGGATTTAAAGAAGAGATAATTCCGCTACGAACGTTATCTAATATTTCGTTAGGGTGAATAAGGTTTTTCTCGATGATAGACTCATTTAAACGAGAAATACCCACCATGCTCATTAAAGCGCCCGGTACTCCGTGACCTGTACAATCTGCAGTACAGATATAGAATATTTCATTTTTAGCACCTTTTGGCTTATGGGCTTGAGCGTAATAAAAATCACCGCTCACAATATCCTTTGGTTTGTAAAGGATAAAAAAGTTTTTTGTTTCTGTTGCTACTGCTTCCATGACTTAAAACTAAGACTTTTTTTTGAATTTGGTAAGATTCTTTATAAAATATTTTTCAGTGGGCAATAAACTCTGCTGGATACGCTTGGCGTAATGGATACTGTCCAATATTTCCTTCTGCTTCTCCTCCAATAGCTTATGCTGGTGCTCAATTTGCTTGTTTTTTGAGGTTAAAGACAGGTTGGCTTTCTTTTTCTGGAGGAGGGAATAATAGATAAAAACCGCTATCAATAAAACCACCACCATTAAGCTGCCAAAAACGATATTATTCCTCTGGCTAACCCTTTTGGTTTCTTCTTCCTTTAGCTTTATTTCAGCGTTGTTTTTCTTTAACTCAAGAATTTTCTTTTCCTTCTTTTCGTTACCGTATTTTTCCGTCAAATCATTCAACTGCATAACCGTTTCTACATTAAATAAAGAATCATTAAGTTTTTGGTAAAGCCGGCTATAATTTAATGAGGCTTTATAATTATTCAATTGCTCATAGGTTTCACTAATAATCTGATACCGATCCATCACCAATTTAAAAGCTTTCGCGTCGCGGGCAAATTCTAAACTTTCTAAAAACAAGGATAAGGCTTTGTCAAATTTATTTTCTATAAAATAAAAGAAGCCCAGATTATTCGCGGCCGAGGATTTTTCATAAGAATCAACTCCTTTTAGCTGTTGATCGTATACCTCTTTAAAAATTTTCAAAGCCTCTTCTCTTTTACCCATCTCGGCATAAATTATAGCCAAGTTTACTTTTGCTTCTATATATTTTTTTGGTTCATTAAGTTTTTCGCTATGAACCAACCCTTTTTCAATATATGGCAGAGCCTTTTCGTATAAATTCCTGTTCACTAAATTTGCCCCATAATTTTGATACGCTAAAGTGAGCTGCCTGTCATCCTTTGTTATTTCAGCTTTTGCAATGGCCTTTAAAAAATACTCGTCGGCTTTATCGTTTCGTTTTAAACTTGTATAAATATCCGCTATCTGAATAAGAGATATAATATAATTGATAGAGTTTGTTTCAGATAGTTTTTCGGAGAGTTGCTCAACTATTAGAACATATTCGTGTATTTTTTTTATATCACCTAATCCTTGCCATGCATAAATTATACCGTTAACCGTTAGTAATTGATCATGGGTGGAAAGCGTTGTACTCTCTACTGCATCAAGTTCCTTTTTTAGCTTATACGCCTTTTCTAACCACAACAAAGCGTTTTGGTAGTCGGACAATGTTGAATAGATAGTACCAACAACATGGTAATTATAAGCTACATTAAATTTTGAAATACCTTTTGTAAGCTGCTTATTAATTTCAAGAGCATAAAATAAAGCCGTATCGGGATTAACCAATGAATAATCAGAGGCCAACTCATTCACTTTCTCAACTCTTATTTCAAGGTTTTTATGGTGTAAATAATATCGTAACGAATCAGTTGTCTTCGCAAAAACAACAAAACAAGAAAAAAGAAAACAAGAAAGTATTATGTTTTTTATTTTCATTAAACGGGCTTTAATTCAAAGCTAAAAATTTTTATAGATTCCGAACACTGTTGGAATTTTATTTAACTCAGGCTTAGCGGTTTTCTTCCACTCTGCAATGGATTTAGTCATTATTTTTTCGGTGGCCGTAGTTAAATTCATACCAACACATAATAATGTATCCGAACTTAAATTTCCAATTAAATCATCAAACAATGAAACATTACGATATGGCGTTTCAATAAAAAATTGAGATTGATTGTTTTTATAAACCAATTGCTCTAACTCTTTCATTCGCTTAATTCGTGCTATTTTTTCAATCGGTAAATACCCATTAAACGCAAAATTTTGTCCGTTAAACCCGGAAGCCATTATACTTAATACAATTGAACTCGGCCCCACTAAAGGAACAACTTTAATATTTTTTTCATGAGCATGTTTCACCACATCAGCACCGGGGTCGGCAATACCCGGACAACCTGCATCACTCAACAAGCCAATGTTTTTTCCTTGAAATAATTCGTTTAATAACGATGGTAATTCAGAACCTTTAGTATGCTGATTCAATAATAAAATTTCCGCTTTACTAATATCAGGATAACCGCATTGTTTTAAAAAGCGGCGGGTGTTCTTGGCATCCTCAGCAATAAAAACTGTAATGGTTTTAATGAGCTCTATATTATGAGCCGGAATAACCAAAGAGACTTCAGTTTCGCCAAGAGTAACAGGGAAAAGATATAAAGTGCCTAATGGCATATAATCTGAAATTTATTTCTGAACTGCTTCGTAGGTATATTTAGCCATAAATTCCATAGCCTTATCTACCATATCAGAACTTCCTAAAAACAAAGGTGTACGCTGATGAAGCTCTGTAATGTCTTTTTCAAGAATACGAACTTTACCATCTGTAGCTTTACCACCTGCTTGCTCAACAATTAATGCTAATGGATTACACTCGTATAACAAACGTAATTTTCCGTTTGGTGATTTTGTTGTAGTAGGATAAATATAAATTCCACCCACAATTAAATTACGGTGAATATCCGCCACACCCGAACCAATATAACGTGATGAATATGGACGGTTAGTTGCTTTGTCTTCTTCCTGACAATACTTAATATATTTTTTTACGCCATCAGGGAAGTGCAAGTAGTTTCCTTCATTAACTGAATATGTATTAGCCACATTTTTTGTAGTCATATTTGGGTGTGATAAACAAAACTCACCGATGCTTGGATCTAATGTAAAACCATTAACACCTTTTCCGGTTGTGTAAACCATCATACAAGATGAACCGTAAATAACATAACCTGCAGCAATTTGCTCAGTACCGCGTTGCATAAAATCTTCAATAGTACCCGGTCCGTTTAAAGTAACACGACGGTAAATTGAAAAAATAGTTCCGATAGAAACGTTTACATCAATGTTTGAAGAACCATCTAAAGGATCGATCGCAACAACATACTTCGCGTTTTTTGAAACTTCTGAATCAATTGGGATAATATATTCGTTTTCTTCGCTGGCTATAGCACAAACTTCGCCACCTGCCTTTAATGCAGCAATAAACTGCTCATTTGCGAAAACATCTAACTTTTTTACTTTTTCACCCTGAACATTGGTGTCACCAGTTTCACCTAATATTTCGGCTAAACCTGCTTTAGTTACTTCGCGGTTAACAATTTTGGAGGCAATTCCTAAATCTCTTAATAATCGGGATAGCTCGCCTTTTGCATACGGGAAATCCCCCTGCTTTTCAATAATAAACTGACCTAAAGTTTTAACGTTCATGGGGTATTAATTAGTGAATCAAATGTAAAGAAATACTTTACAATTAAAAAGCAACAAAGACTTGAAAATGAGGCTTATTTTGTGTACTCTTCCTTAAGGAATTCGCGCCAATCACTTAAGTTGGCTATTACCTGAAGTTGGCGGTAATGCTGGTGGAAATCAGTTTCGTTTTCTTGCGAGTTAAGAATTTTAAGACGGTAGTTATCAAAACTGGATAATGCAAAACGTTCTTCCGGACTTAACTTTGTTCCGCTAAATTCTTTATCACGTAAATCGTTAATACTTTCCGCAACTCCGGTACCTAGTTCTTTTGCAAAAATCTTTTTAAATAAATCACCTTTAAATGCCATACAGGGCAAAGTTAAAGATATTAACTTTGGTAAATGGCTTATACAAGATTGTCTTATCAACAATTTCATGTTAATTGAGTAAGCTCACATTTAAACTGATTTTGATGCGCATTTTTTTTAGTATAGTTTTTATTTTTTTCGTTGTTGAAGTTTGGTCGCAAAAATTTAGCAGCCGCTCGTATTATGAAAAGTGCTGGGCCTTTTTTCATCCGTGTGCAGCTTTTAAAGTGAAGAAAATTTATAAGCAATGTATGCCCTTATATGAAGAAGTAAAGAAAAATAATTTATTAGATACGTATGAAAACGGCGGAAAGCTCGACGCTTTTCGTCACACTTTTTTTATGGCCGCCTTTACTCAGAAAATAAAAACAAAAAAGATTCGAAAACTTGGTATTGCACACGAAAAGGGAAATTACGCTCACTTTTTGAAAAACATTAAAGAAGATGGTGAATTAGCCGATAGTTTATCAAGCGTAATGGATTTGCAGAATAATGAATTGGGATTTAAGATTGGAAGCGCGAACAAAAGGAAAGACTTAAGAGACTTAAAAGACTTGATGATTGAAGAGATAAAAAAAGGAGAAGCTGTTTATTTTAAGAGAAATAGTTCAGGACAAAATTTAAATTGCAACGGAGAACTTATTTTAATGGAGAACTACAAGAATAAATGGTTCATTCCAAAATGTTTAATGCCTACGAACCTCTAAAGTAAATTTAATTGGTGATTGGTTAACTTACCGTTAAGCCATTCCGGGTCGAGAGTGGCGTTGTACTTCTTGTAAAACTTAATGGCAGGCTCGTTCCAATCTAACACTTGCCATTCCAAACGACGGACTTTTTCTTTTTTTGCTACTTCAACAATTTTATCAAATAATAATTTGCCTATTCCCGCACCTCGCATTTTTTCGGTGACGATAATATCTTCTAAAAACAAACATTTTCCTTTCCAGGTTGAATATTTGTAATAGTATAAAGCTAAGCCAACAGTCACTCCATTTCGTTCAGCTATAAAAAAATCGAATAATTTATTCTCACCGAAACCCCAGTTTTCCATTTCAGCAATAGTTACTTCAACTTCCGCAGGGGCTTTTTCGTATTCTGCTAATTCCTTAATAAGATTTAATATGTTTGGTAAGTCATTCTTCTCTCCTACCCTAATTGTAATGTTGCTCATTTGGCTTTGAAATGTTCTTTTATGACAATTTTTTGTAATTCTCTTTTTATAATTAAATCGGCTATGATTTCATTTAATGTTGTATCCGGATTTAAATTAAATGCCTTTTTAATTTGCGCTTCACTTATATCAATTCTGTAAAGCAATTCATTTAATTTTCCTGATGAAGTTTTGTTTATTTTTTCCACTTCCAAAAGAACAGCACTCAAAATTAAATTATAGTCGGCAACTAAATGCGTAGCAAATATTCCTTCGAGACTACAATTTTCAAAATCCTTTTGCAATTGCAATTTGAATTTTACGAAAAGATCAGGTTTAGAAATTCCTGTTATGATATCCGGAAGTTCTTCCATTACATTTTCTTTAATAATAAACGTTCAACCGGTTTTTTATTGATGATGTGCGATTGAATTATTTCAGTAACATCCTCCTTTTTTACGCCCACATAAAAAATACCTTCGGGGTAAATAGCAACCGTTGGACCGAAATCGCAAATTCCTAAACAACCTGCGCGTTGCGCTCTTATTTTAAGATTAGTTTTTAAGTCTTTGGTTTGTTTTTTGAATTCAGTCACTAAATCCATGCCATGCGCTTCACCACAACTTAATCTGTCGGTTCCGGTTCGCTGATTAGTGCACACAAAAATATGTATATCAAATACCATGATACAAAAATACGTGTAATTGTAATACAAAACAGAAAGGCTTATAAATAACAAACCCTCCATAAAGGAGGGTTCATTAATATAATTTATGTTCGGAATTCAATTTCTAAAACTTCATACCTAAAGTTGCAACAAAATTTGTGTTAGCTATAGAAAGATCGGTTTTGTTAACGTAATCAGAATTGTACATGAAATAATCTTCATCATACATACTTCTTACAAAACCAAAATCAAAAGCCCAGTTTTTATTTCTAAATCCAATTCCACCACTATAAGTTGTGCGGGTAAATTTACCGCTAAAGGTATTTCCAAAAGGACTACCATACATGGCATAACCGGCACGCACAAATACATTTTGAACATTTACTTCAGCCCCAACTCTTAAATTTGAGGTTTGACTATATTTTGTACTAATTGTTTTATTTACACCTGAAAAATAACTAGGCTCTGCGCTTGTAATGTTAGCTTGTCCGTAATTTAAACTTTCATAATCGATACCAATAGCTAAAAGTTTACGGTAAATAAATCCGATACTGGCACCATAACGCATGGGGGTTATAATTTTGTACTTATAAATACCACCATTTTCAGGATAAGATGCTGATACATCATCACCACCATCAAAAATGGTTGTCATAGAATAAGAATATACATCCGTTAAATTTAAAACCGTTGGTGTTTGATAGTTCGCACCCAAACGCAAAAACTCATTTACACGGTAAATAGCACCTAATTTTAAATTGTAACCGCGACCGGTAGTTTTATAAACTTCGTTATAGGTCATTGATTTAAATCCGCCTAATAGTCCGTTATTATCAAAATTATCATAAGCCCAAACAGGGTATGAGTAAGTAGATTGAACATTATTGCTTGCGTCTCTATAAATTCTTAATGAATCTAGATCATCACTTTCGGTATAAGAAGAGTTGTGACTATAACTCACAATAGGAATACCTAAACTAGCACCCAGATATAATTTATCTTTAAAAGTATAAGCATATCCAATAGCCATCTCATTCATTTTACCTGAACGAATAATGTTTTTGGTTTGTAGCATATTTTGTTTTGGATCAATGAAGCCGTAATAGCTTCCATTAATAGTATCCAATAAATAAGTACTATAAGCCAAACCACTATACGAAGGGTCGAGATTAATGATGCTGTTTCCATCGGCATTATTCAAAATATCCTGCATAATTGAATTACCTTCTGCACGACCTTGAATTGATGTACTTGAATTGAAATTTTGCAATTGATTTAAAGCAATACCCAGCGAATGACGAACATCTTGATTGTTTCTACTGTCCCAAGAACCTGCAATTCCAAAACCATTCAATACTAAAGCCGGTGTAAAATCTTTTGTCTCGTTACCATTATAAGATGATTTTACGGAAGAGAAATTGACACCCGGTGTAATATTTAATTCACCTTTACGGTAAATACCGATACCTGCCGGATTGTAACTTAAACAACTAGTGTTTCCACCCAATGCTCCAAACGCTCCACCCATTGTTATAAAACGTGCAGTACCCCCTACTCCTGTTTGAGAGTAACGTAAAGCATCAATATCGTTTTGAGAAAAAGACAATGACGATGCAAATAATATTGCTATGGCAAAATATCCTGATTTCATAATGAGAATTTTAATTAACGCGGACGTTTAGTTCCACCACCATCTGAACCACCACCTCTTGGAGTAGTTCCTGAAGGAGTTGGTTTATTACCTCCGCCATTATTAAAAGTAGGCGAACCATTATCGAAAATATTTCCTTTTGGTTTTGTATTTTCGATAGTGTTGTTTTTCGATGGCTTTATAGGCTCGTTACCAATGTTAGGTGTGTATACATTTGTTTTGGGTGGCGTATTAAATTGCGCGTCATTACTCTTACCCGAATTAATAGTTGATTTAGGTGTAGTATAAGTTGGATTAGTTCCTCCATTGTAACCCGCATCATTTGTATTACCCGAATTAATATTGTTTTTCGGATTCGAATTTCCACTATTCGGTCTAACATCATTCGGATTATAATTTTCGAACGTAGCTTGATTACTATTAGTGTTATCGAAATTGTTTTTTGATTTGGTACTTCTTAATTCCTTATCAAACTTCGGTGTCATTGCTTGAGCAACCTGAACTTCCTGAACATATTTTTGAACTAAACCGTTATTTGCTAAGCCGGGATTAGAAGTGCGTCCGCTATTGCCACCATCATGACTTCCACGAGGCGCATTTGTTGGTTTGTTATAAGCACTATTCACGTCAAACTGATTGTAATATCCCCAACCGTTTCCGTAATAATTATATCCACCATACGGATATCCATAATAGCCATTATAAAAACCATTATTATAACCATTATTATACCCTTGCCAATAAGCATTCGAATAAGGATTACCCCATCCGCCGTAAGGGTTTCCCCATCCACCGTAAGGATTGTAACCATAATTAGGACTACCCCAACCATAGCTTATTCCAAAATAACTGCTCGGCCAGCAATTGTAGTTACTGTAGCTCGGTCCCCAATAATTGTAACTGCTATAAATACTGGTTCCGTACATGCCCGGGTTGCCATTATACCAATAATAATTTGTGTAATAATTATCATAATACCCTACTCCGTTAACCGGGTTATCGAAACGACGGATGCGTGATGCATATTGATAATCGTAATAATCATCCTTATCGTAAACAGGTTCTTTATAGGCCGGATTAGCATCATCAATTGCTTTTTGAGCAGCTAATGCAGCGGCGCGTTCTTCCGCTTCTTTTTTAGCAAGTTCTTCTTCTTTCTTTTTCTTCTCGGCAGCTAAACGGGCTTTTTCCAAACGATCTTCGCTTGGATTAGCATAAATATCGTCACTGTAAGTAGTTAATTTACTTGTGTTGCATGAGCTTAAAGCTAATGAAACAATACCTGCAATTATTATGACCTTTTTCATATTTTTTTTACCGTAATTAGGTTTTAAAAACTTAATTTTATGCGGAATTTATAATGTAAATTTACGAAATAAAAACCCCCTTTGTTTAAGTGTTTTATATCTTTTAACAAGTGGTATGTTTAAATGGATTAAGTGGTAGGTTTTAAAGAATTTTAACAATTATATGAGTAAAGCAATTACATCAAAAACGCAGGATTACAGTAAATGGTATAATGATATTGTGGTAGAAGCTGATTTGGCCGACCATAGCGCCGTTCGCGGTTGTATGGTTATTAAACCTCACGGCTATGCTATTTGGGAAAAAATGCAACAAGCTTTAGATAAAATGTTTAAAGATACAGGACATGTTAATGCGTATTTTCCGTTATTCATTCCGAAATCTTTTTTCAGCAAAGAAGCTTCGCATGTTGATGGCTTTGCAAAGGAATGCGCTGTTGTTACTCATTACCGTTTAAAAAATGATGGTAACGGAAATATTGTTGTGGATGAATCTGCTAAACTCGAAGAAGAATTAATTGTGCGCCCCACTTCTGAAACTATTATTTGGAATACTTATAAAGGCTGGATACAAAGTTACCGTGATCTTCCATTATTAATAAATCAATGGGCTAACGTTGTACGTTGGGAAATGCGCACCCGCTTATTTTTACGCACTGCCGAATTTTTATGGCAAGAAGGACATACTGCACACGCAACTGCCGAAGAAGCTATAGCAGAAACCGAACAAATGCTAAATGTGTATTCTGATTTTGTTGAGAATTGGATGGCGGTTCCGGTTATAAAAGGAATTAAAAGTCCGAACGAGCGTTTTGCCGGCGCTATTGAAACTTATTGTATTGAAGCGTTGATGCAAGATGGAAAAGCTCTGCAATGCGGAACCTCACATTTTCTCGGACAAAATTTTGCAAAAGCATTTGATGTGAAATTTGCAACTAAAGAAGGTTCTCAAGAATTTGTTTGGGCTACTAGTTGGGGAGTTTCTACGCGTTTAATGGGGGCTTTAATTATGAGTCATAGTGACGATCAAGGTTTGGTTATCCCACCAAAATTAGCGCCTACACAAGTTGTTATTGTTCCAATCTACAAAGGTGAAGAAGGTTTGAAGAAAGTTTCTGAAACAGCTTTACAAATTGTAGCGAAACTAAAAGCAAAAAATATTAGCGTAAAGTACGACGACAGAGATTCTCAACGTCCCGGTTTTAAATTTGCCGAGCACGAATTAAAAGGAACGCCTGTTCGTATAGCTATTGGCGAACGCGATTTAGCAAATGGTACTGTTGAAATTGCCCGCCGAGATACTTTAGCAAAAGAAACTATTAGTGTTGAAGGTATTGATGCCTACATTGAAAAATTATTGAACGACATTCAGGATAATTTATTTGCAAAAGCTTTAAAGCGCACTCAAGAATCAACTCACAATGCAGATAGTTTTGATGAGTTGAAAAAAATATTGGACGAAAAAGGCGGATTTGTTAGTGCGCATTGGGACGGTACACCTGAAACCGAAGAAAAAATTAAAGAAGAAATAAAAGCTACTATCCGTTGTATTCCTCTTAACAATACACAGGAAGAAGGAAAATGCGTTTATAGTGGTAAACCTAGTAAGCAACGCGTGTTGTTTGCAAGAGCTTATTAAAATTTTAAATAATGGCAAAAAAAGAACCTAATCAACGCGAACTGATTGTTGGCTTACTGAAAGAGAAGTCAGCCATGAAGCAGGATGTTTACAAAAACACTATTCAAACTTTTAGTGAGCTTCGTAATCTTTGCAAAGAAGTTAGCAGCGATTTAAAATCGGAGTTGGATAAAGTTGACAGACGCGTTTCTTTAAATTTTTTCGATGTTAATCAACATGCCTTTCAATTAAAAGTAGCTGGTGATATGCTCGAATTTTACATGCACACCAATGTATTTGAATTTGAGAAATCACATCCTATGCACAAAACAGGTTACATTAAAAAGAATGAATTCAATTCGTATTGTGGTATTATCAACGTTTATAATTTCTTAGCGGATTCATTTCAATTTAACCGCTTAAATGATTTAGGATATTTAGTGGGGCGGATTTTTGTGAACCGAGAAATGCACTTTTTCATTGAGGCAAAAGGACCAATAGGTATAAAATATAATTCTTTCTCCACTGAACCTTTAACTAAAGAACATCTTAGAGAAATACTTTACGATTTTATGATTTGGGTTATTTCGTTCGATTTATTTACACCTCCGTTTGATGCAGTTCGTGAAGTAAGCGTAAACGAAATGCAGGAAAAAACCAGCAGCGTAAGTTTAAGAACAGGCAAACGTTTAGGTTACGGCGCCAGTGATAATTACGAAGACGAAATTAATTTATAAGTCATTCTCCAATGAAAATTACGCCAACATCTCTAAAAGAGATTGCTAAAATCATTAACGCAAAATATGTTGGCGATGATAATCATTTGATTCACGGTTTTAATGAAATTCACCGTGTTGAAGCGGGTGATGTTGTTTTTGTGGATCATCCAAAGTATTACGACAAAGCTTTACAAAGTGCCGCTACAACAATAATCATCAACAAAGAAGTGGATTGCCCAAAGGGAAAAGCATTACTAATTTGCGAAGAACCTTTTACGGCATTCAATACTTTAACACGTCATTTTAATCCTATCTCCTACTCTAATGTAAATATTAGTAAAACCGCTAAGCTCGGAAAAAATGTAACCTTAATGCCCGGTTGTTTTATTGGGAATAATGTTGTTATTGGAGATAATACAGTTTTACATCCGAATGTTGTTGTTTATGATAATTGTATAATTGGAAGTAATGTTATCATTCATGCTAACACAACAATTGGTTCTGATGGATTTTATTTTAAAAACAGAACTACATCGTTTGAACAATTACAAACTGTTGGAAGAGTAATTATTGCAGACAACGTTCATATTGGAGCGAGTTGTACCATCGACAAAGGTGTTACAGCAGATACAATCATTGGTAAAAGCACAATTTTAGATAATCAAGTTCATGTTGGTCACGATGTAATTATTGGCGAGATGTGTTTATTTGCCGCACAAGTTGGGATCGCAGGTGTTGTTACTATTGGGAACAATGTTAAAGTGTGGGGACAAGTAGGAATTTCGAGTGACATTATCATTGAAGACGGTGCCACTATTTTAGCACAATCCGGTTTAGGTGAAAATGTAAAAGCAGGTGCAACATATTTTGGTACTCCAGCCGGAAATGCAAAAGAAAAAATGCGAGAGTTGTTTGCCGCAAAACAATTACCCGATTTAATTAAGAAGTTGTACGAGAAGAAATAAACACCATAAAATGAAATTAAAAATTATTATACTAATTTCCTTTTTCAGTCTTTATTTAGCGGCCCAAAAAGAAGATTATATCTGGTATTTTGGATGTAATTTTTCAAATTTTTCTACACCAACTGCAGGATTAGACTTTAATTCCGGTGTCCCTGTTCCTTTACTAAATAGTGTAATGCCTTGTACTGAAGGTTGTGCCACACAAAGTGACAGAAATGGAAATTTATTGTTTTATACAAATGGAACTACTGTTTGGGATCGAACACACAGTATAATGATGAATGGCCTAGCTGTAGGCGGACATACTTCTGCAGAACAATCAGCACAAATTATTCCATTTCCGAATGATACAACAAAGTTTTATGTTTTTTGTCAAGATGGATATCCTACATGTCCAGGAACAGGACTTCACTACTCAATTATTGATATGACTTTAAATGGCGGATTAGGTGGAATAACTGCTCCAAAAGCCATATTACTTCAAAAAGGAACGTGTGAATGGCTTTCTGCTTGCAAACATATTAATGGAACTGATTACTGGGTCGTCACTTCTGACTACGATTCAACACGATTCTATTCTTATCAGGTTTCCTCATTGGGCATTTCTTCTCCCATTATTACTAATTTTCCTTATATCACTTCAAGCAACTTTAAATTAGACTTTAATACAAAAGGAGATCAGATTGTTTTTAAAGCTACCTCTCAACCTACTCCCACTGTAGTGTATAACGTAAGATATTTAGCGGATTTTAATCAATCAAATGGCGTGGTAAGTAACTTTATAACATTAGATTCTCTCGGAAACAATGATGGAACTGCTTTTTCGCCTAATGATAGTTTACTTTATGCATTTTCGTATGTCCCCACTTTAACGAATACAGTTTTATATCAGTATAATGTAAAAAGTCCAAACATATTTCAGAATAAAAATATTATTGGATATTTTTCTGGCGGTCCACATATTGGAATGAAACTAGGCCCTGATAAAAAAATATATTGCTCAAGCGGTTCACCCGACTCTTTAGATATAATACATTTTCCTAATATTGTTGGAACTGGTTGCAATTTCCAAACTAAAGCATTGTATTTAGGTGGTAGAAAAATTAGGTTTATGCTACCAAACTATTCTTTTCCTTTAGCTAAGTATCCTTTGACAATAAATCAAACAATAGTAAATAATATCGTTTCACTTTTTCCTAATCCAAATTTAAATTCTTTTTCAGTAAAATCCGCAACAAGAATTTTATCATATTCAATTCAAGATTTATCTGGAAAAGAACTGCTTTATGAAGTTTTTAAAAAATCTTCTAAAGATTTTGAAATAAAACACAATCTTGAAAAAGGAATATATATTATTTCTTTTGAAGATTACTTAGGAAAAAAGTGCTTTGAGAAATTTGTCGTTAATTAACTGATAGCTTTCTCCACCGACTTCCAAAGCAAATCGGCTGATTTATCCCAAGAGAAATTATTTTTACGCATGTTACCCTTCTCGATTAAATTCAATCTTAAATTATCATCGCTTCGCAATTTAAGCATGGCGTTTTTAATTTCATTTATCTCGTAAGGATTCACAAACAACGCTGCGTCTCCTGCTATTTCTGGTAAACTTGTTACGTTGCTTGTGATAATTGGAATTTCACTTTGCATCGCTTCTGCCAATGGAATTCCGAAGCCTTCAAAATAAGGCACGAAGGTTAATGCAAAAGCTGAAGCCATGACATTAGCTAAATCTTCTTCACTTAATCTATTCGTAAAAACAATATCATCTTTACAACTTAATTCATCAATAGTTTTGTAAATATCACTTCCGCCCCAAGCGTGAGAACCAGCCAAGACTAATTTCAAATCAGAATTACTTTCTTTTTTAAAAGCTTCGAAAGCCTGAATTAATCTCGAAATATTTTTACGTGGATTTAATGAGCCCACAAATAAAAAATAATCTTTTCCCTTCGAAAAACGTTTTTTAGTTTCTGCTTTTACTAAATCGGAAACGGGTTTAAACGAAGAGTTTATGCCGTTATAAACTACATCGATTTTATCAGGACTAATTTTATAATTATCAGAAATATCTTTTTTACTGTATTCAGAAACCGTTGCAATACGTGTTGCTTTTTGTGCAAACTTTGGAAAGAAATGATTGTAATATCTGCGCGTTAACGGTCGCACATCTTTTGGATGATGCAAAAAATTGATGTCGTGAATCACAGGTAACTGCTTACATTTTGCACCCAAGCTTAAAAATCCATCAGGTGACAAAAACAGATCAGGCTTCAATCCATTTAAAGTGCTTTTAATTCCAAATTCTAACCAGACATAATACAAAAACGGATGTCTTGCCTGTGGCCCTACAATAATTGGGGTAATATTATCACTAAAAATGAATTCTTCGCTATAAGGCCTGTCGAATAAAAACACAAAATGTACGTCCTTATTTGCCTCTGTAATACGCTTCAGGGTTTGGTATGAAAACCACCCCATTCCTTCGAGCTTGTTTTTGAGTAAAAGTCGCGTATTTACAGCTATTTGCACCTCGTAAAGCTACCAAAATATGCTTAGAAAGTGCAAAAAAAAGTTATCTTTACACCCTCTCAAAAATGCAGCAACGAAAGTTCATAGTCAACCTTGCCATTTTAATAATTCTGAACTTATTAATTAAGCCGTATTGGATTTTAATAATTGACCCCAACGTACAGAATTTAGTAGGTAATGCAAACTATGGAGAGTACAGTTCGTTATTCAATTTTTCATTTTTATTAAGCATTTTTTTAGATTTCGGACTCACCAATTTCAACAACAAAAACATTGCTCAAAACACACATTTATTAAGTAAACACTTTAGTAGTTTATTGACTTTAAAATTTGCGTTAGGAGTACTCTACCTTGTATTAACCATGTTGTGCGCATTGCTTGTTGGTTACGATTCAAGATATATTAAATTACTATTCATTCTGGCCATTAATCAGTTTTTAATCAGTTTCATTTTATATCTGCGCTCTAATTTACAAGGCTTGCATTTATTTAAAACGGATAGTATTGTTTCGGTATTGGATCGTTTAATAATGATTATACTTTGCGTGGCCTTGTTTTTAAATTGGTTTGGATTACAAGTGGACATCATGAATTACGTGTACGCTCAAACAATAGGTTATGGTTTAACTGCTGTTATCACCTTCTGGATTGTATTGAGAGAAACACACACTTTCAAATTAAAATGGGATTCAAAATTTAGCATGATGATGCTTAAAAAAAGTTTTCCTTTTGCGATTTTGGTTCTATTAATGACATTTTATAATCGTTTAGATTCGGTAATGATCGAACGCATCTTGCCTCATAAAAGTTTATACTTAAGTGCGCTGATAGATAAAGTAAGAGCCTCCAAACTATTATGGGAACACGATGGCGTAAAAGCAATAATTAACTCTGCCGAATTAAGTATGATTAACACCGGTGCTACACAAGCCGGAATTTACGCTAAAGGATTTCGATTATTAGAAGCTGCAGGTATGATTGGCTTTTTATTTGCTACTCAATTACTCCCCATTTTTAGTAGGATGATTGAATACAAAGAAGATATTCAAAATTTAGTTAAGCTTGCGTTTACTTTAATCATCACCCCTGCCATTATTGTTTCTTTAGGTTGTGCATTTTACAGTAATGAACTTTGTTTGTTAATTAATAAAAGCACGGACTCCTCAACTGTATTTAGCTTATTAATGTTATGTTTTACAGCCAGCTCTGTGTCCTACATTTTCGGAACCTTGTTAACTGCAAATGGCAACCTAAAGCAAATGAATATTATGGCGATCAGTGGCATTACCGTTAACTTAATCTTAAACTTTATTCTCATTCCTCAATTTTATGCGTTAGGAAGTGCTGTTGCCAGTGTGTTTACTCAGTTCTTTACCGCTATAATTCAAGTACTTATAGTACAAAAGGTGTTTAAGTTTAAAGTCAATAAACGCTTACTATTTGCCTTAGTTTTCTTTATATTTGGGGTTGCTTGTATCAATTATTTAACCCTGCACTTAACAAGTAATTGGTATTTAAATTTTGCAATAATGACAGTTACCTCCGGTTTATGGGCATTTGTAACCGGTATGTTAAGTATAAAATCAGTATTACGTTTTATAAAATATAAATAAGTGAATCAAATAGAAATTAATAACTCATCAGAGCAATTGCTAATTAAAATTATAAAGTGGCGTAAGCCCATTATGATTGCATCTATAGTGGCTTTCATTATTTCAACCACTATTGCTTTTTTATTAGCGCCACAATATAAATCAGTAGCGACTATTTTTCCTACAAGAAGTTTCTCTGTTTCTAAATTATTGATTGAACAGAATATCGGTAATCAGGAAGATTACATGCAAATTGGAGATGAAGATGATGCGGAAAAATTATTACAGATTTTAAATTCAGATCATTTACAAAAAATAGTAGCAGATAAATTTAATTTATGGCAACGTTGGAAAGTAGAGAAAGATAGATATGCTGAACATTATTTAAATTTAAAATGGGATAACCATGTACGTTACAAGCGTACCGATTTCAATTCCATAAAAATTGAAGTTTATGATTACACAGCCAATGGAGCTGCGGAAATAGCAAATTGCATTACAGATGTGGTTGATGATATTAAAAACGACATGACAAAAGATGTTGCAGAGAAAGCTTATGCTGTTGTAAAAGAAGAATATGAAAACACTGTTGCAAGAATGAATGTATTGGAAGATAGCTTGCAAGTATTACGTCAGTTTGGAATTCTAGATTACAAAACAGATGTTGAAGCTTATACAAAAAGTTACGCAAAAGCGCTTGAAAAAGGCAATAACAGTGGGATTAAAGCGTTAGAAGAAAAACTAGCAGCACTTAAAAAATATGGCGGTGCGTATAACCAGGTGAGTGAAAATTTAAGAAAGTACCGCTTCAAATTTCCGGTTATTAAAGCTAAGTACGATGAAGCTGAAGTTAACATGAAAAAATCGTTACCATTTAAATTTGTAGTGGATAAAGCAATGCCAAATGAATACAAAGCTAAGCCGGTGCGATGGTTAATTATTTTATTATCGACAGCCTCAGCATTTGCTTTAACCATTATGCTTTTGATATTAAGTGAGCGGTATAAGTCACTAAAAACAAAATTAAACTCTTAAGAACGTGGAAAATTTTAATACTAAAGAGATTATAGCAATTGTTCTAAAAAACATAAAAGCTATTTTGATAGTTACTTTGTTAGCAGCCATCGCTTCTACTGTTGTATCTTTTATGCTAAAACCTAAATACAAATCGTATGCGGTTGTGTTTCCTGTTAACTTAAGTCCAAGCTCGGAAGAATCGAATACAGAGCAATTACTTCAGTATTTTAACAGTGAGGAAGTGAAAAACACCGTGGCTCAGAAATTCGGGTTATTTAAACATTATGAAGTAGATTCAGCTGCAAGTGGAGCTCAAAGTTTATTTGATTTATATTTTAAAGGTAATGTTAGTGTTAGTCCAACCCTTTACGAATCGATTGAGATTATCGTTAAGGATGAAAGTCCGATAATGGCCAGAAATATTGCTCAAGCTATGATAGATGAAACTAACCTACTTGTAAGAAATATTAAGAAACAACGCTTACTGGAGTACATTAATAATTCGCAAAGAATTATTGACTACGAAAATCGCCGCATCGACAGTACCAATTCTAAAATTAATGAATTAAGAACTGAATACAATATTATTGATGTAACTGCTCAATCGAAATATCTGAGTAAGAAAATTATAGAAAATAAACCATTAACCGAAACCGATAAAAAATTATTTGAAGGTATACGCAATAAAAACACTGAATTAGATAAGCTATGGAATGTTTCAGTTGGTCAGATGAAAACACTCAGCGAATTTAAAGATCAAAACGATAAATATTTACTGGATTACTTTGGTGAAATCAGTTTTACAAATACCGTATCAAAACCTACTTTACCGGATAAAAAGTTTTTTCCTGTACGATGGTTAATTGTTTCTATTTCTACTATGTCGGCATTTGCGTTGGCCGCTTTATTTTTTATCCTCTCCAATAAATCAGTTCGTAAGGTTGATTAGAGTAAATAAAATAGTTGGTTTCTATTTATTGATTTTAGCATACATTTTTGCTAACTCATATATTTTGCTTTTTAAACGCAACATGTTTGAGGTATTTAATCTACTCCCAATTCTTATTTTAGTTTTATACTGGGCCGTTTACAATATCGAGCGCGTTATTTATTTAATGGTATTTTGCACGCCGCTTGCTGTTACTTTAAAAAATTTAGGTTTAACAACTGACGGCATTGATTTAAGCTTGCCCACCGAACCTTTAATGGCAGGTTTAATGGTGATTTATTTTCTGAATGAGTTCATGTACAAAATAACACCAAGTAAAATTCTTAAACATCCGCTCACCATTATTATTCTTGTACAACTCGCCTGGATGCTAATTACTACTCTCGCCAGCGAAAACTTTACCATCTCCATTAAATTTTTTATTGCTCGATTGTGGTTTGTGTTCAGTTGCTATTTTGTAACTACTCAATTATTCAAAAACAAAAAGAGTATTATCCCATTTGTTTTAGCCTATGCTATCCCACTTGCAATTGTTTGCTTAATTACAACCTACCAACATGCCGCTTTTAATTTTGATGATAAAATTGCCGATTGGATTGTATCTCCATTTTATAACGACCATACAGCTTATGGTGCTGCTTTAGCAATGTATATTCCTATTACTATCGCCCTGTTATTTTTGAGCGACGTTTCTAAACTTCATAAAACATTTTTAGTTGGTTTACTTCTTATCTTTTTTGTAGCTCTACTTTTATCATTCGCCCGTGGGGGTTGGTTAAGTTTAGCGACCGCCGCTGCCATTTTAGTTTCATTTTGGTTACGTATTAAAATCAGAACCATTTTAATAACCGTTGCAACGCTTTCTATTATTTTCTTCTCTTTTCAGGACGAAATTTTTATTGCCTTAGGAAGAAATAATACTGATTCGGAAGGGAATCTCTCTAATACTATTTCTTCCGTTACAAACATTTCTACCGATGCTTCCAACCTTGAGCGAATCAACCGCTGGAGTTGTGCCGTAAGGATGTTTCAGGAAAAACCAATTTTAGGATGGGGGCCCGGCACGTACATGTTTTATTACGCACCCTTTCAAAAAAGCAGTGAGCGAACAATTATTAGTACCAATTTCGGAACTAATGGAAATGCACATAGCGAATATCTTGGGCCACTCAGCGAACAGGGTGTGTTTGGCGCCTTAATTGTCATCATTATGTTCTTCGCTGTTTTGTTTATGGGCTACAGATTATATTATTCTGTTAAAGACCGCAACATGCGAATAATTACAATTGGGATTTTCCTTGGCTTATTCCCCTATTTTATTCACGGATTTTTAAATAATTTTTTAGATACCGATAAATTATCTGTTCCGTTTTGGGGCTTTATGGCCATTTTAGTTTGTATTGATGTGTATCACCGCAACGGGAACACAGAAGAAACAAAAAGTTAAGCGCACTTTATTGTCATCAACGCAATATCATCCACAAATAAATTCTCGCCTTTAAATTCTTCTGCATAATACATGATGGCATCGTTTATAAAAGCAGGTTCCGAATTAATATTTGTTCGTATTAATTCTACAATAGTTTCCTCGGCTAAATACTCTTCGGTAGAATTAACTGTATCTGTTAAACCATCAGTATAACAAAACAAAGTATAAGGCCTGGGCATATCCATAATTTCCACATCGATAAAAGGAATACTTTCTCCAATACCTAATAATGTAGAACCTTTACTTAAACGAAATAATTTTTTATCTGTGATTAAAATAGGCGGATTATGTCCGGCATTTATATAAGTGAGTTGCTTGCTCTTTGTATTTATTTTTCCAAGAAACAATGACACAAATTTTTCGCCTTTTGTATTTAACCAAACGCGTTTATTTAATTCAATTAAAATATCTTTTAAATTATGAGTGTAATTTACTAAGCTTTGAAATGTGGCCTGCATATTACTCATTAATAAAGCGGCGGCAATTCCTTTTCCTGAAACATCTGCAACACAAAACACGAACTCATGATTATTCAGAGGTAAAAAATCATAATAATCGCCACTCACCTGTTGGTGTGGAATATATTTTGCTGCTACTTTAATAGTATCTGTATCAGGTAAATTATTCGGGAACAACATTTGCTGCATAGTTTGAGCCAACTCCAACTCTTTTTGCATTTGCGCTTTCTGAATAGTTTGTCGATACAGCTTCTTATTCTCGATGGATACTACAATGATATTGGTGAGCGTTTGAATGTACGGTAAATGTTTTATGGCAGCACTTAATTCAATCTTCTGTTCATTCACATCACCTAATAAAACATACGCTAAAGGAATTTGTTTATGATAAACAGGAATAACAATTTCAAAACTCTTACTCAAATTTCCTTTACTGAAACTTATAGTTTCAATTTCTTTTATTCCCAATAATTCATTCTCAAATTTAATATGATTGAAATCCTCACCTATTCCGTATTTCAAAATGCAAGTCCACTCCTTATCATAACTAAACAAAACAAGTTTACCAACCTTTAAACGGTTTTCTAAAATATCCTGATACAAATCCAACAACTGGGCAGTAGACACATTATTGTTAATGGCTTTAGTAATTTCGAGAAGGGCATCAAGTTTTAAATCCTTAACGATGTGGGAAGCGCTTTTTATATCGAGTTTTCTATCGCTCAATGGTGCTTAGGTTAAATACACGGTTTCTTTTCCCTTTTTAGAGAAATCTGCTTCAATATGTTCTTGCATGGTGGTTGATAAAGATAAACCAACAAAATCTGCTTTTACCGGGTAACGGGTATGACTTCTATCTACCAATACCAAAACATTTAAACGCTTCACCGGTTTATGCAAAAATGGTTTAACAGCATACATTAAAGTTTTACCACTATTTAAAACGTCATCGACCATAATTACCGATTTATTTAAAAAATCTTTTTCTGTAAAATCAATTTTAGGATCTGTTGCCCATGGATTTTCTTTATCCATTTTTATTTTAGACAATTTGATTTTAAGTGGTGATATTTTTTTGAGGATTTCCTGAAGGCGTTCGGCAACTTTATAACCATTTCCCTCTATCCCAACTAAAAGTAATTCCTTTTCACCGTAATTTTTTTCATACACCTCATACGCCATGCGATTAAGCTTTTGGCTAATTTGGATTGTGTCTAGTATCTTAGTTTTTCCCATTTTTGAACTTGCTTCATTAAACATAGAACGCAGATAACGCTGATTTTTATGATTAACTATGATTTATTTGTAAATACTTTACGTCTTATTTCAGGCTTTTTACCAAAGTTAAGTAATAATCCAACTTCAATATCGGTTGCTTTAAGATAATTGATAAGCTGATATTCATGCTCTTCACAAAGAGCTTCTGCTACCTTTAATTCAACAATCACATTTTTGTCCGCAACAAGATCAGCATAGTATTCCCCTACCTCATTATCCTCATAATAAACTTTTATTTGCTTCTACTTTTCTACAAATAAACCCATTTCTTTCAATTCTATAAACAAAGCATTTTCATAAACCTTTTCAAGAAAGCCATAGCCGAGAGTATTATAAACTTTATAAAACCCCTTAATTACTTTATCAGTAATCTCAGTGTGCTTATAATTATCATTTTTAATCTTATCAATCTGTGTCATCAGCGTTCCATTTATGAAATGCTCTTCAGCAACTAATACTTCTTAATTAAATCCTTCAATTTTTGCTTTACTTTATCATTAGGCTCAACTAAAGGTAATCGTAAATAAGTATCACAAATTTTCAGCAGGCTTAAAGCATATTTTATTCCACCCGGATTTCCATCGGCAAATAATTGATCGGTAATATCCATTAATTTGTAATGTAATTTACGTGCTTTTGCCATATCATCTTCAATAGCAGCGCGCACCATATCCGAAAAATCCTTTGGGAATGCATTTGCAACAACCGAAATAACGCCATCTCCTCCACTCGCAATAATTGGTAAGGTTAAATTATCATCGCCACTAATAACTAAAAAGTTTTTCGGACGATTATTAATGATTCGCATGCACTGCTCAATACTACCTGATGCTTCCTTAATGGCAATAATGTTTTTGAAATCTTTTGCTAAACGAATAGTTGTATCCCACGCAATGTTTGAAGCAGTTCTTCCTGGAACATTATATAAAATGATTGGTAATTTACTTGCTTTTGAAACTACTTTATAGTGCTGATAAATTCCTTCCTGAGAAGGTTTATTGTAATAAGGAGAAACGGAAAGTATAGCCGAAAATGCTTTTGAATCTACTTTCGAAATTTGTTTTACAACCTCAGCAGTATCATTACCACCAACACCTAAAACTAAGGGAACACGTTTTCTGTTTTCTTTTACAACGCAATCAATAACTTTTTGTTTTTCTTCTTTACTCAACGTTACCGACTCACCTGTTGTTCCCATCACAACAAGATACTCTACTTTTCCATTAACTAAATGGTTAACCAATTTTTTTAAAGCATTAAAATCAATTGAACCATCTTTTTTAAATGGAGTTACAATTGCAACACCTGTACCTGTTAAATCTAAATTTGCCATATAACAAAAGTAATAATTTTAGCTTTTAATCATCATTAAATATTTCAAGGCCTGTTTTAAGAAATCCTGTTGGTTACTTTGGATACTAATATCAAAAAATTCGTTATAAACAGCACTTTCCGGACCCAACTTACACTTAGCGGGGGTTAAACCAGTTAATGACTTCAAAAAACCGGAGTTATTGAAATCAGTATTAATTAAAACATCATACGTTTTTGCTTTCAGTTTTTGAACTATCTCTGGTTTTGGTAAACCGAAAAAACTAAAGTCCTTTTTATTTACAGAAAGAAAACATTCTTTAACTTCTGAATTTTTATCGTTATGCGTAACGATAATGTCAATATTTTTTCCGGTTTGTTTTACAAAATCTTTAATAACGGAATACTGTTCACTGCTAACCAATATTACAGCAGACTGCACCTTCCCCCACTCTACAAATTGCTTTTGAATCTTAGGAATGCTTCCTATTTCCTTCTGAAGTAAATAATTTTTAAGCCACTCGAACATCTTATGCAGTAAAATCAGGTTGACTCACAATTTCCAAAAATTTGGCAATAGTATCATTTAAACTCAAATTGCTTTTTCCACCGGCTGCGTTAATATGTCCTCCGCCACTAAAATGTGTGCGTGCAAATTGGTTCACATCAAATTTTCCTTTGCTACGGAACGACATTTTAACTACTCCATCCATTTCCGCAAAATATGCCGCGAATTTAATTCCCTTCATTGTTAAAGGATAATTTACTAAACCTTCAGTGTCTCCTTTTTGATAATCAAACTGTTTTAATTCGTCTTCTGATAAACTCATGTAAGCCGTATTTTTACCCGGAAGAACCATCATTTTTTGTAAAATAGAATACCCTATTAATTTTAAACGGTTATAAGCGTAAGTATCATAAATAGCTTCATGAATTTGATTCGGAACCGCTCCTGCTTTTACCAAATCTGCAATTACTAAATGTGTTTTGGATGTTACTGAAGAAAAACGGAAAGAGCCGGTGTCCGTCATTATTCCTGTATACAAACAAGCTGCAATTTTTTTATCAATTAATTTTTTATGTCCTAAACCAACTATTAAATGATAAACCATTTCGCAAGTACTACAAGCCTTCACATCATGGTAAACTACTTTCGCAAATTTATCGGGTTGCTGATGGTGGTCGATTAAAACTTTTACAGCTTTACTTGCTGCTACTACCTCACCTAACTTTTCTATTCTTTTATAAGAGTTAAAATCCAAAGTAAAAATAGCATCGGCTTTTTGAACTAAAGCTTCCACTTTTGCGGTCTCGGTTTGGTGGTTCAAAACTTTATTATCACCGGGTAACCATTTTAAAAATTCAGGGTACTCGTTGGGTACAATTACCGTAGCCTTTTTCTTAATTTTTAAGAGGTAATTATATAAACCTAAACTCGAACCCATGGCATCACCATCCGGACTCCAATGTGTAACAATAACAATATGGTTCGATTTT
The DNA here is from genome assembly GCA_018000995.1 of Bacteroidia bacterium. Lineage (GTDB taxonomy): Bacteria > Bacteroidota > Bacteroidia > B-17B0 > Aurantibacillaceae > JAHEYG01. The sequence continues at coordinate 56,843 of JAGNIU010000002.1, forward strand.
TTTATTAAGGCTTTAAAGGCTGCAAAATTGGGCTTTTTCATAGGCTAAACGAGTTGCTAATTTACCAAATAATAACGACTCAGAGAACTTATAATATTGCAATAAATAAGCCATCTGCCGTGGCGGATAATAAATAATCACTATCTTTGCGCCCTTATTAATTTAAAGATAAAATGGCAGGAAACATCACATTTACCATGATTAAACCCGATGCAGTTGAAGCTAACAACATTGGGCCAATTTTAGCTAAAATAAACCAAAGCGGTTTTAAAATTTTAGCTATGAAATATCTTCGTTTAAGTCCGGAACAAGCCGGGCAATTTTACGCAGTTCATAAAGAGCGTCCTTTTTATGGTGAATTAGTTAACTATATGAGTAACGGGCCAATTGTTGCAGCTGTTTTAGTAAAAGACAATGCAGTAGCTGATTACCGTAAATTAATTGGCGCAACTGATCCTACTAAAGCTGAAGAAGGAACTATTCGTAAATTATTCGCTAAATCTATCGCAGCTAATGCTGTTCACGGGTCTGATAGCGATGAAAACGCAAATATTGAGGCCGACTTTTTCTTTTCGAAATTAGAACGCTTTTAAAAATACGCCGCGGAAAAGTCTCCGCGGCTTTTTTGTTTCTCAATTATTAACAACACATTAAAAAAGGTATCCTTTTTTTAAATTTGATTTTCTAAAAAAAAGTACATGGAAACACTTGCAAAAAACTCCGCTTACGAAACCCAACTTAATGAGTGGATAAAGGACGAAAAAGCTGCTATAGATTTAATTAGCGCTATTGGTAAACTTTGGTTCGATAAATCTATCGAGTTAATTTTATTCAGAAATCAGTTGGTTGACCGCAGCGCGAGTGAAATTATTAATCTTCACTTTTATGCAAAAGATATTGTAAAGAAAACTATTGCCGTTAAAGATACTGTTGCCTTAGCAACTGAAATTTACAATTTAGATGTTTGTCCGTCCAGAATTGATATTGGCAAATTAGCTTATGAGTGGATTCAGGAAAAAGATAAATTCAAATCTCAAACTGATTTTTTGAATAATAAATTAAAGGATCTTATTGGTAAAAAAGGTTCCATCACTCCTAAAGATGTTGTATTATTTGGGTTCGGACGAATTGGTCGTTTAGCTGCGCGTGAATTAATTTCTCAAGCAGGAAAAGGCGAACAATTACGTTTGCGGGCTATTGTTACCCGAGGAAGCAGTGATGCAGATATTACAAAACGTGCCGATTTATTACGTACAGATTCAGTTCATGGTCCTTTTCCGGGAACCGTTATTGAAGATTTAGTAAACAAAGCTTTAATCATAAACGGTCACACCGTTCACATGATTGATTCTAAAAATCCTGAGGATGTGGATTATACTAAGTATGGAATTAATGATGCTTTATTAATTGATAACACCGGTGTTTTTAGAGATGATAAAGAATTAAGTCGCCATTTACAAGCTAAAGGAATTTCAAAAGTGTTATTAACTGCTCCTGCAAAAGGTGATGTTCCCAATGTAGTTCATGGTGTAAATCACGAAACTGTTGACGTAAAAAAACAACAAATTTTTTCAGCAGCTTCTTGTACTACCAACGCAATTATGCCAATTCTTTATGTAATTGATAAAGAATTAGGAATTGTAAAAGGACATATTGAAACTGTTCACTCTTATACAAACGATCAAAACTTATTAGATAACTACCATAAAAAATCGCGTCGTGGACGTTCAGCTGCGTTAAACATGGTAATTACTGAAACTGGTGCTGAGAGTGCTTTGAAAAAAGTTTTACCTCATTTAGCCGGGAAATTCACAGCTAATTCGGTTCGTGTACCAACACCAAATGTTTCTTTAGCGATTTTAAATTTAAACATCAACAAAGAAGTTACTAAAGAAGAAGTGAATGAAATCATTCGTAAATACGCTTTACAAGGTGGATTAGTAGAACAAATTCAATACGCTTTTAGCAACGAATTAGTATCAACTGATATTGTAGGCAGTTCTTGTCCAAGTGTATTTGACAGTCAGGCAACTATCATATCTCCTGATAAAAAGAGTTGTGTGTTGTATGTTTGGTACGATAACGAATATGGATACACGCGTCAAGTAATACGTTTCAGCAAACATATTTCAGAAGTAAGAAGAGCAATTTATTACTAGGATTTTTGTCCTTATTATTTCAGAATTTAAAAATCCTAAATCAGAAATGTTTTAGGATTTTTAATTTTTTTAAAAAACTTCAAACTCTTTTTGTAGGCCACAACCTTCTAAATTCGAATAAATTATTCTCAAAAAAAGAAAGATTTAACAAAACCGTTAGTTGAATTAACAAGCTTTCTAAAAATCTAACTAAAGTGATTTACTCATCAAATCGCACAATTAACTCATTACCAAACATATATATGTTAAATTAGTCGAGAAAATACCTATTTTAGTCTAATAAAAATGGCGGTTTTACTAAAATCATTTAGATTTAGTAAGCAAATTTTGTGAGAGTAATCACTTATACCCAATTTACCTTTCCAAATAAGATATTTCTTGTTCTAATTTGCTGTCTCTTTTTTCTAAAATCCAACACTTTACAATCTCAATGCCAGGTTTCAAATGCCGGCACTAGCCAAACTTTATGTATTGGAACTAATGCGTTGATGGCAGCAAACACCGCAACAGGTGGCGGAATTGGAAGATGGACTTTAGTTTCAGGAACAGGTGTGATTACAAATTCTCTTATTCCTAATACAACTATTACAGGTTTAGCAGTAGGAACAAATGTCTTTTCGTGGACCATCACTAACGGAACATGTACTCCATCTGCATCAAATGTTACCATTACAACACGACCACTTCCAACTGTAGCTAACGCCGGACCAAATCAAAATATTTGTGTTACAGTCGGTAGTGCCTTGCTGGCAGGCAATAATCCTATCAATGGAACCGGTTTATGGGTAAAAATTTCAGGCCCCGGAACAATAACCACTCCAACAAATCCAGCATCAACTATTACAGGACTAACGGTCGGCACCACTGTATTAACTTGGTCTATTAGTAATTCACCGTGTACATCTTCAACGGCCAACATGACCATCACGATACGGCCTGCCCCTACGGCGGCAAATGCCGGAGTAAGTCAAACACTTTGTGCAACAACAGGTACTGCCACTGCAACTTTAAATGGTAATAACCCTACTTCAGGAACAGGTATATGGGTGAAAGTTTCAGGCTCAGGAACAATAACAAATCCGCTTGTAAGAAATACAACTGTTACAGGTTTAACACCAGGATTAACAGTACTAACTTGGTCAATAAGTAATCCTCCATGCGCTTCTTCTGTTTCTAATATGACTATTACTACCAATGGGATGACATCGACCGCTCTTGCCGGACCTGATCAAACTGTGTGTGTAAGTTCGAGTGCAACAATGGCAGCCAATACACCTACCGCCGGAACAGGTCAATGGTTTTTAATCGGTGGGTCAGGAACAATTGTTTCGCCAAATAGTCCAACTTCCGTTATTACAGGATTGGGTGTTGGGAACAATACTTTTAGGTGGCGTATAACCAACCCACCCTGCGCTACACGTCTAGATAATATTATTATTGTTGGAAGAGCAGTGCCTTCCATTGCTAATGCCGGCGTTGACCAAACCGTTTGTGTTAGTACAGGATTCACTACACTTGCCGGTAATACACCAACTGCAGGGGTTGGACGCTGGATAAAAGTTTCTGGGCCGGGCACAATTACAAATTCTCTTACTGCAAACTCAACTTTAACCGGACTAACGGTCGGGACAACTGTACTTACCTGGTCTATCTCAAACTTACCGTGTACCAGTTCAGTAGATAATGTTACAATAACAACGAATCCTCTTCCATCAATAGCAGCAGCAGGAGTTGATCAAACTGTTTGTGTAAGTTCAAGCGCAACTATGGCAGCTAACACTCCTACTGCGGGTTCCGGACTTTGGACTTTAGTTAGTGGTGCAGGAACAATAACTACACCTACTAGTCCCGTCACAACCATTACAGGTTTAGGAGTTGGGAATAATACTTTCCGATGGACCATTTCTAATCCTCCTTGTACTGCAACTTTTGATAATATAATTATTGTTGGGAGAGCTGTGCCTTCCATTGCTAATGCCGGAGTTGACCAAACTATTTGTGTTAGCACAGGATCAACTACACTTGCCGGTAATACCCCAACTGCAGGTATTGGAGCTTGGGTAAAAGTATCAGGGCCAGGTACAATTACAAATTCACTTTCGCCAACATCAACATTAACCGGACTAACGGTTGGGACAACTGTACTCACTTGGTCTATCTCAAACTTACCTTGTACAACTTCGGTTGATAACGTTACTATAACAACGAATGCTTTACCATCCATAGCAGCAGCCGGAGTTGATCAAACTGTTTGCGTAAGTTCGAGTGCTACTATGGCAGCTAACACTCCTACTGCGGGTTCCGGACTTTGGACTTTAATTAGTGGTGCGGGAACAATAACAACGCCTAACAGTCCTGTTACAACCATTACAGGTTTGGGAGTTGGGAATAATACTTTCCGATGGACTATTTCAAATCCACCTTGTACTGCAACTTTTGATAATATAATTATTGTTGGAAGAGCTGTGCCTTCCATTGCTAGTGCAGGTTCAAATCAAACCATTTGTATTTCGTCGCCAACAACAACAATGTTAGCAAACACAGCAACCGTTGGCATTGGAACATGGTCGTTAGTTTCGGGAACCGGGATTATAACAAATTCATTATCTCCAACAACATCAATTACCGGACTTGCAGTTGGTACAAATGTTTTTGCGTGGACAATTGGAAATGCTCCTTGTGCTGCTTCAACTTCCACAGTATCTATAACTGTAAGCGATGTTCCTACAATCGCAAACGCAGGAACAAATCAAACGCTTTGTATTTCTTCACCAACAACAACTATGAATGCTAACACAGCAACGGTTGGCATTGGCACTTGGTCGTTAGTATCAGGTACAGGTGTAATAACAAGTTCATTATCTCCAACAACATCAATTACCGGACTTGCAGTTGGTACAAATATTTTTTCTTGGACAATTTCAAATTCACCATGCGCTCCCTCAATTTCAACCGTTGCAATTATTGTGAGTGATGCGCCAACCATTTCTAATGCAGGCGCAAACCAAACATTGTGTATTAGTAGTCCGAATACATTAATGACGGCCAATTCAGCAACAGTTGGCGTAGGAACTTGGAGTTTGATTTCCGGTTCAGGAACAATTACTAATTCACTTTCACCAATAACTTCAATTACTGGATTGGCCATTGGAACTAATGTATTTGCATGGACTATTTCGAATGCACCTTGTTTAGCTTCTTCATCAACAGTTGCAATAGTTGTAGAAGATGTTCCAACAATTGCAAGTGCTGGATTAAGTCAAACACTCTGTATTACAACACCAACAACAACTATGAATGCAAACTTGGCTACAGTTGGCATTGGCACTTGGTCGCTGGTTTCAGGTACAGGAGTTATTACAAATTCACTTTTACCGACAACATCTATTACAGGACTTGGTGTTGGTACAAATATTTTTTCGTGGACTATTTCGAATGCGCCTTGTGTTGCATCTACTGCAACAATGGCGATAGTTGTTGAAGATGCTCCAACAATTTCAAACGCAGGACCAAATCAAACACTATGTATTACCAGTCCAAATACATTTATGACAGCTAATACCGCAACAGTTGGTACTGGAGCTTGGACATTAGTATCGGGAACAGGGGTCATTTCAAATTCATTATCACCGACTACATCAATAACAGGTTTAGGATTAGGAACAAATATATTTGAGTGGGAAATTTCAAACAATCCTTGTTCACCATCAACCTCAACTGTAGCTATACTAGTTAACGATGTTCCAACAATAGCAAGTGCGGGATTGAATCAAACTTTATGTATTTCTTCACCCACAGCAACTATGGCAGCTAATATTCCATTAGTTGGTAATGGTGCGTGGACTTTACTTTCCGGCTCGGGAACAATCACTAACTCTCTATCACCAATAACAACAATTACAGGATTAGCCGTTGGTACAAATATTTTTCAGTGGGAAATTTCAAATGCACCATGCGCGCCATCCAATGCAACAGTAGCCATAATTGTAAACGATGTTCCAACGATATCGAGCGCAGGTTCTAACCAAACATTATGTATTAGTAGTCCGAATACCTTTATGACTGCCAACACAGCAACTATTGGCACTGGAGTTTGGACTTTAGTTTCGGGTTCAGGAACAATTACCAATTCATTATCACCAGGAACTAGTGTTACAGGATTAGGTTTAGGAAATAATGTTTTTGCCTGGACCATTTCAAATGCACCGTGCGCACCATCAAGTTCGAACGTTACGATTAGAGTTAATGATTTTCCAACGGTTGCTGATGCCGGTATTGATCAAACACTTTGCATCTCTAATCCAACAACAACTATGTCAGCAAATCCTGCCGTTGTTGGCACCGGAGCTTGGACATTAGTATCAGGAACAGGAATTATTACCAATTCACTTTCTCCAACAACATCCATTACAGGTTTAGGACTAGGAAATAATGTTTTTGCTTGGACCATTTCAAATGCACCTTGTCCCGCTTCTGTGGCTACAATAACAATTACTGTAAATGATATTCCAAGCGTTTCGAATGCTGGTACAAATCAAACATTATGTATTACCAGTCCAAATACATTAATGACCGCTAATACTGCAACAGTAGGAACAGGAGCTTGGACATTAGTTTCAGGAACAGGGGTCATTTCAAATTCATTATCACCAACAACATCAATAACAGGTTTAGGATTAGGAACAAATATTTTTGAATGGACCATTTCGAATGCGCCTTGCCTTGCCTCCACTTCTACTATGGCTATTATTGTAAACGATGTTCCAACCGTAGCCAGTGCTGGAACTAATCAAACGTTATGTATTTCTTCTCCTACTACCTCAATGAACGCCAATTTTCCTTTTGTAGGAACAGGCGCTTGGACATTAGTATCTGGAACAGGAGTTATTACTAATTCACTTTCACCTACAACATCTATTACAGGATTAGGTTTAGGGAATAATGTTTTTGCCTGGACAATTTCAAACGCTCCTTGTCTTGCTTCAGTTGCGAACGTAACTATAACCGTAAATCAAGTTCCAACAATAGCAAATGCAGGTTCAAACCAAACATTGTGTATTAGCAGTCCAAACACATTTATGACGGCTAACACAGCAACAGTTGGAACGGGCGTTTGGACATTAGTATCTGGAACCGGAATAATTACCAATTCACTTTCTCCAACAACATCCATTACAGGATTAGGTTTAGGAACAAATGTTTTTGCCTGGACAATTTCTAACGCGCCTTGCCTCGCTTCTTCATCAACTGTAGCAATTATTGTAAATGACATTCCAAGTGTTTCTAGTGCAGGATCAAATCAAACAGTTTGTATTTCATCACCAATAGCCACAATGAATGGAAACTTCCCTTTTGTAGGAACAGGCGCTTGGACATTAGTTTCGGGAACAGGAGTAATCACCAATTCACTTTCTCCAACAACATCAATTACCGGATTAGGTTTAGGAAATAATGTTTTTGCGTGGACCATTTCAAATGCACCGTGTGCTCCTTCAATTGCTAATGTTACTATTACTGTAAATCAATCACCGACAATTGCCAATGCAGGTTCTAATCAAACATTATGTATTACGAATCCGAATACATTGATGGCCGCGAATTCCGCAACAGTTGGAACAGGAGTTTGGACTTTAGTATCAGGAACAGGAGTCATCACCAATTCATTATCACCAACAACTTCAATTACCGGATTAGGTTTAGGAAATAATGTTTTTGCGTGGACTATTTCGAATGCGCCTTGTGCTCCTTCAGTTTCAAATGTTACTATAACAGTTAATCAGGTTCCAACTATAGCGAGTGCAGGATCAAATCAAACGATTTGTATTTCATCGCCAATAGCAACAATGAATGCGAACTTCCCTTTTGTAGGAACTGGCGCTTGGACATTAGTATCAGGAACAGGAATTATTACGAATTCACTTTCTCCTACAACATCCATCACAGGTTTAGGATTAGGAAATAATGTTTTTGCGTGGACCATTTCAAATGCACCGTGTGCTCCTTCAATTGCTAATGTTACTATTACAGTAAATCAAGTTCCGACAATTGCAAACGCAGGTTCTAATCAAACTTTATGTATTACGAGTCCGAATACATTGATGACCGCGAATTCCGCAACAGTTGGAACCGGAGTTTGGACTTTAGTATCAGGAACAGGAGTTATCACTAATTCATTATCACCAACAACTTCAATTACCGGATTAGGTTTAGGAAATAATGTTTTTGCCTGGACTATTTCAAACGCACCTTGTGCGCCATCAACTTCAAATGTTACTCTAACAGTAAATCAAATTCCAACCATCGCTAATGCGGGAACAAATCAAACACTTTGTATCTCTTCTCCATCCACTGTAATGAATGCGAACTTCCCGGGAATTGGAACAGGAGTTTGGACTTTAGTTTCAGGAACAGGCGTAATCACTAATTCACTTTCACCAACAACTTCAATTACGGGATTAGGTTTAGGAAATAATGTTTTTGCGTGGACCATTTCAAATGCACCTTGTGCTCCTTCAATTGCTAACGTTACTATTACAGTCAATCAAGTTCCAACACTATCAAACGCAGGAGCTTCACAAACACTTTGTATAACGAGTCCAAATACATTCATGACTGCTAACACCGCAACAGTTGGTACAGGTGTTTGGACTTTAGTTTCAGGAACAGGAGTAATTACGAATTCACTTTCACCAACAACAAGTATTACAGGATTAGGTTTAGGAACAAATGTTTTTGCTTGGACTATTTCAAACGCACCTTGTGCTCCATCAACATCAAATGTTACTCTAACAGTTAATCAAGTTCCAGCCATTGCTAATGCGGGAACAAATCAAACACTTTGTATCTCTTCTCCATCCACTGTAATGAATGCGAACTTCCCTGCAATAGGAATAGGCGCTTGGACTTTAGTTTCAGGAACAGGAGTAATTACGAATTCACTTTCTCCAACAACATCTATTACAGGATTAGGTTTAGGAACAAATGTTTTTGCCTGGACTATTTCAAATGCACCTTGCGCTCCATCAATTGCTAACGTTACAATTACAGTTAATCAAGTTCCAACACTATCAAACGCAGGAGCTTCACAAACACTTTGTATAACGAGTCCAAATACATTCATGACTGCTAACACCGCAACAGTTGGTACAGGTGTTTGGACTTTAGTTTCCGGAACTGGAGTAATTACAAATTCACTTTCTCCTACAACATCCATTACAGGATTAGGTTTAGGTACAAATGTTTTTGCTTGGACCATTTCAAACTCACCTTGTGCGCCTTCAACTTCAAACGTTAATCTAACAGTAAATCAAATTCCAACTATCGCTAATGCGGGAACAAATCAAACACTTTGTATTTCTTCTCCAACTACAACAATGAACGCAAATTCTGCAACGGTTGGTACAGGAGTTTGGACTTTAGTTTCAGGAACAGGAGTTATCACTAATTCATTATCCCCTACAACATCAATCACTGGTTTAGGTTTAGGGAACAATGTGTTTGCTTGGACCATCTCGAACAATCCATGTTCACCTTCTGTTGCTAACGTAACTATTACTGTAAATCAAGTTCCAACAATTGCCAATGCAGGTTCAAGTCAAACATTATGTATTTCATTCCCGACTGCGTTTATGTCGGCCAACGCTGCAACAGTTGGTACAGGTGTTTGGACATTAGTTTCAGGAACAGGAATTATCACTAATTCATTATCACCTACAACAAGTATTTCAGGATTAGGTTTAGGGACAAATATTTTTGCATGGACAATTTCTAATGCACCTTGTTTAGCTTCTACATCAACAGTAGCAATTATTGTGAATGATCTTCCAACAACTTCTGTTGCCGGTGTAAATCAAACAGTTTGTTTCAATGTTCCAACAGCAACTATGACTGCCAACACACCAACCATTGGAACAGGCGCCTGGACTTTAGTTTCAGGTGCCGGAACCATTACAAATTCCTTATCTCCAACAACAGGTATTACAGCATTAGGTTTAGGTACAAACGTTTTTGCATGGACAATTTCTAATGCGCCGTGTGCCCCATCAGTTTCTAATATGACCATCATGGTTAATCCCGGTCCAACAATTTCAAATGCAGGAACCAATCAAACAATTTGTATTTCTTCTCCAACAACAACATTAAATGGAAACACACCAATATCCGGAACAGGTGTTTGGACCTTAGTTTCTGGAACAGGAGTTGTTACCAATTCACTTTCTCCAACAACAAACATTACAGGTTTAGGTTTAGGGACAAATGTTTTTGCTTGGACTATTTACGATAACCCTTGTTTCCCTTCATCTTCAACCGTTGCCATTGTAGTGAATGATGTTCCAACGGTAGCGAATGCAGGAGCATCTCAAACACTTTGTATTTCTTCACCAACAACTGTAATGACTGCTAACACTGCAACAGTTGGTGTTGGCGTTTGGACTTTAGTTTCAGGTTCAGGAACAATTACGAATTCATTATCACCAACAACTTCGATAACAGGGTTAGCCATTGGAGCGAATGTATTTTCATGGACTATATCTAATTCACCTTGTTTAGCATCTGTTTCGACCGTTACGTTATTCGTTAATGATATTCCTACGATTTCAAATGCAGGAACAACACAAACACTTTGCATCTCTTCTCCAACAACCGTTATGACTGCAAATACAGCAACCGTTGGCGTTGGCACATGGTCTTTAATTTCAGGTGCCGGAACTATTACTAATTCATTATCACCAACAACTTCCATCACTGGTTTAGCTTTAGGAGCAAATGTTTTTGCTTGGACCATTTCTAATGCGCCATGTCTAGCTTCTGTATCAACTGTCACATTATTCGTAAATGATATTCCAACAATAGCAAATGCAGGCGTAACTCAAACGCTTTGTATTTCTTCTCCTACAACTAATATGACAGCAAACACAGCAACAATTGGTGTTGGTACATGGTCATTAATTTCAGGTTCGGGAACAATTACAAATTCATTATCACCAACAACTTCAATTACCGGATTAGGATTAGGAACAAATGTGTTTGCTTGGACAATCTCCAATGCACCTTGTTTAGCTTCTACTGCAACAGTTGCGATAATTGTAAATGATATTCCTACCGTTTCAAATGCAGGAGCTTCTCAAACACTTTGTATTTCTTCACCTACAACAATGATGACTGCTAATACCGCAACAGTTGGTGTTGGCGTTTGGACATTAGTTTCAGGATCAGGAACCATTACAAATTCACTTTCACCAACAACATCAATAACAGGTTTAGCTTTAGGCGCAAATGTTTTTGCGTGGACTATATCAAACGCGCCTTGTTTAGCTTCGGTTTCAACTGTAACATTATTAGTCAATGATATTCCAACAGTTGCGAATGCAGGCACAACTC
>JAGNIU010000002.1:68482-239105 GCA_018000995.1 Bacteroidia bacterium
TAGTTTCAGGAACAGGCGTAATTACAAACTCATTATTACCAACTACAACAATTACAGGACTAGCAATTGGTACAAATGTTTTTGCTTGGACTATTTCTAACGCACCTTGTTTAGCCTCTACTGCAACAGTTGCTATTATTGTAAACGATGTTCCAACTATTGCAAATGCGGGAACTTCTCAAACACTTTGTATTTCATCTCCAACAACTGTAATGACCGCTAACACTGCAACAGTTGGTACGGGAGTTTGGACATTAGTTTCAGGTAGTGGAACAATTACGAATTCACTTTCACCAACAACTTCAATTACAGGTTTAGCTTTAGGCGCAAATGTTTTTGCGTGGACTATATCAAACGCGCCTTGTTTAGCTTCGGTTTCAACTGTAACATTATTAGTCAATGATATTCCAACAGTTGCGAATGCAGGCACAACTCAAACACTTTGCATTTCTTCACCTACAACTTCAATGAATGCTAACTTCCCAAGTGTGGGTACGGGCGTTTGGACATTAGTTTCAGGAACAGGCGTAATTACAAACTCATTATTACCAACTACAACAATTACAGGACTAGCAATTGGTACAAATGTTTTTGCTTGGACTATTTCTAACGCACCTTGTTTAGCCTCTACTGCAACTGTTGCTATTATTGTAAACGATGTTCCAACTATTGCAAATGCGGGGATTTCGCAAACACTTTGTATTTCTTCACCAAACGGAACATTATCTGCTAATACTCCAACCGTTGGTACAGGATTATGGACTTTAGTGTCTGGAACCGGCGCAATTACTAACCCAACTTCACCAATTACAACTGTTACCGGTTTAGGATTAGGTATAAATATTTTTGCGTGGACAATTTCTAATCCGCCTTGCGCTTCATCAACTTCTACAGTTGCGATGAGAATAAATGATGTGCCAACTATTTCAAATGCGGGACCAACTCAAACACTTTGTATTTCTTCTCCAACAACAGTAATGACTGCTAATACAGCAACCGTTGGTACAGGTGTTTGGACTTTAGTTTCCGGTTCGGGAACTATTACTAATTCATTATCACCTACAACTTCTATTACAGGTTTAGCACTGGGTACAAATGTTTTTGAATGGACAATTTCAAATGCACCTTGTTTAGCTTCATCTTCAACTATGACCATTGAAGTTAAAGATGTGCCTACTATTGCTAATGCAGGATTTAGTCAAACTGTTTGTATTACAAGTCCGAATGCATTTATGAATGCGAACACAGCTACAGTAGGTGTTGGTACTTGGTCATTAATTTCAGGTTCAGGAACCATTACGAATTCGCTTTCACCTTCAACTTCTATCACCGGTTTAGGTTTGGGATTAAATGTTTTTGAATGGACTATCTCAAATAATCCATGTGCTGCAAGTTCATCAACAGTTTCAATACTTGTAAATGATCTTCCAACACCATCGAATGCCGGAACAACGCAAACACTTTGTATTTCTTCACCTACCACAACAATGACAGCGAATACCCCAACAATTGGAACAGGTATGTGGACATTAATTTCAGGCAGTGGAACAATTACAAGTCCTACATCACCCAATTCAACTATTACTGGTTTAGGTTTAGGAAACAATGTATTTGCTTGGACAATTTCAAATATGCCATGTTTATCTTCTGTTTCAAATGTAACACTGGTTGTAAATGATGTTCCAACTGTTTCAAATGCGGGTATAACACAAACGCTTTGTATTTCTTCACCTACAACAGTAATGACTGCTAACACTGCTACCGTTGGCGTTGGAACATGGTCGTTAGTTGCCGGCTCAGGAATAATTACAAATTCATTATCGCCAACAACTTCAATCACCGGCTTAGGATTAGGTGCAAATGTTTTCGAATGGACTATTTCAAATCCACCGTGTTTAGCTTCTGTGTCGAGTGTAACTTTATTTGTTGATGATGTACCAACAATTTCAACTACAGGACCTGACCAAAACCTCTGTGCTGCTACCTCTACATTAACAGGTAATGCGCCGATTGTTGGTACAGGATTGTGGACCGTTATTGCAGGAGGTTCTTCCGTTACAACTCCAACATTAAATATTTCAACTGTTAGCAGTTTGATTACCGGAACTAATACTTTAGTTTGGACAATTTCTAACGGCGTGTGTGCATCATCTTCCAGTACCATAAATTTATTTGTTAACCCATTCCCTTCTCCGGCAGTTGCAGGAGCTGATCAAACAGTTTGTACATCTACTGCTAATTTATTCGGTATTAACCCGGCTATTGGTTTTGGAACTTGGTCAATATTGACTGGAACATCAGCAGTTACAACTCCAACTTCTGCAACATCCGGAGTTACTGGATTAAGCAATGGAGCCAATACATTTGTTTGGACTACCAGTTATGGCACCTGTCCTAATAATAGCGACACTGTAACTATCTTCAGAGATTCTTTACCTACCATTTCTGTTGCCGGAACTAATCAAACACTTTGTTTACCAACTACAACACTTAATGCAAATGCTCCTTTGGTTGGAATTGGAACTTGGTCGGTAATTAGTGGTGGATCTTCAATTACAACACCAACATTAAATACCTCAGGTGTAACTTCACTAGCAACGGGAACTAACATTTTTGAATGGTCGATTGTAAATGGCGTTTGTCCTGCTTCTACCAGTACAGTTTTAGTTTTTGTTGATTCATATCCTACTCCATCCAATGCAGGAACTGATTTCACTATCTGTGCTTCCACATCTACTTTAAATTCAAATATTCCAACAATTGGAACTGGTGTTTGGTCGGTAATTGTTGGAGGTTCTTCTGTTACAACACCAACATTAAATGCATCTCAAGTTACAGCATTAGCTAATGGAGTTAACTCATTTGTTTGGACAACATCAAACGGAACATGTCCTTCATCAACAAGTACTGTTACTATCTTCAGAGATTCTTTACCTACGATTTCTGTTGCCGGAACTAATCAAACACTTTGTTTACCAACAACAACACTTACCGCAAATGCTCCTATAGTTGGAGTTGGAACTTGGTCGGTGATTAGCGGCGGCTCTTCTGTTACAACACCAACATTAAATACCTCAGGTGTAACATCACTAGCAACAGGAACTAATATTTTTGAATGGTCGATTGTGAATGGTGTTTGTCCGGCTTCTACCAGTACAGTTTTAGTTTTTGTTGATTCATATCCTACTCCATCCAATGCAGGAACTGATTTCACTATCTGTGCTTCCACATCTACGTTAAATTCAAATATTCCTTCAATTGGAACAGGTGTTTGGTCGGTAATTGTTGGAGGTTCTTCAGTTACAACACCAACATTAAATAATTCTCAGGTTACAGGATTAGCAACGGGAATTAACTCATTGGTTTGGACAACATCTAATGGAACTTGTCCTTCTTCAACAAGTACCATAAATATTCAGGTAGATGATTTTGCTTCGCCGGTTAGTGCAGGACCAGATCAGGCATTTTGTTTAACAGCAACCAGTACAAATTTAAATGCCACCAATCCAACAGTTGGTGTAGCTACTTGGTCGGTGATGGCGGGCGCAGGAACATTTGCAAATCCAAACTCCAACACATCAACAGTTAGCGGATTGGTAACAGGAACTAATACTTTAGTTTGGACCAACACTAACGGCGTGTGCCCTACCACCTCAGATACTGTTGATATAGTTTTACTAATGTTCCCAACTGTTGCTAATGCAGGGCCTGATCAAATTTTATGTCCGAACTCAACTATACTTGCCGGTAACTTACCTTCAATTGGAATTGGTACTTGGGCGAATGAAGCAGGGTTCGGAACTATAACAACACCTACTTTAAATAATTCAGGTGTTACTTCATTATCAACCGGAACAAACGTTTTAGTTTGGACCACATCCAATGGCAATTGTCCAACAAGTTCTGATACCGTTTTATTAATTGTATTGCCTCCAGTTCAACAAGCTTTTGCAGGAAATGATACTACAGTTTATGTAACAAGTGCGCCAGTAAATGGTAATATACCAACTAGTGGAACGGGTATGTGGCAATTTGTTGGTGGCAGTTATAACATTTCAAATTCAAGCTTAAGCTCTACTACTTTAACCAATTTAGTTCCGGGTGTAAATACAGTGAAGTGGGTTATCACTGAAATGTGTGGTTCAACAGAAGATGAGAAGAATATCACATTAGTTGTTCTTGAAATTCCAAATGCTATTTCTCCAAATGGTGATGGTATTAATGATTACCTGGAGGTTCCAATTGCTGATTACTATTCGCAAGTTGAATTAAAAGTAGTTAACCGTTGGGGAAGTGTTGTGTTTGAAGACCGTGATTACAAAAACACCTGGAATGGTGTGAATCAGGATAATCAACCTTTAGCTGAAGACACTTACTTCTACGTAATAAAATTAAATAACGAAGTTAAAACAGGTTATATATTAATTAAACGATGAGAGCTGTAAAATACATATTGGTTATGCTGTTTTTTGCAAGCACTTTGGTTGGGCAACACTCAAGCCTTAACTCTAATTATTTGTTTAATACATTTGCCATTAATCCTGCTTATGCCGGACAGAAAAAAGCCTTAGACATTACTTTAGTATATAGAAAGCAATGGGCTGGTTTTAATGGGTCGCCACAAAATATTAGTTTATTAGGTAGTATGGAAATTAAACCGAAAAATCTTTCGGTTGGTTTACAATATGAAAATGATAAAATTGGTTTAACGAGCACTAACAGTATAAAGGTTGCCCTCGCCTATCGTGTTAAATTAAACCGCAAACACACAATTGCTTTTGGATTACAACCTATGTATAAACGAATTTTTTACGACTTCAGTAAAATAATAACTACCAAAGAAGGCGACGCAACTTTTATTGCGAACTCCCCTGCTATTAATTTATTTAATTCCGGTGCGGGAGTTTATTATTATAGTAAGAAAATATTCTTTGGTGTATCAACACCCGAATTAGTAAAAACAAAAAGCGGGGCAAAGTATTACGAGTTTAATGCAATTGGTGGCGTAATAATTAAAGTGAAAGATAATGTTACACTGAAACCTTCGTTCCTTGTTCGACAAATAAAAAATTCGCCGGTGCAGTTTGATTTAAATTTAACAGCCTACTTTAATGATGTTTTAGGTGTTGGATTTGCGTACCGTAACAAAGATGCTATTGTTGCTTATGCCGATTTCTCTGTCAATAAAAAATTCAAGTTTGGTTACGCTTACGATTATTCTATTGGCCCGCTAAGAAGATACAATTCGGGCACACACGAAATTATGCTTAATTATTTCTTTGGTAAATTTACTGACGCTCCAACCCCACGCTATTTCTAATAAACTGTATGTATAGAATACTTCTATCTTGTTTATTATTCCTAGTCAGCGTAAAAAGTTTTACTCAGGTTGATCCACTCTTCGACAAAACAAAGGTGGAAATAACGCCTATAAAACAAAATACGGATGAGTCGGAATTTGGTCCTTATGTTTCGGGTAGCACTTTTTATTATACATCATCACAAGAACGTAAAGTTGGTGTTATCAATATGGAGGCGGCCACCTTGCATCAAATGCTTGATTTGTATTCCGGAAAATTAACTGATTCAATAAACGTAGGAAAAATAAAACCACTTCCTAACTCCATTAATACACCTTTAAATCAAGGAGGATGTTTCTTTGATAAAGCAACTTCTAAACTCTATTTTTCAACTAATATTCCTTGTGAAGGCTACTCTAAAAAATTAAAGCTTGCCATTTACTCTTCTATTTTACAAGGTGACGAATTCTTAGCTCCCATTGCCGAATTAGTATTACCCGATACATTTATGGCAGCGCATCCTTATATCTACAACAACAAATTATATTTTTCATCAAACATGTTGGGCGGAAAAGGAAAAACTGATATTTACTTTGCCGAAAAACTAGCTGAGAGTTGGGGAAACCCGTCTAAATGGGGAAATTATAAGAATTGTGATTTTTTAAATACAGAAGAAAACGAATACTTCCCCTTTGTAATTAATGAAAATGAAATCTATTTTTCGAGTAACCGGCCCGGTGGTTTAGGAAAGCTCGATTTGTATAAATACACAACAGACGGAACTAATCCCATTATTCAAAATGCGGGCGCGCCCATGAATTCAGAAGCGGATGATTTTTCTATTTATGTAGATTCATTGCAGGAAAAAGGTTATTTCGCTTCAAATCGTGAAGACAATCAAGATGACATTTATTTTTGGCGACAAACATGGCCAACGTTTAACAATTGTAAAGAAAGTGTAAAGGAAGATTATTGTTATAATTTAAGTGAAGAAAGTACACTAGATAAAGCAGGAATTGGTGGTTTTTATTACGAATGGTTATTTGGAGACGGTACAAAACAAAAGGGATTAAGTGTTCGGCATTGTTTTCCTGCACCGGGTAATTACTTAATTAACTTAAACATTATCGACTCTTTAACCAAATCGGTTTTTATGAGTCAGGCCACATTTGATTTAAAAGTAGATTCTATTACCCAATTAAAAATAAATTGTTTAGATACTGTTTTGGTTGATAAATCGTTTGTCATTAATACCGATTGGACTTATTTACCCGATAATAAAATTGAAGGTTATTATTATGAAATTGATAAAAAACGACTTCGCGACAAAGAGGTTAAGCATTCGTTCTCGAAAACCGGAATCTACAAAATAAAGTTAGGCGTAGTAACTCTCAATACAAAAACAAACAAGAAAGAATTACTTTGTACAACTAAAAACATTGTTTGTGTAAATCAGGATACATGGGCAGGGGTTGAAGAACGTAAATTTAATGAAGAGTTAACGAAATACGCTTACCGTTCGTTTAAAGCCGATTCAATTAATAAAATGAATTTGGTTTCGGATGATGATATAGAGATGTTCAACAAAATGGGATTGAATGGTAAAAAATTAGTGGGTGAAATTAAAACCATGTTAGCTGCTACATCAAATAAGAAGCAAATTGTTGAAGAAGCCCTGCTACCCGGAGAAAGTAAATTTGCTTTCAATCGTTTAAAATTGGATACCGTAATGCGTTTACGTGAACAAGAAGACGTTACGTTTAAAGTGCATTTTGGAACCAGTAAAACTAAAAAAGATACTACTTACTTAAGCTCTAAAGGTATTGTTGGTATTATGGAAGAAGTAATTAATAGCGAATTTCATTACACTTACGGAAACGAGAAAAAAATAAATGATATAGAAAAGTTCTACCAAAAATCATTACAGGCCGGCGTTAAAAATCCGGTAGTTATTGGTTATAAAAATGGTAAAATTATTTTCGACCAATCGGCAAATATACGCCCTGCTACGTTTGAAGAAACAATACTTAATGCTATTAAAGATTCCATTTTAGCAGGCTCGCCACTAAATAATATTGAGAACAAAAATGACGACCCAATTACCAATACAACTTCTGAAAATACAAAATCAAATCATTCAGAAACAAAGAGTACATCAACTGAAAAAACAGAAAACAACACTTCTGTTTCAACCAACGAAAAACAAACGTCCAATACAACTGAAAAATCAGAAAATAACACTTCAGTCACCACAGCAAAAAATAACACAAGTACAAAAAACGAACCCAAAACAAAAACAGAACCGACCGTAAGTACAAAAAATACTAAACAAGATAATATTTCAGAACCGAGTTCAAACGAAAAATATACAGCTACATCAGCTGAACCGGAAAATAATTCGGTGACGAATCTCCAAAAAAAGATGGAGTACTATTTACAAAAGTACGGCGATGTAGATGTGAAAGATTTAGAATTCAGAGTTCAGGTAGGCGCATTTAGAAAACGGAAAACTTACCGCTTCCCGAAATTAGCAGGCTTAGGAGAAATTAAAAATGAAGAACATCCTGATGGAATTACACGTATGACTATCGGTGGCACCTTCACAAAACTAAGCGAAGCACTTGGTTTTACTAAAAAAGTAATAAAGGCCGGTCATTCAGATGCATTTGTATCGGTTTATTATAAAGGCAAAAGAGTTTACATTGAGAACTTAGAAAAACGAGGTGTGTTTTCAAAAGGCGGAGAAACCACTTCTACTGAGAATAACTCGGAAAATAATAATAAACAGACCAATTATTCACCAACAGAAACAAATTCTATAACTGATATTTCTACATTTGAAGCGCGTACAAACATTCAGAAAAAAATTGTAATGTATGCTCAAAAATATGGCAACATTAGTGCTGATGGACTCGAATTTAAAGTTCAGATTGCTGTGTTTAAATACAGAAAAAATTACGACTTTCCTCAACTTAAACATTTAGGCGAAATTAATGTTGAAACACTTAAAGAAGGTTTAGTTCGCATAACAATTGGCGGTAGTTTTAAAACACTTGGTGAAGCCTTCGAACACAATAAAAAAGTGGTAATTGCAGGTCAAACTGATGCATTTGTATCGGTATTCCTCAATGGAAAACGGATTTACATCGAAAATCTAGAGCATAAGGGCATTTTTGTTGTAAATAAAAATTAATTATGTTATAATTACGGTAAATTGTACCGTATTTATGAGAAAATTCATCCCAGTTCTTGTTCTTCTTCTCACCTTCAATTCTTTATTTTCTCAAATAATGCCGTCAACCGACGAAAACATTCCCTATTTAGTAACATTTAGTAAGGGTGCTGATAAAACCTGGGGGGATGACGACAACATTCAAATCTATTTCTTCACCATACCACAAGATATAAAAACACCATTTTTCATTCGGGTTTTCGATCCTGAAAATGGAGGGAAGTTAGATGAAAACAGAGGAGGATTTAATTCTAAAACCAAATTTAGTTTATATGGTGGTAAAGGCGCGCACAGTGGTGCAGATGCAAAAAAAACAGACCCAAAAGGCAATTACAATAGCGGCTCTTTATTACATACCAAAACATTTGGCAACGAAACCACTTACGATGAAAAGTGGCTTAGCTTTGGTCCTATAAACCCATTGGAAGGGGAATTACAGCCTGAATTAAACGGTTATGTTTTTAAATTAGTTGTAGAAGGTTTAGAAGGTGATGATGGAAATTTATATCGCTTGAGTTTATCCACTTCAAAAGACGATAATATTAAAGTAGAAGGTGGTAATATTTTCACTTACGAATATTGCATCCGCTCGTCGGATAAAGAATTTACAGTTTGTCACCTCTACCCTTTTGTTTCGAAAGGAATAACATCCATTAACGTTAATGTTTACGATTATGACGATGAAGGAATCATTAGAATCATTTCAGTTGCAAAAAAAGGCGAAGAAAGTTCTATTAGCAAAGCTCCCAATTGGGAATCGTCATCTCACAAAATTGTACCTGAAGAATTAAACACATCTTTAGATGTTCAGTTTATTAAGAAAAAGCCTGTGAAGAACAACAACATTACTGTTTTCATCGTCAACCAATATGGCGAAAACTTAGCTTTTTATGCCGTACCTATTGGTGGCGTACCAAAGTATAATTATAAAATTAAAGTTACCAAGTAAGAGTACCGGAGATGAAAAACAAACTTCTATACGTATTGTGTTTCGTTTCTTTTTCTGCCCTCTCTCAAATATTTTCGTTTAAAACATTTACAGAAGATGACGGATTAACACAATCCTTTATTTACGACATTAAGCAAGATCAGCGTGGCTTTCTATTTATTGCTACCGGAAACGGCTTAACTCGCTATGGCGGTAGCAAATTTGAAGTTTATAAAAGAGAAGATAGTTTAGCCAATAATTTTATTACCAGTATTTATTGCGATCACGAAAACAAAACCTGGCTAGGCCATTTGGAAGGCGGAGTCACAGTTCTTCATCCCAATGGTAAAAACGAAATTGTAAAATTTAAAGAAGAAATAACCTCCAAAATAATTCAGATTGTTGAAATTTCAACTAACAACTATCTTTTCTTAAAAAACAATACCGGCATCATTTTATACAATGAAGGAACCAAAAACTCTATTAATATTGAGCACGAAAGTTTTAATGAAGTGCTAAACACTGCTGTTTTAAAAGACGAGCTTCTTCTTTTAAAAGCTGACGGCATCTACTCTATTAAGATAAAAGCACTCCTAAGTAAAAATTACACCCTAACCAAAAAGCAAACACTAAGAGAAGGTGTAAGAATGAAGTTAAATGTTACTGGAGATAAATTATTTATTGCAGATAATTATGATGGCGTTTTACAATTCAGTACCGACGCAAAAATGAATTGCATAGACACTTTTAAAATTGAAAAAAGTGATGGCTCAACCTATACCAGATTAATAACAGATAGATTTTCGAACATTTATTTAGCAACAACAGATAATGGCATTTATAAAATTAACACAGTTACAAAATCCATTTTTAATTACACCATCAAAAACGGATTAAGCTCAAATGCCGTTCAAAGTGTTTTTGTTGACCGCGAAGATAATTTATGGATAGGAACAATTGGTAATGGATTGCAGCAATTATGTAATGAGCTTTACAGCTATAGTTACATTAGCGAGCTAGGCCAGAAACTAACCATAAATGGCGTAGTTAAGTTTAACAATAAAATAGTATTGGCCAGTAATATTGGCATTGGGTATTACGATCATGATAAAATAAATTTTATAAATCATACTGCTACAAAAAATAAAAACATTAACGGCTTAATGAAATATAAATCCAATTTCATTTTTTCTAATACAGCCGGCGAGTTATTCCAATCCGATACCTTATTCAAAAAAATAACCCGCATTCCGTTAAAAACGGTTAATCAACAACTCATCATTAACTCACTTGCCTCCGATCCCGAACATTTACTCATTTGTACAACATCAGGATTATATGTCGTTAATCCCGATGATTTTAGCTACACTTTACTCAATACAGAAACAGGTTTACTGCATAACAATGTAAAATTTGCATTTAGCGATTCTAAAAAACATTTATGGATTTGCTCACCGGGAACTCTTATCTATTATTTAGATAATTTTAAAGACATCATAAGATTTAACGATGTTCCCGGACTTAAAAACTTTAACACCAATGGTGTTTGCGAAGACAAGAAGAATAATATTTGGATTTCGAGTGTGGGTGATGGTGTTTTTAAATACAATGGTAAATATTTTGAGAATTATACTGTTGCTAATGGACTAAAATCAAATTTTTGCTACGATATCGTTTCTGACTATAAAAACGGTATTTGGGTAACTCACTCCAATGGTATTTCTTATAAAAACGCTAATAAAAAGAATTTTAATAAACTTGAAGGAAGCACTGAACTATTTCAAAGTTCGTTTATTGAAAATGCAATGTATTATGATGACAACGAGAATGAAATTATTTTCGGAAGAGCAGATGGCATTGCACGTATCAACACCGGCAAACAACGCTTTAATGAAGTTGAGCCTATTGTGAATTTGATACGTATTTCGCTTAACGATTCAGATATTCCACTTTATAGAGATACTATATTGAGTTATAAACCTTATGATTTAACCATTGACTTTATTGGCATTTGTTTGCAAGACCCTTCCAAATTAAAATACAAATTTAAACTGGAAGGCTTAACTGATGAATGGGAAGAAGTAACATATGAAACACAAAAAAGAAACTTTCCGAAATTAAAAGACGGGGAATACACTTTTGTTTTAATGGCCAGTAACAACGATGGTTTATGGAGCTCCAACCCTATCAAATTTAAAATTACCATTAAAAAACCCTTTTGGAAAGAGTATATTTTTTACATCCTTCTCTTTGTATCACTTGTTGTTGTGTTTATTTTCCTTATTCGTAAGCGTACGAAAGCCTTAGTTAGAAAACAGAAAATATTACAAGATATTATTGCTCAAAAAACCATTGAGATTAGCAACGAAAAAGAACTCATAGCTAAAGTAAATGAAAACTTAAATGTGGTTTTAAAAGATTTAAAAGATAGTATCAACTATGCCAAAAAAATTCAAGCTTACATACTTCCCGATTTACAGCACGTACAGAAAAATTTAAAAACCTTCTTATACTTTCAACCAAAAGATGTGGTGAGTGGTGATTATTACGGATTTTATAATGTTAGTAAAGACAAAACCATTATTTTCTTAATTGATTGTACAGGTCACGGTGTGCCGGGAGCTTTCTTAACAGTTATTTCGAAAGCCTTTATGAATAAAATTATTATTGATAAAGAGATACATGAACCGGATGCCATTATTGAGAATCTTAATTTAGAACTCCGTGCATTTTTCTCGGCAAATTTTGATGAAGAACATAAGAGTTACGAAGGACTCGTGATGTCGATTTGCGTTATTGATTACCCGTCAAAAACAGTTTCTTATTGCGGAGCCGGCCGCCCTTTCATTTACAAAATTGAAAACAAATTAGTGATGCAAAGAGGAAATGTGTACTCTGTCGGTTATGATGAAGATTTACCTTCTTTAGAAGTAGTGACTATTCCGTTTAACAAAGGACTTAGAATTTATTTAGTATCCGACGGTATGCAAGATCAATTTGGAGGACCAAACCTAAAAAAATATTCCTCTAAACGCCTTACTGACGCGCTGGAAAAAAATAATGATTTGCCATTTGAAAAAGAGTGTGAAGGTGTAATTTCAGATTTTACGGCTTGGAAAGATGTTACACCGCAGGTAGATGATATTTGCTTCTTTGCTTTTGAATTGTTCTCCGGTTCTTAAACCAACACAAGCGGAACTTTAATATTGTGTCTTACCCCTTCTATTGTTGTACCTAATAAAATATCCTTAAAGGTTTTATGTCCGTGCGTACCCATTACTAAAATATCGCAATTGTTTTTTCCGACTAATTCAGGAATGGCAGTTTTTGGATTACCATACCCTAAAGCAATGGCACATTTAAAACCTTTAGAACTTAATTGCTCGGCGTGCTGTTTTAAGAACTGATAATCTTGTTCTCGTTCCATATCAAATGAATCCTCACCGTAAACAACCGCATTGGTACTTTCTAAAACGTGAACTAATAAATATTCAGCATCTGTTCCACCTAACGCTATAGCCTTATTAATAGCTTTATTATCACTCGTGCTAAAATCAACAGAGATAGCTACTTTTTTATATTTGTTGCTTTCAGAAAATACAATTGGAATATATTCACCATGAAATTTAGAATGTAATACAGAATCTCGTTTGCGGATAAAAGGAACTACAATAATATAAAGCAATACTAAAACACAAAGCAAACATATTGGAACAATGGTGAAACTGATTAAAATGGGATGCTCAGATGACATAATCCAATCTGATAATTCGTTAAACACCATTTTAATGTTTAAACCAATAATGACAATCGCAGCAATCCATGATAATACTTTTTGCCAAATAGGAATGACGAATTCCCTCATTTTATTTTTATCACTCACAAAATGTATTAAAGGAATAATTGCAAAACCTAATTGCAGACTTAAAATCACCTGACTAAGAATTAATAATTTCCCGGTACTTTCTTCTCCTAAAATCCAAATGGTCAATAACGCCGGAACAATTGCAATTAAACGTGTGAGTAATCTTCTTATCCAAGGTTGTAAACGTAAATTCAAATAACCTTCCATGACGACTTGTCCCGCTAATGTTCCTGTAACTGTTGAGCTTTGTCCCGCTGCAATTAAAGCCACTGCAAATAAGATGGGTGCTAATGTACTTCCTAACATGGGTTCTAATAGACGATGTGCATCTTGTATTTCAGTCACATCATTAACACCATTATTATAAAAGGAAGCGGCGGCCAAAATTAAAATAGCAGCATTCACAAACAAAGCCAAATTCAACGCGATGGTGCTATCTATTACATTATAACGAATAGCTTTTTTAATATCAACCGAATTACGGTTGAACTTACGGGTTTGTACCAGCGAACTGTGTAAATACAAATTATGCGGCATTACGGTTGCACCAATAATACCAATAGCAATATATAAAGCATCTTCATTAGCAATCCCTGGAATTAATCCTTTCGCAATTTCACCAACATCAGGTTTTGCAATGGTTAGCTGAATAAAAAAAGAAACACCAATTAATGCCACCAACGAAATAATAAAGGCTTCCAATTTCCGTATTCCTTTATTCAATAAAAACAACAGAACAAAACTATCCAACACCGTTATACAAACACCTGTTAATAAGGAAACATTAGGGAATAATAAATGAATACCAATAGCCATACCAATTACTTCTGCTAAATCACAAGCAGCAATGGCAATCTCAGCTAAAAAATATAAAAAATAATTGACAAGCGGCGGATAACTTTCTCTACTCGCCTGTGCCAAATCTTTTCCGCTAACAATACCTAAACGCACGCAATGACTTTGCAATAACAAGGCAGTTAAATTACTCATCACTAACACCCAAATTAAACTGTAACCAAATTTACTTCCGCCGGCAATATCAGTGGCCCAGTTACCCGGATCCATATATCCAACGCTAATCATATAGGCAGGGCCAAGAAATGCTAACAAGCTTTTCCAATTGCTTTTGCCGGAAGTATTCACCGAGGCGTGTACTTCTTCTAATGATTTATTTGGCGGCTTGTTCATTATTTCGTTTCAACTAAAATATTTTCGGCGACTTTGTGACTTAAAAACAAAGAGCGTTTGTTGTTTACTTTTATTTTCAATGACTTATCATAAGCATTTGCTTCTTCAATTTTTAAATGGTCACCTAATCCGATTCCTGAACTTGATAAAAATTTCAAAAACTCACTGCTGTGATCATTTACACCTGTAACTATTAAAACGTTTTTTGGTTGAGCAACGGAAAGCGCAATGGATTTCTGAACACCAAATTTCCCACTTGCATCAGGAATTGGATCGCCATGCGGATCAGCTTTTGGTTTTCCTAAAAAATTATCGAGTTTCTCAATTAATTTATCGCTGTCAATGTGTTCTAACTGTTCAGCAATATCGTGTACTTCATCCCACTTAAAATTTAATTTCTCAACTAAAAACACTTCCCACAAACGATGCTTACGGATTACTTTAACAGCGGTCTTTTTTCCTTTATCCGTTAACTTAACACCTTTGTAAGGTTTGTAATCGATTAGTTTTTTATCTGCTAAACGCTTCAACATATCAGTCACCGAAGCGGCCTTATTCTTTAAATGGTCAGAAATTTGGTTAGTACTTACCTCCTGCTCATTATACAAACGACTCAGGGCAAAAATGGCTTTCAGGTAATTTTCTTCTGTATAAGACACTAACATGGTACAAATGTATTAATTTATATCGACCTAAACAAATTTTTAGGGCAGTCTAAATTATAAGCTAAATACCCCCCATTTCTCCCCCAAATTGGGGGCTTTGGCACTTTCCCCAAAAATGTTAGATTTGTATACATTCAAAAATCCCTATGAAAAAACTCAATTTATTATTCGTTACCGGAGCCTTATTAATCTCCAATTTCTCGAACGCGCAAGATAAAAAACCTGCAGGTTCAAGCGACCCTTTATTAAAAGCAGAAACCTTCTCTTCTTTAGCATTCAGAAGTATTGGTCCTGCTGTTACTTCAGGTCGTATTATTGATATTGCAGTAAATCCTAAAAACAGAAACGAGTGGTATATTGCCGCTGCTGCCGGTGGTGTATGGAAAACTTCAAATGCAGGTGTTACGTTTAGTCCGATTTTCGACGGGCAAGGCGCCTACTCTATTGGTTGTGTTTCTATCGATCCTTCTAATCCAAATGTTATTTGGGTAGGAACAGGTGAAAACAATAATCAGCGCGCTGTTGGTTATGGTGATGGTTTATATAAAAGTGAAGATGGCGGTAAAACATGGAAGAATGTTGGCCTGGCAAAATCTGAACACATTGGTAATATCGCCATTGATGAAGATAACGGAGATATAGTTTATGTAGCTGCATACGGACCGTTATGGAGTGCCGGCGGAGAACGCGGTATTTATAAAACAACTGATGGCGGTAAAACATGGAAACAAGTTTTAAATGTAAGTGAGAATACTGGTTTTAACGAAGTACACATCGATCCAAAACATAATAATATTTTATACGCTGCCGCGCATCAACGTCGCCGCCATGAGTGGACTTATATTAGTGGTGGTCCGGAAAGTGCAGTTTACAAAAGTACTGACAGCGGTTTAACCTGGAACAAATTAACGAATGGGTTACCTGCAAATGATATGGGTAGAATTTCATTGGCGATTTCTCCTGTAAATACAGATGTTGTTTATGCAATTGTTGAAGCAACAGAAGGAAAAGGATTTTATAAAAGTACCGACCGCGGCGCAAGCTGGAGCAAACAAAGTGATTGGGCTACTGCCGGAAATTATTATCAGGAAATTTATTGCGACCCAAAAAATGTAGATAAAGTTTACTCTATGGATACGTGGTTACAAGTAACAACTGATGGCGGAAAAACATTTAAAGGATTAGGAGAGAAAAATAAACACGTAGATAATCACGCTATTTATATTGACCCAAAAAACACTTCTCACATGTTAGTGGGTTGTGATGGTGGTTTATATGAAACATTTGATAATGCTGCGACTTGGGATTTCAAAAACAATTTACCGATAACACAATTTTACCGTGTGTGTACAGATAATGCAAAACCATTTTATAATATTTATGGCGGAACTCAAGACAATAATACTTTAGGTGGTCCGAGTCGCAACATTAGTGCTTCCGGAATTATTAATGCTGATTGGTTTGTTACAGTTGGTGGAGATGGTTTTCAAGCACGTGTTGATCCAACAGAACCAAACATTGTTTATTCTGAATGGCAATACGGAGGTTTAGTTCGTTTTGATAGAAAATCAGGAGAAGCTATTGATATTCGTCCACAAGAAAAACCCGGTGAGCCTGCTTACCGTTTTAATTGGGATGCACCTTTATTAATCAGTAATTTCGATAACAAACGTATTTATTTTGCGGCTAATAAAGTTTTCCGCAGCGACGACCGCGGGAATACTTGGAAAGTAATTAGTCCGGATTTATCACGTCAGGTAGATAGAAACAAATTCCCTATTATGGGAAAAGTTTGGAGCATGGATGCCGTTGCTAAAAACCAATCGACTTCACTTTACGGAAACATTACTGCATTAGGAGAGTCTCCAAAAAATGAAAACATTATTTATGCAGGAACAGATGACGGTTTAATTCAAACTACAACTGATGGCGGAAAAACATGGAACAAAGTTTCTCAATCACCTGCCACAACTGTTGCAGGAGTTACTTTAGGTCCGCTGGTAAATTTCATCATGGCATCACAACATGATGAGAATGTTGCTTACGCTGTATTAAACAATCACCGTAACGGCGATTTTAAACCGTATTTAGTAAAAACATCTGACAAAGGAAAAACTTGGGTGAGCATTACAGGAAATTTACCTGAGAAAGGTTCTACTTATAGTATGGCAGAAGATCATGTAAACAAAAACTTACTATTCTGCGGAACAGAGTTTGGTTTTTATTTTAGTAATGATGGCGGTAAAAACTGGATCGAATTAAAGAATGGTTTACCTGAAGCTATTTGTATTAAAGACATAGCGATTCAAAAACGCGAGAATGATATTGTCATCGCCACTTTCGGTCGCGGCTTTTATGTGATTGATGATTATAGTTTATTACAAAACCTAAAGAAAGAAGACTTAGATAAGAAAGCATTTATTTTCCCTGTAAAGGATGGTTTAGTTTATAACGAATCAACACCATACGGACATAAAGGCAAATCGTTTCAAGGCGCTTCAATGTTTACAGCAAGTAATCCGCCTTTAGGTGCAACAATTACTTACAATCAAAAAGAATCTTACAAAAGCTTAAAAGATAAACGTAAGGAAAGTGAGAAAGAAAAAATAAAAGCAAATAAAGATGTGTTTTATCCAGTTGCTGATAGCATCCGTGCTGAAGACTTCGAAGAAGCTGCTTATACATTAGTAATTATTACAGATGAGCAAGGCAATGAAATCCGTAAACTAAAACAAGACGCAAACAAAGGCATGAAAAAAATTACTTGGGATGGACGTTTAGAAGTTACTACTCCTGTTAATTTCTACACGCCTAATCCTGATAACCCTTATGAAAGTCCGGATTTTGGTCCTGCCGCTATACCGGGAAAATATTTTGCTCAGGTTGTAAAAGTTTATAACGGACAAGTTGAAGCATTAAGCGAGAAGGTTGCATTTAATTTAACTACGCTTCAAAATTCTACATTACCTGTGCCTGACCAAAAAGAAATGATGGACTTTAATAAATCGCTCAATGAATTCAGAAGAGTTGTAATGGGAAGTGATGCCTATATAAACAACATGTACGAGCGTTTAAAATATTTAAAAGCCGGTTTACAAAAAGGTCCGAGCAATAGCATGAGTTTAATGGTGGATTTAAAAGACATCGAAAATCAATTAAAGAACATCCGTTTAGTTATGCACGGCGATGGTAGTTTAGGTGCGCGTGAATTTGAAACTTTACCGGGCTTAATTGGTTCGTTAGAGAATATGGTTTATGGCACTTGGAGCAATTCCTTAGGTGCAACTAATACTTATAAAGAAAAATTGACTGAGATTAAAGATAAATTTAAAATTCAGCATGCTATGATCAGTGAAGCCTCTAAAAAATTAGCAGATTTAGAAGCTAAAGCTGAAAACATGAAGTTGCCTTCAACTCCGGGTAGATTACCTAAATTTGAATAAGTCTTAAAAGCTCATTTATATAAACCCCGGACCAAGGTTCGGGGTTTTTTATTAGAGAACGTGTGAACCTTTTGTACAATTTGAAAACTTAATTTTTGTTGTATCTTGTGTTACAAATTAAACCTATGAAAAAATTGATCCTGTTCTTATGTCTTTTTGTTGCAACAACATTAAGCGCACAAAACAAAGCCGGAGATATTATCGGCACTTATATGAATCCGGATGCCGATGCGGTTTTAAAAATTTATGAAACCAATGGCAAATACTTTGGTAAATTAATTTGGACAAAAAATCCTAATAATCTCGACAGTAACAATCCTGACATATCGAAACGTACTCAGAAAAGATTGGGTTTAGTCATTATGAATAATTTTAAGTTTGATGGCGATGATACTTGGGAAGACGGAACAATTTACGACCCTAAAAACGGAAAAACTTACGATTGCAAAGTAACACGCGATGCCAAAGGTAATTTAGATATCCGTGGCTACATTGGTATTTCATTATTAGGAAGAACTTCACATTTTACTAAAGTAGATTTTAAAGAACAATAAATGCGCCTAAAGTTAGTTTATCTTTTTTGTGTTTTATTTTTTTCTCTGACCTTATCAGCGCAAAATAAAGCCAGTGATATTTTGGGAACTTATATGAACCCAAGCGGAGAAGGCATTCTTAAAATTTATCAGGAAGGAACAAAATACTACGGTAAACTCGTTTGGATGAAACAACCCGAAAAATTAGACACAAAGAACCCCGACAAAACCAAGCAGACTCAAAAAATATTGGGCTCTACTGTTCTTAAAAATTTTGTATTTGATGGTGACGACACTTGGGCCAACGGAACTGCTTACGATCCTAAGAATGGCAAAACCTACTCTTGCAAAATAACAAGAGATGCAAGAGGAAATTTGAATATCAGAGGTTATATCGGCATTTCTTTGCTTGGACGAACCGATTACTTTGTGAAAATAGATTTTAAAGAGCCTTCTTAATGCGTATCTTTAAAGTAAATGTTCATTAGATTAATTTTCATCTCAAGTATCCTTATTTCTTCATTTTCATTATTCTCGCAAGAAAATAAGGAAGAACTCTTGGGCTATTATTCTGCGCCCGGAGGAGAAAGCATTTTTAAATTTTATAAAGACGGGAATAACTATTTTGCCAAACCGATCTGGATGAAACGCCCCGAACGTTTGGACGAACTCAATCCTGATAAATCAAAACGCACACGAAAAATTCTTGGCTCAGTATTGTTATGGGATTTTGAATATGATGGAAAGAATACTTGGTCGAAAGGTCATATTTACGATGCCAACAAAGGGAAAACTTATAAAGCAAAAATTACACGTGATAAAAATGGCAATTTAGTTTTAAGAGGTTATATCGGCGTGTCGCTCATCGGAAAATCAGAATACTTTACAAAAGTAGAATACAAAGAGTAAAAAAATTTCCCTTCTCCTCATAGGAGAAGGTGTCAGCCTTTGGCTGACGGATGAGGTTTGCTCTCCTACTTCCCTCCCTTTATTCCACCATCACCATCATTGCCCATTCTTTGCTGAATCTGCATTTTACCAAAGCGGTAACTGATTCTTATACGGAATCTGCGGGTATCCATACGGTCGTACCAATATGAACTTTGGTCGGAGTATGTTGTAGTGTATGAAAAATAATCTTTATACAATACATCATGCAATGCTAAAGTAACATTCAGTTTTTTATTAAAGAAAGCTTTATCTATACTAATGTGAATTGCACTACGGGCATGATAGGTTTGCGGACCGTGCTGAAACGCCGAACCCATTCCTGCCCAAATGGCAATTTTAAAATCTTTAGGTAAATGAAATTCATTATTCATGTTTACATAATAATTATAAGTCTCAGATGTTACGTCTTCGTTTTTTAGTTGTCCGTAAAAAGCTTGATACATACCAACCAAATACGTTTGGAAACTCCACCACTTTATTCTATGTTGTGCTGATAAACTAACGTAGCCATTATTAAACTTTGGTAAGTTAGCAAGCGTATCTATACTTACTCTCGAAGAATCGGGCGTATACTGATAATAGAAAGTGAAATCTTTTGTTTTATCATAACCCACACTTAAAGTTACAACCTGACTCCAATTATAATCCAGATTCATGTGATGAGTGAACTGCGGACGTATTTCAGAGTTCCCTACTCCGTAATTTAATTGGTCGTTAAACTGTCGAACCGGATTCAGCATGCTTGAATGTGGGCGACGTAAACGATAACTGTATGCTAAGGTTAGAGTATTTTTCTTATTCAAATTAAAATCTAAACTTCCACTAGGAAATAAAGTAATGTAATTCCGTTTATAAAAATAATTTGAACTCTTAAAATTAATATTCACATCGGTTTCTTCGGCGCGTAAACCAATACTGAAACCAAATTTATCCCAGCTTCTTGATAAAGTGGTGTACGCTGCTAAAATGCGTTCCTTGTAATTATAATTTATATTAAAAGTAGTATCACCCACAAAAAAGCCGGTTGATAAATTAGATAAATTCCATTTTGTATTATCATTATTGTCTTCAAAACTGGCTTTTAATCCCGACTCCAACGTAAGTTTATTTTTAAATGTTTTATTTAAATCTAATTTTCCGTTGTACACATTGTAACTTCTGTTTGAAAACGCTGTATACTTACTCGCGGGCGCCACTTCAATATCATTATTGTCGAAAAATTCGTAATTCATTGTCTTATCAACTTTCTCCGTATAATTATTATAACCTGCGCTGAATCTTATTTGTCCGCCTGTTGAATCAATTTTCTGCAATAAACTCAGATTGTAATTTGGAGAAGACGTATTGTATTTTTCCTCAACAGAAGAATTTGTTTTTCCATAATTAAAAAAAGTACTGTTACCGATTCCTGTTTTATAAGTAACAAGCCAGCGGTCGTCGTTTTTACTTCCGTTTACGTACAATCCAATCAACATGTTTTTTGTAACATCATATTCAATACCACCACTTCCTGAAAAAATATTTTGCCAGCCCTCATTTGTTCCGTAAGAATTAATAGTTTCCGTATTTCCATTGGCAATTATTTTGCGCTCGAGTTTTTGGTTATTGATATGATTGAAATTTTGGTAATTGAAACTGGAGAAAATACTTAATTTTTTAGATTTATAATTAAACGAAGCACTTGGTCCCCAACGCATTTTTTCTCCATGACTTGCACCAAAAGCCACATTTCCATTATAGCCATTAACTTTTGCACGTTTAGTAACGATATTAATTAATCCACCTGTTCCTGCGGCATCATAACGTGCGGGCGGATTTTTTATTAATTCGATTTTCGAAACATTATCTGCGCTCATGCCTGCGAGCATATCTATCACTTGCGGGGTTGCCATTTGTTGCAAACGTTCATCAATCATAAAACGCGCATCGCCTGCGCCGTTAATGGTAATGTTGTTTTGTGCATCTACCATTACACCTGGAAGTCGGCGCAATAAATCGAGAACAGTATTTCCTTTCGCGATGATATCATCCTCTACATTCATTACAATCATACCTTTTTTAAATTCAATAGCAGGTTTGTAAACAGCAACTGAGACTTCTTTTAAGTTTACACCTTCCGTTTTTAAAGTTTGTGTGGGGATTGTTATTTGAGAAAGAGAATCAACACTAAAAGTTGTTGTATTCGCTGCTTTAAAACCAACGGCTGTGAATTTTATAAAATAATCGCCCGCTTTTACTTTTTCGAAAATATAGAAACCGGCGCTATCGCTGATATTACCTTTTACCTGCGAACTATCTTTAGCACTTAATAATGCCATCGAGCAATACGAGACGGGCGCTTGCGTGGAATCGGTTATTACACCTTTAATAAAATTTTGAGAATAAGAGAAAGTACTAGAACAAATAAGTACAGCGAGGGCTAAGGCTTTTATCATCTTCATATATAATGCGGCAAAGTAGGAATAGTTACAACTCCATTTGAAACTTTAACTTTTAATTAACTTTATTTATAGTTGATACACGTTTGATAGTTTAAAGTTCAATGTTTAAAGTTTTGTGGGTTTATATTAACTACGATATAATTAGTAAAGGTTGCATGATCACCAAGTAAAACATCCCCCGTCGGCGACTTCGTCGGACGTCCCCTTCGAAGGGGAAATGATTACGTTAGTTTGTACTGTGCTATCTCTCGAAAGAGGAACATTATCCCTTCGAAGGGGTCGTTCCGCCTAAAGGCGGAATGGGGGATGTTACTTCTCCACCACCACCGTCTCTACAAAATCATCTATCACTAACCTATCACCTACCCTAGCGTTTTCAAAAACAAAATAAAAATCAATATGATCTCCAAAACGATAAGTAGCATCTTTTGTTTTAAATTTATTACTGAGATAGGTCCACTCTTTTTCTCGCCATTGCGGACCATCAATACCAATCGCTATTGGATGCAGAACCGTTACTTTAGAACCTTCTATTCTAATCAAGGAAATATTTTTTAAACCCGTTTCTATTTGGAATTTTACTTTTTTATCCTTGGTCACACGCATCCACACCCCTTTGTAATTTTTATTATCAAGTTGGGAGCCGCTTATGTAATCAAATTCACAAACATTACAATTTAATTTAAAATCACCGCTTGCTTCATCAACATTATGATTAAATGAGGCCGGGTTCCATAAATATGATTTTGCATTCGGACTTAAATTCAAAGGCGGCATAGAAGTAATACTCTTTTCTTCTGTCATTCCGTTCGGAACCATATCACCTTCTTTTCTGCAAGCTAATTGTTGAGGCATTATTACCATTTGAGCAGGAGTTGTAATTGTTGTTGCCGACTTAATCTCTGCTAATGCATTTAACGAATCTACATTCACCATTGGAGCATAAGAGTTGTTTCTCGTCATATGACTGCTGGTAGGCTCGCTGTGGTTTGTGCCGCCGGGTTGACAAGCCGCATTTGGCAAGGCATTATTGTACCTATTGCTTTTCGGAGGAATGGTTTCGATGACCATTAGTGGACCTTTTCCTTTTCTCATAATAATGTGCTCACCGGAATTTAATTCCACTTCACTTAACACTCCATCATCATAAGCAACATAATTCTTATACACAGCCATACCGCCAACAACAATAAGCACAGCTAAAAATCCTTTCGACATAAATTCTATTCCGAAAGATTTTCCGGAAGCGTCTGACGATGCAGAAGCTGCTCCTGCAACTATCGCCGAGAAATTCATTCCACCTAACACTTGTGCGGTAGTTAGTTCAGCTCTGTTTTCTAAAATAATGTAATTATTCATACTCTTATTTTTTTTAATTCTTTATTTCACTTTTTAAATTCCTAATTCTAAATTCTCAACTCGTCAATCGTACTTCGTAAGTCGTACTTCCTAAGCGACTTTTGCGTAAATACTTCTTAATTTATCTAATGCTCTGTAAGTTCTTATTTTTGCATTTGCTTCTGTGATGTCTAATATTACTCCCATTTCAGCGAAGGCTTTATTTTCAAAGAAGCGGAGTTCTATTAAATTCAATTCATCGGGTGATAAATGCAATAATGATTTTTTTAATGTCATTAATGTTTCAGGATCTACATCACTCGATTCATTAGCTAAATTTTTTAATCCGTATTCGTTTAAACTGATAACGCGTGCTTTTTTCGATTTCCTGTAAAACATGTTTATCTCGTTAATCGCAATTCTATACAACCAACTTGAAAACGGAAAGCCCATGTCTTTGTACTTTGAAATATTACTCAATGCTTTTATAAAAACAGTTGATGTAATATCTCTGGTATCATCTAAACTTTCTACACGCTTGTAAACGAACTTTAAAATTTGCTCATAATATTTTATGTACAGTCGCTCGAAGGCCTGCGGGTCTGCTTTACTTTGTTCTATTAATTTTTGTTCTATTTCAAGTTCCATAGTACTAATTTGTTTTCTCCCCTTTTTTAAAGGGAGACAGCCATCATCCGCCTGAGGCGGATTGGCAGAGGGGTCTACTTTTTACATTTAAAATCGTTACAAGCTTTATCCAAACTCTTCCAAACCTCATGTGTGTAAAGCTGAGGCGATAATTTAAAAAAGACAAACGTTTTATCTTCACCCTTACAAGTGGTTAAACGAATTTTGTAATTCAGCGTCATTGGTTTTTGTGACATATAATCTAACATGTAAACTGTACCTTCAAAACAAGCTTCGTAATCGCTAAACGTTTTTTCTACTTTATTTTTTACGACTACAGGAATTAATTTTTCTCTTGGCACAGATTTAGTGGCGGCGGCGAGACCTTCGTAATAAATTTTCAAATGACTTTCGAGGGTTTTAGCATCTATTTTTTGTTTGCCGTCTAAATACCATAAAAAAGTATAGCTCCAATAAGCATCACTAGTTGCTTTCGACCAACCCGGCACGAAACGAATTTCTTCAATACCCTTGTAAGGAATTTCAGGCGCAAAACTTATTGGGAAAGGAATTTTTTCTGTTCCCCAACCTGTTGGAACCGGAAAATCGTAAGGCGTCTCCATTTCCTGTGCGGAAAGGGATAATGTAAACAAACTCAGTACTAGTATAAAAGTCTTCATTCTTTTAAAATCAGGTTCTTTCCCTATGCAATGCAGGATATGCTGGAAAGGTACAAAAGAAATGATGTTTTTTTTGGGTACGGGTGTTATTCGGCTGCACATACAAACCCCCTCGTCAGCTTCGCTGCCACTCCCCCTTGTTAAGGGGGAGAAATATTTATTCATACAAAAGAGATTTCTACTAAGATAATCAGAGCGTTTATGATTTCATACCGAATAAACTCCTTATAACACGCGAAATATTTTCTCCCCTTACCAAGGGGAGATGTCACAAAGTGACAGAGGGGTTTGCGAATGTGTTTCCGGAAGAACGCTTTTAAAGGGTTTAAAGGTTCCAATTTGGCACCTTAAAGAAAATCGGATATCACAATTTGTGATACCCAGTTTTTGGGATTAATGGGTTGGGATTCCTTTTGTTTTAATAGCCAGACAAACTATTACTAATGCCAAATTTAAAACCATGGGTAATGTTACTTTTTTCATATTGTTGTTTTTTTTGTAAAGTAACGCCATACCTAAGCGGAATTAAATCCTGAAATCGCTTTCTGATTACGGATGTAAGAAATAACACAAACTAGAGAAGATGTTTTTCGGGAAGTGTTGTTTAGGCACTAACACATTCCCCCTTTTAAGGGGGACGTCCGACGAAGTCGCTGACGGGGGGATGTCCATTTTGTACCAACAAGCGAAATGCTACGAAATATAGCAAGGAAATTTTTCCTCGTAATATAATTTTGTGTTTATGAAAAACAAACTCATTCCTTACAACCCACACTTGAAAGAATACGCCAGAAAACTACGGAAAGCCGGTGTTTTATCGGAAGTGCTTTTATGGAAAGCAATAAGAAGAAAAAGTTTAGGCATTGAGTTTCACCGTCAAGTTCCTATTGATAATTACATTGTTGATTTTTATTGTCACGAATTAATGTTGGTGATTGAAGTGGATGGAAGTATTCACGAATTGGAGGATGTGAAACTGAATGACATTAAAAGACAGAAAAGATTGGAATCGTTTGGAATAAAATTTATTCGTTTCGAGGATTTTGATGTGAAACATAATTTGGAGTTTGTTCTCCGTGATTTGCGGGCGTTGGTGGAGGAGCTCAAGGACATCCCCCGCTCCACCTAAAGGTGGACCGACCCCTTCGAAGGGGTAATGTTCCTATCCGTAACGAACGCAAAAATTGCCCCGCCTTAGGCGGGGCCGTCCGACGAAGTCGCTGACGGGGGATGTTTTTGAAACGTAAGTCACCTCTTCCTAAACTCCGTAAACTCCTTCGTGGAAGGATTATATTTCACCGGACCACTCATTGTTCCAAACCAAATATTTCCTTCTTTGTCTTCTGTTGATTCAAATACTTGACCAGGAGATATTTTTTTTATTTCGGTGAATGGACCTTCCTTTTCACCATATACTGCAGAAGGAGTGTATTTATAAAGTGCCATTCCATTTTCAATTCCGCAACTAATCCATAAGTTGCCGGCTTTGTCTTCCATTATGTAGCCGATAAAATTATTCATGTGTTTAGTTAGAGTGTCGCTTTTTATGGCGGGGTTGTAACTATAAAGTCCGTCTCCTCCGCCAATCCAAATAATACCTTTTTTATCTTGTATCACAATGCGTGCGTTGGTGAAGGGAACTCCCGGTTTAATATAAAATTGCTCGAAAGGTTTCTTCACTTTGTTTTGGGCGACCAATTCTTTGTCCACTTTATTATTGGCGATAGAAGGATCACAAATGCTAATACCGCCACGGGTGTATATCCATACTTTTCCTGTTTTGTCTAACATCGATCCCCAGGTGCGATCGAAACACAAACCATCTGTTGTATTATAATTGGTGAATCCTTTTTTGGAACTGATGCTTGCACCTGCGGGTGTAATTACGCCTGCTCTTGCGCCGGGAGTAATTGATACGGTTGGATCATAAATACTAATACCTCCGTCGGTGGAGATCCATACTTTTCCGTTCTTGTCTTCCATGAAATCAGAAATCAAATCATCAGCGAGACCGTTCTCTGTTGTGTAGAGTGTCCATGTTTTTCCATCAAATCTGTAGGCTCCTCCGCGCACAGTGCCGAACCAGAGATCGCCGTTCTTCATTTCGCGGACGCAAAATGTATGAAAGGGAATGAGACTTTCTTTGAGCATGTAATTAGTGAAAACCTTCCCATCATACTTTACAATGCCCGTCCAACTACCAAACCACATGTTGCCGTTCTTATCTTGCTGAATAAAACGGACGATTGTACTTGGATGATAAGGTGAAACAGTATCAGTAGGCTGAACATAATAAGGATCTGTTTTTTGTGTTTGAGAAAATGATATCGTGCAAATTAATACCAGATAAAGAAGAAACTGTTTTTTCATTTGAGAATTGCTTTTGCTGTGGAATGCAGAATGTGGCGGAAAGGTACAAAAATTAGGAGTTAGGATTTAGGAGGTTAGGATATAGAGGGTTATTGTTGTGTGTGATTACCCCCTCGTCAGCTTCGCTGCCACTCCCCCTTGTTAAGGGGGAGAAATATAGCGTGTCTTTAACTAAATTTTGGGCAAAACGATTTTTTCTTTGTTAAGAGAGGGTACTAATGCCTCCTGAACTAAATTTGGAGCCCGTAAAATTTTCTCCCCTTACCAAGGGGAGATGTCACAAAGTGACAGAGGGGTTTTACGAATGTTCTTTCAACACCCCCTCTCACCATTTTTGTACTCGGAAGCATCTCTTAAGGTGCTACTTTTTATAGAGATGGAGTTTAGCTGATTGAATGTATTTTACCTCAATTATTCTCTATCTTTATAAAGTAATAAAACAAGCTATGAAAAAACTATTTATCTCCCTCCTATTTGCTTTGTTAAGCAATTGTATATTCTCACAATCTAAACCCGAATTTAGCGAAGCTTTTAAAGAACCTGAAGGCTGGACAAAACTAATTCAAATCCGTAATGGAAACACAGCACTTATAGAAATTACAAAACGTAAAGGAATGAACTTTACTTTATATGGTCCGGACCGGAAAGTGATTGTTACAAAATTACTTCCTTTAACTAAAGTAAGTGTAAAAATGGGTGGCCCATCAAGTGTACCTGCTATTTATGATATTGATGGAAATGTAGTGCTGTTTGTTTTATTCTTTGCTGATAGCGAAAAAGGTTTGGTGCCTACTTTATTCAGAGTTGTTGTTGACGGCAAAACCGGCAATCTTATTGAAGAGAGCAGCGTACTCGCGCTAAAAGAATTCACCATGGAAGATAATAACGAACTTGCCTATGGTGAAAAAGATTATCCGGCAATACATGTAGAAAAAGACCCGGAGAGTGATAACTATGCCGTAATTGGATATAATGTTTATCTCAACGATTTAAACAAAGTATTAAACGTTTTGC
Source organism: Bacteroidia bacterium (assembly GCA_018000995.1). Taxonomy (GTDB): domain Bacteria; phylum Bacteroidota; class Bacteroidia; order B-17B0; family Aurantibacillaceae; genus JAHEYG01. Next base: position 97,058 of record JAGNIU010000002.1, read on the forward strand.
ATTTTGATGGTAGTCATAAATTAATCAGCAACAATTTTGTTACTGTACCAAAAGGTAATTACAAATACATTAACTATTTAGGTGCTTATGTACATAAAGATGAATATGTAATTACAGCAGCCTATGTTTACAATGCCGGTAAAGGATCAGCCAAAGAAATAAAATACTTTTCTTCTAAACTTACAAAAGATAATGCTGCAGCTGTTTTACAAGAATTAAAATACCAGGATTATTCGAGAGATGCAAAAGGCAAGTTTATTTATAATAAAAACAAACTTACTTTAATTATTACTGCACTTAATAAATTAGAAGGTGATGATATGGGTTACGATATATCTTTTCAAACTATTAATCCTGCAACGCTTGCAGTTGAGAATTTATACAAAGATGATTTAACCAAAGTAAACGAATATTACAAAACCAAAATGAATGGCAGTAAAGATATTTGGGGTTATGTTGGCGGAACATCTGTTACTTCTGATGGTAATTTATTAATGCTTTATCAAAATATTGCTAAACGAACTATTAGCCCAACTGTTGGCGCTTCAAGAGACGTGCATAATAATTATGACTATACAAATATTATTGTTCCTGTTAGTAAATGGACGGTTAGAGAATCTTTTCTTGGTGATCTTGGAATTTCTGTAATGTCGCCGGAGGGAAAGGTTATAGAGTCTAAAGCAATAAATTTTGCGATGTTAAGATCAGGGAACCTTCATGAGTTTGGATATGACGACCGTAAGAAAGGAAGAAAAGGCAGATTTGAATTACAAGACCCCGGCTTGGGAGCGCCTTGGTATTTTGGTGCCGACGTTGTAAGTACAGAAAGCGGTAATTATATTTTCTGTAATGCCTCGGCCGAGAATTTTGAAAAACCCGACACAGAAAGACACGGCAGAGTAAAAGCCATATCTACTACCAATGCCGTTAAATACGTTTATAAAAACGGAACTATTAGCAAAGGTTATTTATTTGACGCGCCAAAAGATAAAAAAGAAAATAAATTTTGTAATTTTTCTGCTTCCGATTACAACCCGGTTACTAAAACATATAGTACCATTATGGTGGATGTAAAAGCAGAGAAAAGCTCTGTTGTTTGGTTTAAACTGGATTGATTAGGTTGGATAAAAGTTTAGATTCTTGAAACTCCTACTTGCCTTTTGTATTTGAAATATGTTTTACTTCAGTAATTGAAACATCATCAATATAGTAATGTGCTTTTTTGGGATAGCCTTTTGGATAATCGTAATTGAAATAACCTAGGATGAAAGCTTTCTCGAAACCTTCGGCGGTGTAGGTGGCGGAGAGTTTTACCCAATCTTTATTATTCTTGTAGCCTTTTTTTAAATAAAAGTTTACCGGTGGTTTATTGGGTATGCCTCTTTTAGCATAACTGAAACGAACTTTATCTAAAAACATTAAACCAAACTCTTTTACTTTGGCGAGACGGAAATCGGCTTGACTGATGTAAAACTCTATGAGGTATTCTTTATCTTTCTCGAGGGCTTGCGTGAGGGGACTCTCAATATATTCTATAAAATTTTCTTCTATGCAAATGCCGGCGTAGGCTTTGCCGCTGTGGGCTTCTTGTTTACCGAAACGGTTTAAGGGAACACTTACTGCTCCGTCTTCAGCATCTTGGTGATAATAATCGGCGTTGGTGGCGTTGGGGGTGACCCAATTTTTGGTGCAGAAAATATGATTGCTTTCTTTGGTAGGTAAACGTTGTACATTCTCGAAACCACCATCGGGTACCAGCTCCTGCGCTTTTGAAATTGTAAATAAAACAAGGAAGGTAAGAGAGAAAATGTGTTTCATAGAATAAGAGTTGAACCTATAATGCAATTAGTGCTGAAGGTTACAAGCTCGGACTGCAAATCCGCGCGAACAGAGGAAAAGGAACAGTTGATTTGCTATAATTTGTAGCATGATTTAATTATTAACAATCGCCATTAACGCTTGTTTTTAGAATAATTTTGCTTTAAATATAATTATAATGCACTACATATTTTTGGACACAAACATCTTTCTTCACTTTAAGGCTTATACCGAAATTCCTTGGGGTGAAATAATCAATTCAAACGAATACACCTTAGTAATTGATATGGTAGTTCTCCAAGAATTAGATAAACATAAAAATCATCAAAATAAGAAAATTGCCAGAAAGGCAAAAGAGACTATAGCAAGGTTCGAAAAGATAGTTGACAACTCTCCTACTGATATAAAAATCACTATTCACAGATCAGCCCAAAACAACGAAACATTTGAAAAAAACATCTTGTCTAAACTCAATCCAGATGATTGTATAATTGCATCAATGATAGATTTTGAAATAAATAATACTGATTCAAAGACTATAATTACAAATGACCTTAGTATTAAAACAAAAGCCAAATTGATTGGCTTAAATTCTATTCGATTAAATGATAAGTATCGACTTGAGGAAGAATTAAGTGAAGAAGAAAAAATAATAAAGGATTTGCAAAATGAACTAAAAGAGTTTAAGCATAGGTCACCCAAAGTAAATCTATCATTTAAAGGCGGAACAAACGTGTTGAATCACAAAATCGATATTCCTAATTTAGATAGGTCTGAATTTATTGAAAAGGAATTGAAAATAATAAAACGGCGTTATAGTTACTGGAAGAAAAAAGAGGAATCAAAAAAAACACTCGGCGCTATATCAGCTTTAACAGGGATAAGTGATAAACAAATAGAAGATTACAATAAAGAGCTTGATAAGTTCTATTTCGAGTATCAAAGTTTTTTAGCACGAAAATATAATTATAAGGAATACTTAACTACATGTATTAAAATTGACCTTTACTTAGAAAATATTGGGACTTTACCAGCGGAAGATATGGATGTTTATTTTCACTTTCCAGATGGTTTTGAGTTGGTAGAAGACCTAGAGAAGGAACCTCAAGAACCGATGCCTCCATATCAACCTAAATCGTTATGGGATCTCGGTCCAGGATTATCCTTGAATCCTGATATTTTTAAAAGTATTAATCAATATGAAAGATTAAAAAACATTCCTTATACTGGCCCAAGTTTAACTGGTCTTAAAAAAACTAATAGTTATGATGTTACCTTTACGCTCCCAAATTTAAAACATAATGAAAATGTATTATTAGGAAGATTATATGCTTGTTACGATACTACTGAATCAATGAAAAATTTTGAAGTTGATTATAGTATTACAATTGCAAATTTTCCAAAAAAAGTGGAAGGTAAGCTTCATGTTATAATTGAAAACAAACAACCTAAATAATACTAAAATGGGAAAAAAATCATATACGTACTTTCTTTATGCCTAAGAAAATAATGAATACAATTTGGATTTTTCTTCACGATCTTTTTTGGGATAAAAACCATAATCTAAGGAAGTGGTTTGTCTTTGGTACAACTTTACTCATCCCTATTTGGGGTATTATTTTAACCTATCAGGGCAACGACAATTCAGAACAAATAGGGGTTTTGAATAAAATTTTAATCACATCGGACAGTACTTACAAATCAACTAGAAACTTAAACGAGTTACCTGTAAAATTATCTCAATTAAGTTCTGTTTTAGATACATTATCTTCTACCCTTCTTAAAGAAACAAAAAAACTTGAGAAAAGTTATGGAACACTTGACTCAAGCTCCGCATTAATGTTTGTACAACAAAAAAAATATTTAGAAAAAATATCCGAAATAGTAACATTAAGCAATACCCAAATTAAAGAACTTGGTAAAAACAACGAGTTAGTAAATAAACATTTTTCAAGAAGATCTAAAATTAGTATAGTCGGAGATTTAAGAAAAGAAAATAAGAAGTACTATTTAGACAATATACTTATACGGAATGCCGGCAATGTTGAAAGCGAGATATCAAGCCTACAATTATTTTTCTTAGATGAATTAATATGCCCTGATACAATTTCTAATCACGTACCTTTTTTTACAAGAGCATCAAAAGGACATTATGTGTTAAATACGCAAGATTTATACCCCAAAAAAGTTGATGCTGATTTCGGTCTTAGTATTCCAATGAAAGGGGCTTGTTATTTTAAAGAAAAACCTACTATCGTATGTTTGTTAAAATACATTAACCAGTTTGAAAGCGGAACCTTTAATGATACCATAAATTTAAGGGTGCCTTAATTGCTTCTATATTCTAATAAGGATCTACGTCAATTTGAACACGGAAGTTTTCATCACGGTAGTTTTGATGTAAGTTGTTTATTTCTGAAGTTAAAATGTGCCTCACATTCTGCGGGCCTAAAGATTTATCAATCTTTAAAATAATGCGTTTGTAGTAGTTGTTTTTTATTTTGCTTACTAAGGGGAATTGCGGACCTAATAAATCTTTTGCAAAGGTGCCTCTTAAGCGTTTGGCTAATTCTTCGCTCATGTTGTTTACCAGGTTTACATCTTTGGCTACTACACTTAACTGTATGAGGCGCGAGTAAGGCGGGTAATGGTATTGCTTGCGCTCTTGTAATTGGTTGTTGTAAAACAATTTTAAATCGTCATTTATTACATATTGTATTACCGGGTGCGTGGGCTGCAAGGTTTGTATAAATACTTTTCCTTGCTTGTGTTTACGTCCTGCCCTTCCACTCACCTGCGTTATTAACTGGTAACCCCTCTCGTGCGAGCGGAAATCAGGAAAGGAAAATAAAGAATCAGCATTTAAAATTCCTACCACACTTACATGGTCAAAATCCAAACCTTTCGTCACCATTTGCGTGCCAATTAAAATATCGATGTTCTGTTCTTCAAAATCATCTATAATTTGTTTGTAGGCATATTTACTCCGCGTAGTATCCAAATCCATACGCGCAATTTTAGCATCGGGAAATAAAATTTCAATTTCTTCCTCTATCTTCTCTGTTCCCATGCCTTTGTAGCGTAAATCATTATGTCCACAAGCCGCACAAGCACTCGGTGGCGGAATAGTATACCCGCAATAATGACAAGTTAACTTATTGGAATGCTTATGATAAATCAACGACACATCACATTGCGTACAATGCGGAATCCAACCGCAAGAAGAACATTCAGTATAAGGCGCAAAGCCTCGTCGGTTTTGGAATAAAATAATTTGTTCTTTGTTTTTGAGAGCGGTTTTTATGGCTTCGTGCAAAGGGTGCGTGAGGATGGATTTATTCTTCACGTAAGTGCCTTCGACAAGCTCAGGCACCGGGTTGTGTTGTTCAGACACCGGATGTTCTTGTGCTCCCGGATCTTCGGTGGCTGAGCTTGTCGAAGCCACCGACTGCTTAATATCGCAAATAACAGTTTCATTCGCCGCCCCATCGGTAAAACGTTTATTCAATTCAATTAAACCATATTTACCGGTTGCAGCATTATTGTATGTCTCCAGGGAAGGTGTGGCAGAACCTAATAAAACTTTACAATTATGCAGCGTAGATAAATAAATAGCAGCATCACGTGCGTGATAACGTGGTGCGGGGTCGTGTTGTTTGTAAGAGTAATCGTGTTCTTCGTCGATGATGATTAAACCCAAATTCGCATAAGGCAAAAACAAAGCTGAGCGTGCGCCCATTACTATGCTGTAAGTATTTTCTCCGGTGTTATTTAAAACGTTGTTCCAAATTTCTACCCGTTCGTTCTCGCTGAATTTAGAATGGTATACTCCTACTTTATCGCCGAAGTAAGTCCGCATTCGGGTGATGAGTTGCGTCGTTAAAGCAATTTCAGGAAGAAGAAATAAAACTTGTTGTCCGTTAGCAATAGTTTCCTCAATCAGTTTCGCATAAATTTCCGTCTTACCCGAACCTGTAACCCCATGCAACAAACTAACCGAATGTTTTTCGAAGGCCGTTTTAATTTCGGTGTAGGCTGCTTTTTGTTCTTTGGTAAGATTCTTTTTATGGGTTTCAGAATTCGTGAATTGTAAACGCCCTATTTCAAATTTCTCTTCTGTGAAAATCCCTTTCTTTACAAGAGCATTAATTGCAGCGGCATCACATTTCTTTGTAATCTCTCCCTTTGGAACCCAATTGTCACCATTCGAAGACGCGCTGTCATCCTGACGGTCCGAAGGACCCTTATCAGGATCTCTTTTATTCGTTTTTGCCAAATGCAAAAACAATAAAAGCGCCTCCGCTTGTTTGAAAGCCTTCGTCTCCAATTTATCCAACAGCTCTTTTAATTTCGTTTCGTTTTTATATTCTGTGTTTAGTTTCACAAACGAAAGCAATTTCGGCTTGTACTTATCCTTCACCTCCTCATAAACAAGAATCGCGCCCTTCTTAATTAAATCATTCACCGTTTTGTGAATGGATTTTATTTTTAGAATTTTGCTGACGTCTTCAAAACTCAACGTATCATTATGATGCAGCGCATCAATAATTAAATGTTCTTTCTCAGAAAACAAACTGTGGTCACTCTCCTCGAAATTAAAATCAGGATTCAATTGAATATTAGCAACAGAACTTAATTTGAGTGCAGAAGGCAAAGCCGCATTCATTACTTCACCCGGACCGCACATATAATAATACGCCATCCAATCCCAAAACGTTAATTGCTTTTCGAGAACGATAGGTTTATCATCAATCACTGAATCGATGTACTTCGCCACATATTCCGTCGGCGCTTTATCATGAACTTTAGAAACTATTGCCGAATAAAATTTCGATTTCCCGAATTGAACTAGAACACGTTTTCCTAAATCCACCTCATCGTTCAATTCCACAGGCACACGATAGGTGTACTTTTGCGGTACAGCCAAAGGCACTATGACATCAACAAATAAAGTGGTGCGCTCCATTTTACTTTTTAAATATTAAAATTAAGCGATCGGATTTTTTTTCATCGAAGGGGTTCAATTGATAATCGCCAAACACGTTATCCAATTTAAAACCCGCAGCAGCGGCCATACTCTCGAAAGTTAATTTATTCAGTAGAGAAACTTTCTCTTCGAAATAATAATTTTTGCCTTTATCCGAGAACTCAATACGTTTGATGATTTTATTATTCTCAATTTTTTTTAAGATGTGGAATTCTATTCCTTCAACACTCATTTTTTTATCGGCAATCATGCAAGTTGTTACATCAATCACATTAAAAAAATCGATAACAAAAACTCCACCGGGTTTTAAAGCCTGATGAACATTTTTAAACACTTTCAAATTATCGCGTTCATCTTCGAAATAACCAATACTCGTAAATAAATTAACTACATGCGTAAAATAATTCATACGAAACGGCGTGCGCATGTCGTGTTTATAAAACTCCAAAGTCTCGTTAGAACTCTTTAAAGCTTCGGCAATACTATTATCAGATAAATCCGTTCCAATAACATTGCAACCTTTTGAATTCAAATAAATGGAGTGTCGCCCTTTGCCGCAAGCTAAATCCCACACTTTATGATTTGGGTTTAATTGTAGATGCTGACACAAAGCATCCATAAAGGATTGCGCTTCTTTATCATCTCTTTTTTTATAAAGAATATGATAATAAGGCGAGTTAAACCAATCTTTGAACCAGGTGTGCGACATAGGGTAAAGTTAAGAAAATAATATAGTCGGTGGCTTCGACAAGCTCAGCCACCGACCTGTTTTTAAAAGAGTTTTGCTCCTTTCCGGATGGTTTCGACAAGCTCAACCACCGGCATCCGCGTGCTCAACCACCGGCTACATGGAAGTGGCTTCGGCTGCTCTGGAAGCGTTGGTTTCGACAAGCTCAACCACCGCCTGTTTCAAATCATCTCTTTTTTTAAGTACGTGATTCGGTGCCTGAGCTTGTCGAAGGCACTGCTTGAAAGCGAGATGTCAAAGGATATTGAGTCCGGTTTTTAGAAAGCAATGGAAGACCGTCATTACATCCATTTATCAACGCCTCTTTCTTGCTCCTACTCCATCCTTGAACTTGTTTTTCCCTGTAAAAAGCTTCATCAATTCTATCGAATTTTTTATAGTAAACTAATTCCACCGGCAATCTTTTTCTGGTGTGATTCGCGCCTTCTCCGTTATTATGCTGTTGCATACGAAGATCAAGATCATTCGTGCTTCCGGTATAATAACTACCGTCACAACATTCTAGTATGTACATATAGCCTTTCATAAATACAAAACTATAACCGAAAATGAGGAATGCTTGCTATGAATTGTAGCATTTTTAAAGAACTCATGGGAGTGGCTTCGACAAGCTCAGCCACCGATAAATCGAAGACATAAAAAAAACGGTGCCTGAGCTTGTCGAAGGCACCGTTTTAAAGAAATCGTTTAAATCTTAATTCGCACTCACCTTCACGTACTGATACTTCTCAAATACCTCACGGCGTTCTAAGTGATCATTGTGCCAAGCCGGACCTTGAACTATTGAACGTTTACTGAATTTTAATTTAGAAACATCGCCACCTTTTGCAGCAACTGCATCTTTAATTTTATTCATTGTAATTGTTGCGCGGGCTGCTGCTAATTCGTTATTGTTTTTAAATACAATCATACAAGGAACTTTAGAAGCACTTGCTTCGATAGAAACGTTGATTGATTTTTTCTTACTGATTTCAACTAAACGATCGATAAATGCTGTCCAAGTATCTTGAACTGAATCTACGCGGTGTTTGTTATACTTAAAGTAGAATTCATATTTAGTAGCAGGTAATTTAGCAACACCTGAAGTTTCAACATATAAAACTTTTTTGTAAACCTTGTTTACTTTAGTGTTGTTGGTGCTTAAATATGTTTTCTCAGAGGATACATCACCGCTTGAAGCTGATAAATCATAATTCACATCAGAATCTAAAGCAATGTTATTTAAAACACCTTTAGCATCTGTTGTTCCTGTGTAATTACTTCCATCGTTACCAATTAAAGCAATACTTGCATCTGCAACAGGCTTCTTTTGTTTAGGATTATTGTAAACAACAACATTTAAACTTAATTTATATAAGCTCGTTGGTTTCTGACCATCTAAAAATAATAACTGTGTGTAATTTTTACTGCCTTTAATGCCGGTTGTGTTAATAGTTGCAACAGCGCTTTTCTTACCGCCGTTTTCAGCAATTACAGTGTAAATATTATCAGCCACTAAAACAATTGCATCTTTTCTGCCTTTTTCATCAGCATCAAAAGTTTGTACTGCATTTGCCTTATCAGTTACAGTGATTTTTGCACCCGGTACAGGTTTTTTATCTTTTGTATTGTTAAGTACAATTGCATTTAAAGTAATGCCGGTGTCTTTTACTTTTACTTTACCTAATAATTTAACAGGCTCTAAAGAAATCTCTTTGCGAATCTCCTGGTAACTTAAATCGTTAGTTACATAAACATCTTCGTTAAAGAATTCGTTACCTTCTGATTGGTAAGAGAAGTTATACTCTTTGCCGGGAGGTAAAATAGTAGAGAACGTTCCGTTTACAATTTTCGGACGGTAAGTACCTACAATTTCTCCTGTTTGTTTATCTCTTACTATGATAGTAATATCTTCAGGTAAACTCTCCCCTTCAGCTGCAATAATTTGTCCTCTGAATAATGCTAAAGGTTTTTCGGTTTGACCAGGAATTGAAATCATGTAAATGTCTTTCTCACCATAACCACCGTCTTTTGCTGATGAGTAGTAAGCACGTTTTCCGTCAGGTGATGTTGAATAGAATACATCATCATCTGTTGTGTTAATTGGATGCCATAAGTTAAACGGCTCAGTAAATTTATTGTCTTCATCTAAAATCGAAAACATTAAATCGAAACCTCCCATGGTTTTGTGACCTTTAGAAGCAAAGAAGAATGTTTTTCCATCAGGATGCATAAACGCACCGTCTTCATCGTATTCTGTATTAATAACCGGACCGACGTTTAAAGCTTTACTCCATTTTCCGTTTGGTAATTTCACACAACGGTAAATATCACGTCCACCAAAACCACCTTCGCGGTCTGAAACAAAATAAATGGTGTTACCATCATTACTTAAACAAGCGTGAGATTCCCAAGCTTTAGTGTTGATGTCAGAACCGAACTCTTGTAATGAAGTCCAAGTTTTTCCATCCCAAGTTGAGTAATAAATATTTCCATTACCTCCGTCGTCACGGAATACAATTAAAGTTTGTCCATCAGGACTTAAATTAATTGACGCTTCGTGTCCGTTAGTATTTACGTTTGAACTTAAAGCAACAGGCTTTGTCCATTTTCCTTTATCGTCTTTGTATGACACAACGATATCTTCAAAGAAAGCGCCATCCGGGGTTTTTTCTCCACCGGTACTTGAAGAGCGGCGTGTTGTGTAAATGATTGTTCTCTCATCCGAACTTAATACCGGACTATATTCAGGATACTCGCTGTTAATGCTATCACCAAGATTAGAAATTTGAACATTGATTGGAGCGGCTACAACTTCTTTAGCAAATGCACTTTGCTTTTTGTAATACTCTAAATCTTTTTTCCAGGTTTTGTCAGTTCCAATAAACGATGCGAATTTATCATACTGTACAATGGCCTCGTCAAATTTATAGTTAATGTGTAGTGATTGTCCGTAATAGTAATGTGCTAATGGAGGAGCTGCCTTTTCGTTAGGGTCGTCCATTTTATAATTCTTATCAATTTTTGTAACAGCTTTTGTAAGGAAAGATTCGGCTTTAGCTTTCTCGTTAGATGATTTTAAATAACACACACCAACGTTGTAGTTGATGTTGGCGGATGAAGAATCCATTTCATACGCTCTTAAAAAATTGCGTAATGCCAATTCATAATTTTCTTCGAGCATCAAAAATGAGCCTTCCTTAAAATAATCTTTGTAAGATCCTGTTGGAAGCTGCGCTTGAGCTGTTAGTAAAATAAGAGAGAAAACCAGTAATAAAAACTTCTTCATTTTTCCTTTTTTTATAAGGAAACAAATATATGTAAATATTAGATAAAAACTATGTTTTAACCGTTGTATTAATCGTTTTAGGGAGACTAAAAACGAACAATAAAGGAAGAGTTTTAAACAGTTCTGTTAATATCCCATCCCTCGAGATAATCGGCCACTTTACGAAGGAAAGTACCTCCTAAAGAGCCATCTACCACTCGGTGATCGTAAGATAAAGACAAGAACATCATGTGACGAATACCGATTAAATCACCCTGTGGGGTTTCAATAACAGCCGGTTTTTTCTTAATAGTTCCTACTGCCATAATTGCTACTTGAGGCTGAAGAATGATAGGAGTTCCCATTACATTCCCGAAATTACCAACGTTGGTAAGAGTAAATGTTCCGCCGGAAATCTCATCAGGCGTTAATTTATTAGCTCTTGCACGTGATGCTAAATCGTTAACAGCTTTTGTAATTCCAATAAGATTTTTCTCGTCAGCATTACGAATAACAGGCACAATTAAATTACCACTTGGTAAAGCTGCTGCCATACCGATGTTAATGTTTTTACGCTTAATAATTTTTGTTCCGGTTTGGTCAACAGAAACATTTATCATTGGGAAATCTTTAATTGCTTTTGCAACTGCTTCAATAAACAAAGGAGTAAATGTTAATTTTTCACCTTCACGTTTTTCAAATTCTTTCTTCGCTTTTTCTCTCCACAACACTAAATTAGTTACATCTGCTTCAACATAAGATGTAACGTGTGGCGATACATGTTTACTCATTACCATGTTATCGGCAATGATTTTACGCATGCGATCCATTTCAATAATTTCATCACCAGCACCTACAGAAACCGCGGGACGATTAATTGTCATAGCACCGTCACCCGAACTTTGTGTTTTTGCGGCTCCATTACTTTGTGTAGAAGTAGAGGTAGAAGTGGAAACACTTTTATTTCTATTGGGCAAATAAGCTAAAATATCTGCTTTAGTAACGCGTCCTGTTTGTCCGCTACCTTTAATATTTTCTAATTCTTCAATACTAACACCTTCTTCTTTGGCAATATTTTTTACCAATGGTGAATAGAATTTATCAGATTTACTGAAATCAACATTTGCTGTTGCAGTTACAGGTGTAGTTTTAGTTTCTGCTCCTGTGATTACAGTTTTATTGGTTTCAGGGGCTGTTGTTTTTGGAGTTTCAGTTACTTTTGCCCCGGCCTCCGAAGAGATTTGTGCAATTACTGCTCCTACTTGAACAACATCACCTTCTTTAAATAATTTTTTAATTAAAGTACCTTCAAATGGCGAGGGAATTTCGCTATCCACTTTATCGGTTGCAATTTCTAAAACTGTTTCGTCAATTTTAATTGCGTCACCTTCGTTTTTTGTCCATTTAATGATCGTCGCTTCCGCAACACTCTCGCCCATCTTAGGCATTATTAAATCAAACTGAGCCATTTTCTAGTGTTATAAGAGCCGCAAAAATAACTTAAATCTTTATTTATGCAATTTATTTGCGACTTGTTTTTATATTTTAATTCCAATAATTAATATGTCATCTACCTGCTCTAATCCGCCTCTCCAGCTTTCAATGGTTTCATTTAGTTTATGGCGCTGTTCGTTAGCCGGTAATTTACTTGCATCTAACAATAAGTTTCTAAAGTTTCCGGCCATAAATTTCTTTCCTTTTGGTCCGCCAAACTGATCGGCATATCCGTCAGAGAAAATATAAACCATATCGCCTTTCTTAAGCTCGATTACATTATTCGTAAACTTTCTCTTCTCGCCAATAAACGCACCAACAGGAAACTTATCTGCTTTATGTTGTATCAATTCTCCATCACGAATGATATACAATGGATTAAATGCTGCTGCAAATTGCAATTTTAATTTTTTCAAATCCAAAGCGCAAAGGGTCATGTCCATTCCGTCTTTGGTTTGCTTTTCAGTAATTCCAACGTGTAATGTGGAGGCTACACCCTCGTTCAATTTATCCATGATTTCGGCAGGCTCATACAAATCTGTATTGTTTACCGCATCCTTTAATAAATTGGATCCTACAATACTCATAAAGGCTCCGGGCACACCATGACCGGTACAATCTACTGCTGCGAAATAAACGCTGTCGCCTTTTTTATCTAACCAATAAAAATCGCCGCTTACAATATCTTTCGGTTTGTATAATACAAATGAGTTTGGTAATAATTGTTGGAATAAAGCCGGTGGCGGTAAAATCGCTTCCTGAATACGCTTTGCGTAATGGATACTATCTGTAACTTGCTTGTAAAGAATTTCTAACTCACCGTTTTTATTCTGAATTTCTTCTTTCTGACGAACAACTTCTTCGGTACGTTCAACCACTTTTTGCTCGAGGAAACGTTCGTTCTCGGCTAAGTCGTCACGCATTTTTACCAAGGCTAAACCAAGACTATCCTGATCGCTTAATGGTTTGTAAGATGCATCGAAATTACCCGAACCGGTTTGTTTTGCGAATTCGGTTGTGCTTTCCATCGACTCTATCAAACTATTGAGGGCTCCGCCCATCTCACCAATTTCATCCCTACGATAATCGATACGTTCTTTTGGCAATACACCCAATCCCATCGACAATAACATTTTCTTTAGTTCCTGTACCGGTTTCACAATTGAACGTGCTGTGAAGAAGGCAACAAAAATACCACCTACCACTAATATAATTCCTAAATATTTTACAAAACGTTCAAGAAAATTAAATGACGAGAACATTTCATCGCGTACCGTTTCTGCAGTTTTTTGTTTCGAATCAATTAATTTTCCAAGATGAGCATAAATACTTTTCAAACTTTCCTCCGAATTATCTAAAGCATCTTTCGCCAAAAAATAAATCGAAACATCTTCGTAAGATTCTAAGGAATTAAGCGGTGTCATGATTTCCTGCTGATAAATCATGAACAACTCATCGGTTTTTCTAACGATAAATTTCCAAGCTTTTAACTCATCATTGCTTTTCCAACTCTTCGATAATTCACGGATATCTTTACACTTGGCAGGATAATCCGTTTGAATTAATTTTAATAATTCTTCGCGACCATTATCGTTAACGTTTTTACTGTAATACCATTTGGAAATTAAAGTTTGAGAACGCTGTAATAAAAAGTTGTACTCTTTTAATGCGGCCACACTCGGCGCCACTTGATCTACCACCTCTTCTGTTTTCTTTTTACTTTCATATACAGTGGAAAGCGTTAATACAAATGCTACGATTGTCAACCCAATTAAGGTGCTGAAACCTGTACCAATTCGTCTTCCAATTGTAAATCTGATTGCCATACTTCTTTAATCCTACTAATTACCTTTTTTAGCGTCTTCCAACTTCTTGTTAAACTCAAGCGATTTTTCGGTATCGTTTAATGCTTGGTAAATCTGACGTAAACCTTCGAGTGCTTTTTGGTTTTTAGGATCGAGTTGATATACTTTACTCATGAATGGTAACGACTGTTTAAATAATTTTGTTGAGTTATCCTGAATCACTTCTAATTTATCTAAAGGTGTATCCAAATCCATCGAGTTAATTAAATTAACACCTTGGTTATAATAAATGATACCTAAGTTAAATGTGGCGCTAATGTTTTTCGGATCTAAATCTAAAACCTTCATCAGTGCTAATTTTCCATATTCACCATATTCAGATTTTGCAGTATTTTGACCAAATAATTCCGAATAGTGAGCGCCTACACCATTGTAATATTCAATATCCTTTGCTTTAAAATCCATTGTTGAATCAACAGAAGAGTAATGCTCTTTGTATTTCTTATATGCCGAATTACTTCTTTCGTAGTTTAATGAATCATACAAATATTTAATACACATATTGTAATAGGTTTCTGCATGTTTTTTTATAATTTGATTATTAGCATCCAATACAGTTTGTTCAGGTTTTAAAGTATTTGAAATAAGTATAGAGTTTATAGACGTATCGCGGTAAGCTGAATTTAAATTGAATTTATCTTTTTTAGCAAGTTCATAATATACAAATGCACGGTAGTACCAAGCCTGAGGGTCTTTACGAACTTCAGCCGACATGAATGCTGAATCTACAGCACTCTTAGCACAATTCACATCTTTTGCTTTTATGCACTCCATTACGCGCTCTAATTTTTCAATTTGAGCAAACGAAACCGTGCTAAGCATGATGCTTATTGCGACTAACAAATATGTTACGTTTCTATTTCGCATTTTAATCTATTGCTATTGCTAAAGCTTTAAAATCCTCACTTGTTTTTAGTCCGGCTTTTACCGCACTGTTTTTGCTGTATTCAAATTTTTGTTTATTCTCAATAACTACAAAGTTGATAGCAGCACCACCTTTTGCAGCACCTGCATTTTCGGCAATAATTAAAGCACCTTTACCTTTTAATTTTGAAGTTGCATCTCCTAAAGATTTACTTACATCCGGTAATAAAAATAACATGTGAGGTTTTGCCTTAGGATCGAAAGCGGGAGTATTTATTACTTCCATTTTTTGATTACCTACAGTTTTACTCTCTGCCATTTTGGTAAGCTCTTTCATTAAAGCTTCATTCTTACCAACAACATGAATAATAAAATTGCCTGTTTTTTTAGCACTAGGCCACTCGAAATAACGGGTAAAATTGTAAAGGAATACAGCTTTAATTTTAGCATTGGTATCGAAGGTTTGGACAAAGCCAAAACTGCTGGTTATTACCACGATAACTACTAAATATTTTATAAAGCGTTTCAAATACAAAATCAGTGGCAAAATTCGGGCCACAATAACCAACAAATATAACATTTGCCTATGGTGTATCCAATTTAATAATAATTAACCGTTGGATATGTTAATTTGTTCATAAAATGCCTAATTTTAGGTTTAAATGCTGTATAACGCCGAATATAATAACCTCACTGATAACGAGCTCATTAGCCGTTATTCTGAGAATGGGGATTCGGTATTTTTAGGCCTCCTTTTTAAGCGCTATTCGCACCTGGTTTTAGGTTTATGCATAAAATACCTTAAAAATGAAGATGATGCACAGGATGTGGTGATGCAGATTTTCGAAAAACTAACCGTCGACCTTAAAAAACATAAAATCGAATTTTTTAAAAGTTGGCTTTATACCTACTCCAAAAATATGTGCTTGATGGAGCTCAGGAAGAAGTCGGTTCAGTTAAAGAAAGACATTGAATTTCAGGATAGTAATGTTGTTTTTATGGATTCCGGACAAGATTATCATCTAAATACAAAAGCAGACGAAAAGGAAAATGCTATTTTGCAATTAGAAAGTGCATTAAGTAGTTTAAGTAAAGAACAGAAACAATGTGTGATTTTGTTTTATTATAAAAACAAATCATACAACGAAATAGTGGATATAACAGGTTACGATACAAATGCCGTAAAGAGTTATATCCAAAATGGAAAACGGAACTTGAAATTAAAAATAGAGGAACTACAAAATGGCCAAAGGGCTTAATAAACATACCCCGAATAGTGATGAACTATTAAAGCGACTTGAAACCAACGATTCGAGCGGACTGGATGACTTTGAAAAAGAAGCACTGGAAGGTTTTGATAGTTTGGAGAATGTTGAATTGGCTAAAAATTTGACTGACTCGTTAAATAAAAAAATTGACGAGAAATATTTAAATAAAGAAGGCGGGAATAAAAAAGGAATGATGTATTTAAGTATGGCTGCCGGATTAGTTTTGGTAGTTGGCTTAAGTATTTTCTTTATGAATATAATGGGCGACAAAAAAGAAATGGCTATGGAAAGCGCGCCTACTACCGAACAAATTGCCAATGAAGTGACCCCTCCATCAGATATCGCTCCGACTGAAGAAGAATCTAAAGCAGAAGGAAAAGGCGGAGAAGTAAATACCATAACTACAACAGATGCATTAGCAGAAAAATCAGCAACAGGTGGTGGAAAAGATATTCCGGATACAGATAGTCGTAAGAAAACTGAAGATGATAAAGGTGACGGATTAACTTCCCGCAGGGTGGTTAAAGAAACAAAACCCGGACAATCAGTTGCAGATAATGAAGCAGAAAAAGATTTTAAGCAACAACCGGAAACAAAAACTACAAGTGGTCCGCCTGCAGGAAATATACCTGCTTCTTCTCCTGTTGTAATGGAAGATAAGAAAGCAGAAGACAGAAAAGAGGAAGCAAATGAGAAAAATAATTTAGATGCCAATAAACAAACAGAAAACGAAAAAGTAAGTGGTGTAAAAAAACGTGCAGCTCCTAAAAAAGAAAAAGCAAAGAGCGGTGAAGCTTTAGCTTCTGATGATATTGCTGCCAACGATGAAAGCACTGTGAATTCCCCTGCTAATATTAGTCAGCAAACTGTAGTTGGCGGTGTTGCAAGTGGAACAGGAACGAAACGTGATGAAAGTGGTTATGTACATAATGTTGAGTATGGAAATCACGCTTATTACAAGCCGCAGGATTATTTGAAAGTAGAAATTAATAAAAGTGAAATGCTTAAGACAAATGTAAAAGCATTTAAAGCTGAATTAACTATTAACGAAAAAGGGACTGTTACCGCTGTAAAATTCTTAACCACATTTGAGAATTGTACAGGTTGTAAAAAAGAATTAGAAAAAATTCTACTAAACATGCCGGGCTGGAAACCTAAATCAAAATCGGCAATTGAGACGGTGAGTTATATTGATCAGTAATATTTCTCGCAAAGACGCAGAGACGCTAAGCTTTATTCCTTTATGAAATTAGAATATAGAATTTGCCCAGACTTCTGTTTTATTCTCAGACTATAAACTCCTTGCGCAAGACTTGAAACATTAATATTATTGCTGAATGTTTCTGATAAAACTACTTGTCCTATTGAATTGTATACTTCAAGCTTCGCATCTTCTAAATCGTATCTTTCATTATCAATTATAAACAAAATTTCATTTGTAGGATTGGGATAAATGCCGATTTTAATTATTGGGTTTTCTTTTTCAATTATTTCGGTTGAGTAAAAATTACAAAGCTCTCCTTCTGTTTGACAAAAAGTAATACTACTTAATGTTCCAGTATTGATATCAGGTTCTCCTGAACCAATGTTTGTAAAATCACAAAAATCGAAACCCAACATTAAACCAGAGTTGTTACTGATTCCTGAAACCTTCATATAAGAGTATAGAGGCGGATTGTTACCCATGCTGATTGTTCCTTTATTTATTAAACAAGAGTCAACACAAATAAAACCAACACCATGGACAGTAGCTGAGCTATCGATTTGTAATAATTTTTTAATTTCCGCCCTACCGTACTGAACCAAAAATCTTGTATCATTTCCTTTCAAAACCATGTAATCCGATTTCACTAATCCCAATGAGCTAAACCAGCTCCAAGATTCAACTGTAATCCTTTTCGCTTCCATGAAATAATAATTATCAGCGCTAGCGGTATATCCCATTTGAAAATGATTGCAAATCAAGGAATCATTATTATGAAGATGACCAAGGCTATCCAGTATTAATGAATCACATTTAATATAATTACTATTCTGAATTGTATACTGATGATTGAATAAGCTTTGCTTCATTACAATTTTGCTTGATAGGATAATGCCGCAATTATATAATGAGGAGTTGTTTAAATATATGTTTCCAGTTACGGTTGCAGAAGGTGCGATATAAATAATACTTGCAGGAGGTAAATTAATATCGGAAGTATATAATCCCGTTATTGTTGCCGTTGTATTAGGAGGAGGCGGGAAACACTGGCAATAGATTTTTGGACTAAAAAGAATAAGAATAAATACCTTGAAAATTACTTTCATTAGGTATTGAACGGACTTTTTTGAAATTTATTGCAACTACTTATAAATCTCCTTCTTCGCGGCAAGCAAAGTGTTTTTTAAGAGAGAAGCGATAGTCATTGGTCCTACTCCGCCGGGAACGGGAGTTATGTAAGAACATTTTGGTGCGCAATTATCAAAATCAACATCACCAACTAATTTATAACCTTTTGGAAGAGATGCGTCATCAACACGATTAATTCCAACATCAATAATAACACAACCTTGTTTTACCATATCAGCGGTAACAAAATTTGGTTTACCAATGGCGGCGATGATGATATCTGCATTTAAACAATGTGCTTTTAAATCTTTTGTTCTGCTATGACAAAGTGTTACAGTGCAATTTGCGAATTTTGAATTCTTCGCCATTAAAATACTCATGGGCGAACCTACAATATGACTTCTTCCAATCACCACGCAATTTTTTCCTGAAGTTTCAATATTGTAACGCTCTAATAATTGAGTGATGCCATAAGGCGTTGCACTAACGTAAGTCGGTAAATCTAAAACCAAACGACCAACATTTATAGGATGAAAACCATCTACATCTTTACTTGGTTTTACAGCTTCAATAATTTTATGCTCCGCAATATGTTTTGGTAATGGTAACTGTACAATATAACCATCAATATCCTTATCGTTATTTAAGTCTTCTAACTTATTTAATAATTCTTGCTCAGTAATTGTCGCCGGAAATTTTACGAGTGTAGATTTGAATCCAACTTTCTCACAAGTCTTAACTTTTGAACCCACATAAGCCTGAGAAGCCGGATCATCACCCACTAAAATAGCAGCTAAATGAGGAACCTTTCCTCCGCTTTCAACAAATGCTTTTACTTCTGCAGCAATTTCTTCCTGCATTTGCAATGATATTTTTTTTCCGTCGATTAATTCGTAGCTCATAATTTTTCTCGCAAAGGCGCAAAGACGCTAAGGTTATTGTCCGGGCATTTTAGGCATGTTACGCATCATTTTTGCCATGGCGTTTTTATCGTTCATCATGCGCATCATTTTGCGGGTATCTTCAAACTGTTTTAATAATTTATTTACTTCTGTAATATTTAATCCGCTGCCTTTTGCTATACGCTGACGACGAGCGCCATTGATAACTTCCGGTTTACTGCGTTCAACAGGTGTCATCGAATAAATAATAGCTTCAATGTGTTTGAAAGCATCATCCTTTATATCTGCATCCTTAATCGCCTTTCCAACACCGGGAATCATACCAACTAAATCCTTAATGTTACCCATTTTTTTAATCTGCTGCAGCTGACTTAAAAAGTCATTCAAATCAAATTTATTAGTCGCAATCTTCTTCGATAACTTTCTTGCTTCTTCCTCGTTATATTGTTCCTGTGCACGCTCAACTAAAGTAACAACGTCACCCATTCCTAAAATACGATCGCTCATACGTTCAGGATAGAACACATCCAACGCTTCCATTTTCTCACCTGTACCAACAAACTTAATTGGTTTGTTTACTACCGATTTAATTGAAAGAGCTGCACCACCACGTGTATCACCATCTAATTTGGTTAATATAACACCATCAAAATCTAATTTATCATTGAAGGCTTTTGCAGTATTCACCGCATCTTGCCCGGTCATTGCATCTACTACAAATAAAATTTCGTTTGGCTTGATCGCTTTTTTCAAGTCCGAAATTTCATTCATCATCATCTCATCAATCGCTAAACGACCCGCGGTATCTATTAACACCACTGAGTTTCCGTTTTCTTTTGCTTGTTTTAAAGCAGCTTCAGCAATTTTGATCGGACTTTTTTCTTCTCTGTTCGAGAACACATCTACTCCAATTTGCTCTCCTAAAACATGTAACTGATCAATCGCAGCCGGACGGTAAACGTCGCAAGCTACCATTAAAGGATTTTTTCCTTTTTTCGTTTTTAAATAATTCGCGAGTTTTCCTGTAAAAGTTGTTTTACCAGAACCTTGCAAACCACTCATTAAAATAATGGTTGGATTTCCGCCTAAGAAAATATCTTCTTTCTGACCACCCATTAAGGTCGTCAATTCATCATGTGTAATTTTAATTAAGAGTTGCCCCGGAGAAACAGAGGTTAATACATTTTGTCCTAAAGCTTTTTCTTTAATTGTATCCGTAAATTGCTTAGCAACTTTAAAGTTAACGTCGGCATCGAGTAATGCTTTACGAACTTCTTTCAACGTTTCAGCAACGTTAATTTCTGTAATCTTTCCGTGACCCTTTAAAACTTTAAAGGCGCGGTCGAGTTTATCACTTAAATTATCAAACATGGCGGTACAAAATTATTCAGGTAAAATTACTAATTTGTTCGAGATAAAAAATGGCTAAATATTACAAAGATTTGCAATAAATTTACCCTGAAATGAAGCCCAACGAACACTATATGAAACGCTGCTTTGAGCTGGCCCTAAAGGGACTGGGACAAGTGGCGCCTAACCCATTGGTGGGTTGTGTTATTGTGAAAGACGGGGAAATAATTGCTGAGGGTTATCATAAAGAATACGGAAAAGCCCATGCCGAAGTTAACGCCATTAATGTATTAGGTCCCGGTTTTGATTTTAGCCACTGTACTTTATATGTGAATTTAGAACCTTGCTCGCATCAGGGAAAAACTCCGCCATGCTCTGATTTATTGGTGAGGAAAAAATTTAAAAAGGTGGTGATTTGTAATACAGATACAAATCCTTTGGTGGGTGGAAAAGGAATTGAACGATTAAAGAAAGCAGGAATTGAAGTTGAATCTGGAGTTTTAGAAGCTGAAGGTCGCGAATTAAATAAACGATTTTTTACATTTCATGAAAAGAAAAGACCTTACATTATTTTAAAATGGGCGCAAACTAATGATGGATTCGTTAGTAAAAATCCAATGCCTCAAAATAAAAGTGAGAATTGGATTACGGGAGAAGAAAGTAAAAAATTAGTCCATGAATGGCGGGCACAAGAACAAGCTATAATGGTGGGAACAAACACAGTTTTAAATGATAATCCTGAATTAACAGTTCGTTTAGCAGAAGGGAAAAATCCATTACGTATTGTTTTAGATAAAGAATTAAAATTAAAATCAGATTCAGCCATTTTTAATACTAACGCCGAAACCCTTGTGTTTACAGGGTTAGAGAGAGCCTCAACAAATACTATAAACTATTTCAAAATTGATTTTAGCACAAAAGTATTAGAACAGGTTTTGAATACACTTTGTACTTTAAATATTTCGAGTTTAATTATTGAAGGCGGCACTACCCTACTCCAAAGTTTTATCAATGAAAATTTATGGGATGAAGCGCGTGTATTTATTAACCCTGATAAAAATTTTGGAAGTGGTATTAAAGCGCCTGCATTCGATTTAAATAAAGCGCATCAACAAAAATCAGGAGCAGATAATTTATTCACCATAAATAATTTAGTTTAAGATGATTTATATTGTCTTAGCTATTCTCACCAGCATTTTTTTATTGAGTGTTTTTAAACTCTTTGAAAAGTACAAGGTCAATACCTTTCACGCTATCATTACCAATTATATTACGGCTGCTTTGACCGGTTTTTTCTTCTCGCAACATAAAATAGATTTTAATTTAATCAGCGAAACATCCTGGCTGTATGTTTGTCTACCCTTGGGATTTCTATTCATCTCTGTGTTTTATTTAATTTCATTAACCGCTCAAAAAATTAGTATTGCCGCTGCTTCGGTGGCGAACAAAATGAGTGTGGTTATACCAGTTTTATTTTCTATCATTTTTATTGGAGAACCATTTAATACGATGAAAGTCATTGGTATTATTTTGGCTTTAATAGCAGTGTATTTCACCAACAAACGCAACAGAACAGAACATCACACTTCTAAAACCTTATTATGGCTCCCTGCTTTAGTTTTTATTGGGAGCGGCTTGATTGATACCGGCATTAACGCTGCTAAAACTTACTTATTTACTTTGCCAGTGCATAGTGATTTATTTAGCATAGGTATTTTTGCCAGTGCGTTTGTTATTGGGATGTGTGTTTTAGCATTTCAGTTTTTTAAACAACCAAAAGGAAGTACAAAATTTGAATTAAAAAGTTTGATTGGCGGAATTGTTTTAGGGATACCAAATTACTTTAGTATTTTTTTTATTCTAAAATCATTGGAAGCAAATATTTTTAGCAGCGCGCAATTATTTCCGGTACTTAATATTTCGAATGTAGTATTAACAGCTTTAGTCGGCTTTTTAATATTTAAAGAAAAGCTAAGTACTCAAAATCTACTGGGAGTTCTCCTTGCTGTTATTTCTATTCTTCTTATTACCTATTAAGTTTATTCCTTAATAATTCTTGTTCTATAAACCTGATTCTCATTCTGAATAATCCTCAGATAATAAACCCCGTCAGGCTGGTCGTCTATAGAGATCTTATTTGTAGTTTCTTTTACAATTTGTTTTTTAACTAATTGTCCAATACCATTATAAATTTCAACCACATTAGTTTCACTTAAATTAGTAAGACTCAAAACAAACTCTCCTTTGTTTGGATTTGGATACACTCCGAATAGAAGCGAATTTAGTGGTGATTGGGAAATGCCCGTACAAGCCGAAACACTTTGGGTAATTAAAGCAAAGCCTTCGCACGAACCATTACTTCCTAACACTGTATAAGTAACACTTGATGTTGGATTTAAAGCAATTGGATTTCCGGTAATTCCTCCCGGATTATAGGTATAAGAAACAGCACCTGTAGCCGAAAGCGTAACCGTTTGTCCGGCACAAATAAAACTGTTACTGGTGGTGGCATTTACTACCGGAGCAGTACTAACAGTTATTGAAACTGTTTTAGTATCTGTACACGGACCGTTAGCTCCTGTAATTGTATAAATTGTTGTTGCTGTTGGAGAAACTACAATTTGTGAAGTTGTTGCGCCTGTACTCCATGAATATGTTGTTGCGCCCGTTGCTAAAAGTGTGGTGGTACTTCCTGAACAAATTGTATTATTTGAAACAGCAACAGTTGGTGAAGCAGAAATAGCAATGGTTGCAGTTCCTACCGAACACGAAGCATCTTTTACTGTTACTGTATAAATTCCGGTTGCTGCACCTGTAATAGTAGATGCGTTTCCACCTGTTGGGCTCCATGTATAAGTATACGGGCCCGTTCCACCTGTAGGAGTTGCAGTTGCAGAACCTACAGTGCACGATGAAGAAACTGCTGTTGAAATTGATAATGAAGGTGCTATACAAATATTACAACTTGTGCGATAATACATTCCGGCTGCCACAAAACTATAACAATCACTTGTGGTGTTTATACCGTAAACAGCAGAGGTTTGTCCGGATACCGCAGCTGCTCCCGGTGCTTGAATAAAATCCCAAATGTTTTGGCTGGCTGCAGGATAAGAAAAATTATAGGCCGATGAGTTTAACTGAATTGACGATGCATTGTTTCTTTGCAAATCGCCAACAAGCATAAAATTTGTAGTTAACGATGGTGTACTGCACACGTTAAATCCGGAAATTGTTGCAGAAACCGGCGAGCCGATTGAAACATAACAGCCGTCAGCAATTACAATACTTCCTGTATAATTTTGTGTTGGATCACTGTATATAACAAACAAAGTCGCACCATCAGCATCATTTCCAGGACCAACTGGAATACCACTAATAACATAATTTCCATTGCCGGAAATTATAGATGTAACATCTGCCCTATAAGAATAAGTGCCGGCATAACCCCAACATTTATCAATATGAGCGCCAATAATTGACATAGGGAATACAGATGTGGTACTTACAGGGTTTGTTACAGAAGCGCCAAATCCGCTACCCACACCTGAAACGCCAACGTATAAAAATGCTTTTACAATTACTGCACAAGAAGGTATGCCGGAAATACTATATGTTGCAGGTTGAACAACACCAGTTGCAGGACTAATAGAAAACACACGCTGATTTAAACGCACCGATGCTTGAGTAAAATTTAAACCGCATGCTGATGTTGTGTAACTGGTAGTGATGGTTCCGTTACCGTTTGCAATTTGTGCGGGCTGCAATTTATAATTGAAATGCGAAATATTATTAGATGTTCCCGGGATACGATTTTCGTATTGAGAGAATACTGAGCCTGAAATAAAAATCAGAAAAAATAATGTAACTGAATGGTAAAATTTTATCATGCAATATTTGTTTTTAAGTATAAAAAAAAGGGAAGTGTGCACTTCCCTTTAACTTGTTATTTTTTTATCGAATCAAAGTCACGTGTCCCTTAAGTTCATGTGATTTTCCGAATACACTAGTGGCATTAATTAACCAAGTATAAGAGGCTTCTTCAATACCATTTTTTCCACGACCTTGGAATGAACCATCCCAACCTTCTTCGAAAGTTGTGGTGTGGAATACTCTTTCACCCCAGCGGTCAAAAATATTTAATTCATACTTAACAACACCAAATCCTTTTGGTTGGAAGATATCATTCATGCCATCACCATTTGGCGTAAACGCATTTGGAACATAAATTCCAAAGTCTTCACCAACTACTAACGGACGAACTAAAGTATCTGTACATCCCATATCACTCTTCACAACTAAAACAACTGGATAAGTTCCCGGTTCTGTATATGGGAAAGTTGGGTTTTGTAAAATAGATGTGTATTGAGCAGTATTCATAAAGTACCAATTCCAACTTACAATTGGTGCGCCATATGATGCATCTGTAAATGTTACAAATGGATCTTGATTAACAATCGGTTTAATTGGTGCGTGATTAAAATCTGCCACCGGTTGAGGATAAATATCAATTGTTACTGGCACAACGGTACCGGTACAACCATTAGCATCCATCACTGTTAATCCAAGAGTATAAGAAGCGGCTTCATCAAAACAATATGCTCCGTTTACTGAGCCGGTAATTCCTGCTCCATTTAATATCCAACCATAACTTGTAATGTTAGAAGCGCCACCTGCACTAAATGTTACACATGTTGGAACACAACCTTTAGCGTTACCAACTGTTATGTTTGTATTTGGAGTTGGATTAACCATAATGGCTGTATTCGCAGAACTACTACAGCCATTAGATGTTCCTACCACAGTTACGTTTACTGAAGTATTTCCACTGTATGGATAAGTTGATCCGGTAACATTACCAGGCTGCCAAACATAAGTAGTTGCTCCGCTTGCTACCAATTGCGCGTTTGTTTGACCCGCACATAAAGTTGCGCTTGTTGCAGTTACTGTAGGTTGAGGATTGAAGGTTAAATTAATATTAGCAGTAGCAGGACAATTAAATGCATCCACCGCATTTACAGTATAAATATAATTTCCTGCAATTGTTTCATTAACTGAATATGGTGCTACAGCCGGACCTGAAACCCAATTGTAAGTGTATGGTCCGGTTCCACCTGCTCCTATTGCGTTAATATTAATTGGTGTATTTGCACAAGCTGAGAATGTAGCTGTGTTGATAGAAACACTAAACTGAGTTGGTTGAGTAATTTGTGTAGAAGCAACACTTGTACAATTGTTAGCGTCAGTTATCACACAAGAATAGGTTCCTGCAACTAAATTCGTAGCTACCTGAGTGTTTTGCGTTGGGATTGTACTCCAGTTATAATTAAATGGCCCTGTTCCAACAGTTACATTTACAGTTGAAGTTCCGTTGCTTTGTCCGTTACATAATACATTACTTCCTGCAAAACTAAATACAGGAACCGGATTAATAACTACAGTGAAAGTTGTACTGGCTGTACAAGTTCCTGAAGAAACTAATAAAGTATAAACTCCATTTGCAACAGCAGTTACATTATTGATAACAGGATTTTGAGCAGCACCTACATAACCCGGTCCGCTCCAAGCATAAACAGCCCCACCTGTTCCAAATAAATTTAAAGTACCGCCAGCACAAACAGGAGAGTTGCTAGTAATATTTGGATTTGGTAACGGTAATACTGATACGTTAGCGTTTGCAGTATTTATACAACCATTTGCATCTGTAACGGTCACCACATATACTCCCGACATAGTTAATTGCGCACCTGTAATATTTGGATTCTGAGCTGCTGAAGTAAATCCACCCGGACCAGTCCAAGCATAAGTAACACCACCATTAGCTGTTAAGTTAATTGTTGTGTTTACACAAGTAGTTGGATTTGTTACTGCAATTGTAGGTAATGCATTTACCACAACAATTGTATTTGCAGTGTTAGTACAGCCGTTAGCATCAGTAACAGTTAAAATATAATTACCACCATTTACAACTGAAGCTGTAGGAATAGAAGGTGTTGCAGAGTTAGAGCTAAAAGAACCAGGACCTGTCCAAGTATAAGTTGTTCCACCAGCTCCTGTCAAGTTAATAGTTTGTCCTGCACAAAGCGGACTGTTACTATTAGCAGTTGGAACAGGTAGAGCATTTACAATAACATTTGTAGTAGCGCTTGCTGTACAAGTACCAATTGAAACAATTACACTATACGTTCCTGACATAGCAGGTGTAGAAGAAGGTTGTGTTGCATTTTGTGAATTGGATGTATATCCGCCCGGGCCGCTCCAAGTATATGAAGTTGCAGCAGGCGCACTTAAATTAATTGTTGTTCCTGCGCAATAAGGGCCTGTATTAGATGCAGAAGTTGTAGGCGTAGTTACAATAACATTAACTGAAGCTGTACTTGTACAACCTAAAGTAGTAACTGTTACATTATAAACACCTGCAT
Source organism: Bacteroidia bacterium (assembly GCA_018000995.1). GTDB lineage: Bacteria > Bacteroidota > Bacteroidia > B-17B0 > Aurantibacillaceae > JAHEYG01. The sequence continues at coordinate 124,352 of JAGNIU010000002.1, forward strand.
TAACAACACTTGCTGCAGGAATTGTTGGATTTTGTAGTGCTGATGTAAATGCATTTGGACCTGTCCAAGAATAAGTTCCGCCACCTGTAGAAGTCAAATTGATTGAAGTATTAATACAAACCGGACTATTACTTCCAATTACAATAACAGGAGAAGGATTTACAACTACCATAGTTGTTCCACTGTTTACACATCCTTGAGCACTTGTTAAACTAACGGTGTAAACACCTCCGTTTGTTGTTTGCGCATTGGTTTGTGTTGGATTTTGCGAGTTAGAACTAAATGCACTCGGTCCAGTCCAAGTATAAGAAGTAGATGAACCAACATTTAATTGAATGGTATTACCAGGACAATACGGCCCTGTATTTGTTGGCGCAACTACAGGTAATGCATTAACAGTTACTAAAGTTGTAGCAGTAGAAATACAACCACCTGTAGATGCTGTAACAGAATACACACCTGTCATAGCTGCTGTTGAAGCAGGAATGGTTGGGTTTTGTAAAGCTGAAGTAAATGCACTAGGCCCAGTCCATGTAAATGAAGTAGCTGCCGGTGTATTTAATTGAATGGTTTGTCCGGCGCAATATGGCCCGGTATTACTTGCAGAACTTGTTGGTGTATTTACAACTACGTTTACAGTTCCAACACCTGTACAACCTAAAGTTGTAACGGTAACAGTATAAATACCCGCATTAGCAGATGTTACTGAAGGCACTGTTGGATTTTGTAATGCTGATGAAAATGCGCTCGGTCCGGTCCAAGAATAAGTTCCCCCACCGGTAGATGTTAAATTTAAAGTTTGTCCGGCACACAATGGACTATTACTTCCTACAACAGGAACAGGAAGAGGATTAACCACCACTTGCATGGTTCGTGTAGAAACACAACCCGCAGTACTTGTACCACTAATAGAATACGTTGTTGTAGTTGGCGGGGTGGCGACGACAACGTTACCAATTGTTGTATTTAACGAAGCGCCCGGCGACCATGTATATGTACTAGCCCCACTGACCGTTAGAGTTGTTGATTGACCTGCGCATATAGTAGTGTTACCAGTTATAGCGAGTGTTGGTGCAGAAGCAGATGTAATGGCAACAACAGCAGTTCCTGTTTTGCAACCTGTAGCATCTCTTACAGTAACTGTATAATTTCCTGTAGCAGCACCTGTAATAGTAGCAGTATTACCACCTGTTGGAGTCCATGTATAAGTATAAGGGCCGGTACCACCGGACACAGTTGCAGTAGCAGAACCAGCAGCACATGATGAAGAGGTTACAGCAGTAACAGTTAAATTAGAGGCAACAGTACAAACATTACATGCGGTGCGGTAATACATACCCGCCGCTACGAAGTTGTAACAATCACTTGAATTACTAAAACCATAAGTGGCAGAAGTTTGTCCCGCTGTTGCAGGAGCTCCTGGTTGTTGAATGTAATCCCATACGTTATTACTTGCACTTGCCCATGTATAATTAGAAACTGCTGAATTAAAGTTAATAGGTGTATTGGCAATTTGTTGCAAATCGGAAACAATAACAAAGTTTTGAGTTGAATTTGTTGCGCCGCAAACATTAAATCCTGTAATATTATTTGTGATTGTGCCACCTGAAACTTCACGACAACCATCACCAATAACCATATGTCCAGTGAAAGTTTGAGTAGGATCGGTGTACATAATAATTAAAGTAGCGCCATCCATATCATTTGGTGTAGTTCCTAAACATGGAATTCCACTTAATACATAAGTTCCGTTTCCTGTAATAGCAGCTGTAACATCTGCTCGGTAATTGTAAGTACCTGAATAACCCCAACACTTATCAGTATGCGTTCCAATCATTGTCATTGGGTAAGCACCTGCTACTAATAAAGGATTTGTAATATTTGCAGTGATAGCAACTCCGTTACCCGAACCACCAACATATAAAAAAGCTTTTACTATTGTGAAACACGAAGGGATACCACTCACAACCATGTTTGCCGGTTGAAGAACACCGAGAGGCACAGTCATACCACCAAAGGAACGTCTGTTTAAACGTACAGAAGCAGTTGTAAATCCTAAACCACAAGCTGTAGTTGTATAGCTGGTTGCTATTGTACCATTACCATTTTGTACTTGATTAGGATTGCCTTTTTGATTAGACTGAGGATTAACACAATCATCGCAAGGAACACCTTTCCACTGGCTCTGGGCATTCAATAGATTGAAGAAACAAATTGCTAAAAAAAACAGGCTGGTTGTGATTAATTTTTTCATGGAACAAGGGGCTATGTAAGTATCTGATTAAAAAGCTAATGCTATTCTTATAAATTTAACAAAAAGCTACCCGATTTTAAATAGCAATAACTAAAAATAACCTCTATTTCACTCAAACAAACATAGGTTTGAACAATATTAACAAGATATTAACCAGCAAAATTGACTAATTGAAGAATATGATTTCTAATAAATTAACCTTCAGTTAAGGCCGTAATTAAATTTATTATCACAAAAAAAGGGAACCATTTCTGATTCCCTTTTGATTAAAATTATTTGAAATTTATTTTATCAAAGTAACATGACCTTTTAATTCATGTGATTTTCCGAATACACTTGTACAATTTATTAACCAAGTATAAGTTCCTTCTTCAATAATATCACCTTTACGTCCCATAAATTTCCCATCCCAACCTTCTTCAAACTTTTTTGTCGAGAATACTTTCTCACCCCAACGGTCATAAATATTTAATTCATAATCAACAACACCAAAACCTTTTGGCTGGAAAATATCATTTAACCCATCTCCATTCGGCGTGAATGCATTTGGTGCATAAATTCCAAAATCTTCCATAACAACTAAAGGACGAACCAAAGTATCAACACAACCAAAATCACTCTTCACAACTAATACAACAGGATAAGTTCCCGGCTCCAAATATCCAAATGTTGGATTTTGTTCAATTGAAGTATACTGCGCTGTATTCATAAAATACCAGTTCCAACTTACAATCGTTGCATTATAAGAAGCATCAGTAAATGTCACAAACGGATCTTGATTTACAATTGGTTTAATTGGCGCGTGGTTAAAGTCTGCAACCGGTATCGGATGAATTGTAATAGTAACTGGTGTAATCGTACTAGTACAACCATTTCCATCAAAAATAGTTAATCCTAAAGTATAAGAAGCCGCTTCGTCAAAACAATATGCTCCGTTTACAGAACCTGTAATACCAGCTCCGTTTAATATCCAATTATAACTTGCTATACCTGCTGATGAATTTGCGGCATTAAACTCAACACAAGTAGGCACGCAACCGTTAGCTGTACCAGTATTAATATTTGCAGTTGGATTTGGATTTACATTTACACTCGCTGTTGCAGTATTACTACAACCATTAGCTGTACCAACTACGCTTACGTTAACGGATGTACTTCCACTAAACGGATAAGAACTTCCTGTTATATTACCCGGCTGCCATATATAACTTGTAGCTCCTGTTGCAATTAAAGAGGTAGTTTGACCAGCACAAATTGTAGCACTGCTCGCATTTACGTTTGGTAAGGGGAAGAATGTTAAGTTAATATTTGCAGTTGCAGGACAATTAAACGCATCAACCGCATTTACTACATACATGTAATTTCCTGAAAGCGCTTCGTTAACAGAATAAACTCCTGTTGACGGACCCGATACCCAGTTATAAGAATAAGGACCGGTACCACCTGCACCGATAGCATTAACAGTAATCGGTGTATTAGCACAAGCAGATTGTGTTGCGCTGCTAATTGCAACACTAAACTGTGTTGGCTCTGTAATTTGTGTTGAAGAAATACTTGAGCAATTATTAGCATCTGTTACAGTACAAGAATAAGTTCCTGCAGGAATATTACTTGCAACTTGAGAAGTTTGCATTGGTGAAGTTGTCCATTGATAATTGAATGGGCTTGTACCAACTGTTACATTCACAGTTGAAGTTCCGTTGCTTTGTCCGTTACATAAAACATTACTTCCTGCAAAACTAAATACAGGAACCGGATTAATAACTACTGTGAAAGTAGTACTTGCAGTACAAGTTCCTGAAGAAACTAATAAAGTATAAACTCCATTTGCAACTGCAGTTACGTTATTGATAACAGGATTTTGTGCAGCACCAACATAACCAGGACCACTCCAAGCATAAGTTGCACCACCTGTTCCAAATAAATTTAAAGTACCACCTGCACAAACAGGACTGTTACTTGTAATGTTTGGATTTGGCAGTGGGAATACGGTTACGTTAGAAACAGCAGACATTGTACAACCGGCAGCGCTTGTAACTAAAACAGTATACGCTCCTGACATTCCTGTAACGGCACTCGGTATATTAGGATTTTGTGCTGAAGAGGTAAACGCCATAGGACCAGTCCACGAATAAGTACCGCCACCTGTTGAAGTTAAATTAATGGTTTGATTTACGCATGTTCCAGGATTATTTACTGTAACTACAGGAATTGCATTTACTATAACTTGTGTAGTTATTGTAGAAACACAACCTGCCGCATTTGTACCACTAATAGAATAAACCTGAGTTGCAGGAGGAGTTGCTATAACGTTTGGTCCTGATGCTGTATTTAAAGTTGCGCTTGGCGACCAAGTATAAGTTAATGCACCGTTGGCTACTAAATTAGCTGAGCCACCTGTACAAACTGATGCATTGTTGGTTGCTGTAATTGTTGGTCCTGAAGCTGCATTGATAGCGATAGTTGCAGTTCCAACATTACAACCTGTTGCATCCGCTACAGTAACTGTATAATTTCCTGTAGGAACAGAAGAAACCGATTGCGCATTACCACCTGTTGGGCTCCATGTATAATTATACGGACCAGTACCACCAACAACATTAGCTGTTGCTGAACCTGCAGAACAAGATGAAGTTGTAACCGGTGTAATTGTTAATGCAGGAGAAGAACAAACCTGACAAGCAGTTCTGTAATACATACCGGCTGCAACAAAATTATAGCAATCACTTGCGTTACTAAAACCATAAACTGCCGAAGTTTGTCCGGCTGTTGCTGCAGCTCCGGGTTGTTGAATATAATCCCAAACGTTATTACTTGCTTGGGGATAAGTATAATTAACAACTGTAGAATTAAGATTAACTCCCGTATTTGCAATTCTTTGAAGGTCGGAAACAATCACAAAGTTTTGAGTTGAATTGGCTGCACCACAAACACTAAATCCTGTTAAAGTGTTAGTAATAGTACCACCGGATACTTCGCGACAACCATCACCAATAACCATATGTCCGGTAAAAGTTTGAGAAGGATCAGAATATATAATAATTAAAGTAGCGCCATCCATATCATTTGGTGTTGCACCTAAACAAGGAATTCCACTAAGTACATAATTTCCGTTTCCGGTAATACATGAAGTAACATCCGCACGATAGTTATGAGTTCCTGAATATCCCCAGCATTTATCAACATGTGAACCGATCAAAGTCATAGGATAAGCATTTGTTGCTAAGGCAGGATTTACAATAGTTGCCGTAACAGCCACACCATTACCCGATCCACCAACATATAAAAAGGCTTTTACAATAGTACGACAAGGTGGGATACCACTAATTGTCATTGTAGCAGGCTGAAGAACACCTTGTGCAGGAGTAAATGAAAAACTTCTGCGATTTAAACGAACTGAAGCAGTTGTAAAACCTAAACCACATTGAGAAACAGTATAAGACGTTGCAATCGTTCCGTTTCCGTTTTGAACCGTGTTTGATCCGCCTTTTTGGGTTGAACCTTGTGAAGGGGTAGCACAATCAGTACATGGAACTCCACTCCATTGATTTTGTCTTGTTACTTGAGCACTTAAATAATTTAACGATAAAAGACTTAAGCAAACTAGAGCGATTTTAATTGATTTTCTCATGGGTTGTTGTATGTGAGGTAAAATATTGATTTTTAACATAAATTCTTCGATTCAAAGATATGGGAATCAGCATCATTTGCCTTAAAAACGCCTAATAATAAGGTAGACTTTACTCAAAATTAAGGCGGTTCCACCAAATACCGAAAATGAGTGAATGAAATAAATGCTTTTAATAGAATATTGCATGAGTTTGGCTAATTAGATTAATTGCCTTTATCTTAGTGCTTATATATCCTATTTATGTCAAAATCCACCACTTCAGAATTCCAACTTTTAAAAAATATGTGCTCTATTCATGCCCCATCCGGAAATGAATTACCCATGAAAGATTTTGTTTTAAACTACATTCAAAAGCATAAAAAAAATTGGAAACATAAACCAAAAATTATTCATGGTAAAGGTTTTCAGGATTGTATTATTTTGATTTTTGGAAAGCCACGAACTGCAGTTTTTGCACATTTAGATAGTATTGGTTTTACCGTTCGCTATGGAAAACAATTAGTAAAAATTGGCGGGCCTGTTACAGATAATGGAATTTCTTTAGTTGGTATAGATAGTAAAGGAAAAGCTGAAGTAAAATTAAAATCAACTAAAGACAAGCAGGGTTATTTGAAATTAGAATACACTTACAAACGCGATCTTGAAACAGGAACAGAACTCACCTTCAAACCTAATTGGCGTGAGGATAAAGATTACGTTCAATGTTGCTATATGGATAACCGTTTGGGAGTTTACAATGCTTTAAAATTAGCAGAGACTTTAAAAGACGGCGCCATTGTTTTTAGTTGTTGGGAAGAACACGGCGGGGGAAGTGTTTCTTATTTACAAAAATATTTAGCTGAGAAGCATAAAATTTCTCAAGCTTTAATTTCTGATATTTCTTGGATTTCCGATGGTGTTCACCCGGGAAAAGGGGCTGTAATTTCGATGCGTGATAGTTTAGTGCCAAGAAGAAGTTTCGTGAACAAAATCATAAAAATTGCTTCTAAAAATAAATTACTGTATCAATTAGAAGTTGAAGGAAGTGGCGGAAGCGATGCTAAAGAATTACAAATGGCAGAATATCCCTGGGACTGGTGTTTTATTGGCGCCGGCGAACAACACGTTCATTCTCCCAATGAAAAAGTTCACAAAAAAGATATTGAAAGCATGATGACGCTTTACAAAACATTAATGAAAGAATTGTAATTATTTTTTGGGTAAACTATTTAACGCAGCAATTGCCGGTTCATAATTTTTGATGATTTGCAAACACATGTTATAATCAGCCTTTGCATTATTAAAATCTTTCAGCTCTTCAAAACAAACACCTCTTGCAAAATAAGCTTCAACATATTCAGGATTAACAGCAATGGCTTTAGAAAAATAATCAATGGCTTCGCTTGTCTTTTTTAGCTTACCAAAACTTATAGCTCCTAAATTATACAAGGCGCCATCATTACTTTTATTAAGGGTAAGAATTTCTTTGTAAGCCGCGATTGCTTCATTTGTTTTATTTAAATCCTGTAATAATCTTGCCCTTGCAAACAATACGTTTTCGTTATTTGGCCTCAAACGTAAAGCGTTATCGTAATACTCAAATGCCAAAGGATTTCTTCTTGACGCATACAAAATTCCCGCATCTAAAAAAGCATCGAAAAATTTCGGATCCTGTTCAATTGCTGTTTGCAGACTTGAAATAGCTTTTGCAGTATCACCCATCTCTTTAAATACAGAACCTTTTAAATAATAAGCATTCGCCATATTTTCATCAACCTTTAATGCTTTATTGATGTGGGTAATCGCATTTTCGTACTGACGAACCAAATAAAATAACTCAGCTAATTTTAAAAGTGCTTCCGTGCTCTCCGGAAATTTTTTCACGGCCGCTTCTAAAGTTTCCTTCGAAAATCTGGTTTTGTTAGTTGCAAAATAAACATCGGCCAATCTAACATAGTTTCTTGCCTTTGTACTATCTAACTTAATTGCGCGTGCTGCATCACCCAAAGCTTCATCAAATTGTTTTAAGCTAATGTAAATACGAGCTCTCTCGTTATACAATGAATCATTATTAGAATCCTTTAATAAAGCTTCATTAATCGCTTTTAATTCAGGAGAATTAAGCTTGTCAAGAATAGAATCATTTTTCGTTACAACAACTTCTTCAGTAGTTTCTTTTGGAGAACACGAAACCAGAATAGAAATTACGCTAATAAAAAATATGAATTTGAATTTCATCATCAATTTATAAATCGTTTGCCGAAGCTATCAACTCAGCAATATCCAACACTTTTGTTTTGTCTTCTTTATTAAAATGCTTTACGCCGTCTGTCATCATCGTATTACAAAACGGACAACCAACTGCAATTACATCAGGATTTAAAGCTAATGCCTCCTCTGCCCTCTCATTATTTACTTCCTTAGTTCCTTTTTCAGCTTCTTTAAACATCTGTGCGCCACCGGCACCGCAACATAAGCCGTTAGCGCGACTACGTTTCATTTCCGTTAATTCTACATCCAATTTCTGAATCACTTCACGAGGTGCTTCGTAAACATCGTTAGCGCGACCTAAATAACACGGGTCGTGATAAACAATTTTCTTCCCTTTAAATTCTCCACCTTGTACTTTTAGTTTTCCTGAATTAATTAATTCCTGAACTAACTGTGTATGATGAACAACTTCGTATTTCCCTCCTAATTCAGGATATTCATTTTTTATTGTATTAAAGCAGTGCGGACAACCCGTCACGATCTTCTTCACACCATAACCATTCATAACAGTTATGTTTTGCATCGCTTGCATTTGGAATAGGAATTCGTTTCCTGCGCGTTTTGCAGGATCGCCTGTACAACCTTCTTCTGTTCCTAAAATCGCAAATTTAATATTCACGTGATTTAGAATTCTCACAATAGCTTTTGTGATTTTTTTAGCGCGATCATCAAAACTACCAGAGCAACCTACCCAAAATAAAATCTCAGGAGTCTCGCCTTTAGCAAGCATCTCTGCCATTGTTGGAACTATTATTTTCTTATCGTTCATTTTTGTTTATCGCAAAGGCGCAAAGACGCCAATTTTTAATTTTCATTTACCCAATTGGCTCTATCCGCCGGAGAGAATTGCCATGGTGCACCATTATTCTCCATATTCCCAAACATACCGTTCAATTCAGTTGGTGCTGCGCTTTGTTCTAACACTAATTGCTGACGTAAACTCATAATGATTGCCAGTGGATCGATATTCACTGGACATTCCTGTACACAAGCATTACAAGTGTTACATGCCCAAATTTCTTCAGTACTAATATAATCGCCCAATAAAGATTTACCATCGTCAACAAATGTTCCTTTATTCTTGTCAGTGTTTTGCCCAACTTCTTCTAAGCGATCGCGCGTATCCATCATGATTTTACGTGGTGACAATTTTTTTCCTGTAATGTTTTGCGGACAAGATGAAGTACAACGACCACACTCCGTACAAGTGTAGGCGTCTAATAATTGCTTCCAAGTTAAATCAGTTACATCTTTAGCACCAAACTTTACAGGAGCATTCGGATCTAAAACCGGTTGATATGATGGGTCGAAATTTGGTTTTACAACATCAGTTACTTCAAATAAATTTTTGAAAGAACCTTTTGGTAAAAGATTTGAGAAATAAGTATTCGGGAATGCTAATAAAATATGAATGTGTTTCGAGAATGGTAAATAATTTAAGAAACCTAATACCATTGCTAAGTGCCCCCACCAACCGATGCGCTCAATAACATGCAGCGCGCCGTCTGACATACCACCGAATAACATTGGACCAATATGAGAACTGATTGCTAAACCTAAAGAACCATCACCTAAATTTTCGGCGTGAGAAATTCCTCTTGAATATAAAACTTCATCGGCACCGTTCATCATGAAGATGAAACAAATCAACGTTAATTCTCCCAATAAAATAAAATTCGCATCTAATTTTGGCCAACCATTTAATTCGCTTTTTACTAAGCGTGGTACTTTCAATAAATTTCTTCTTGATAGAAATGCTATTGTTCCGATAAACGCTAATACAGATAAAATCTCAATGAAACTCACCATGAAAGTATAAAAACCTCCAAGGGCAGGACGAAATGCACGGTGATGACTTAAAGCTCCATCCCAAACAATTTCCAATAATTCAATTTGTGTAATGACGAAGGCCGCATATAAAAACAAATGTAAAATTGCAGGAATAGGACGAGAAAACATTTTCTTTTGACCCAAGGCAATTAAAGTCATGATTTTAATGCGCTCGCCTTTATTATCCTTTATGGAAACATCTTTTCCCAGTAAAATATTACGGCGTACTTTTTTGGCATTGATGTAAAAGAAGGCTGAAGCACCTAAGAACAGAACAATAAAAATAATAGAACTTACCATAATACTCTTTAAAGTTTAGGTTTGTTTTTGGCTTTCTCCCTCCTGCCGAAAACAGAAAAATGTATGTAACGCTCCGGATTAATACGAAGGTCTTTCATTAATTTATCTAAATCTTCGCTGGTTTTGTTTAAGTTGTTATATAACGAATCGTTCTTAGCCAACTTACCAAGTGTTCCTTGTCCAGCGTTAATTTGCGCCAATATTTGTTTGAACTCAACTAACGTTTTATCAGCATCATCAATCGCTTTTTTAATATCTGCTTTCGCTAAACTATCGCTAAGTGTACTTAGGTTACTAATTACATTTTCAATTTTATCTGTATTTTTTTCAAGCATTGTTCCTACCGAATTTAATTTAGTAAGTAAAGAAGAGATTTTAGATTTTTCAGAGGCGATTAAATCATCTAGTTTATAAGCTGTTTGTTCTAAGCTCTGAATTGCTTTTTTAATACTCTCGAACGATTTACTAAGATTATCACGGGTTTTATCATTCAAGACAAATTGTACAATCGTCATTACCGAATCAATCGAAGAAATTAAACCTTCTGCTTTTTTCTGCAATGGCGTTAATTGTTTATTTACCGATTCTTTTAATCCTGCTTCTGTTTCTGATAACAATGTATCTCCCGAAGAAACAAATTCAGTTTCGGTGCTATAAATAATTTCAACGGCTTTCGATCCTAATAAATCTGAACTAACTGCGCGTGCTGTTGAGTGTTTTGGAATTTGAACATCTTCCGTCAATAAAAATTTAACCAATACCTGATTAAAATATTTACCCGGCGTTTTTACTAATGCGATTTTATTTACCTGACCAACTTTAAAACCGTTAATCATTAAAGGATTCGCTTCAATTAAACCGTCAATTTTTGGATAAACTGCGTAAAGCACATACTTGTGAGATAAAAGGTCGTGACCTTTTAAGAAGAAAAGTCCCCAAATAAAGGCGCCAATTGCAGATATAACTACTACGCCGATTTTAAACTCTTTGCTGATCTTCACAAATAAAGAATATTGTTAAATTTAAAGCTTAAAGATAGCTATTTTTGCTCTATGCGAAAAATAAAAAACGAGAATTTAGGACGTAAAAGCGTTGAAGAATTTAAACAATCAAAGAAATTACCGGTTGTTTTGGTGTTGGATAACGTTCGCAGTCTCAATAACGTAGGTTCTGCCTTTAGAACATCTGATTCTTTTTTGTTAGAAAGTGTGTATTTATGCGGCGTAACGGGCACTCCTCCCAATGCAGAAATTGAAAAAACCGCACTCGGTGCAACTGAAAGTATGGGTTGGAAGCATTTTAAAACTACTATTGAAGCTGTTCAAGAATTAAAACAAAACGGTTATAAAGTTTATGCGATTGAACAAGTAGAAAACAGTACTTATTTGCAAAATTTCAAGTATCAGAAAAATGAAAAGATTGCTATCATTTTTGGTAATGAAGTTTATGGCGTTGAACAAGAAGTAATAGATAGTTGTGATGGTAGCATTGAAATTCCGCAATTAGGAACAAAACATTCGTTAAATATTTCTGTAAGTATTGGAATTGTTGTTTGGGAAGTTGCGAAAAGTTATTTGACTGAGAAATAATTTAATTAATATATACTGGGCGTTACCTTCGGCCCGGGCTGCTACAGGCTACGCTTCGCTGCGGTTTTTTGCCGAAAAGGCAAAAGAACTAAACCTTTCGCATCCCTAACGCAAGATTCTTTTGACTTTTTACTTCTAACTTTTTACTTATAAAAAAGCCACTTACTTAATTCTCTCCAGGTAACTTTTTTACCATACATTAAAATTCCGGTGCGGTAAATTTTTCCGGCTAACCAAGTTGTGCCAACGAAGGAAGCAAACAACAATGCAATCGAAATTATAATTTGATAAACAGGAACTCCAAAAGGTAGACGTGCCATCATTACTATTGGTGAAGTAAACGGAATGATGGAACCCCAAAACGCCATGCTCCCCTCGGGATTCGTCATCATTTTTGCTGAAATAAAATAACCTGCTATTAGTGGTAACATTACCGGCATCATAAATTGTTGCGCGTCGGCTTCAGCATCTACTGCACTTCCGATGGCGGCTAAAATGGAAGAGTAAAATAAATATCCGCCTAAGAAATAAAGTAAAAAGCAAATTGCAATCTCAACATAATTAATTTTACCGGCTTGCTGAATAATTTCAAAAACCTCCAGTTTGTCTTGCATTTTATCAAACTTTTCTAAATCTACATTGGTTCCGTTTTTATAAACTAAATCCTGTTGTTTCTGAAATTTATCCAAGTCTTTATTAATATCTCCCAATAAACTAGTAGAAAGTACAGTTGAGAGAATAGCTGTAATGATTCCCATGGTAATAAACTGGCCAATCCCTAAAATAGCGATACCAATAATTTTACCGAGCATCAATTGAAATGGTTTAACAGAGGAAACAATGATTTCAACAATACGATTTGTTTTTTCTTCCATCACACTTCTGAAAACCATCATACCATACAATAGAATAAACATAAACATAATGGCACCACTTATAAATCCGAAAATACTCATGAAGCCTGTAGTCTGCTCAGCATGTTCTCCCTTTTCATTTACTTTTTCTGTAATAAGTTTAACTGATTGGTTCGCGTTGTGAATTACCTGCGGATCTATATTATTAGCTCTTAATTTATGTTCATACAATATCTTCTCAACCTGTCTCCTGATATCTGATTGAATCGCAAAACCAGGTGCTTTTTTATAGAAAATTTTAACTGCGCCTCCTGCGCCTTCCACTAAATTATTAGGGATATACAACAGACAGGTTTTATCCGATTCATAAAAACCATCTAATGATTTATCCAGACTTGCAGATGTAAATGAGAAAGTGATATAATCGTTACCTGATAATTTGCCTTTAAAAAATTCGGTTTCGTCAATCACCAAAATATTTTGCTCGGCCTTATCATTCATGCTCATCCAAATAATCACACCAAAAAATCCGGCGATTAAAACAGGCGCCAAAAATGTCATAATAATAAAGGTCTTGCTTCTCAGCTTGGCCATTATTTCGCGGTGAATTATTAATCCTATTTTGCCCATTTCTATTCGGTAAAATTACTTTGAGTTCCTATTACATTATTTTCTTCACTAACCTTCGAAATAAAAATATCATTCATGCTTGGAATGACTTCGTTAAATGAAATTATTTCTATCACCGGCAATAACTCCTGCAATAATCTACTCGTCTTAACTCCGTCAACCATTTTTATCACTGCCCAATGCATATCCTTCTCGTCTTCTATCTTACCACTTTCTAACAATTTCGCTCCGTCCCAAATTGCATTTGTGAACCCCATCATGTTTCCTTTAAAGGTAATTCTGAAAATATTTTTCTTGTTTGCCTTGCGGATATCTCTTACCAACCCATCTAATATTTTTTGTGATTTATTCATTAAAGCAATATTATCACATAACTCTTCAACACTTCCCATATTATGGGTCGAGAAAATAATAGTGGAGCCTTTTTTTCTTAAATCTAAAATTTCGTTGCGGATTAATTGCGCATTAATTGGATCGAAACCACTAAAGGGTTCATCTAAAATTAATAATTGTGGTTCATGTAAAACGGTGACGATAAACTGAACCTTTTGTTGCATTCCTTTACTGAGTTCATCAATTTTTTTGTTCCACCAGGTTTGCATTTCAAATTTCTCGAACCAATATTTTAAACGCTTCTTTGCTTCTGCTTTTGATAAACCCTTTAAGCGCGCTAAATACATAGCTTGCTCACCAACGGGCATTTTTTTATAGAGACCGCGTTCCTCAGGTAAATAACCTATACTATCCACATGCTTTGGATTTAGTCTTTCGCCGTTAAATAATATTTCGCCACTATCAGGAGCTGTAATTTGATTGATGATTCGTATTAAGGAAGTTTTACCGGCGCCGTTCGGACCTAATAAACCATAAATAGATTGTTTTGGAACAGTAATACTAACATCATCCACCGCAGTATGATTTGAATACTTTTTGGTAACGTGACGTATTTCTAAAATAGGTTCCATAATTCTGAGGCTAAAGGTACGGCGTAATTTAATCCCTTTGCGCAATTTTTATGAACGGTTAATTTTTGATATTAAACAAAAAAGCCCCCGTTTTAGGCGGAGGCTCTCTTAAAATTATATAAAACTAAGCTGTTTCTACTTTTTTCTCAGAGGCAGCTTTTAGCTTATTCATTTCTTCAACTACCAATTTACGTTTAGCAGTAAAATCAGATATTTTTTGCTTTTCAGCATCAATCTTTTCGTTTACTTCCTTCAGCAAAGGATTGTCTTTTTTAGCATTTTTAAAGAAACCTAAATTATTCTCATACGTTTTCATTGCATTTTGAACATCATCAATTTGCTTCTTTAAAAAATCTGCTTCACGTTGTAATAATTCTTTTGCGTTTTCAGCAAGTAACAATCGTTCGAGTTTGTTTTTATATTGAAGAATAACTTTTTCATTCTTGGTCAAATTCAACTTCTCGTATAACTCATCCAATTTATTGTAGAACAATTCATTTAAACGTTTACGGTCTTTAAATGGGATTTGTCCACCACTATTCCAATCCACTGAAAATTGTTTTAATGCTTTGACATTTTCAGATGCGTCATCAGTTAATACAAATGCGTTTATACGCTCAACAATTTCTTCTTTACCTTTAACATTACCTTCTTGTGAAGCACCCTGCGCATCCAAATGTGCTTTTTTAGCGTCGAAGAATGCATTACAAGCTTTACGGAATCGGAAAAACAATTTTCCTTCTTCACGCTCGTTTATTAAATGTTGTTTCTTCCAATTATCTTGTAAGCGGATTAAATCCTGGGTGGTTTTTTGCCAATCTGTACTTGCTTGAAGAGCTTCTGCTTTTTCAATCAATTCCATTTTCACTTTCTTTACTTCACCTTGCTTTTCGTGAACTACATTAAAGTATTCTTTCTTTTTGGTGAAGAAATCATCACAAATAGTTCTGAATTCATTCCAAACAACATCATTGTCTTTTTGAGTAGTTCTACCAATGGTTTTCCACTCATTTTGAACTTCGATTAGTTTGTTAGTGGTTTCATTCCATTTCCCAACATTACCACCAACCGATTCAGCTAATAAAGCTTTTGCTTTCTCAACCAAATTCTTTTTCGATTGTAAATTAGTTTCCTTTATCTCTTCCGCAGCGTTGTAGAAAGCTTTTATTTTACCGTACACTTCATCTAAGGCTTTTCTGAATTCTCCCTTTAAAATATCCCATTTTTCATTGGGCACCGGACCAATTTCCTCCCAGTCGTTACGGTAAATTTTAATTAGTCGTTCGGCTTCCTTTATATTTTCTAAAGAAACAATTCCTTTAATTTTACCTAATAACTCTTCTTTTAATTCGAAATTCTTTTTTAAATCGTGCTCTTGTAATTCGCGGAATATTTTCAAATTGTAATAGAAATTCTCTACTACCTTACTGTATTCACTTTGTAATTCTTTGTATTTATGAGAGGAGACAGCTCCGGTTTCTTTCCATTGCGTTTGTAGCTCCTGCAACATTTTAATGGCAGCACCTACATTGGAACTCATTTGACTTAGGTCGTTTATTTTCGCAATAATTTCCTGACGAACAATAAAGTTTTTATGTTGTTCGCGGTTTATTTTATCGTCTTCTTCTTTTTTTAGTTTAAGATGTTTCTCGAACAATTCAGCGATTTTTTGATCATCCAAATTCTTCTCGTAAACAAATTCCTTTGCTTTCCCACCTTCGTCAACAAAAGCTTGTTTAGCTTGTTCGAATTCGGTTGTCCATTGCTTTTGATACTCCTTTTGCAGAGTGCGCACATCGTTAGCAACTTCACTTGCTGTTTTATTTAACAGCTCTTCCAATTTTGTAATAATTTCGGCTTTCATAATTTTAGTTTAGTACAATAGCCTTCTTTTATTTTTAGCGGCTATTTATATAAACCAAATTTAAATTAATAAAAGTACACAAACAAGTATTTTTAAAGAAAATTGAGTGGAAGAATGACAAACCCGCTTGCGCTGAGCTTGTCGAAGCGTTAATTAAATGTTACTCCCGCTTTTAATAATGGTGAACTTATGTTTTAAGTTTAAAAACCGTTTCTCAAAATAAGAATAAGAAAGTATAGAAACGAAAATGGTAATGAGAATGGTAAGAGAATACACCATTAATTGTGAAACAAAACTATCGTTTATTTCCATCCCAAAATAGTTTAACCCGGCAAGCACAAAAGCAATAACAATTAAATGATACATGTAAATTCCATAAGATATATTACCAAGCATCTTAAACATTCTATTTTCCAGTTTAAAAATACTTTTTGGATTTGATGACACATTAAGAATAATTACCAAAAATAACACTGAATACACCAAATAAATTCCATCCTGAATAATCGGTGGTGTAAAGTAAACCAGTCCAACAATTAGTATAACAGATGAAATCATTAAACCATTATTCATTAACCATTTTATTTTTTCATTGCCATTAAATAAATAATAAGCACCTATTCCACCAATGGCCATACTTTCCATTTTTGTCATTGCCAGAAATGGCTTTATTACTTTTAAAACTGAACTATCGGGTAATTGTTTGCAAAGTATAAGCACAATAATCTTTAATGTAATTAAGATTCCTATTACCATTAACAATGCTTTAAGAACATTTTTAGAATACTTTACTATTAAAGGCCACAATAAGTAAAATTGTTCTTCTACGCCTATCGACCAGGTTTGACCGATGTGAGGAACTGCGGCAAATGTTGCGAAAGCCAGGTTGGGCAAAAATAAAAGATATAGAATAAAGTTTGGCGTGAAATTGGCTTCCAGCAATTTATTTAAATAAGGAATATCAATAAAATGAATGTTTGGCAAAACCAAAAAACCCAACAATACTACCAAATAATAGAGTGGCCAAATGCGCAAAATCCGTCTTACATAAAACTTTTTTACTGCTATGGTTTGTTTTACAGCTTTCTCTTGCATTAATAAATACGTTATTAAAAAACCACTCAATACAAAAAAGAAAATTACACCTAAAGAACCTAATTCGAACACAAGCATATTGTCGTTCCAAATAGTAGAAAACCCGGATTGAGATTTAATTAATTCGATATGCGTAATAACAACTGCAATAGCTGCAAAAAAACGCAAACCGTTTAAACCTCTAAAATAAATATGTTCTTCTTTTTTCACTTATCAAATGTAGTTAAAACTGGAAATAAATAAATGGTTGCATTTCGTCGCTCATCATCTGATACATCACAAAAATCACTCCTACAACAGCAATTGCCATGGCATAAATTGGTAAGCCTGCAAAAAACTCTCTATATTTTTCTTTATAGTTCGACGGAATCCAATGAATCAAATAACCAATTAATACCAATGATAAAACTCCTGAATACCCCTTTAAAATATCGAAAAACAATTCTAAACCAAAATGATTGGAGATGCGATCGAAAATCAAACTGACTGTATCCAGACTATCACTTCTAAAAAATATTCTTGTAAAACTGATAAACGTTAAAGTGATAAGAACCATTACCGCTTTCACTACAAATGAATTTGAATTTTTGAAAGGGGAAATCTTTAACCACAATTTATGAACTACCAATCCCAATCCATTTAATCCGCCCCAAATAATAAACAACCAACTGCTACCATGCCATAAACCTCCTAGTAACATCGTCACCATTAAATTGATATTGGTATTGATGGAATGTCTGAATTTAGCACTGAAATAAGAAATTAAAGCGATGACAATCGCTAACCCAAACAATGCCAACAGCAACCACAATTTTCCT
Organism: Bacteroidia bacterium; assembly: GCA_018000995.1. GTDB lineage: Bacteria > Bacteroidota > Bacteroidia > B-17B0 > Aurantibacillaceae > JAHEYG01. Next base: position 142,432 of record JAGNIU010000002.1, read on the forward strand.
GTTAACATCACTAATACAATTGATAAAATACTAATCGCGATGTACGAACCAACAGTTCCTTGTCTGTTTCCTCCTAATGGAATGTATAAATATTCCTGTAACCAACTCGATAAAGAAATATGCCAACGCTTCCAAAAATCACTTACACTTTGCGCTTTGTATGGTGAATTAAAATTCGTTTTTAATCTGAATCCTAAAAGCAAAGCAACTCCAATTGCAATATCCGTATAACCCGAAAAATCCATGTAAATCTGTAATGAGTAACCGAAAATTCCCAATACAGATTCAACACCAGAATAATAAGTAGGACTATCAAAAATACGGTCGATATAATTTACAGCGATGTAATCGGCCCAAATCTTTTTCATCAATCCGTTTAAAATCCAAAACAAAGCTAATCCGAATTCTTTCCGTTTTAAATCGTAAGGCAAATAAACCTGATATAAGAAATCATGTGCTTTTACAATTGGTCCGGCCACTAAATGCGGGAAGAAACAAACGAAGAAACCGTAATCGAAAATACTTTTAACCGGTTGCACATTGCCTCTGTAAACATCAACGGTATATGAAATAGATTGGAACGTAAAGAATGAAACGCCCACAGGAAGAATCAATTTATCAACGCTAAAATGCGTTCCCATAAATGTATTGGTGAAGTGTGAGAAGTGATTAAAGAAAGTTACATCAGAACCGAACAACTCATTACAACTGGTCGTAAAAAAATAAGCGTACTTGAAATATCCCAACAATAACATATTCAAGACAATACTTATTGTGAGAAATATTTTCTTATTCCGTTTTGATTTTGCTTCGTGAATTAACCGTCCCCAATTGTAATCACTACAAATTGTAAAGATGAGTAAGATTAAGAAAACACCACTGGTTTTGTAATAGAAGAAAAAACTAACTAGTAATAAATAGATATTTCGTAACGCGATTTTTTTATACACCAAAGCATAAAACAAAAGAACAACTGCAAAAAATCCCCAAAAGAATAATTGGGTGAACAATAAAGGTTTCCCCTCTGTAAAAGTGAAAATATCTTTAAAGTATGTAAGGATTTCGTTCAACTATTTTACTTTCGAATTAGCTTTGTAACTTTTATCAATGGCGTCAAACATCATTTGTCCAACTATAGCATAACCTCTTGGACTAAAATGAACTTTGTCTTTAGCTGCTAAGCCTGCTTTATACCATTTGTAAATTGATTTGTAGCCTCCCATCACGGCATAAATATCCCAAACAGCAGTTTTATGTTTTTCCATTAATTCAAACATGGCATCCTGAGCTTTAATTGGACGCTTATTCGCCGTCTTCCGTTTTATATAATTATCAGTTGTTGTTGTTAGAAGGATAGCGCAATCAGGAGAAACTTTCCGTACTTCCATAATTAAGCTGTCGTAATTCTCAATATAATCTTCTTTTGTAAAATCCTTTCCTTGTGTGTCATTCACTCCTAATGAAAAAATAACTAAGTCGGGTTTTACAGTTTCAAGTTGTTGTCCGAATAAATTACATTTTAAATACGAATTACTGGAGGCGCCATTCACACCGAAGCCGGCGTAATAAAATCCGGGCTTGTCGTTTTCTAGACTAAAACCATACAACATAAAATCTTTTCGCATTGTATCTAAACGCAATAATTCAAAATTGACAGAATCGATATACGTTTCAAATTCGAAAAGTGTATATCCGTTTTTCACATCATCGGTGCGTTTGTATTTTGCTTCCATTGGCGCTAAACTATATTGGAAACTTGGATTAAAGTTGGAATAAATTTTTAGGGTATTGAATTTCTCGTGATGCTTGTTCGGCTGCAATTTCACACCAAATGTATTCGCACTATCATTCGTTACAGCAGCAATTCCTGCCATTCCTAAATTCATGCACATTTCTTTCCAAGTGGCACAACGGTAACGTTTCCATGTTCCTGTAGTATACGATTTATAATAATGTGGTCCGTTTGTTTTTGCAACCTTATAAGGAAAACACCATAATCCACCACCCTCAAAATTTCCATAAGCTTGGAAATTATAAATTACTTTATCACTCCAACTACCTGCTTGTATATGCGACCCCCCATAATGCACAATAGTTACTTTATCACGTTTGCCTTCCCGTAATTCATCTATCTTCTTATAAAAATTTAACGTGATGGAACTATCCTTGCTGTGATGCAAATAATTTTCGTTGTAATTAATAAACGAATACGTTTTAGCTGCTACTGGTATAGCAGTTTGTGCAAAGACATTAATCCCAAGCAAAACAAAAGCAAGTACTGCCTTCCCAATCTTATTTTTTCGAACGCACATAGGCATTATAATCGCTTATTAATGATGAATATAAAAGTGTTGCAATCTTTCTGGCGCCGGCAGGACTAAAATGAATATAATCTTTTGCAGCAATTCCTTTCTCAACCCAGGTTACCATACTATTCTTTCCTCCCATGCAATCGTACATATCAAAAAATGCACAATCCGTATCGAAGGCCGCTTGCTTAATGGCATCGCGCAAATCTTCTAATAACGGATGTGTAACGTATTCAGTTCCTTCCTTAACACTCATATCAGAAGGGCCGATTAATAATATGGAAGCGCCCGGTGCCATTTTTTGAAGTGTGTAGATTTGAGATTTTAAATAGCCCGCAAATTTATAAGCCATCTCTTTATCTTTTAAATACGGAAGTGTATTTCCGCCAAATTGAAGAATAATCAATTTCACATTTAAATAATCGTAAAACTGCTTTAGTTGTCCGTAATTAATTTGATTGAAAAAAGTTCCTGAGCTTCCTCGTAATCCCATATTATCAACCATAACGCCTTTTCCGCCTTCGAGTGACACAGCATAAAAATCAGGGCTATCATACCCTGAGAATTTAAATTCGTGACTCAAAGTTGTTACCGGATACTCTTTAATATGGAAATTTCCACCTTGTTGTAAACTATCACTCTCTTTAAAAATTCCTGAATCATAAAACTCGCAAAGCACTTTTGATTTAGCTCCTCCGTAAAATAATTTCACTTTGTTGTAAGCTGCTGCAGTTGCTCCGCCATTTCTTGTTGTCACTATTTTTGCGGTTGCATTTTTACTTGGAGAAGATGTATCTGTAACTGAATTATAATTTGCGTAACGGCAAATCTGTGCCATCACTCCAAAATTATTATGCGGTACGCGTTTATCTTTAAATGTAAACACACCATAACGATCCCAATTTCCTCCACTAGTACTAATTCTATTAATAACACTTCCTGCAACAGGAACGAATGTAATTAAGCCCGGACCTTGTCCGCCAAACTGAGTTTGCAATTTACTTCGAAGGTAATCACTAATTCTATCACCTTCAATTTGCGAATCGCCATAATGTAAAACTCTAACACTTTTTGGCTCGTTGGAAACATTTGTTAAAGAATAGAAAAAATTATTCATCGCTGTTTTTGCAGACGATTTGTATTGAATCGTAGTGAGAAGTTTAATGGTGGTATCCATTGCCACTTCACCGAGATTTCTTCCTTTCACAGAATCCAATTTAAGTGAGGCCTTTTTTATAACCGTATCTAATTTTACAATGGTGTCATTCTCACCCGCATCAGCAATCGCTAATATTTTTGAGATGTCTGTTTTTTCGGTTTTTGTGCTGAATAAACTCGCCAAAGTCGGAAAAGACAAATTAGCAGAACCAATAGTTATTCCTCCATTCGGAAATGTAAACGACAACAATGCTAAAAGCGCTAAAGTTGCCAGTAAAAACAATAAAGTATGGATAGGCCTGTGCAGCATACTACGATGGCTCGTTAATTAAGTTGATTACGGATTCATTAATGACTATATGTCTTTTTTGTCTCATTTTGCTTAAGCCAATGTAGTACAGGTATAAAGCTTAATATTAGAGAAAATTGAAGTGAGATTTTGCCTCTGCAAAAAGGACTTTTTCACATTGGAGTTTTGATAAAACAAAAAGGGTAGCAAATGCTACCCTTTTTAAAAATATTTGTTCTGGTTTACAGTTTCGATTTCATTTGGAGTAATTGTTCTTTGATGTTTTTTAACTTATCAATTACTTCCAGTTTTACATTCTCCATTTCAGGAGAACCGCTTTTTAATTTGTCTTTTGCCCCACTTAAGGTATAACCCTTTTCTTTTACGTAATGAACAATTAACCTAAGGTTTTCGATGTCCTTGATAGTGAACAGACGATTACCTTTTTTGTTTTTTGTGGGTTTAAGAATATCAAATTCCTTTTCCCAGAAACGGATAGTTGAAGCATTTACTTCAAACATATCGGACACTTCGCTAATTGAATAGTAAAGTTTTTCGGTTTGCTCTTGTTGTAAAGACATACTCAAATATAAAATCTTTAATTAAAGAGTAGTTAACGACTTATTAACACTTAGGGCTCATTACGAACACTTTAGAAGGGGTTAATGGAAGTGGATTTGTCAGGTCGAGCGTAGTCGAGACCGTGGTATATTGGACATTATGTCGTTTCTCGACTCCGCTCGAAATGACACTCATTAAATTACTTCTTAGTAGCATACATAATCACATCCTTTTTACTACCCCAATGGTAGCCTAAATGGAAAGGAAGTTTAGGGATATTGGCGCTATCTTTTTTGAAGGCATTTTCTAAAGCTTCTTCTTTATTCAGCCATTTGAAATCAGAAACAGGACGGGCATATTGACCATATAATTTCACATCAAAACCTTGAGTTAAGAATTTATAAGGCATGCCCGTGTCATCCTGGATTATATAATTCGATTTTTTTAGAATCATATCTTTCATGTTAGCCATAAAATTATTGTGCAGCAAATAAGACGCGCTTTTAATGTACGTCACCCAATTTGGATTATTAGCGATATAACTATAAAAAATACAAGTATCGTTAAAGAATTTATTGCTTACATCGTATTTAAAATAGTAAACCGATTTCTGTTTCTCGCCTTTTACAAAATCAATTCTTACACCAAAAGGTTTCTTAACTTCTTTCGGATTTTCGCGGTCCATTACTTTTGCATCGTAAGAACGTTCAACAATTGAATCTTGTTTAAAGCGGTACAAATATTTTACATCAGCAATATCATGTCCCGTTTTACGGATGAAAAAAGTAAGAACAGGTAATAATCCATTTACTTTTTGTTTTCCGAAATCGTGAAGCATTTTACGGGTGATGAAATAACTCTTATCAAAAATATCACCTAAAGATTCTTTAAAATCCTGAGCGTAATCGCTGTGCTCACCCGGTTTGAATTTTTTTAAATCAGGTAATTTACCAACGGGTTCTAATCCTAACATGATGTATTTATCAGCATTGGGAAAAAAAGCATCGGCGGTTAAATAATCCGGTCCGGAGAAAGGATAGAATACAACTTTTGATTCAGTGTTTGGTTTTGAAAATTCTTTCTCTGCCCAAGTGCGCATTGATTTTAAACGGGTTCTCTCTAATTTTTTCCAACTCTTCTCAATAAATTCCTCGTGTGTCGACCAAGCTACAGAATCAAACAAATAATTTAATTTGTGAGCTTTTCCTTTTAATCCGCTAATAACAGCAGTAATATTATTGAATTGATTATCCGGATTAAACGGGGCGTAAACTAAAGGTGCGTATGTAACTTCATCCTTCTTAACCGAATCAACAACTACAAGAGGTTTAACAGAATCTTTTTTTGGTTCTTCTTTTATTTCCTGTTTTGGTTCAACACCATTACAACAAACAAAAGCAGTAAAAATTGTGAGTATCGGGATGATTGGTTTCATAATGAAATTTGGTTGACAAATGTACTTTTTTAACGGTAGCCAAACAAATTGAATTCATCGAGATTTGGAAGGTGTTTTTTAGTCCTATTTCGCTCGTAATTATAGATGGTTTTGGATAAATCCCTTAAAAAAGGCAAGCCCAAAAGCTCGTATTCGTATTTCCCACCTCCTACTATATCGCGTTCGTTAACATAGATAGAAGAGCTTAGTAAAAACTCAACTTTATTTTTAAAATCCACAATATATGCGCAGTCAATTAAAAAACCATACGCTCTTCCAACAATATTAAAAATACGAACGCTATCACCTTTAATTGTTGCCACTGAACTTCCGTACATGAAATACTTTTTATAGGAATCGTAGTACACTTTTTTAGGATACTTTGGATACTCGCTTTCCTTTGGCAGCATGCCTAATTGCCTAACCATAAACTTCCAATTCTCTTCAGATAAAGGCAATTTATCATCGCCTTTCAAATGATTATTGAAAATAATCCGCCGCATCATATCGTGCAAATCCGATAATAGTAAATAATTATGTTTAGAGAAATCTTTTGGTCCGGGTTGGCGTATTCCTTCAACGTCGACATATTGCTTTCCCACTTTTGAGTTTTCAATTGGATGAGTTTTTTTGTATTCCGAAAACGTAAGTGGTTGCTTGTAAATAGTATCATTCTTCTCTCCCAAAAAATAAATCGGAGGGGTGATTTTAGCAGTATCACCGGGACAAGAACCATCTAAACGATTCGTAATACGGACATTTCCGTAACCAATATCTTCCAACTTTTTATGCAAATAATCACAACCCACAAATTCATAAGTGCGAGCACATGCGTAATTATCACTAACCAATAACATTTTTTTAATGTAATTTCCTACAGTAGGGAAATCAGATGCAGTTGATGTGTCGGAATTAATTTTTCGCTGACAAAAGAATGCACTATCGGTAATCATTGAAGTTTCTAAACCAACTCCCCTCTCTTTTAAATCTTGTAATTTTAAGATTGCGGCTAAAGAAACAGGTAACTTCACTACACTCGCCGGATAAAAATAGTCTTTGTAAGGATGAAATTTGAATTCTTTAAATGTTGGATTATTATTTTCGTCTCGATTAATTTGCGTGTACACAACTTGCAACTTGTACTTGGTTGGTTGCGATAAAACATTACTGTAAGTGGTGAGTGTTGATTTTAAAAGGCTGTCGAGAAATGGAGAGGTTTGTGCCTGTGAGAAAAAAGTAAAAGCTATCGCCAGAAGAAATAATCCTCTACGCATTAGTTTTTTTGTTGTTGAATTTCTCACTTACCCAGTAGAATAAAAAACCTAAACCAACTGTTCCTAATCCATATAAGGATTCTTCGGTTTTATTCTTAAAGATAAAAAATAAAATCCAACCGCTGATGAGTAAAAATAAAATTGGAGTAATTGGATAGAACGGTGTTTTATATTCAGGCTGAATGTGTTTATGTTTCATTCTCAAAATAAACACACCAAATACGGTTAAAAATGTAAATAGATTCAAAGTAAATCCAACATAAGTAATTAAAGATTCAAAAGAGGAAGTCAATACTAAAACAATTGAAATCACCGATTGAAAAATTACCGCCACATAAGGAACACTGTTTTTATTCGCAGTTGAAAAAATACTTAACTGATGCATTCCTTTTCCCATCGCTTGCATTACGCGTGGTCCTGCTAAAATCATGGCGCTAACAGTAGAAACTAATAATAAGGCTATGACCAAACTCATGAACTGTCCTAAATCGTGACCGAAAATTTTGTTGGCACTTAAATAACCAACTTCAACTTGTCCTTTTAATTCAGGAACAGGAACTGAATACATAAACACAAAATTTAAAGCAGTGTAAATTATCATTACGATTAATGTTCCCCAAACTAAAGCTTTCGGTAAATTTTTTTGAGGATTTTTTATTTCCCCAGCAATATAAGAAGCTGCATTCCATCCGCTATAAGCATAAGTCACAAACACTAGTGAAACTGCAAATGCTGCAGAAGTAATTTGATTCCAACTATCAGATGTTGGTGCAAAAGAAGTTGCATGTTCAGGATGATGAAATAATCCGAAACCAACAAACATAACTATGATAACGATTTTGATTAAGGTAAATGCGCGTTGAATGGCACTTCCTAATTTTAAATTTATAGAATGAACTACTGTAAGGATTACAATGATTGTGATTGCTAATATGGTTCCGTTTACATCTGAATAAATCTTATTCACATACAAACCTAATGCAGTTGCAGCCGCGGCAACAGGAGCCGCAAAACCAACAGTAACAGAAACCCATCCTGATAAAAATCCAACGGAAGGGTGATATAATTTTGAAAGATAATTATACTCGCCCCCACTCTCCGGAAATGCAGAACCAATTTCTCCATAAGTTAAAGCACCGCACAAAGAAAGAATTCCTCCTACAATCCATAACATCATAATCGCAAAACCGGATTCAATACTCATTACCTGAAATCCTAAACTGGTAAACACACCCGTGCCAATCATATTGGCAATTACCAATGAAATAGCTGTTGCAAAACCAATTTTTTGAATTGTCGACTTGTTCACGGTATGAAGTTAAATTTGTTCAATACAATCAATATAATTCCAAATTTATACTTCATACCATTAATCGAACGATTGAGAAGATTTTGATGACATTTCTAACATCACCTGATATTGTTGCGGCGTAAGATCGTTAAAGTAAAAGTTAATTGGATTTACTTTTTCGCCATTCTTAATTACTTCATAATGGATGTGTGGCGCTGTACTTAAACCTGTACTTCCCACATATCCTACTAATTCTCCACGCTTAATTTTTTTACCAACTTTCACAGCCATTTTACTCATGTGACCATATAAAGTTTGATAGCCGAAACCATGATTAATGACAACGTGATTTCCATAACCTTGCGCATTTGCATCAGCAGTTTCTACAACACCATCGCCCGTTGCGTAAATGGGCGTTCCTTGTTCTGCCGCGAAATCCATTCCAGGATGAAACTCAGGTGTTTTGTAAATTGGATGCGTTCTCCAACCAAAACCTCCCGGTTGTCTTCTTAAATCTTTATTATTAATTGGCATGATAGCAGGAATGGAAGAAAGTAATTGTTCTTTATTCTTCGCTAAATTCACCACTTCATCAAATGATTTGGATTGTATATAAAGTTCTTTTGTGATTTTATCTAAACGCTCTGTTGTAGTTTTTAAAAGTTCAGCATTCTCATAATTATCAAATACCGAATACCGATCACTCCCACCAAAACCAGCCTGACGAATAGAATTTGGAATCGGCTCTGATTCAAAAATTACACGGTAAATATTATCATCCCTATCCTGCAAATCATTTAACACCAATTGGGTTTGGTCCATTTTTTTATGGAGTAAATTATATTGCAATTGAAGAGCCTCTATCTCACGTTTCAACATTTTTTCTTTTGGGGAATCGATGAACTTGTAAGCCAATAAAACCGTACCCGTTGCAAATACCAATCCAATAGCCAAATACGACAGAAAACGCCAAAACCTGTCCCTAAAGGTGACTTTAACCTTCTCGTAGGTAAGTGATTTGGTATTAAACCTATATTTAACTTTCGACATCTTGTTGAAAAACAGCCATTTTGGCTATGGCAAAGATAAAAAAATAAGCTAAATTTACAAGCTCATTATTTAGTTAAAAAGTGATAACAATTATCACAAAAATTTATGGAAGCGAATAAAGTACGACAAACATTTTTAGATTTTTTCAAGAGTAAAGGTCATGAGATTGTTCCCTCTGCACCAATGGTGGTAAAAGGTGATCCTACACTTATGTTTAACAATAGCGGTATGGCGCCGTTCAAAGATATTTTTTTAGGAAACGTTCCTATTAAACACCCGCGTATAGCAGATACACAAAAATGTTTACGTGTTAGTGGTAAGCATAACGACTTAGAAGAAGTTGGCGTGGATACTTATCATCACACGATGTTTGAGATGTTGGGGAATTGGAGTTTTGGAGATTATTTTAAGAAAGATGCCATTGAATGGGCTTGGGAATTACTAACTAAAGTTTATAAAATTGATCCGTACCGTTTATACGTTACCGTTTTTGAAGGTGATGAAAAAGAAGGTTTAGCATTTGATCAGGAAGCATACGATACTTGGGCAAAATTAATTCCGAAAGACAGAATTCTTCGCGGAAATAAAAAAGATAATTTCTGGGAAATGGGTGATATGGGTCCTTGCGGTCCTTGCAGTGAAATTCATTGCGACATTCGTAAACCTGAAGATAGATTGGGAAGTCCGGGAGATGTTTTAGTGAACACAGGACATCCTCAAGTAATTGAAATTTGGAATAACGTGTTCATGGAATTCGAGCGCAAAGCCGATGGTTCATTGGTAAAATTACCAAAACAACATGTGGATACAGGAATGGGCTTTGAACGTTTGTGCGTTGTGTTACAAGGAAAACAAAGTAACTACGACACTGATGTTTTCATGCCTATCATTAATAAAATTGAAGAATTAAGTGGCTTACGTTACAAACCGGAAGACGAACAAAATCACAAAAAGCAATTGATGATTAATATTGCTATGCGTGTTATTGCGGATCATATCCGTGCTATTTCATTTTCTATTTCTGATGGTCAGTTACCAAGTAATACCGGTGCGGGTTATGTTATCCGTCGGATTTTACGTCGTGCTATTCGTTATGGATATCAATCTTTGAATTTAAAAGAACCGTTCATGCATCGCTTGGTTCCTACTTTGGCAAATCAAATGGGACAAGCGTTTCCTGAATTAGTAAATCAAAAAGTATTGATTGAGAAAGTAATTAAAGAAGAAGAAACCGCATTTTACAAAACATTAGAGTTTGGATTGAAACGCATTGATCAAGTGTGTATTGATTTAACTAATTCGAAAAAAGGAACTGTAATTGACGGAAAAGTTGTTTTTGAATTGTACGATACATTTGGTTTTCCTTTAGATCTAACGCAATTAATTGCGAAGAGTTATGATTTAAGTGTTGACGAAACAGGTTTCGCAAAATATTTAGAAGAACAAAAAAATCGTTCTCGTGCTGCAACAAGTGTGGATACGGAAGATTGGATTTATACTGACTTTGGAAAAACTGTTCAGGGTGAAAAAGAAACTGAGTTCATTGGTTATGATGAATTAGAATCGGAATGTAAGATTGTTCGTTACCGTAAAGTAAAAGCAAAAAATAAAGAGCAATACAATTTAGTAATCAGTAAAACTCCTTTTTATGCTGAGAGTGGTGGACAAGTAGGAGACATTGGGATTTTAGAAAGCATCAACGAAAAAGTATTTATTACTGATACCAGAAAAGAAAACGGTGTTACTATTCACTTTTGCGATAAGCTTCCTGAAAATATTAATATTGATTACGTTGCAAAAGTTGATAAAGCAAGACGTTTATATACAACGAACAATCATAGCGCAACACATTTATTACATGCGGCATTACGTAGCACATTAGGAACTCACGTTGAGCAAAAAGGAAGTTTAGTGAATGATGAACATTTACGTTTCGACTTTTCGCATTTCTCGAAAGTAACTGATGAAGAATTAAAAGAGATTGAACATATCGTGAACAATAAAATCCGCGAAAACATTCCTGTAACTATAGAATTGATGAACATTGAAGCTGCTAAAAAAACAGGCGCGATGGCATTATTCGGTGAGAAATACGGAGATGTAGTTCGTGTGGTGACGATTGACAAAAATTATTCGATAGAATTATGTGGTGGTACGCATGTAACATCAACCGGACAAATCGGATTCTTTAAATTAATTAGTGAAGGTGCTGTTGCTGCGGGTATCCGTCGTATTGAAGCGATTTCATCTGTTAAAGTGGAAGAGTATTTCGAAAATCAAGCTACTACATTGAACGAGATTAAAAATTTATTCAAGGGAAGTAAAAATATTGTAAAGAGTGTTTCTGATTTTATTGAAGAACACAATACCTTACAAAAACAATATCTCGAATTAATTCGCGAGCGCGCTAAATTGGTGAAAGCAAAATTGATTACAGATATCGAGAAGACGCCTGTTAACAACGGCATTCGTTTCTTGTCAACTAAAATAGATTTCAATCACCTTGATGAAATAAAAAACATTCACTTCCAATTGACTAAAGATTATACAGATTTAGTTTTAGTAACAGGTTATGAATTAGATGGTGCTGCCGGATTAACAGGTTCTACCTCTGCCGAATTAGTGAAAGATAAGAACATCGACATGGGCAAGATCATCCGCGAATCAGCTGCGGTGATGAAAGGAAATGGTGGTGGTCAGAAATTCTTTGCACAAGGAAAAGGGCCGGAGTTATCTTCACTAGATAGCGCTATTAATAAAGCTAAAACCTTATTACAATGAGTCGCAACATTACCATAATAGGCGGCGGTAATTTAGGAATTGCCATCGCCGAAGGATTAATTGATTCAAAATATTCTAAAGCTTCAAACATTACGGTTACTCGCAGAAATGTTTCTTTATTAAATGATTTAAAGAAAAAAGGTTGCGTGGTGGAAAGTGAAAATGCTAAGGCTGTAAAGAACGCAGATATAATTTTGTTATGCGTAAAACCGTTTCAAATAAAAGATGTTTTGAAAGGCATTTCTAAAAGTGTTAACGCTAAGCAAATTTTAATATCAGTTGTAAGTAGTGTTTCTATTGAAGAAATAGTTGATGCACTTGGAAAAAATTTACCTGTATTCAGAGCTATGCCTAATACCGCGATCGCCATAAGTGAAAGTATGACATGTATCGCTCACAATAATGCAGGAAAAAGAGAAATTGGTGAAGTAGTTGGATTGTTTGATAATTTAGGTCAGACTGTTATCATTGAAGAAAAACTAATGGAAGCTGCCACTATTATCGGTGCTTGCGGAACTGCATTTGCGATGCGTTATATCCGCGCTAACATACAAGGTGGAATTGAAATTGGATTTGATGCTGCCACAGCCCGTAAAATCGTGGCTCAAACTGTAAAAGGTGCTGCTGATTTGTTGATTAAAAAAGGAACTCACCCTGAACAAGAAATTGACAAGGTAACCACTCCAAAAGGCTGTACCATTGCGGGATTAAATGAAATGGAACATAATGGATTGAGTTCTTCTTTAATAAAGGGAATAACTGTATCATATAAAAAGATTGCTAAGGATTAAACGATTCTATTAACTCTTAAATTGAAAACCATTAGATTATTGTTAAAAAACAGTTTACCTGAGTGTAAGCATGGGTTTATTGAGCAGACAAATACAGATTCGTGTGAAAAAACCTAAACTATTGAGTATCTTTACGTACTATATTTTAGCTTGCGCTCAATACACATATTAGCTCCTCTTCTTTTTCTATGTACAGTTGTTAATTCACAAATTAACCTGGTACCTAATCCTGGTTTTGAAATAGCAAGTCCGTGCCCAAATTACCCGGGACAGATTAATTACGCTACAGGATGGAATAATGTAAATTTAGTGTATAATAATTTTACGGTGGGAACTCCCGATTTTTTTCACGCTTGCGGAACCACAAGTGTTGGATATAATGCCCAACCCCCTGCTACATTTGCCGGAACTTGCAACCCTCATACCGGAAACGGATTTGCTGCAAGTGTAATGTATAATACACCCTTTCCCAATGCCCGCGAATATATTGCAACAAAATTAACCTGTCCGATGATAACCGGACAAACCTATACAGTGTCCTTTTGGATAACAAATGGTACCGGCCCAAAATCTCCATTCATTATCAGGAATGTTGGCGCTAATTTTTCTACCGCTCCATTAACACAAGCAGGACTTAACGTTATTAACCTTACACCACAATGTGAAATAACCGGTTATTCAGGAACTAATGCATGGGTACAATATACTTTTGCAATTACAGCTACGGCTAATTGGGAATATATTACTCTTGGTAATTTTAGGCCAGATGCCTCCAATTTTCCTATGAGTGTTTATCCGGGTACATCCGGTCCTAGTTCAGTTTACGCCAATTATTTTTGGGATGATATTTCTGTAATAGGAAATGGCTCCACTATCCCAGCTACAATTTCCGGACAAAATATTTCCTGTAACTCAACAAATAATGGAAGTGCTACCATTACCCCAACATCACCGGGCACATACACTTACAATTGGCAGCCCGGTAACCAATCAACACAAAGTATTAATAATCTCTCAGCAGGTATTTATTCCGTCAACGTTACAGATGGTTGCAATTCTACCACACAAACTATTTCAATAACACAAATGCCTTCGCCTACTGTTTCAATAAATAGTGTTACAACCTGCGCCAATTCATTTGTAAACATTACAGCAAACGTTAGCGGTGGTTCTCCAAACTATACTTATACTTGGTCACAAGGCGTTTCTACAACTTCAATAGCAACTATAAATGCTTCGAGCAGTGTAATAACTTGTACTGTTACCGATTCTCAGGGATGTAAAGCAACCGGTTCGGCGCCAATAACTATTACTCCTGTAAATGCTGATTTTCTATTCTCACTTAATCCTTGTAATGGTGTTATTACAACAACCAATACTACTACAGGCGCCAACTTATATAATTGGAATTTCGGAGATGGCTTTACCAGTAATGCGGTTTCTCCGTCTAATACTTATAGCACTTCCGGAACTTACAGTATAGTTTTAATAGCTAACACTGCGGCAGGATGTAGTGATACAATTTATAAAGTTGTAACAATCTCCAGCATTTCGCAAAGTATATTTACCTCTACAAATTCCATTTGTGATTCAACTGTTTATTTAAATAATAATTCAATTGGCGCTAATACTTATTTATGGAATTTCGGAGATGGAAGCACTTCTTCCCTATCTAATCCCGGTCAGCATGTTTATTCGAATTCCGGCACCTATACTATTTCCTTAATTACAAATCCGGGAACGTCGTGTGCAGATACTGCTTATCAAACTATTTCAATATCAAAAAATGTGATTTCGCAGTTTAATATCTCGAGCTCTCCTTGTACCATGTCTGTTTCTACAATTAATACTTCATCATTTGCTACAACTTATTTATGGGATTTCGGAGATGGTTTTACAAGTACTTCAAATAACTCATCACATAATTATAGCTCAACAGGAAATTATACTATAGCTTTAATTGCTAATCCGGGCACTACTTGTGCTGATACTACTTATCAACCAGTAACTATTTCAGGGGCGCCGGTTGCCTTGTTTAGTTATATTCAAGATCCATGTTCGGGCACCGTTACCTTTACTAATAACAGTATTAATTCAACTTCATACCAATGGAATTTTGGAGGTGCTAACACTTCCAATTTAACCAACCCAACATTTAATTTTAATAAACCCGGCACCTATACTGTTAGTTTAACAGCGCAACCATCTTTTCCTTGTGCCAGTACAGTAACACAAACTATCGTGGTTAGCTTTATGCAGGTTACTGCGAATTTTAGCTACCATAATCCCCAGTACACAAATGATGTTTATTTCACTAATCTTTCTCAAAATGCCATCAAATACGAATGGAGTTTTGGTGATGGTTTTAGTGCAACAGGTTTTGAACCAAGCCATACCTACTCCCAAATGGGTGAATTTACTACTTGTCTGCTCGCTACAAATAGTATCGGATGTTCGGATATAATATGTAAAAGAATAAAAGTTGATTCGGATTGGACCTTGTACATACCTGATGCTTTCACACCAAATACTGATGGCCTGAATGATCTTTTCTTTGCAAAGGGTACTAACATTAGTAAATTCACTATCGTGATATATGATCGTTGGGGAGAAAAAATATTTTCGTCAGACGATATTATGATTGGATGGGACGGAAAGTACAAAGGAAAACTTGTTCAGGAAGATGTATATATCTGGAAAATTAATTTTACAGACATTTATTCTAAATCCCACGAAAAGACCGGGCATGTTACTGTGATAAGATAAGCCTGTAGGCATCATTGAATTTGACGCCAATATTTTCTGCCCTGAATCTTTCCATTCCCTTTTTAATTTCTTCAGACTTGAACTCAGGTGTATTTATCAATTTCAAAATACCTGCTACCCATTCATCAACAGTGTTATTGCAAAGTACGCCATTAGTACTATTAACTAATTCGGGTACTGCACCAACATTAGACGCAAGAACCGGTAAACCAATCGAGAGTGCTTCTGCAATTACAACCGAAAACGTTTCATCATTTGAGGCATGAAGAAAATACTTTCCTTCCGACATTACTTTGGCAATAGTTGCTGAATCCATAAAACCCAAATAATTCACAGAATAATTCCAGTTCTTCATTTTATAATTATCCAATAAAGCACCGGTTCCAATAACATTCAAAATAATTTTTTTATTTATACCGGATGACAATTTTTCAAGCGATTCAAATATCAAATCCGGACGTTTATGAGAAGTCCAATTGGCACAACAAATAAATACTAATTCATCTTTCTCTTGTTTTGTTAAACTGAAAAAATAAGGTTCAATCACGTTTGGGATTAAATGAATATTTTCTTTAGGTATGTTATGGTTTACCAGAGTTTCTTTTAAAAAGGTTGACACTACAGTTACCAGTGAACCCTTGAAGGCCCTTTTTCCAAAATAAGCATACGCACTTTTACCAAAAAATTTATCCAACCTCGTCCAATGTTCTGTAATAACCGATTTTGCTTTTTCTTTCTTTGAAATCCAAAACCCGATAATGCCTGCAGGATATATAACATTTGAATGAATAATGTTAGGAGAAAAAACAGGCTTGATTATTTGTCTGTAATATTTTAAAAACAAAAAATACTGGAAGAAAATATTAATATGAAGAAATTTATTGAATCTTGAATTAATTTCGATAATATGAGTAGGGATATTATTTTCATCAACGAAATTAAAAATTCTTTTTTCGTATACTTTTGATGACGGATTTATAGTGAGCGCTAAAATTACTATATCAGCTCCGGTAAGTTTAATAGAGGCTGCATGCTTTTTTACAAAAACACCTTTATTCAAATTGCTTTCGCTTGGATACCAAGAAGATATAAAAAGTATTTTCATTAAATAAACCTAAATATTTACTACTTTTATGTTTTAAACAAAGATAGCATAAATATGACTTTCAAGGAAAAGCTTCTTCAGATCGGGGTAATAAAAGAGTGGAAGAGAAAACAACAGCAGAAAAAATTTAAAGGCTCAGAGCAATACTGGGAAGATAGATATAGAGAAAAAGGTAACTCAGGAAGCGGTTCATACGAGCACTTGGCTACTTTTAAAGCTGAATTATTAAATAGTTTTGTAAAAGAAAACGCCATCAAAACTGTAATTGAATTTGGTTCCGGAGACGGCAATCAGTTAACTATAGCTCAGTATCCTAATTATATTGGGTTAGACGTTTCGCCAACCGCGATTAATCTTTGTTATAATTTGTTTAAAGAAGACAAAACCAAAAGTTTTTACATTTATAACAGCATGGCTTTTTATGATAATGCAAAATTATTTAAGGCGGATTTAAGTTTATCATTAGATGTATTATACCACTTGGTTGAAAAGGAAATCTTTGAAGCCTATTTACTGCATTTGTTTGCTGCCGCTAATAAATACGTTATCATCTATGCTTCCGACTACAACCAAGAAGTGGCGCCTGTTTTTCAGCACGAAAACAGAAGAAGCTTTAGTGATTTTGTAAATAAAAATATAAAAGGCTGGAAATTAAAAGAAGTAATAAAAAATAAATATCCTGTTAACGAATACGGCTTGCAAGGATCTTTGTCTGACTTTTTTATTTACGAAAAAACCTCATAAGGGGTACGAATGATAAGTAAATCGTTTTTAAAATCCTCAATCATCTATACCATTGGCGGTGCATTGCCGATGGCGGCGGGATTAATTTTACTTCCTTTTTACACCAATTACTTAAGCGATTTACAATTTACTCAAGTAGCGTTTTACATCAGCGTATCGATGTTACTCCAAATTTTGTTTTCGTATTCCATCGAAAGCTATTTTGGAATTAAATACACACAACTACATAAAGAACCCGGCCAACAAAAAAAGTTTTTAGGCACTATTTCTATTTTATTGCTACTTATAGGGGTTATTCTCATTTTAGTTTCTGCTCTATCAGGTAATTTAATTTTTGAAAAAACATTTAATCCTGATTACCAAATGCAGTTTTGGCCCTTTGGTTTTTGGTCGGTACTAACTGCCTTTTTCAATTCCTATTTCAAAGCTTCAACAAATGCTTTAATTTATTTTAAGAAGCCTGCATTATTTCTCACTGTTAACTTTATCAACTTTATTGCAACCGTTGGTATTTCGGTTGGTGGATTGTTTTTATTTCCCGATACCATTTATGGTCCAATTTATGGGCGCCTACTGTCCGGAGCAATTATCTTCTTTCTGGCTCAATACATCTTCATGTCGAATGGAGAACTTAAGTTCGAGAAAAGTTTTCTTAAAGACCTTACAGCATTTTGTACACCTTTTGTGTTTTATGTTTTATGTGGCTGGACTTTAACGTATGTTGATAGGTATATGCTCCAATCCTACATCAGTAATGCCGATTTCAACACCTATGATTTAATATTGAAATGCTTTTTCGGTATTGAGTTTCTTCAAAATAGTTTATCTGCTGTTATATTTCCGAAACTCTATGAGATTTGGTCGAAACAAGATAAGCCTGAAACCACTAAAGAAAGCAACCGGTACTTTAATGTATTTACCGCTGTAAACATTACTCAACTTATTTTATTTTGTATCGGCATTCCATTTCTGTACAAACTACTTATACACAAAGAAAGTTTTTACGAAAGCGAGAAATATATTGGTATTATTGCTGCAGGATTTGCATTACGAAGTATTCTTAATTTCTATCTATCCACAATCTTTTTTACCAAGAATACTAAAATTCTATTAAAAATTTTCGGCATAAGTGCTTTATTCCAAATAGTGGTGACTTATTTCGCCATAAAAGAATTTGGCCTGATGGGCGCTATTTATGGTGGCCTAGCTACTAAAGTAGTTCAGGTTATTCTGTCATCTTTACTTACAAAAGGTATTTTTAAATACGAGTTTAATTACGCTAAAATCATTCTTATACCATTTATTTATATTGTCATCAATATCCTTCAATTTACTTTCTTTAAAGAGTACAACATCCTGCTTTATGGTGGTCAATTAATATTATTTACATTTGTGTTTTACTTCATTTTCAAAAACGAAATAAAAATTGTGATAAAGCAGTACACTACAAAATGAAACAGCTATTCTATAAAATAATTTACTCGGGCTTCATCAATAGCATTCTTACTAATTTCATTAAGTATGTAATGCCTTTTTTACCAAAAGGAATGAAATTACCGCCATCGGGACAAATATCTATTCAATTAGAAAACGGTTCTTTAAAAATGAAGACCAATCAAACCAATTATTTAACTTCTTGTGTTTTTTGGGACGGTTACAAAAATTTTGAATACACTCCTATTTTTGAAAAGCTTGCAAAAAAAACAAATACTTTTTATGACGTTGGTGCAAACATTGGTTATTACTCTTTACTAGCTGCAAAAATAAACCCTAACATGAAAGTAAAAAGTTTTGAGCCCTCCGCCGGACCATTACATTACTTAAGAGAAAATGTAGCTTTAAATAATTTAAAGAACATAAAAGTTGAAGCTTTAGCTCTTGCGGATACAAATGGTGAAATTGTTTTTTATGAAGAGAAATCACCAAAGTACACCTATATAAAATACAATTTAGCAGGAGAAGGAAATGCCGGCTCTAAAACATTGCCCGAGCGTTTCAACAAGAACACTGTAAAGGCCGTTACGTTTGATGATTACCTTCAACAAAATCCAAATGATGTTGTAGAATTAATGAAAATGGATACTGAAGGGACTGAGCATTATATTTTAAAGAAAGCGCATCATCTTTTATCCAATCACAAACCCTTAATTATTTGCGAAACGCTTTTTAACACTATTGAAAAAGACCTGGAAGAAATTTTAATACCTTATGGATATGAATTTTACAACCACGTTGGAACAGGCTTGCAAAAAGTAGATTCAATTAAGAGAACAACAGATAATGGTGTGAGGAATTGTTTTTTCGTACACCCCTCAAAAAAACAGTTGATAGAAGAATTTATTGTAGCTTAATTTTCTGTAATTACTATTGATGAGTTTTTTTCTAAATCGTAAGTGATATTCTCTTTTAAAGAACTTAAAAACTCACTACCCCATTTATTATAATAAGTACTAAAATTCTCAACACGCTCTTGCGGAATGCCATTTGGAAATAATTTCGCTTTCACCGCTTTAATTTGATTTACTTCAGTATCCAATTTAGCTTTAATAGCACGAACTGTTTTTTGCTCCAACGCTGCAATCGAATTTAAATTCTTTTGCTTTTCTGCCTCAACAGCTGCGTTAAGTGTTTTGTCGATTTTACCGGTTTCTTCTGAGATTTTCTTAAACAAATTCTCGATTGATTTTTTGTGCTCTTCTAAGTTAAACGAGTTGTCGCTTTTCTCAATGTAAAGTTTAACTAAACTTTCTTCATTTTCAAATACATTTTCCATGTCGAATCCTAGTTTTTTAATTTTACTTAATGTGTTATTATCTATTATTATGATTGATTTCCGAGGTGTTAATACAGGGAAAAATAAATTCAATTCATCAAATAGTTCTTTATACTCCAGCCAATAAGCTAATTCACCCGGTCCGCCAACATAAGCTAGATTCGGTAAAATAAATTGCTGATAGCAAGGGCGTAAAACAACATTCGGACTAATTTTTTCGGGATTTGATTTTATGAGTTGCTGTAATTCTGATTTTGAGAATTTTTTATCTGTACCAACAACTTGATACTCCTCTCCTACTTTTTCAATACGCGATCTTAATCCCGCTTCCATAAAGAAGCAATTGATGTCGCGTGGGTTTACTTGCGCGCTGTGGTTTAATTGCTTTAATTTTTCAATAGTTGAATTTACCTTTTTAGCAGGCGTATTCTCAAAAATATCTTGTTCAAAAAACGGAATAAATATTTCCTTTAGTTTTTTTGAATTGCTATCCAAAACAATTAATCCGTACTGACCAAATAATTCATTTACTAAATACTGAGTTGCAGAAGCTAA
Source organism: Bacteroidia bacterium (assembly GCA_018000995.1). Taxonomy (GTDB): domain Bacteria; phylum Bacteroidota; class Bacteroidia; order B-17B0; family Aurantibacillaceae; genus JAHEYG01. Next base: position 163,314 of record JAGNIU010000002.1, read on the forward strand.
ATCAGAATGTTTCAGATATGCACTCTCAAAAAGATTTACTAAAAATTCAGCATTTGCCCCTGTTCCGATAATTTCCTGAAACTTTACTTTTATCTCTGCTAAACTTTCAGTTTTAAAATTCCCGACAGCGCCTTTTTCTTGCGAGTTCCATTCTATTTTCTTGCCAAAAACATTAAAATGATTCACCTCAGCAAAATCATGATCCTCACTCGCCATCCAATAAACAGGAACAAAATTATTCTCAGGGAATTCACTTTTTAATTTCTCGCAAAGATTAATAACCGAGAAAATTTTATAAATAAAATATAATGGTCCCGTAAACAAACACAACTGATGTCCGGTTGTTATGGTAAAAGTGTTTTCTTTTAAAAGTAATTGAATGTTTTTTTGCGAAGAGGTGCTGGTGTTTTTAACACGCTTGCTTTGCTCCGTCAAAACCTCAACCAACAAAGCACGATCATACTTCTCTAATTGAATAGCATCAATAGCATTTCTGAATCCTTCCTTATCAGGAAAAAAATCATAAAACGAATTGAGTTCCTTTCGTTCCGACAAATAATCGAAAACCAAAGGATTAAGTAACTCCTTCTTTAACTCAAGATCTTTCTTTGAAAGCATTGCTATTTTATAATTTACTTCCAAACGCTAAATCACCTGCGTCACCTAAACCCGGAACAATATAAGCCTGTGCTGTTAATTCTTCATCAATTGCACCACACCACAACGTATAATTCGCATCCGGCATGTGAGTTTTTACATAATCAACTCCTTGCTGACTACAAATAGCAGAAACTAAATGCGTATGCTTAGGTTTTCCCTTTGCTAATAAAGCTTTATACGTTAAAACCATTGACGAGCCTGTTGCTAACATTGGGTCGCAAAGAATAAGAACTTTATCCGTTAAATCAGGACAAGCCACATACTCTAATGCAATTTCAAAAGTGTTATCCTTATGATGTCTTCTGTAAGCACTTACAAAAGCATTTTGGCCTTTGTCAAAATAATTTAAAATTCCGAAATGCATTGGTAAACCTGCGCGCAAAATTGTAGCTACAACCGGCTGCTCAGTTAAGGTAACGGTTTCTGCAGTTCCTAACGGCGTTATAGTTTCAGATGGACTGTAGTTTAATGTCTTGCTTAGTTCATACGCCATAATCTCACCAATACGTTCCATGTTACGACGGAAACGCATACTGTCTTTTTGAATATTTTCATCACGTATTTCGTTTAGAAATTGTGTAAAGATTGAATTGTGTTGGGATAAATTGTGTACCATAATTTTATTTGCTTAGTTCTATGAATAAATGTTTTTCAGACTGATAAGATGATTTATCAAGAATTTCAATTGGCATTGAAGTGTTTTTAAATCCGGGAGCATCTACATTCAAAATATATTTTCCAGGTGGTAAAATAACAATACTTCTTCCGTTAGCAGGGTTAGGATAGTAGTTACCAATTAACTCTTTTGTGATAATATCACTCACACTAATAACTACATCGCGGAATTCAATAGCAGAATGATCGCGTGCTACTAATTGTCCAATCAAAACAGTATAATCCAAATCTGCCTCGTTAAAAGACACGCGGTAAATATCATAATCACCATTTCCACCACCTCTAACAGAAGCTACATAACCATATTTACCCGATTTTGAAATTCTGAAATTCAAATCATCATAAGAAGTATTTACAGGATAACCTATATTGCGTGGGTTTATAAAACGATGTTGCTCTTCGTCGTAAGTGGCTTTAAAAATATCATAACCACCCATACTGGCATGACCTTTAGAACTAAAGAAAAGCGTTTTACCATCGGGAGATAAATTTGGGAAATCTTCGTTCATTGGTGTATTCACGCCTACTCCGCAATTTCTTGGTTCGCCCCATTTACCTGTAGGTAACTTTGTACACGAATAAATATCTGTTCCACCAAAACCGCCTTTGCGGTCACTTGCAAAATAAACAGTAGTTCCTTCATTATTCACACAAGCTGCAATTTCATCACCTGAACTATTTATTGGTGCAGGTAGTAATTCTGGTTTTGAGAAATTACCATTAGCAAACATTTTAGTCATGTAAATTTTTCCTGCGCCTTTAAAATCCGATTTGTAAATTAATAATACATCGCCTTTGGCATTCATTCCAATAACTTCTTCGCCACTGTTACCTCCACAAACAGGTTCACCAATTACATTCGCCTCAGCGTATACACCATTAACAACCTTCGAAATAAATATCGAATTTTTATATTGGCCATTCTCCATTTTCTGTGCGTCTTTTTTTACAGGACGTTTAGAATTAAACACCATATAATTTTCGGTTTCAGTAACGAATGGGTAATAATCGGCAAAAGGCGAGTTAATTGTTTTTCCTAAAGACTGAAAAATCACATCAACCGGAAATTTAATTAGTTCCTTTGCATTGATACTATATTGAATTTCCTGCTCAACATTAGCAAGGTTATCAAAACTACCTTTTGCCAATTCTTTAAATTTATTAAAACTGACAATCGCCTCATCGAAACGATTGGCGTATTGATACGCACGGCCTAATAAAAAATCAGCATTAGGGTTGTGTTTTTCTTTGCGGACAACAATTTCAAGATAAGAAACAGCTTTAGCTTTATTAATATTGGAATTGAGATAACAAACCCCGGCATTGTAATTATAAATTTCGTTTTTGGGTTCTATTGTTAAAAGTTGAAGATAGTCTTCAAGGGCATCCTCATAATTTTCGGCTTTAAGCTTAATATCAGCTTCCATCTCCAGTTTTTTAACATCGCTGTTCTGGCTTATTAATAAACCTGTTACAAAAACAAAAAATATGACTAAAAACCGCTTCATTTACCTTCCGAAACTCTATCTAAAATAGAGTAGTTAAATATACAATTTTTGAGACTATTTAATGCTTTTTATTAATTAACTTTATCCCATAATGTCAGCATTCTTTAAATCCTTTTCATACGCCTTTAAAGGCTTGGTTTTTAGCCTTAAACAGCGAAACATGAAAGTGATTTTTATCAGCGCCATTCTTACAATTTTAGCAGCGCTATTTTTAAAAGTAAATTCCGGCGATTGGTGTATACTTTTAATTTGTATTGGATTAGTAATGTCTCTTGAAATGATGAACTCTGCCATTGAAGGGATTGTTGATTTAGTGAGTCCACAACAAAACGAAAAAGCCGGCCGGATAAAAGATATGGCGGCAGGTGCTGTATTGGTTGCTTCAATTGTTTCTTTCATTATAGGAGTAATAGTTTTAGGGAAATATTTTTTATCATTTTTATACAACATCACCAATAACCAATAATATGAGATTTGCAGAAACAGAATTGATTTTAACCGAAGACAAACGTGTTTATCATATTAATTTAAAAGCAGAAGATGTTGCTGATACTGTAATTGTAGTTGGCGATCAAGGACGAGTTTCACAAATAAGTTCATTCTTCAGTAAAATAGATTTTAAAACTGAGCATCGTGAATTTGTAACCCATACCGGTTGGTTTAACGGAAAACGTATTACGGTTTTATCTACAGGTATTGGTACTGATAATATTGATATTGTGATGAACGAATTGGATGCGGCTGTAAACATCAATCTTGAAACACGTGAATTAAATCCAACATTAAAAAGTTTAAACATCATACGGTTTGGTACCAGCGGCGCATTACAACAAGAAATTCCCGTTAACGGAATTGTAGTAAGTTCTCACGGCATTGGATTAGATGGTCTTTTAAATTTTTACGAAGGATGGAAAGATGTGAACGAAACGCCAATTTCTGAAGCTTTCATTAAACATGTGAATTGGCAAAGTAATTTACCTTACCCTTATTGCGTTAAAGGTTCAGAAACTCTCCTCGAAAAATTTAAAGCCGGTAATCATGTGGGCATAACGGCCACCGCCCCTGGGTTTTACGGTCCGCAAGGAAGGGAGATTCGTTTAAAGGCCTCTTCTAAAAACCTTAACGACTTATTAACCTCTTTTAATCATAACGGTTTAAAGATTACCAACTTCGAGATGGAAACCTCGGCTTTATACGGCTTAGGTTCAATGTTAGGTCACAATTGTTTAACGGCTTGTGTGATTATTGCTAACAGGGTTAGGAAGGAATTTACAAAGGATTATAAAAAGAGTGTAGAGTTATTAATAGAAAATAGTTTAGAACGATTAACAACCTGATTGTTAAAAAATACTATGCCCCCTTCCAAATGGCCCGATTGCTTGGGCTATTTTTGTTTAACTATGAAGGCTGGGAAAAATCAAATGAACTTAAAAGAGGTAATTGCCTTAATTACCCTTCTTGATGACCCGGACGAAACTATTTATTGTCAGGTAAAAGACCGCTTTATTACATTGGGTCCGCCAGCCATTCCTCATTTAGAAACAGCTTGGGAAAATAGTTTTGATGCTATGATGCAAAAGCGCATTGAGACTATCATTCGTAATATCAATTTCGAAGCCCTTCATAAAGCCCTTAAACATTGGGCAGAACACGAACAGGAAGATTTGTTTAAAGGTATTTGCATGATTGCCCGTTATCAGTATCCTGATTTGGATGAGATAAAGCTCAAAAAACAAATACAGCAATTAAAGCAGGATGTTTGGTTAGAGATTCACGATGATTTAACAGCTCTTGAGAAAATTAAAATCATCAACCATATTTTATTTGAAGTGCATCAATTTGGCGGAAATATTACCAATTACCATGCGCCTCAAAATTCATTCCTTAATGTAGTACTCGAAACCAAAAAAGGAAATCCTGTGATGTTAAGTGTGATTTATGCTTTAGTTTGTAAAGAATTGGATATTCCTGTTTTTGGCGTGAATTTACCGCAGCATTTTGTTTTGGCTTATGTGAATGATTACGCTAACCTTTACGATACCAATCACAAAACACTTTCAGATAATATTTTGTTTTATGTGAACCCTTTCAGCAAAGGCTTAATCTTCCAGCAAAAAGATATCGATTCTTTCCTTAAGCAATTAAATGTTGAGCCTGAGAATAAATACTATCTCCCCTGCAGCAACCTTGATATATTAAAGCGTGTGTTAAATAACTTGGTTTACTCTTTTGAAAAGCTTGGTTATGCTGAAAAGGTGGAAGAGTTAAAATCCCTAGAGAAGAACTTGTAATTAGTTCCCGAAAATTTTCCCAATTGTTTTAAAAATCAGTTTCAAATCGGTAGCCAATCCTGCCTCTTGAATATATTTAAGATTGAGCTGTAATTTTGCAGGCATTACTTCTTTAATATAGGTCTCTTCCGGATTTTGAGATTTAGCCAATAAATCATTCTCATTTATATAATCTAAGGAAGCGTAGTCTGTAATTCCAGGCTGAACCGATAATACTTTTTTCTGCTCATCATTGTACATATCTACGTACTTACGGACTTCAGGTCTCGGTCCCACTAAACTCATACTTCCAAACAATACATTAAAGAGCTGCGGCAATTCATCCAATTTATACTTCCGTAAAAAATATCCAACGGGGGTTATTCTCGGGTCGCGACCACCAACTGTAAGCAAACCTTTTTTATCGGAATCAGTAAACATAGTCCGGAACTTAAAGAGTTTGAAATCTATATTCCCCTTTCCAACTCTGGTTTGCAGATAAAAAACCGGGAAGCCTGAATTAAGAGCGACCGCTAAAAAAATTAAAAAGAAAATGGGAGACAATATAATAATGCCAATTAAGGAAGCTATTATATCGAATAAACGTTTCAAGCTAATACCTTATTAACTGAATCAATCACAGCCTTTATCACGGTTTCGGTTAATTCGTTGTTTAAGTCGTAAAACACAGGCAAGCTTATTTCAGTGCTATAGTTTTTATACGTTACCGGATAATTTTTTATATCGTAACCTAGGTTTTTATAAAAGCTCATACAAGGCACCGGAATAAAATGAACGTTCACTGAAACATCATGTTCAAATATCTCCTTAATAATAGCATCGCGTTGTTCTTCTGTTATACCTTTAATACGTAATGGGTATAAATGGAAACAGCTTTGTTTATTGGCCTTACTATATATAGGTGTGATAAAGCGATCGTCTTTAATAAAGGTAGCCGTATACTTATCAAAAATTTCCTGGCGACGCTTTAAAGTATCGTTATCGTAACGTTCAATTTCAATTAAACCCATCGCGGCAGCAATATCTGTCATATTATATTTATAACCCGCTTCAATAATATCGTAACGCCAATTTCCCTTTTGTGTTTTGGCTAATGCGTCTTTGTTTTGACCATGAAGTGTTTTTATACATAGATACTTATAGACCGCTTCGTTATCAAAAGGTTCAGGTAGGTTTAAACAAACAGCACCTCCTTCGGCAGTCACTAAATTTTTTACAGCGTGAAATGAAAATACAGAAACATCACAAAGACTTCCTGTTTTCTTTCCATTATAAGAAGCTCCGAACGAATGAGCCGCATCAGCCAGAACAAGAACTCGCCCTAATTGTTTTTGAATATCATTATTAGGCTGAAACTTATCTTTAAGTCTTACCACAATATCATTAATCTCATCAAAATCACAAGGCCAGCCGGCGAAGTCAACCGGCATAATAGCTTTGGTTTTTGAAGTTATTGCTTTTTCTATTGCGGAAGTATTAATATTGAAGTCGTGTTCATTCACATCCACAAAAACCGGAGTAGCCCCTACATGTATAATAACATTAGCTGTAGCTGAATATGTATATGCAGGCAAAATAACCTCATCCCCTTCTTTCACACCAAACCAACGTAACATGATTTCTAAACCTGCGGTTGCTGAGTTTAAACATAAGGTGTTTTTATTACCACAATAAGCTGTAATTTTTTTCTCGAACTCCTTGGTACGAGGGCCGGTAGTTATCCAGCCCGACTTTAAAGCTTTAACTACTTCATCACAAATTTTGTCGTCGATACGTGGAGGTGAAAATGGAATCATGGTTCAAATTATTTAATGCAAATTAACGAAATATTAAGAACAGATTTGAGGCTTTAAAAAGCATTTTCAGGTGGATGACGCTCAACGTTATTAACAATCCTATCTTAATTACCGCCTTAGTTTATACACATTAACGTGTTGAATCATAATTGATAGCGCAAAGCTTGTGCCTGATTTGATTATCTATTTTTAGCAAAAGTTATATTAACTATTTCGCAAACATAATTTAACAAGAATGAACACACAAAATTTAAAAACAGAATTACAGTCGGTATTAGACGGAGATCTTGCAATGCGCAAGGAGTTTAATACGTTAAAGCGCTCGTTGAGTGACTATCGTAATCAATTAATTGAACGCGATGAAGATTGTAAACGCCTTCAGGTAACTATCGACGTGTTAAACACGAAAATGGTGGTAATGGAACGTGATAACGTGAATTACAAAGCCGAATTAGCGTCTTTTAAAGAATTGCGTTCAACGATTAAGGAACAATTAAGCGCAAAACAAGAAGAGATTGAAAACTATTTACGCGAAATAGAAAGTTTGAAAGCTCAGTTAGATACTATCGCAGCTCATTATGATACCCGTTTAGAGAATGGTTTAAAAACTTCGGCTGAAGAATTAGACGCTGTAAAAAAAGAATTAAACCTTCAAATTGAAGAATTACGTTCAAGCGCACACTACCGCGAAATTGGTGTACGTGACGAGTGTGAACAAAAAATAAATGCCTTAACCCAGGCAATGGCTGAAAAAGAACTTGAACTGACTTCTAAACACGAATCAGAAATCAATTCAATTAATGCACAATACACAACTCAAATTGAAGAAATTAGAAATGCTTACGAAACTAAATTAAGCGAGTCGTCTTCTTTATCTAATACTACTATTGAATCGCTAACTAATGAGTATGAAGGAAAATTAAAACGTCTGGAAGATTCATTAACACATACAATTAACGAAAACAAGAGTTCTTACGAATACGCCGTTTCTTCTTTACAAACTGAATCAACTTCTAAAGAACAAGCATTAATTGCTAGCTACGAAAAGCAATTGAATGACTTAACAGCTTCAGCAGGTGAGAAAGAGCAAACATTAGTTGCTAATTACGAAAAGCAATTAAATGAGTTAATGGCTTTAGCGAATGGTGATGTTGAGAAGATGAAAGCTGAATACGAAGAGCGTTTATCTAATACATTAATACATAGTAACGATCAAAACAGTAAATTAACTGAAGACTTAAACAAGTTTGTTTTAGAAAACGAGCATTTCAAAGAGAAAATCCGCGAAATGATTACGCATATAGATGATCAAAATGGTAAGATTGAAAATTTATGCCGCGAGATTGAAATTAAGAATGATGAAGTAAATAGTTGGATAGAGAAATACAACACTTTAACTTCTGAGTTCGAAAGCTATAAAAACTTACAACAACAATCACAAAGCGAGCAAGTACAAGGTTTAAATTCTGAATTAAGTAATCATATTGAAACTATTAGTCAGTTAAAAGCTGAGTTAGAATCGAAAAACAATGTAATTGCTGAATTAAATTCATCTGTTTCTTCAAAAAGTGCTGAGTTAGGTTATACTAAATCAGAAATTGAAAGATTAAATGGAGAAATTGCTAAGAGTCTTGAAGAGTGGAATGAAAAAGAATTATCATTCGAAAGCTTTAAGTCTGAATTAGAAACTATTTCACAACAACAAATCACCGCTAAAGATATTGAGTTCGAAAAATTATTAGCTGAAAATTCAAGCTTAATTAACGAAATCGACTTAGCGCAAGATAAAGTTGAAGCTCAGGAAGAAGAAATCGCTTTATTAAAAGCTGAACTTACTGAATCAACAACCGGAATTGAAGGTCGCGTAACTGAATTAAAAGAAACTATTAACGCTAAGAATTTCGAATTAACTACATTAACTGCAGATAATGCAGCTTTAAGTACACAAGTTACTTCGTTAAAATCTGAAGTTTCTGAATTAACTTTCCAATTAGAAAACACAACTTCTGCATTTAATACTGAAGTTACTAATTTAAAATCGGAAGTTTCAGAATTAACCTCTCAATTATCAAACACAACCTCAACAAATGAGGCGATTACTGAATGGGAAAATAAATACAATTCGCTTTCATCTGAATTAGCAGAATTTAAATCGGCAGCTGAAGGCTTTACTTCAACTATCGAAAATCTAAATTCTAAAATCACTTCTTACGAAACTGAACTTGAAACTTTAAAAGCTTCAACTTCTGCAACAACTGAACAAGAAGAATATATTGATCGCTTATTTAAACAAATTGATGCTTTAAATGACGAGAAAATGAGTTTGTTGAGCGAGAAGGAACAAATGGCAGAACAGCTGTTAAAGATGAATGAAGTGGTTGGCGGTATCTCCCAACATATTGATAGTCAAAATATTGACGTAACCGATTTGAATAGTCAGCGAAAAAATATTATATTAGCTAAGTCTTCTTCTGGAACGACTAACGAAAGTGGTGCCATGAAGAAACAAATTAACGAATTGGTGCGTGAAATAGACAAGTGTATTGCTTTACTAAGTGCTTAATTTTTAACGCCCTTTTTAGTTTTCATGAACGAGGTAAGTATAAAAGTAGAAATTGCAGGCGGATTGTATCCGCTGAAGATTAAAACCGAAGACGAGGAAAACGTAAGAAAGGTTGTTGATTTAATAAATACTAAGATCGCCGAGTTTGAAAAAACTTACGCGATTAAAGATAAAAAGGATTGTTTAGCTATGGTAATGTTGCAGTTAGTATCGCAATTTTACATGAAGGCTGAAGAATCTGAAAAAGAATTAAGCCATTTTAAAATACTATTGATTGATGTGGAGATGATGTTGCAAGAACATCTTTCAAATGTCAAAAATATAGAAGAATAAAGTCCACCTTAGGTGGATACACAGTTTTCACGCACAAATTTTATGACGCAATATTGCTGATTAAGGTTTGTGCGTTTTTTATTTAATTAATTTATAACAGAGTCATGAATTTAGATTTAAATCTCATCGAAATAGGCATCATTGCCGGAGGGCTCATTTTAGGACTAATTGTTGGTTTCATTTTAGCCGGCTCCCGTCTTAACAAAACTGCCAAAAAAGAAAAAGCAAACCTTATTAAGGAAGCTGAAATAAAAGCTGAAGCACTTAAACAAGAAAAAATCCTTCAAGCCAAGGAAAAATTCCTTCAGCTTAAATCAGAACACGATAAATCGGTTCAAGAGAAAAACAATCATATTGCTCAAACCGAAAACCGTTTGAAACAAAAAGATAACGATTTATCTAAGAAAATTGAAGAAGCTAATCGTAAAGACAAAGAATTAGAGGCTCAAAAGAATCAAGCCCTACAACAAATAGATCTTTACAAACAACGTAACGAGGAAGTAGAAAAACTACATCGTCGCCAAGTTGAGATGTTAGAAAAAGTATCAGGCTTAAAAGCCGATGATGCAAAAGCTCAATTAGTAGAAAGCGTAAAAGGCGAAGCAAAAACTCAAGCGATGGCTTACATTAAAGACATCATGGATGAAGCTAAGCTTACTGCTAATAAAGAAGCTAAGAAAATTATTATTCAATCGATACAGCGTGTTGCAACTGAAACTGCAATCGAAAACTCAGTTACAGTATTCCATATTGAAGGTGATGAAATGAAAGGCCGTATCATTGGTCGTGAAGGTCGTAACATCCGTGCTTTAGAAGCTGCAACAGGAGTTGAGATTATTGTGGATGATACACCTGATGCAATTACTTTATCTTGTTTCGATTCTATCCGTCGTGAAATTGCACGTTTAGCATTACACCAATTAGTTGGTGACGGACGTATTCACCCTGCGCGTATTGAAGAAGTTGTTGAGAAAACCAAAAAGATGATTGAAGAAGAAATCGTTGAGATTGGTAAACGTACTTGTATTGATTTAGGCGTACACGGTTTGCATCCTGAATTAATTCGTATGGTTGGAAGAATGAAATACCGTTCTTCGTACGGACAAAACTTATTACAACACAGTCGCGAAGTAGCTAACCTTTGTGCTATTATGGCGAGTGAAATGGGATTAAATCCACAAATTGCCAAACGTGCCGGCTTATTACATGATATTGGAAAAGTACCTGATGATTCTCCTGAATTGCCTCACGCTATTTTAGGAATGAAATTAGCAGAGAAATACAAAGAGAAACCGGAAGTATGTAACGCTATTGGAGCTCACCATGACGAAATTGAAATGACTTCGTTGTATTCTCCAATCATTCAAGTGTGTGATGCTATAAGCGGTGCGCGCCCAGGTGCTCGTCGCGAAATTGCTGAACAATACATGAAACGTTTAAAAGATTTAGAAGCGTTAGCTTTATCTTATGATGGTGTAGAAAAAACTTACGCTATTCAAGCCGGACGAGAAGTACGTGTAATTGTATCAAGTGAAAAAGTAACTGATGCTAAAGCAGAAGAATTAGCTTTTAATATCTCTCAAAAAATTCAAACGGAAATGACTTATCCCGGACAAGTTAAAGTAACCGTGATCCGTGAAACAAGAGCAACAGCCTACGCAAAGTAACATTCATAATAATGCCACTAAAACACAAAAACTCTAAATCCCACTAAACTTTGGTGGGATTTTGTGCTTTAGAGCTTTTGTGGCAAAACTAATCTCATCATCGTATGAAGTATTCATTTATATTCTCAATCTCTTTTATTACGCTTTTAAACTCCGCCTGCACACCAAATGTTTTAGAAAAAGAAGCGCCTGGTATAAATGAAATAAAAGCAGGAGAAAAATTCACCATTATATTACCCGAAAACCATGATGAGAAATTATTATGGAAGCTAAGCGACAATCATAACAAAACTATTATTGATAACATGGGCGCCGTTTGGCACGGCAATGATAAAGGTATTTACTTCAGATTTACAGCCATGAATAGTGGAACAGATACTTTACTCTTCACACAATTTAAAACGCAGGAGATAACAATGGAAAGGGATTCTATTAAATCTGTAAAGTATATTATTAAAGTTGCCGAATAACTTTTCTCCCCTTTTTTAAGGGGAGACAGCCTTCATCATCCGCCTCAGGTGGATGATAGGCAGAGGGGTTTATAAAGACCTCACATCAATCTCAAAACCACATTTAAAATGGCCTTTCGGACATACTTTAAAGCCGTGTAAACCACAAGGACGGCATTCCAAATTCTTCACTTCTACAATTTTTGAATTATCTGATAGTGGTGTGAAACCAAACGCTGGAATAGTTGAACAGAAAAATGCGGTAACAGGCGCGTTCATAGCTGAAGCTAAATGTAAAGGCGCGCTATCATTTACATAATTCATTTGAGCATCTTTCATTAAAGCGGCTGATTGTAACAAGTTTAATTCTCCAGCTAAAACCCTCACCTCTTTTGACTTCTCACTTTTAACTTTCGACTTTAAAGTATTACTCTTCCCCATATCATTTTTAGAACCCAATATATAAACAGTAGTTCCTTCGGGAGTTTGATTGCAGATGTCAACCCACTTTTGTTCCGGTAATTGTTTAGTGAACCAAACTGAGGCGGGAGAAATAGTAACGTACTTTTCTGTTTTGAATCCTTCTACTCTCTCATAATATTCTTTAGACGGATACAACTTTGGCTTGAAAACAGTTTTATCGGTGATATCCTCAATTAATTTATTGTAGCGCTCAGTTTCGTGTGTACCATCACCAATAATATGCTTTACTCGTTTAGTAAAGAACATCGATAAAATTCCCTCACTAAATCCTGCTTTGTATTTTGCTCCCGAAAATGCTGTTAAAAATCCTGAACTCGCATAACGGTGCAAATTAATAACTGCGTCGAATTTATTTTGTTTTATTTGCTTTCTGATTTTAAATAACTCGGCATACTTTGCTTCGTTCTTATTCCAAACCAAAACTTCTTTTAAAAAGGGATGCGTTTCATACAAACTTTCATTTCCCTTTCTTACCAATATACTAATGGAAGCTTCCGGAAAATAAGAATGCAATTTTTCTAAAACCGAACTCGCTAAAATGGCATCGCCAATAAAAGCGGTTTGAATAACAAGGATATTTTTAAATCTGCTTTCCAAATTTTTAGCCTGCGATTGCAAAAGTCATCATTATGTAACAGGAAACAATTAAACATAAATTATGTAATAACTGATCGAAACCAATCATCACAAAAAACAAACGCATATTCTTTTGTTCCCAAAACTTAGATGTGATTTTTGACGTGAAGTAATCAACAAAAAAATGTAAAACAACATTCAATCCCCACCAAACAAACGACCAATACAAATCCTTTGTAACATAAGCGAGTACACCCATGCTTATCAAACTCACTAATCCATAAACTCCAACGTGAATACTTAGCCATTTTAAACTTTTACTCTTGCCGGTTGCCATTTTCGACGACTGAAAAACAAAATCAGCTAAAAAATGCACAGTAAATATGACGAGTAAAACTTTCATTAAACCGCAACATTATGCTCTCTTAAAGCATCATTTAAAGAAGTTTTTAAATCGGTACTCGCTTTTCGTTTTCCAATAATTAAAGCGCAAGGTACTTGAAACTCACCTGCAGGGAATTTTTTTGTGTATGAACCGGGAATCACAACACTTCTTTCAGGTACATAACCTTTTGTTTCAATTGGTTTTTCTCCTGTAACATCAATTATTTTTGTGGATAATGTCAATACAACATTCGCTCCTAAAACAGCTTGCTTTCCTACTCTAACCCCTTCCACAACAATACAACGTGAACCAATAAAACAATCGTCTTCGATTATTACCGGTGCAGCTTGAACAGGTTCTAGAACTCCACCAATTCCAACACCACCACTTAAGTGAACATTTTTTCCTATTTGTGCGCAGCTTCCAACTGTAGCCCAAGTATCTACCATACTTCCGCTATCAACATAACCCCCAATATTTACATAACTAGGCATCATAATAACACCGGGCGCTAAATAAGATCCGTAGCGCGCTACTGCATGAGGAACAACACGCACGCCTAACTTAGCGTAATCTTTTTTCAAAGCCATTTTATCGTGGAATTCAAACGGACCCACTTCTATAGTTTCCATTTTACGAATAGGGAAATACATGATGACGGCTTTCTTCACCCAATCATTTACTTTCCAACTACCATCTTCTAAAGGTTCTGCAACACGCAGCTTTCCTTTATCCAATAATTCAATTACTTCATTAATTGTTTTTTGAGTACTTTCTTCTTTAAGTAACTCTCTGTTTTGCCATGCGGCTTCAATAATAGTTTGCATAGACCCGCAAGTTACTAAATATTCATTTCTTTGATGTATTCATTTCTTACTAAATTGCAGACAAATGAAATCGGTATTTATACTAAGTTTTATGGTTTTTATTGGGAGAATTTACTCTCAACCATTGGTAATTGCCCATCGAGGAGCCAGTGCCTGTAAGCCCGAGAATAGCATTTCTGCATTTGAAGAAGCCATTAAAATGAAAGCCGATTACATCGAGACCGATGTTCATCAAACAAAAGACGGCATAGTTGTTATTATGCATGATTTTTCGGTATCACGCACCTGCACAACTCCCAAAAACTCAATAAGCGATATTAAAGACTTAAGTTTTTCTGAATTCTCAGCTCTGAAAATAAAAGGTACAAACGAACATCCTCCCAGTCTGGATTCTGCCATAAAATGTATTAACGGTCGCTGTAAATTATTAATAGAAATAAAAAAAGGTGGTGATTATTATCCCGGCATTGAAAATAATATTTTAGCAATCATAAAAGCCAACAAGGCCGAGGCTTGGGTCGATATAATCCACTCGTTTGATAAGCAGGCCCTCCTGAATTTACAGCAACAAAAAACAGGGGCAAAACTTCAAAAACTAATTGTATTTAAGTTCCCTTTGGCCAGCTTTACTTTCTCGAAAAAGGGGGAAAAAGACGATTTTTCGGCCTGGCAAGGGGTTAATATAAATAGCCATTTTGCCTCTAAAAGAATCATCAAAAAACTTCATTCTCAGGGCAAAACGGTATTTGTTTGGACCGTCAATAAAAAGCGGAAAATGAAGAAATTAATCCGCTTTAAGGCCGATGGCATTATTACAAATAAGCCCGATTTAGCGAGGGAAGTTGTTTTAGGGAATAAATAAATTTACTATATTTGCCCCCTCGAATTTAACGGTTACGTACCCGCCTGCGGCAGGCAGGGCTCAACTGAATAAACTTGAAAAATGAGTAAGTTCTTTGTCTATGTTTTGAAAAGTGAAAAAGACGGTCGCTTGTATAAAGGTTTTACCAATAACATCGACCGACGAATAGATGAACACAATAAAGGGCAAAATAAATCAACAAAAGGATTTAGACCTTGGAAGTTAGTTCATATTGAAAAGTTTGCTACTTTAACGGAAGCAAGAAATAGAGAGAAGTTTCTAAAAACAGGACAAGGAAGAGATTACTTAAAAAAAATATTGGTTACGTAGCTCAACTGGATAGAGCATCGCACTACGGATGCGAAGGTTTGGGGTTCGACTCCCTACGTGACCACAGATAAACAAAAAGCCTCAACATTGTTGGGGCTTTTTGTTGTAATTTCAAATTAGAAAATGTATTTCGTTTATATCATAAAAAGCGAATCAATAGATAAGTTTTACGTTGGAGAAACTAATGACCTTGAAATAAGATTAAAGCAACATAATAACGGAGAATTTGATTTTTCTTTTACCAAACAAGCAAATGATTGGATGATTTATTTTAAAATGGAGTGTCCTGATAGGTCAATTGCTAGAAAAATCGAATTACATATTAAAAATATGAAAAGCAGAAAGTACTTTGAAAGCTTGTCGAAATATCCCGAAATGACCCAAAAATTATTAGATAAATATATAAAATAGAAGGTTTGGGTCCCGATAGCTATCGGGACGACTCCCTACGTGACCACAAAAAGCCCCTCTTTAGGGGCTTTTTTGTTTGTAAACCCTTTGTTAATTTTTATTACGTTTTCCAACCATTTACGTACAACCTTATAAAAGACTTAGTTTTTTGCGTAATTTCAGCTGTTGTTTTTACTCAATTACTGATTAGGCCCGACCTTAAAAAATTTAAAGAAATGAAAACTTGCTGCAGGATATTGCTGTGTCTTATATTTATTAACCTTCAGGGGTTTTCTCAAATTAACGCCTTTATAGTTGATGGTGCAGAAAAAACTATCGCTAAAACACATGAACCTTTATTTAATAAAGCTAAACTATCGTTCGAAAATGAATTGTATTTAGAGGCCTTGCCTAATCTTGATTCACTTTTAAAATTGTATCCTGATAACGTAGCCGTTATTTACCTTGCAGGGATTTGTCATGCCTACAATGAAGAAACTAAATCGAAAAGTGTAATTCTGTTATCAAAAATTGAAAGCCAAAAAACACAACTGGAATATTACAACTATAATCTGGCTTATGCCTACGAACAAATTGACAGTTCAAGATTAGCGGATAAATATTTTGCTGCTTTTATTTCCGAAGAATCTAAAAAACCACAACCCAACAAAGCATTAATTGAACAAGCCACTCGCCGCATTGCTAATTTAAAAATGTTGGAGGCGATGAAAACAAAAATTAATATTGTTCAAATTAAAAATATTGGTCCGCCCGTTAATACCGATGCTTCCGAATACGTTGCTCTTATCCCATCAGATGAATCTTTTATGATATACACCTACCGAGGTAAATTATCAAAAGGTGGAAAACAGAATTTAAAGAAAACAAAAATGGAAGGCCCTTCTAAAAAAGAAGAAGGTATTTATTTTGAAGATGTGTTTACCTCTAATCGCATAAATGATACATCATGGTCGGCACCAAAACCAATTATCAATATTAATACGATGTTACATGACGCCGCCGTAACCTTATCAGCTGATGGTACTCTACTTATTATTTACAAAAATATGGGTACCGGAAATGGTGATTTATATTTAAGTAAACTCGAAGGTAAAACATGGACTGTTCCAAAATACCAAAAAGGATTAAACTCTGAGCAATGGGATGGTAGCGCTTGTTTTCTTCCGGATAAAAAACATATGATTATTTCGAGCGAACGAAAAGGTGGTTTTGGCGGAAGAGATTTGTACATGGCTGAAAAATTAGGTGACGACCTTTGGGGCAATATCACTAATTTGGGTAAAGACATTAATACAGAATATAATGAAGATGCGCCCTTTGTTACAGCTGATGGTAAGATTTTATTCTTTTCTACCGACGGTAAATTAAGTTCAGGCGGATATGATATTGTAAGAAGTGATTTAAAAAACGGAACATGGGGAACGCCATACAATTTAGGCAAACCGATTAATACCGATAACGATGATAAATTTTTTATTGTAACAGGCGATGGTAAACGCGGCTACTACTCCACTTTCCAAAAAGGTGGTAAAGGCGAACAAGATATTTATTCGATTGAACCGGGAATTCCGGGTAAGCCAATTGCATTAGTTCAGGTAACCGGAAACGTAACCGTTAACAACAAACCAGCAGAAGCTTCCATAGAAATAAAATCTATTATTAATTCTAAATTCAAATCACAAAAAATTAATTCTAATTCTTCAAGTGGTAAATTTTTAATTAACCTTCCCTCCGGCGACGAATATGAGTTAGTTTTCACAAGTCCAAGTTTTGCAACTCAAACAAAAACGGTTCATACAGTTGGTATTGATTCGTTTATTCAAATAAATGTAATTGCCGATTTTTATGATGATGCTTATGCAAAAGGTTTACAGGCAAAAAGCGATAGTCTGGCAAAAGCAAATACTACTTTAAACGAAGGGTTTAGCTTAAATGATTTTACTGCTAAGTTTGGAAATACTTTGGTTGACGGTTTAGTTTACCAAATACAAGTTGGGGCCTTTAAGTTTCAGGAAAATTTTAATTACACATACGTTTTAGGCTATGGTAAAATTCAACGCAATAAATACGAAGACGGAATAACAAGATTCACTATTGGCTCTTACTCTAAGTGTAATGATTTATTAAATCACTTAAAGGAAATTCAAAAAGAAGCCGTGAAAGACGCCTTTATTATTGCTATTTACCAAGGCAAAAAATATTACTTGTCTGAACTCGTTAAAAGTGGAATTCTGAAGTAAAAAAACCATTTTATAGCCTGATTTAAATTCACTATTTTTATGTACCAGTAATTGTTACATAAAAAACACATATTCTTTTTTCTAACCTTCAGCTTAAGTCTACTTAATCTTAATGCCCAATTTGCAAGGTTTCGTCACATCACCGTTGAAGAAGGTTTAACACAAAATTATGTTTCTTGCTTTGCGCAGGATAAGAAAGGGTTTATCTGGATTGGTACTAACGACGGTTTAAATAAATACGACGGAAAAAAAATTACCACCTTTAAAGCCAATATTGAAGACAGCTCTTCTATCACTCATAATTCTATCCGTTGTTTATATATTGATAGTGATGATAATCTTTGGGCCGGTACAGGCGGAGGCGGTATGTTTAAATTGGATTTAAAGACTTTAAAGGTCACCAATTACTTTCCTGATTCAACAAAAGCAAATACAATAAGCAACGGGTATGTAAATGCAATTATTGAAACCGAACCCGGAAAACTTTACATTGCTACATTCAGAGGTTTAAATGTTCTGGATAAAAAAACCGCGAAATTTACTGTACATAAAAACGAAGGAGCAAACAGTGTTCCGTTTTTATCAAACAACATCCGTTACATGACGGCCGATAAGGAAGGACATCTATGGTGCTCTCATCCCAACAAAGGAATTACCGAGTACAATCCTAAAACAGGAACATGCGAATTCTACACCGAGAGCAGCACTTTAAAACTTCCTTCCAACACACCTAAAACCATTTTTTGTGATAGTAAAGGAAATGTTTGGGTAAGCTGTTGGGCATCGGGTACTATCGTCATCGACAAAAAAAATAAAAAAGTGTATTCACCCTACGATACCACTAATCACCCTTACAAAGAATTAAATGAAGCTGCATTGGTTTCGCAATTTTATGAAGACAGCAAAGGAAATATTTGGTTTGCAACGGCCGAACATGGTGTTGGAAAATTTGATGCGCATGATTTTAAGTGTACACTTTTTGAAAGCAATAAAGACGATCCGGAAAGCATAAACGATAATACCGTCTTCAGTATTTACGAAGACCGCAGCGGTTTAATTTGGTGTGGTACATGGAAAGGCGGTGCTAATATTTTAGACCCTCGCGTTTTAAATTTCGGTTATTACAAACACGAAAGCCATAAAAATAATAGTCTTAATAATAATTCTATCTTTTCGGTTAAACCCAAATCAGCTACCGAAGTTTATATTGGTACGAATGCAGGTGTGAGTATTTTTAACACCAAGACGAAAATATTCTCTACACTTCCATTCGATGAGCAAAAAGAAAGTTTTTTAAGACACAATACAATTGTCACAGGTATTTTTCCTGATGATGACGGTAGTGTTTGGATTGGAAGTTTTGGGGCTGGACTTTACAGATATTATCCGGATAGAAATACTTACGCAAGATACATGCCAAGTGAAGATACAAACTCTTACCTGCATCATTCGGCAGCTTTCTTTTTAAAAGACAAACAAAACAGATTATGGATTGGCTCAGAACTTGGACTTGCTATTTATAATTCAGAAAAAAATAATTTTACCAGAGTACAAACTGCGGGTAAACCCGGAGGATTAAGCAGTAATTATATCACGTCAATGATTAACGGAGCGGACGGAAAATTTTGGATTGGTACTTTAGCCAACGGACTAAACTTATTTGACCCCGAAACACGAATAGCAAAAAGAGTGTTTGGCGACAAAACAAAAAATTTACCGCCTGATTTGGGAATTACCTCTTTGTTAATCGACAGTAAAAATATTTTATGGGTTGGAACAGCAATAGGTTTGTTTACAGTTGATCCGAATACATTAAAAGTAACTTCATTCACAAAAGCACATCCTTCGCTTGCCTCTCAAATAGCATCCGTAGAAGAAGATAATACCGGTTTTATTTGGGCTACAACTGATAAAGGTATTTGTAAATTAAATCCTTCAACTAAAGAAGTCACCTTATTTGGAACTTCACATGGCATACAAGGAAAACAATTTGCCCTCGATGCTTCTTGCGCTTTACCAAATGGCTATTTAATTTTTGGCGGGCTAAACGGCTTCAATGCTTTTAATGCTTCCGATATTAGTTTAAACATTACGCCACCTAACTTAGTGTTAACTGCCTTTACTGCTTTAAACAAACCATATAAATTACCGCAAGATGTTTCCTTCACCGATGAAATAACTTTATCGTACAAAAATTATTTTTTTGAATTTGATTTTGCGGCGCTTGATTTTACCGACCCTTCTAAAAATCAATACGCCTATAAACTCGAAGGCTTTAATGATAATTGGGTGAATATTGGAAACGAACAATCCGTTGCCTTTACCAATCTCGACCCGGGAACTTATACATTACTAATAAAAGCCTCTAACAACGATGGTTTTTGGGGAGAGCCAACAAAAATTAAACTAACCATCACCCCACCCTTCTGGCGCACTACTTGGTTTTATATTTTATGCATTGTAACTGCAGGACTTTTAATTTACGCTTACATAAAACGTCGCGAGAAAAAATTACTAAAAGAAAAAGCTCTACTTGAACAAAAGGTAGAAGAACGCACCGCCGAATTACAAATAGAAAAACAAAAAGTGGAAGAAGCCCACAAAGACATTAAAGACAGTATCAACTACGCCAAAAGAATTCAGGAAGCGCAAATGCCAACTGAAAAATATATTGAGAAGAAATTAAAAGATTTAAAAAAATAAATTATGAAAACAAAGTCAATTATTATTTCAGCCGCACTCTTAATAGTGTTATCTATTATCCTCACATCTTTCATCACAAAAGCAAATTTGAATTCTGCAAAAACAGAAGAGTATGCTATTGTTGATGTAATATCAAGCGGGAAAAGAAAATACATTCGTATTACAAAAGGTACTGAAC
Organism: Bacteroidia bacterium; assembly: GCA_018000995.1. GTDB lineage: Bacteria > Bacteroidota > Bacteroidia > B-17B0 > Aurantibacillaceae > JAHEYG01. Next base: position 184,251 of record JAGNIU010000002.1, read on the forward strand.
CCACTACAGAAACCGAGTGGAAAAAAGAAAAAACCGACGACCGCGACGATTATACGCCGGTAATTACAGTATTAAATCAATTAAACGAACAAGGTTTTGAATTGCTAAACACTTCACTAGCTTACTCCACAATTGGCGGTGGACAAATAGTAAGTTACGGAGAACCCCGTCATACTTTTATGATGGTAAAAAAAGTAAAGTAATTCTTGAGGCAGTTTGTTCGGATTTTTAATCCGAGGGTTATACATAAGTCGCGGATTAAAAATCAACGACAATTAGGGAAATATATTGAGAAGAAATTAGAGTATTTGAAGAAGTAGAACAATTACTAACCATGAACGCAAACCATTTATCGTATCGCGAAGGAACTACAACTGATGTTGATCAATTACAAAATCTTGGAGCTATTGCATACGGAGAATTTAAAAATGTACTGACTCCCGATAACTGGGCGATTTTTAATGGCAACTTACAAGACAAACAAAAATTTATTGATATACTTAAAATAGCTAAGAGTTTTGTTTGTTGGGATAATGATAAAATAGTTGGAGCTGCTTATATAATTCCAAGTGGTAATCCAACAGAGCTTTTTAAAGCAGAATGGTCTTATATAAGAATGGTAGCTGTTAATCCAAACTACCAAGGCCATGGAATTGCAAAAACGCTCACAAAAATGTGCATCGACTTTGCAAAACAAAATAAAGAACAAACTATAGCATTACACACTTCAGAATTTATGAATGCCGCGAGACATATTTACGAAAACATGGGTTTTAAAGTTCTGAAAGAAATCCCTCTTTTATACGGGAAGAAATATTGGTTATATACTCTTGACTTAAATAAATAATACTTATGAAAGCAACTATCACCTACATTGAATTAAAAGGCCCTTTAAAGTTTTTCGCACTTTCGGCAGATGCCTTAAAAATAGTTAGGCAATTAAAAACAGCGAACAGTTTAGATTTTAAGAAAAGAGGAATCTGGACTAAACACTACACCATGAGTCTTTGGAAAAACGAAGAAGACATGCGTGCCTTCGCAACAAGCGGCGCTCACTTAGACGCTATGAAAAGAAGTAAAAACATTGCCAAAGAAATAAGAACCATCACCATCGACGCTGATAAATTACCCGATTGGAAAACAGCAATGGTACTGCTGGAAAAAGGTAAAGTGTTTAAATTTTAAAACGAAAAATACCTCGCTAGCTCGGATTTGTTATCCGCGTGTGGTATGCATCAGTTGCAGGTTACAAATTCGCGACTAAACAGTGAATTAACTTAAGATACTCGTTTAGAAAAAAGCGGGAATTAATTTGGTTCTACCTGTATTAGCGTCGCGATACACCATATAAACTGAGTTATTTAAGTTAACTACAAATTTTCTTCCCGCAAGCAAAACTGCAGGTAAGCAAGATTCTGAATTAGCTTCCTTTAATTTTATATTTCCATTCTCATCAAAAATAAAAAATACAGGGTATCCCATATCTACCAAACAAATTATTTTTTTATCGTCATTATAGACGAAACTATATGAAGATGTTTTATTAGAAAAATATGGGACCATAATTCTATTTATCGATCTAACAGAATTATTGCTTAGCACATATACCTTGGTTAAAGCGTATCCTTTTTCATCGGCTCCGGGTTGTCCTATAGGCACTAAGCCCAAATCCATTTTGCTTAAAACTGATTGCTCTCCTAAAATAATAAGATTTTTAAATTTAAAGTTCATGAAGATTTGATCCTTGCTTCCGAAAAAATTATTAGATCCGCCTGGAGAATTTCCACAATAAACAGATCTATACTTGAGTGTATCCTTATCTGATAAAGGATATCGCAATTTTACTGTATCATTAGCGAAAATTGATGATTGATACACGTTTTTGTTTTTTGTTAAGTGAATGATCGTATCTCCTAACTTAAAAGTACGTTCAGCTACGAACGAATTCAATTTTCCGTTTTCCGTCTGAAAACGATATCTCCTTACATTTTTATCAGTATCAAAATAGGTATAACGGAAATAACTTAGCTTAATATCCTTATTCAACGGCTCACAACTAAGTCTTGAAAGAACTCCGTTGTACTGGTTTTTATCAATATTAAATACTTCGTCCGGTCTCTCGGTGTCTGACCTGTCTCCAAAAAATACCGAATCAACTTTAACAACTTTTGTTTTATTATATACAAAGTAGGATTTATAAGCTACTCCAACATCCTTCTTTATTCTTCTGTCGCGGGTCAACAAATATTCTACCCCATCATCAAGCCTATTAAATTTAATTCTATTTTCATCCTGCGGAATACTGAAATTTTCAAATTTAACCTTATCCTCGTTTAACAAATCATAAAGATCTTTCTTATTACTATAAATCTTCTGAGCAACCATTTGAAAAGGGATCGATCCAGCGTCTCTCCCCTTTGTACCTCCTTCGTAAACTTTAATAACCCCTTCTAGAGCTACTATTTCATCGCCGGTTATACCTATAATCTTTGAAAGATTTAATTTGCTATACGGAACAACCGCACCTTCCTGCAACAATTTTTTTTCATTGCTAACACCTTCGAGACTTATTGTGTACGTTAAACTTTCATTAAGACCCCTTAAAGCGATTAGATTTTTATTGGTGATATTTATGGCTTTAGTTGCAATATTTACCTCCTGTTCAACTAAAATCATAACTACATCAGAAAGGCCAATTGATCTGAGGCCACCATTTGCATTAATCACGGCCAAACCATTCAGCGTTGTTTCCTCTTTTGACTTTACAATACATGGCAAAACACAAACATACTTCACCAAGAGCTTATTACTATCGATTGGTTTTACATTTAAAATATAAGGGGTTGCGCCTATTGAAGCATTATCGCCGATTAAATTAATTTCAGATTGCGAATAACTATTACTCAAACCAATGAATAATAATAGCAGAAGAATAAAATATTGCTTTTTCATAATGTATTTTAAAGATAGTAAAATTAAAAAGAAAAATAAATCGCGCAAATTTTTGATAAAATTATTTCGATTTCTGCTGCCGTTAATCTCGTATACTAGATGTAGGATTTTGGGTGATTTTAATCTCCCTAAAACAAAGCAATCTGCGCCCCTGGCAAACTAACTTCGCTCGTATTTTTACCATCCGCAGTAATACAAAACAAAGGCGACTCCTTATAACGCGAAGCCACTATTATTTTCGTATCGCCTGAATGTTTTTGAAAAGCAGCCGCAGCAGTTTGCGGATCATTATTCTCTTTAGAAAGATGCGATAAAAAAACATGACTCAAAAAAGAAGCTCGGTGTTTAGTAAATAAGTCCACCGCCTGATCATTTGATAAATGTCCTTTATCACTACTGATTCTTCTTTTTAAATAAATAGGATAATTCCCCGTCTCCAACATCGTCTCACAATAATTCGCTTCGAGGTAAACAGCGTGACACTCTTTAAAATAATTAACCACATGCTCACACGCACTGCCTATATCCGTCATAACCCCAATGCAAACTTCACTGTTCTTCACCACAAAACTAAAAGGATCGGAAGCATCATGCCGTTTTGGAAATGGAATAATATTTAAATTACCAATACTAATTGTTTCGTGCGACTTAAACGTATTTATCAATTCATCCTGAATACTTAAACCACCCGAGCGCATGGTGAGTTCAGTAATATAAACAGGCACTTTATATTTTTTTGAGAGCACCTCTACCCCACGGATATGATCACTATGCTCATGCGAAATAAAAATAGCTTTCACCGGATTCATGCTTAAACCTAAACGAGCCAACCGTTTCTCCGTCTCACGACAAGAAATGCCGGCATCAATTAATACCGCCTCTTGTGCATTACCAACGTAATAACAATTTCCATTGCTCCCTGAATTTAATGAGGCTGTAAAAAGTGACATCTGTAATGCAAAGAAACGGATTTACAAGCGAAGAAATTGAAGTGTTGGTAAATTTTGTTGGGATTACAAAACAGCTCTCCCCCTTTTTTAAGGGGTAGTACGGCGAAGCCGGGAGGGGGTCAAGTAAGAATAATTAAATTAATTTTTGTACTTTTAATTGATTAGAAGTTAGATAAAATTTTAATTACATTTGGTTATGAAAAACATTCTTTTCCTTTTAATATTTCTTTCTGGTTTGACAATTTATGGACAAACTCATACACGTAAGACACGTAGCGACAAAGGTGGTACCCATAAACATTCTTTAGGTTATAATGTTAAAAAGGCAACGAAAAGTTCCTCATCGACTAAAAGCTCGTCGAAAAAATCATCCACAACAACAAAACGCAGAAAAAAATAATGGACATTAATCAAAGTGATGAAAAAAAAGAAAATTTAGGATTCCTAAATCTTTTGATTCTATTACTATCCTTTTATGTTCTGATTGCTTTATTGGTTGACACGATATTCAAACTACCGCCCGAAGTTTCAAAACTATTAAACTACATTGATAATATAATTTGTGCCGTTTTCCTATTTGATTTTATGGTGCGCTTTAAAAAAGCAGAAAGCAAATTAGCTTTTATGAAATGGGGCTGGATTGATTTAGTCGCAAGCATTCCTACATTTGACTTTATGCGAGCGGGCAGACTTCTTCGAGTAATTAGATTAATAAGACTAATTCGAGCTTTTCGCTCAACAAAACATATTGTTCAACATGTTTTTAAAAATAAAATTCAAGGCACTTTAACTTCAGTCGCAATAATTGCTGTTCTTATGCTTTTGTTTTCTTCTGTAGCAATTCTACAATTTGAAACAGCTCCAGACAGTAACATCAAGACAGCCGAGGATGCAATTTGGTGGTCTTACGTTACAATAACAACTGTTGGTTATGGAGACAAATACCCTGTTACAACAGAAGGTAGAATTATTGCAGTAATACTAATGACAGTAGGTGTTGGATTGTTTGGAACGTTTACCGCCTTTGTCTCTTCTTGGTTTGTAAAAAGTAATCAGGAGGGAGAAAAATAACACAACTGTTCGCTTGGATTTTTAATCTGAGTATATTATTAAGAATAAAGGATTCTATATATCAATACTCCATATTCCCGAAACGCAACATTCGTTTTTTCCAGGTTGCGATTCTCCAATACCAAACACGATAATATATTTCACATTACAATTTGGACATTTAAAACCTAAATAGTTTGCAGGTAAGTTAGAAACCACAAAATCACCGAGGTGTGCCTGAAATTTTTTAGAAGATAATGCTAGTCCATTTTTTATTAGATTTTCTTTTGCTATGAAGTTCTGTCCCTTAAACAAGCTATCTAAAATATCATACTTACTTATGAAATCTACTCTAACAATACTTTTTTTAGAGCATTCTATACAAGTATATTCGACGTCCACCCCATTATAAATTTCTGAACCAATGAAAGAATTCGTGGGTAATAATGCTTCTTTTAAAATAGAGAACGGTCTGTTTATTTCAATATTCATGATTAATTAGCTTTAAAAACTGTTCCCCCATCTTTCACTTGGATTTGTTATAGATAACAAATCCCGAAAACTGAATACAGCTTTTTAAATTATCTATTCCAATGTGGCATTTGCGTTAGCGAGATTTTAAAATAGTTAATCCCGTATTTGCAATTTAAAATCTCATTTATTGACATTCCATTTTCAATATCCTTGGTATATGGATTTGACCAATTTTTCATATTAAACCATTCATTGAGACTTAGATTATATCTTTTAAAAAAACCAGAACCAGCCATAAATCCTATAAATTGTCTAATTTCCTCTGTTAATCTTGCATCACTCTTTAAGTCATTGAATACTTCACTTTGAGCAGTAAAATCATGAATACTATCCGAAATGTAGCCGAAATTTTTGATCATTTCAGAATGTCTGTTTGGATCAAAAGCGGGTTCAATGTACTTATTATACCACCTCTCCCATTGTTTGTATTCTGGATCCCGATAATATTTTTCCAAATATTGTTCGAATTCCATAAAATATAAATCATAGATTGATTTACCCCCAGAACCCTCGGGATAATCTTTATATTTTAGAGCTTCTTTTTGTTTCTCCGTCATTTTGGTAATTTTTGAGGTGTTATACCTTGAAGTAACTGATCAGTATACGACTGATTGAATAAAACTATATTATCATAATTTTTAGCACCTCTTGCTCCAGGAGCAATTATACCGTTATATCCCTTTTTCCTTGCCCATGATGCTAATTCATTTGGTATATCATACATGTCTTTTTTCTCCCCTAACGTCTTAACTAGATCATCAAATTGAGTGCCTAATTTCATTCTTACAGCATCATCTGATAAATCAAGCAGATTATTAGCAGTCACGTTCGTAAATTTATAAGTGTTAAAATCTGTCCAAGCCCCATAAACTGAAAGCTCAGTTTGATTTCCTTGTAAAGTTTTACTAAGATACATAGCATTTTCCTCTCCATCAAGGTCATACCTTCCCCAAGTACTAAATTCATCATGCGGTGTTATTTTTTTCGGTGTTGCACCAAAATTAAGTTCTGAGTTTTTACTCAATGAACGATAGAAATCACCAGTATAAGATTTTCCGATGGGCTTATCTATTAATTTATCAAGATATGCCTTTAATTCGGGTCCAGATTTCGCAATAAATCTTCCACCAATTGATACTTCATCCAAAAACTCATCAAACTTGCTAAATTCTGATTGGTTAACTAAATTTTCGTTTTTTATTTGTTGTTTGTTGGTCTTCCAGAAATTTTTAGCGCCTGCATAACTCGTTGTTAGTTTAACCAGTTGTCCTGTACCAGAGGCAAGGTTGTACATGTTCAAACAAAATCTTATGTTATCTACAAATGTTTGTCCGCTTGCTCCATACTTAGTTACAATCTTATTTTCAATAGTTGTATTATCTAAAACAAGACTACTTATACCGCTGGTTATTTCGAGGATTCCGAAAACTTTTGTAAGGACATTGGCACTATTTAAAGCAATACCAATTCCTCCTTGAAGCGTTAATACACTTGCTGCATTAAATGTAAATTTTATGGCAGATTCAGTACCCGCTTTATCGTACATCCACTGTAAGTATATTCCCGGTACGATAGCTGCATAATATTTACCGTTGTAAGACGTTTTAATACCTGGTAACGAAACTTTACTTAATATACCAACATAATCAAATGGTTTAAATGTCACTTCCTTATAACCCATTGAAGCATTTGTATGAATTACCGCTGCAAGAAGACCTTGCTGATTAAATTGGAGTGTGAAATTTATTCCTGAATTGCTACCATTCCATTTAAATATTTTACTATCTAAATCTATCGGCTGATTCGCATCAAAAGATTTTGATTTAACAACTGCATTTGTAATTAAAGAAATTAAATCTGTGTAATTAGAGCCATCGATTCCAGTTCTTAGTTTTTGAAGCAAACTAAAATTATTCGACTCAAGACTTTGAACTAAATAATCACAATTAACTTTAGTTGAAGGCATTGTTCTAATCAACCTTAATATAGGTTCTTCTTGAGTCCAATGAAGATTTGAATACCCATATCCACCTGCAATACAAGTTATAGCGTCCCATCTTTCTTCGTTGCTTAGATTAGCTAAAGCTTGAGCGCAAACATTATTTACATATGTAGCAAAATGATCTCTTTTCAAACAAAAAGAACCACTAGTACAAACAGTTTTGCATTCGTTTAGTTTTGTTACGAGTACGCCACGAGCTAATTCTGCAACTTCTGGATTACAGACCTGATAACTTCCATCCTCTTCCCCATCATCCCAACTCAATAAAGGATTCAGTATTGGGCTCTGCATCTCCTCCCACTGCACCTTACCCAATTCAGTTCCTGTTCCATAATCCAATAAATTTTGGCTGGTGTTTTTACCTATTGCAGGAAATGTATGTTCTAAACCAAATGCACCGTGGGCTAATTCGTGAGCTATTTCTTTTGTGGAGGCGCTACTCGTCACAAATCCTAAAGCTCGTCCTCGTACCATGTAACCTTTTAGTGATGGCTCATCAAAATTGCTAACTACAAAAACATAATACGCTTCTTTATCATAATCAGGAGTGGCTTGTTTGTAAGCATCACGTAAAGCACGCATCTCTTCACTGTACTTACTCATTAAAGTTGCATCCGCCGATTTTAAACCATCGTTTCCTAAATTAAAAGTGAAAGCAGGTTTTGCAGTTACATTCCAAGTGACATTAGCTTGCTGAAATATTTTATTCAAGTCGGCTTGTAAATTGGTTGTGCTAATGTTCGCATTTCCTACCGGGACAATCACTAGTTTTTTAGAAATGGTTTTTAAATTTACTACGTTTAATTTCCCAACTTTCTTTCCATCATACCAAGCATAAACACTTCTGTATTGGTAAGGAACACTTATTTTATAAATAGTAGAATTTACTTCCGTTTTGGTTAACTCAAAACTATTGTCGGTTTTAAAACTTAATTTACTCGCAACAAAACCTTTAATATCTATTTTCGCATATACTTCATCGTTGCTAAACTCTTTTACACTTTTGTATGGTACAAAATAATTTTTACCATTCCTGAGTTTTATTAATTCGTAATTATTTGTCCACGCTGTGTATTTCTTCTCATCAAAACCATATACTTGCGCAGGACTTTTTTCAAAAACAACAAGTGTACTATCACTCGCATCTAATTCATCATTGCTATATTGATTATAGTTTGTTGGTCCGGTAATAGTAGGCGGCGGCGGATTTACAGTTACCGTCCACTGATTGCCATTATCATCTCTCACCACTACAACATTCTGATTAGGTGGAAAAGCAAAACAAGAATCCGAAATTTTTCCTTGAATCTTTACACAAATCTGATTGCCTACGATTTTAATACTATCAATGTTACCATTAACATAAGTGGCATGCTCTTCTGCATCTTTTACATCCCATTCGTGCAACCAATTTGTAATTCCTTTTGTGAGCGCTTGTATTACTCCTTGCTGATGTCGGTTATTATCATCAATAAAAATTTTATTAAACTGAACCGCCAAAGGTAAAGCACCAAATACTTTTGCATACCCTTTACCACTATACCAACCGGGCGGACCACTAGGATTAATTTGTGTAGTAATAACTTCAAATTGTCCGGTTTGAATTATCAATCCGGAAATTGCTTTATGAGCAGGTAAAGGTTGTGCCGCTAATGCATCAGCGTATTGCGTTTGATCGTTACAACTATAATTGGGTTCGCTATTGGTATTAAAAGTGGCGGTGTTACTCCAGTCGCCTGTAATACTTCCTTCGCCTCTAACTCTTGCTTCGTAAGTGGTGTTGGGTTCTAAATTATTTATTTTTTCGAAACCGGTTGTGCAATTATAATCGAACCAATTTTGTGTTCCGGTTTTACGAACTTGTAATAAATATTTAGTGTAAATGTTTTGCGTGTTCCATGTACATTTTCCTAAGCGGTGTGTAATTCCTTCTGCACTCAGCGTTAAGTTAAGTGCGTTTCCTAAAACAGATTGCAAATCGCCATAAACAAAAGTGCAAATTTGAGAGTAGCCACTATTCTTAAACCAATCTCTACCTGTAATATCTTTAGCACGCACCCGCCAAACATATTTCATATAAATATTTAAAGGTGGTTCCGCAATTCCATAATTCAACAAGGTTAAATTAGTAGTAGTGCTAAAAATTGGTGCCGTACTTAAAACAACTTGATTAGGATTTGCTGATGAATCAGGGCGAACTTCCCATAAGGCGAATTCGTATTCGGTATTTGCAGCACTGTTGGGAGAACTCATGTGCATGGGCGTCCACTGAAACAAAATATTTTGAGGCGTTTGCGGTGTTACATTTTTTCCACACTGCGGTAAATTTAAAAAAGGCGGATCACTTAAAGTAAACCAAGCTTGCGAACAGGATTCGTTACTTACTTGTATGTTTCCGGGATTGTAATAATCGTAAGCCTTCACGCAAACACTGTAATACCCTTCAGGCAAAGCCATACGTTGTTCGTACTGACTTTGATTAATACCAATGAAATCGAGATTATTACTATTGAGATAAGGAGCTAAGTCGGCCCCACTTAATAAAAGCGGCACACCCGATTGCAAATTTATGGGTGGCGGATTAAATAATTGTTTGGTAACTAGTGTAAATCCATTTCCTTTAATTTCTATTCTTAAACGAACATTATATTGTGGAGTAAGAAAATCATTAAACTGTAAAATGATTTTTAATTTTTCGGAAGAAGGATCGGCGTAATCCGGTAAATAGCCGCTATAGGGTGGAATTAATTGTGCGCTTAATTGTACGGGATAAATTTGCGAAAAGGAAACTTCGCAAAACGCTAATAAAATTATTAGTATTATAAATTTAATCCGCCTCATAAACAGGAGAGTAAAAATAATACTTTTTAGGAATTCAGGAAAAATTTAAAGTTAAAAATCAGCCGAAATTAATGGTGCCCTTTCATTGTATAGAAAGTAATAGAAAACACTAAAATGCTTGCATAAAAAAAGCCCCACAACAAGGTTGTTGAGGGGCTTTTATCATTATAATTTTAAAAAAAGACTAAGGATTAATTTTTGAAGTTGGGGTAATAGTTACTTTACGGATTTTATCTACCGTAACAGAACCTACAATAGTACCACCATCTAGGTTATTTCCAACAATAAAACGGTTAGCTTGAGAAATTACAACATTACCGGTTATTCTCCCTTTATTCACAACCTTCATAGCACTGCCATTTTTAATATTTACATTGCCTACTACATTACCGCCTTTTCTGGCAATAAAACTACCTTGCTGGTCAACTGTAATATCGCCATTAACAACACCTGTATCTTCAACAATCAAATTACCATTCTTAATATCAACATTACCGGTAACAACACCGCCTGTTTTAACACGCATGGTTTCTCCTGGATTAACTGTTAGTGGTCCGGCTGTTGGTGTATCAATAATGATTTCTGACGGTACATAAGCTGCTAAATTAGTAGCTGTTGGGGTTCTTGCCGTATAATCGATGTCATAAGTACAATTGCTGTTTAATCCTAACCCTGAGGTTGGAAAATTAGTATCTACAAACGGATAAATTTGTTCCGTTTCATTTTCTTTTACTTCGCCCTTTGTGTTATCAGTCGGGTCGATTGAATAAACTATTCCTAAAGCCATAAAATTTTTATTTATTGGTTAATACACAATTATATCAATTTTAATTATAAATAAAAAATAAATTCATACATTTAACCAAAAGGCAATCTATTTATGCGTTACCTCTATACCCTTTTTATATTTTTCATACTAAACCTTACGGCGCAATCTCAATACCTTGACTCGATACAGAAGGTTATTGATAATACACCTGACGATTCCGTTAAAACATACTTGTACATGGGTAACGTTTTTGAATACCTTGAAGAACAAGGCGCTTTGGATAAAGCTGAATCCTATTACCTCAAAGCGTTAAAACATACCCAAAATAATAAAAGGCAAGAAATATTATTAGGCGTTTCGTATGCTTATTTACTAGTTGCTCAAGAAAAACACAACGAGGCCGGAACATTATTGAATAAACTAATGGTCATGTCAATTGAAGAGAAATTTATAGTTGGTCAGGCCCGTTGCTTACGAACAAAAGCTATCTCCCAGTTGTTTAGCGGTAATTACGAAAAAGCAGCTGAACTATATTATGATGCACTCAAAAAATGGCAGGAAACCGGCGATCTTTTAAAAATTGCCACCGGATTCGGCGATTTGGCCACTATCAATTATTACATGGATAATTATAAGACTGCTGCTGAGTATTGGGAAAAAAGTGTTGATATATATACGATAAAAGACAAAAAAGACAACCTTGGTTCTGATTTAGGAAATCTTGGTTTGGCTTACATTTTATTAAAAGATTATTATAGAGCCGAACAAACTATCAAAAAAGCAATCGCCATTAATCTTGAACTAAATAAGAAAAAAACGGTGGCCAGTAGTTATTCAAATTATGCTAAGCTCGAACATTTAAGAGGCAATCTTTCAAAAGCTATTGAGTACAACAATAAAGCCATTGAATACTATCAGGAAACAAATGATTTAAATCAATTAAGCAGAACATGTGGTAATGGCGCTGAATTATGCCGCAGTATTAAAAAGTACGATGAAGCATTGAATTACATTAACAAAGCTTTTGAATACGAAAACCAACGCGACCAAAAAACCAACTTAAAAGATTTATATTTTAACCGCGCCGCCTTGCTTTCTGATGTTGGCAGATCTAAAGAAGCTTATGCTGATATGTTACAATATTTAGCCATTAACGACTCCGTAAAAAATTCTGACAGCCAGAAAATGGTAGCTGAACTTGAAAAAAAATATGAACTCGGACAAAAAGAAAAAGAAAATCAGTTACTCAGTCAGCAAATAGAATTAAAAGATATTGAAAGTAGTCGTCAACAATTGGCCATTGTTTTAATTGGTTTAATTTTAGTTATTGTTGGGGTTGTTGTATTTATTCTCATTAAACAAAACAGAACTAAGCAACGCATTAACTCACAACTCGAAGAAAAAAATCACATTATTGAAGAGCAGCATAAAGATATTACGGATAGTATTCAGTATTCAAAACGTATTCAGGAAGCGATTATGCCAACGATGAATCTTTGGGAAGAAACTCTACCGAACTCATTTGTCCTTTATAAACCTAAAGATGTTTTAAGTGGTGATTTTTATTGGATGGAAAAAACAAAAGACACTATTTACTTCGCCGCTTGCGATTGTACAGGACATGGTGTGCCCGGTGCAATGGTGAGTGTGATTTGTAGTACCGCTCTTAATCGTGCTGTAAAAGAATTTGGCATAAAAGAAACAGGCGCTATTTTAGATAAAGTGCGTGAATTAGTTTTAGAAACATTCGAAAAAAGTGAAGGTAACGTTCAGGACGGAATGGATATTTCTTTATGCGGACTCAACACCAAAACATTAGAATTAAAATGGAGTGGCGCTAATAATCCACTTTGGTATTTAGATAAAGGCGAAGCGAAAGAAATTACCGCCACTAAACAACCCATTGGGCAAGTTGATAATCCGGTTTCGTTTAAAACACATAGTCTGCAATTAAACAAAAACGATATCATTTATCTTTTCACGGATGGCTATGCTGATCAGTTTGGCGGACCGAAAGGAAAAAAATTCAAATACAAACAACTTAAAGAACTTATTTTAGCGAACGCTTCTAAAACAATGAGCGAACAACGCGAGGTGCTTACAACTGCTTTCACGAATTGGAAAGGCAATCTTGAGCAAGTAGATGATGTTTGTATTATTGGTGTTAGAGTTTAACCGGCCTCTCTAAAATGAAATACCGTTTCTACATATTTTTTCTTTCTCTGGCTATCTCTCTGAATGCGCTCGCTTCTAAATCCAACTTAGATTCGTTGATGCAATTACTTTCTAATCCAAATATCAAAACTCAGATATGGAGTTTGGAAGAAATCAGCTCATATTATCTTTATTTAAATAATGACTCATCAATTAAGTACTCCAAAATTGGCATTGAAGTTTCAGAGAAAGCAAACCGGATCACAAAAAAAGGTAGTTTCTTAATTACATTAGGTAATGCTTACGTTGAAAAATCAAATTTCGCAAAGGCATTGGATAGTTATGTAGAAGCTGAGAAATGTTTTAAAGAAACTAAGAATATTCACTTTGCCATTACAGCTATCAATAATATTGGTTACGTGTACGAACATCAAAACTTACCTGAAACCGCTATAATGCAATACGAAACTGCTTTGGCTGTGGCAACTAAAGTAGATGATAAAGAGCAGATGGCCGACTCCTATAGTTTTTTAGGCAGTGTATTTTATAATAAATATGAGGATGAAAAAGCACTCGCTAATTTTACAAAAGCCCTCGAAATAAACAGAGAATTAAAACGCGAACATAAAGTAATTGATTGCTTAAATAATATTGCTATCGTTTACAAAGAAGCCGGAAAATTAAATGAGGCTCTTGGTATATTTTTTCAACTACTCGATTACTCACGCAAAAACAACAATCGCTTTAAACAAATTATTGCTTACCATAACATCGCCATAACCTATCAATCTCAAAATAACACGCTAAACACTATTATTTACCTCGACAGCAGCGCAGCACTTGCGCAACAAACCCGAGATTTTGAAAAATTAATTACCATTTATTCAACCTTCACCGATTTATTTTCGAAACAAAATAATACCGAAAAAGCCTTCGAATATTTTAAATTACAATACGCCGCTAAAGATTCTTTACTACAACAATCGCGCGAAAAACAATTTATTGAAATGTCGACCAAATACGGCAGCGAAAAAAAAGAAGCTGAGAATAAATTATTAAAAACAGAAAGTGAAAAACAAAAAGCTATTACCATTGGTATTTCGATAGGACTGGCTTTATTTGGTTTGTTATCGTTTTTTATTTTCAGGAGCTACAAGCAAAAACAAAAAGCAAATATTTTATTGGAAGCTCAAAACAATGAAATTAATGAGAAGAAAAATATTATTGAAGAAAAACAAAAAGAAATTCTCGATTCTATTTCTTATGCCAAACGATTACAAGAAGCTATCCTCCCTCCTATTGATTCGTTAAACAAATATTTTGAATCGGCTTTCATCTATTACAAACCAAAAGATATTGTGGCTGGTGATTTTTACTGGATGGAGAACAGAAACGATTACACTTTTATTGCCGCCGCCGATTGCACCGGACATGGTGTACCTGGCGCGATGGTTTCTGTTGTGTGTTCAAATGCACTAAATCGCGCTGTACTTGAATTCAATATTATAGATCCCGGAAAAATTTTAGATAAAACCCGAGATTTAGTTTTAGAAACATTTTCGAAGAGCGATAAAGATGTGAAAGATGGTATGGATATTTCTTTAGTGGCCATTAACAACAAAACAAAAGAAATTAAATGGGCCGGCGCTAATAACCGTTTATGGTACACACTAGACGGAAAAATGGCTGAAATAACAGCCAATAAACAACCTATAGGTAAAACTGAAGTACCAACTCCTTTCACCACCCACACCATTAAACTCGAAAAAAACAGTTCGCTTTTCTTATTTACGGATGGTTATGCCGATCAATTTGGCGGACCGAAAGGAAAAAAGTTTAAGTATAAAGAACTACAATCAATTCTTCTGCAAAATGCCACGCTCAGCAGCTCCGAACAAAGCGAAAAACTAAATACCGTCTTCACCAGCTGGAAAGGTAATCTGGAGCAAGTAGATGACGTTTGTGTAATTGGACTTAGGGTATAAAATCAACTATTTCCTCATTAAAATACGAATTTATTCCCCTCCTTACAGGAGAGGACGTTTACCTATGGTAAACGGGCGTGGTTATTTGCATAAAACACTATAAAAGCGTATCCTTGTACCCTCAAATTCTATTGTATGAAACATTTATTATTATTAGTAAGTATCGGTACAGTTTTAGCGTTAAGCTCTTGTAAATCGAACGATAACGAATTAGCCAACATCGAATCAAAAATAGTAGCTGCTGATTCAGCAAAACCTGCTGAAGAATTTCAACATGTTTCGGAACAATTTGCTGATTTACGTGTATTACGTTATAACGTAAAGGATTTTGAAAAACTGACTCCTCAAGTAAAAGAACTTTTATATTATTTATACGAAGCTGCTCTTTGCGGAAGAGATATGACTTGGGATCAAAACTATAAATACAACTTAACCGTTCGTAAAACTTTAGAAGCTATACTTGGCGGAATAGATGAGCACATTAACCAATCGGATGACGAATACAAAAAGTTCTTAGTATATGCTAAGCGTGTATTTTTTAGCAGTGGAATTCATCATCACTATAGCAGTGATAAAATAATTCCTGAATGCTCTCCCTCTTTTTTAAGCGAGTTAATTCATCATACAGATTCAACCACTTTACCAATTGCAGCAGGACAAAGCGCGCAAGATTTTTCTAAGTTTATTCTCGATATCATGTATAACGAAAAGATTGCTTCTAAAAAAGTACAATTGGATCCTAAGAATGATATGGTAGTTACTTCTGCTATTAATTTCTATGAAGGTGTAAATCAAAAAGAAGTAACTGAATTTTACGAAAAACAAATTGATAAGAAAACCAAAACACCGGTTATGACTGGTCTTAATGGTAAATTGGTAAAAGAGAACGGAAAATTAGTAGAGAAGACTTGGAAAGTAGGCGGCATGTATTCAGCTTCTATCGAAAAGATTGTTTATTGGTTAGAAAAAGCTGCTACAGTAGCTGAGAACGACGCGCAAAAAGATGCTCTCGTTAAATTAATTAAATATTACAAAACCGGCGACTTAAAAGATTTTGATGAATATTGTATCGCTTGGGTAAAGGATACTGAGAGTAATGTGGATGTTGTAAATGGTTTTATTGAAGTGTACCAAGATCCATTAGGCCGTAAAGGTTCTTTTGAATCGGTTGTATCAGTAAGAGATTTTGAAGCCAGCAAACGTATTGCTGCTATCGGCGCTAATGCGCAATGGTTCGAAGACAACTCCCCTCTTCTTCCTCAACACAAAAAGAAAAATGTAAAAGGTATTTCTGCTAAAGTAATTAATGCAGTTGTTGAATCAGGCGATTCTGGTCCTGTTACTCCAATAGGAATTAACTTACCAAACAACGAATGGATCCGCGAAACTCACGGCTCTAAATCTGTTAACTTAGGTAATATTGTTGAAGCCTTTGATCAAGCAGGCGGAGAAAGTATTGTGGATGAATTTTATTTTACAGATGAAATCAGAAACCGAGTGAAAGAATACGCACCTCTTGCTGATAAATTACATACTGATATGCACGAGGTAATTGGTCACGCCAGCGGACAAATTGAAGAAGGTATTGCGCAACCTCATGAAACTTTAAAGAACTATGCAAGTGCATTAGAAGAAGGCCGTGCTGATTTAGTAGCGCTTTATTATTTAATGGATCCGAAATTAGTTGAGTTAGGTGTTATGCCTTCTTTAGATTACGGAAAAGCTTCTTATGATGAATACATTACTAAAGGTTTAATTATTCAGTCGTCACGCATTAAATTCGGAAACAATATTGAAGAATCTCACATGCGTAACCGACAAATGGTTGCAGGTTGGGCTTACGAAAAAGGGAAAAAAGAAAATGTGATTGAGAAAATAGTGAAAGACGGAAAAACTTATTTCGTAGTGAACGATTACGCAAAACTTCGTGTTTTATTTGGTGATTTACTTAGAGAAATTCAACGTATCAAATCTCAGGGCGATTACAAAGCCGGTCACGATTTAATTGAGAACTACGGTGTGAAAATTGATCCTGCTTTACATAAAGAAGTTTTAGATCGTTATAGCAAACTAAAAATTGCTCCTTATGCAGGATTTATTCAACCAAAATTGGTTCCTGTTATGAAAGACGGTAAGATTGTGGATGTGAAAATTGAATATCCAACAAGTTTTGTCGATCAAATGTTAGAGTACGGAAAAACTTACGGGTTGCTTCCTGCAGTAAATTAATTTTAATTTAAAAGTGTCACTGTCATCCTGAACTTGTTTCAGGATCTCGAACCCTTCCGCTTGCGGAGGGGTTCGTGCTTTTTATTGATAAGGAATTTTTTCGGCCGCTTCAACGGCTTCATAAAAAGCTCTGTGGATTTTTCCTCGTATGCCAAGCTTAGCTAATTTATTTTCTTCCGCATCAGGATAAACACGGTTAGATAAAAACACAACTATTAATTTATTCTTTGGGTCAATCCAAGTGAACGTTCCTGTAAAACCACTGTGACCATAGCTTTCAGGGCTACATAAATCTGTTACAGGACTATCTTTCTTTTCATCAGGCTCGGGTTTATCAAAACATAAACCTCTTCTATTGCCAGGGAAATGATACGAAGTAAAATCCTTCACCACATTACTATCTAAATATTGAACACCACCGTAACTTCCTTTATTCAAATACATTTGCATGAGTGTTGCTAAATCTTTTGCAGTACCAAATAATCCGGCGTGACCTGCTACTCCACCTAACATTGCAGCGCCGGGATCATGAACATAACCATGCACGACTTGCTTTCTGAATTTAGTGTCATTTTCGGTTGGGGCAATTTCATTTAGTTGATATTTTTCCAGCGGACGATACGTTAAACCTAAACCCATTGGTTTGTAAATATTTTCTTCTACATATTGTTCTTGCGGTGTAGCACTAAGCTTTTCGATGATGCGTTGCATAAAATAATATCCTAAATCGCTATACAAGTATTTTCCTCTATTCTCAATTTTAGAATTCAATATTCTGCTAAACATACTATCTGCCACCCATTTTGCAGTGTACAAATCTTTAGCCACCAAAACAGGATACTTTTCTGATTTCTTAGAATCATAAATACCGGGCTTATAATTTCCTTGTTTATCAATTGTTTTTAAATAAAACGGAATCCACGCCATTAATCCTGCCTGATGCGTGAGCACTTCTTCAACTATTAAATCACTTTTATTGCTTCCGGCTAATTCAGGTAAATAATAGCCAAGCGTTTGTTTGTAATCGAATTTATTTTCTGATCTCAATTTCATTAAAGCCAAACACGAAGAGGATATTTTAGTAATGGAAGCTAAATCGTAAACGGTTTGATCGGTGATTTTTGGGGAAGCGCTATCGTAAGTATAAGTGCCGTAAGATTTCTGGAAAAATAATTTCCCGTCTTTAATAGCTACAACCTGACAACCGGGATAAGCTTTCTCTTTAATGCCGAGATTCGCAATACTATCGATTATTTCAATGTTTTTTTTTTGAATACCCATTGAGTTGGGTTCTACAAATTTCATTCGGATGATTTCATCATTCTCTAAACCGGTATTGTATTTAAAATATTTTGTAGTTACTGGCAATTTTCCATTTACTTTAATAGCTCCAAAAATAGCATCCGCTGCAGCGCGCTGCGTAAACGTAGTATATTCATAAGCCATAATTACTGAACTCATATGACTCGGCCATTTTAATGCGTTTAAAACATAAGGGTTGTTAAAGTAAGTCACAACCGTTGATTTCCATTTAGAAAGAGAATCGATCAAATTCAAACTTTGATTGGTAACACCAAAATTCTTATCGGGACGTAAAGTAGATTTATTTACCTGAATTAAAATTAAATTGAAGTTTTTTAGCTGGGCATACAATGAATCAATTTCTTTTTTCTTGGCATCGTGCTCCAAACCAAAATGTTTTACCTGTGCATAATTAGAAACGGATTTGCTAAATGTATTACCCTCTTTCATTCCAATAGATACTTCAGCAATCCGTAATGTATCTAAAGCTTTAAGTGGGAGAATATGATTATCATTTTTCAAAAGTGTAATCGTTGCTTCTGCCAACTTCGTGTTTAAGGCATCCGACTCTTTCGTATTTAATTCTTCATACAAGTTTTTTGTTCGAACCCTTTGCTTGTTATTTAATCCGCACCAATATTTCGCTTTTAATACTTTTTTGCAATGCTCATCTATTTCTTCTTGTTTTATTGTTCCGGAAGCAATTGCTTTTTTAATTTCTTCTAATGCTTTAGGAACATCATTTAAAAACAATAACACATCATTTCCGGCCTGCAAAGCTTTCACATCAATAACGCCAGGAGTAAAATAAGCAGAAGCGCCTTTCATATTTAAAGCGTCTGTAAATACTAATCCTTCAAAGCCCATTTCCTTTCTCAATAAATCAGTCACAATTTTCGGAGAAAGTGTTGATGCTAAATTTTTCGTTGTATCTAAAGCCGGAACATTTAAATGCGCTACCATAATACTTGCCAATCCTCTATCAAATAAATATTTGAAAGGATATAACTCTAATGAATCTAATCTTTCTCTTGGATGATTAATCAACGGCAAACCTTTATGTGAATCTACATCTGTATCTCCATGTCCCGGAAAATGTTTTGCATTCGCCATTACACGTTCATCTTGCATTCCTTTCATGTACATGTAACCTTTTACAGCAACTTTATATTTATTCTCGCCAAAACTTCTGATGCCTATTACAGGATTAGCAGGATTATTATTAACATCAACTACAGGCGCGAAATTTACATGCAAGCCAATGCGTTTGCATTCTTTTGCAATTTGTTTTCCCATAAAATAAATCAACGAATCATTTTGAATAGCGCCTAATGCCATTTGTTTTGGATAACGCGGCGTACTATCCAAACGCATTGCCAATCCCCACTCACCATCTATGCTCAATAACAAAGGTGTTTTTGCCTTCTCCTGATAATAGTTGACGAGCTTCGCGTGACGAACAGGTCCGCCTTGCATCATAATTAATCCACCTACATTATAGTTCTGAATAATTTCACGAGTTTCACGAACATGTTTCATGTCTTTGTTACTGTAAGCAGCAATCATGAACAATTGTGTAATACGTTCATCCGGCGTTAAAGCGTTAAATACAGAATCCACCCATCGTATTTCCAGTTTTAGAAAATCCGGCGTCTTATCTTTTGGCTTCTCGTACGAAAAGTTTAAAAACAAGACAAAGGAAGATACTATGAGAAGAATACGTTTCATTGGCTTTAAAGTTACCTATAAGATATAATGGCATTTTCAGCGATAAATAATGTTTTTAACAAGGTATTTTTAATCAAATTCCTGTTTTTTAGAATTATTTAATACATTTGTGACGATGATTAAATCATGCGCATATTATTATTGGTATCCACAGTCTGCTGGATCAGGTATGCGTTATATGTATTAAGAGATATTTTTTAACTATAATTCACGGCCCGATTCATACGAATCGGGCTTTTTTATTTTATAACCAATAACAACAAACAACATGAAAACTTACGCACTTAAACAGAATCTGAAACAAGACTACAAAAATTACTCTGAAGAGGACTTTTTAGTATGGAAAACCCTATTCGAAAGACAAATAATTCTTTTGAAGGAGTTGGCGTCTGCCGAATATCTGGAAAGTTTAAAAGTCATCGGTTTTTCAGCCGAAAAAATTCCGGATTTCAAGGACGTAGACCAAATTCTTATGGCAAAAACAGGATGGAGCTTGGAAGTTGTTGAAGGTATCATTAACGAAGAGGATTTCTTCGCCTTACTCTCACAAAAAAAATTCCCTGCCACAACTTGGTTAAGGAAATTAAGCGAGTTGGATTATTTACCGGAGCCGGACATGTTTCACGATGTGTTTGCGCATGTGCCTTTGTTAACCAATCAAAAATTCTGTGATTTTTTCAAAACCATTGGTGATTTAGGCGTTCAGTACAAACAGCATTCTGAAATTTTAGCAATGCTTGGAAGGTTATACTGGTTTACCGTTGAGTTTGGTTTGATTTTGGAAAAAGACAAACTTAAGATTTACGGTGCAGGTATTTTATCGTCGTTTGGTGAATCAAAGTTCTCGGTGAGTTCTGAGCCGGTTCATTTAGATTTTGATGCGAGAACCATAATGAACACAAGTTTTGAAAATGATAAAATACAAGATAAGTACTTTGTTATCTCTTCATTTGAAGACTTATACGAGTCGATTCCTTTAATAAACGACATTGTTTCAAATACAGCGAAAAGCTTAGTTAAGAGTTCTGTCCCTAGTTTGTCATCCTAGCTTTTTTTGCTACATTTGTGCCGTTAACGGTTCTTTAATTGTTAAAGATTAAAAGGGAAGTGCGTGTAATTCGCAAACAGTTCCCGCTGCTGTGATTCTCAATACAGCCTTTGATTATTCTAAGCCACTGTCCGCCTAGGCGGACGGGAAGGCCATCAAAGGGAGATAAGTCAGAAGACCTGCCATTAACACAAGTTTGTAGCTTTCGGGAAGAAAAGCTAACGAAGACGATTTATAAATTAATTGTTTTTTGTTTCCCGTATTGTTGCAAGATTATTTTAAAAATAATTGAGCAAAAAAATAAATACTCGTAATGCCTTTGGCATGGTGTTCTGCTTTGGAATAGCTACAGCTTTTTCTCAAACAGATAGCTCTGCAATTTCTTTAATGGAAGTTGAGATTACCGGCGTACAATCCAAACAATTTACAGCAGGCAAAAAAATTCAACAATTTGATTCTCTCACCAAACAAAATTTCAATAATTCTAATTTAGGCGAACTACTTTCGGTTAATTCTCCTTTGTTTATTAAGAATTATGGTCCGGGTAATTTAAGCACCAGCTCTTTCAGAGGGGGAAATGCATCTCAGACTGCAATTTTGTGGAATGGTTTTAATATTCAAAATAATATGTTGGGACAAACCGACTTCTCGTTGTTACCAAATTTTATTTTTGATGATATTGGAATTGAATACGGAGGTTCGGCTTCTGTTTGGGGAAGTGGTGCAATGGGTGGTAGTATTCATTTAAACAATACGCCTAAGTTTAATAAAGGGATGTCGACCATTTTAAATTTGGGCTTCGGAAGTTTTGATGCGCAAAAATTAAATTCAGCCGTACATTACTCCGGAAAAAAATTCAGTACTACAACTAAAGTTTATTTGAATCAATCTGAAAATAATTTTAGCTACTTAGATACAGTTGTAAAAAAACAAATGCATTCTCAGTTTTCTATGGAGGGTTTTTTACAGGAATTAAGTTTCTTGATTGGGAAAAATCAAAAACTAACTGCAAGAGCTTGGTATAATGTAACTCAACGTAACCTACCTCATTATTTTGGAAGTAAAAAAAGTACCGCCTCGCAATTAGATAAAAATTTAAAATTAAGTGCGGATTGGATTTACGAAGGAAAAAAACTAATCCCCGCCATTCGTATTGCTTACTTTGATGATATATTAAATTACACAGATAGTTCAGCCAAACTATTTTCAAAAAGTAAGATCAGCACTATCATCGCGGAAGCGGATGTTAATTATTTAATTAATACTCATCATAAATTATATTTAGGACTGAATTATACTAATTACACAGGCACGACTTTAAATTATGTAAAACCAAATCAGAATTTAAATAAAGAAGCTGTTTTATTGGGATACAACTTAAATTACTTTGAACAGAAATTACAATTCGATGTAAACATACGACAAGAATTTTCATCAGCCTTCACCATTCCTTTAACAGGAAGCGCTGGTTTATCTTACCAATTATTGAAACCAATGCCTTCGGCAGGCAGGCAAGTTACATTAAAAGCCAATGCAGCTAAAGTCTATCGCCTACCAACTTTAAATGATTTGTATTGGAATCCGGGAGGAAATCCAAACTTGAAACCTGAAGAAGGTTATACCTACGAAGGAAGCTTTGAAGTAAAACTCCCTTACAAACATTTTTTACTGGAAACCGAAATGACCTACTTCGATAAAAACATTAGCAATTGGATTTATTGGGTGCCAGGTGCTGGTGGAAATCCTACTCCAATCAATTTAATGAAAGTGTATAGTCGCGGTACTGAAACATCCAGTCGTGTTTCTTATACCTATAATAAATTCAAAACTCAGATTGGTTTTAACAGTGCTTATGTTCTCTCTACTTCAACTGAATCTAATTTAGAGAATGATGCTTCTGTAAACAAACAATTAATTTATACACCCCGTTATAACTATGGCGGGAATTTTTCTTTAACCTATAACAAATTCAATATTTCGTATTATCATAATTATGTTGGCTACCGATTTACAACAAGCGACAACACCTCTTGGTTAAAACCTTATCACTTTGCTAATTTAAAAATTGGGTACCAAACCAGTTTCCAAAAATTAACTTTGGTTACTTCACTTCATATTAATAATCTCTTTAACTCAAATTACATGGTTATCGCACAACGCCCAATGCCATTGCGTAATTATGAAATCAGTTTAACCTTAATCTATCACAAACCGAATAAAACAGCCATATGAAAAAAACAATTACTCTTTTAGTATTATTAATTTTTGGAATCAGCAAATCCCAATCAGTAGCTGATTTTGAAAGTTTTTCGTTACCTGCAGATTCTTTTTATTATGATGCAGGCGGGGCCGATTGGCAAACAGCAAACGCATCCTTTCAATACGATTGGACAACAAGTTTTGGTGGATATTGGAGTGGCGGTTTTGCTTACACCAATAAAAAAGACACCAGCAACGGAACCTTTAACGATCTTTACAATTGCGCTGCTTATGATGGTTATAGCAACTCTAACTATTATGCAACCGCACAGCCGGGAAGCTTTATAAGAGTAAAAAGCCCTTATAATAGTGTAAGTGGCTTTTATGTTACCAATACAACATATGCTTATAAGTCGATGAAAAATGGAGATGCCTTCGCTAAAAAATTTGGAGGTACAACGGGCAACGATCCGGATTGGTTTAAACTAACCGTAAAAGGTTATTCAGGCGGCATCATGAAAACGGATAGTACAGTTTTTTATTTAGCAGATTTTCGTTTCAGTAATAATTCACTTGATTACATTTTGAAAACATGGCAATGGGTGGATTGTACAAATTTAGGAGCAGTAGATAGTGTTACATTCTTTCTTTACTCTAGCGATGTTGGAACTTTCGGTATGAATACACCCGCATTTTTTAGCATTGATAATTTTACAACCGGACAAAATGTTGGCATTGCCGAAAATTCGTTCAATCAAACTATAAATTTATTCCCAAACCCTGCTAATGATGTGCTGAATATAAACTTCAATACAGAACATTCTGTTAATTCAACTATTTCTATCTACAATTCTATTGGTTCTTTAGTTAAAACAGAGACTACGATCTTTAATTCAAGCTACAATACAATTTCCTTAGATATACAAAATTTAAACAGTGGTTTATATTTTATTGAAATTGTTGCTGATACTAAAAAACAAACCATCAAACTCATCAAAAACTAAATGAAAGTAAAATTTATTTTCATATTTAATTTTATTGTGACGAGTTTACTCGCACAATTTCCCGGACCGGTTGGTACACTTGGTACAAGCGCCATGCATACCGACAGTTCGGCATTTGTGGCTTGGGGGACACAGTGTAAAATCACCAGAGGTTATCAAGATATTAGCAACACCTCTTTAGGCCTCACAACCGTTGGTGATAGTTCGATGGTGATTGGTAAAGCCGACGGAAGCATTGTAAGTTTAGGAGATGGCGGAATTGCCATTATTACTTTTTCAAATCCAATTGTAAACGGAACAGGAAGCGATTTTGCGGTTTTTGAAAATGCATTTAACAATAGTTTTTTAGAATTAGCATTTGTGGAAGTGAGTAGTGATGGGATAAATTATTTTCGTTTCCCTCCTACTTCCAATTTACCAACTTCACCACAATATACCAACGACGCAACAATTGATGCTACAAAAATTGATAACCTTGCAGGTAAGTATCGCGCTTTATATGGAACACCTTTCGATTTGCAGGAGTTAAGTGGAATTCCTCAATTAAATATCAATTCAATTACACACGTAAAAATTATTGATGTGGTGGGAAGTATTAATACCCAATATGGAACTTACGATAAAAACAATTCTATTATCAATGATCCTTGGCCTACTCCATTTAATTCTTCAGGATTTGATTTAGATGCTGTAGGAGTTATTAATCAATCGGCTGTTGGAGTTGAGGAGTTTGAGAAGAGTATTTCTTTTGTAATCTATCCGAATCCTTCAAACGGAATGTTAAATGTTGGATTAGAAATTTTGAATGCTGATTCGAAAGTACAAATAACAAATACCTTAGGACAAACTCTACTAAATGAACCCCTTTTCATTCCACATTCAACATTCAACATTCAACATTTTCCAGCAGGAATTTATTTTGTCAGTATTGAAACTAAAAAAGGAACTAGCGTAACTAAACTAATTAAAGAGTGAAATTAATTAATTACATACTTGCTTTTGCTTCGCTCCTACTGTTTTCTTGCGTGAAAGATAAACCGAATGACATTATGCAGCCGGAAGTTTCTTTTGGAAGTGGCTACAAAGTATTTATTACTAACGAAGGGAATTTCGGGATTAACAATTCCTCCGTTACCATGTACGAACAAAGTAGCGGACAACTAGTCAGCGATATTTACAAAACCCAAAATAATAATGCTGTATTGGGAGATATTTGTCAGAGTATGACAAAAATTAATAATAAACATTACGTAGTCGTAAATAACTCCGGGAAAATTGCTGTTGTTAATTCTTCTGATTTCAAAATAATTACAAATATCACGGGCCTGCAATCGCCACGACATATTTTACCGGTTACATTTAGTAAAGCATACGTTAGCGATTTGTATGCCAATGCCATTTCAATTATTGATTTGAATACGAATACTAAAACTGGTTCAATTCCTTGTAGTGGTTGGACAGAACAAATGGTGTTAATTTATAATAAAGCTTTTGTCACCAATAATAATTCAGGCTACACTTACGTTATAAATACCATAACAGATCAAATAACAGACAGTATTTACGTGGGAAAATTCGGAGGCAGTATTGTGACGGATAAAAATTCTAAACTATGGCTTTTAAGCAGTGGAGAAACTTCCAGCAGTACTTTAGGAAAATTATCACGCATCAATCCCATTACTCTTCAGATAGAGCAAAGTTTTTCTTTTAACTTATCAGATTCTCCTGGGAACTTATGTATTAATGCTACTAAAGACACTTTATACTTTTTGAATACGAGTGTGTACCGTATGGATATTAGTTCAAACTCTTTACCCAGCTTAGCTTTTATTACGAGTTCAGCCAATACGTTTTATGGTTTAGGTGTGAGTGATAAAGACTACAACATTTATGTCAGCGATGCTATTGATTATATTCAGAAGTCATCTATTATGGTGTATTCACCCAACGGACAACTAAAAACCTCCTTTAAAGCGGGCATTAATGCCTCAAGTTTTTATTTCGAATAAATTTCTGCACTTTTACAGTATTGATTAATGCTATAAATATCATTTCGTTCGACGTGCCCTTTCCTGCTAATTACGGTGGGGTGATTGATGTGTTTTATAAAATCAAAGAATTTAAAGCGAAAGGCATTAAAGTTCACTTGCATTGTTTTGAGTACGGCCGCGCTCAATCGAAAGAATTAGAGGCTTTGTGCGAAAAAGTATACTATTACAAACGCCAAACCGGCTTCATGAGTAATTTCTCAGGTTTACCTTATAATGTGAAATCAAGAATATCAGCCGAGCTAACTAAAAACTTATTAAGCAACGATTATCCTATTTTATTTGAGGTGTTGCATACTTGCTATCTGTTAAGTGATCCACGCTTATTGAAACGCTTAAAAGTGTATCGTCACAGTAATATCGAACACGATTATTACAAACACCTCGCTAAATCGGAGAAAAAATTATTGAAAAAAATTTACCTGAAATTAGAAGCCGGAAAACTAAGGAGCTTCGAAAAGGTAGTAACTCACGCCGATTTAATTTTAGCCGTTAACGAATGTGATGTTAGTTATTTTAAAGACAAATATCCAAAAGTAAAAACTGAATTCCTTCCCAGCTTTCACGCTAATAATAGCGTAATTATAAAAGAAGGAAAAGGCGATTATATTTTATACAATGGGAATTTAAGTATTTCCGAAAATTATGCCGCTGTGATTTGGCTTATCAATAATGTATTCAATAAACTAAATCATAAAATAAAAATTGCCGGATTAAATCCACCTGAATTTTTAATTTCTGAAATAAAAAAACATAAACACATCGAACTGATTGCCAACCCCGATGATAAAACCATGAATGATTTAATTGAAAACGCTCACATTCATGTTTTATATACTGAACAAGCGACAGGATTAAAACTGAAACTCGTTAATGTATTACACACCGGTCGATTTGTAATCTGTAACGATAAAATGATTGAAGGAACCGGATTAAAAGCAAACGATGGTCTTGTTATTTGTAATTCCTCTCAAGATTTTATTTCTCAAATAGAATCTGTAATGAAAAAGGATTTTACTTCACAATTAATTACCGAACGTAAATCTCAATTAGATAAATTCTCCAATCAAAAAAATATGGAGAAGTTGTTGGGGTTGCTGTAACATCCCCCGTCGGCACCTTCGGTGGACGTCCCCTTCAAAGGGGAAATTTTTCGCATTCTTAAAAGAGAACAACATTCCCCCTTCAAAGGGGACGGTCTGCTTTAGCAGATCGGGGGATGTTACTTAATAATCTTCATCTCATTCAACAAATACCCCGCTCCGGCAAATTTGTCGATTAAGAATAAAGTGTATCGTGCATCTAAAACAATATTGCGGCATTGATTAGGATTGTACATCACATCACTCATCGTTCCTTCCCAATTCCTGTCGAAATTAGTGCCAATTAATTCTCCTTTGGCGTTTAACACCGGACTACCACTATTCCCTCCAGTTGTATGATTGCTCGCAATAAAACAAACATGCAGCTTTCCGTCTTTAGCAACGTACTGACCGTAATCTTTTTTAGTATAGAGTTCTTTTAATTTAGCAGGAACAATAAATTCCTCATCATTTGGATTTTCTTTTTCCATAATACCGTCTAATGTGGTGAAATAATTATTTTCTACTCCATCACGTGGAATGTAGTCGTTCACTTTTCCATAAGCTACACGTAAAGTTGAATTCGCATCCGGATAAAACTTTTTATCCTTAATTAATTCACGCATGGCTTTTACATATTCCTTTTGCAATTCGGTAATTTGTAATTCATCAAAATTAGCCTGAGGTAAAACTGCAGTCTGATAATATTTTGTGGTGGTCGATGCTAATTTATAAAACGGATCGCGCTCGTAAACAGCAGCGTCTTTTTCAAAATTCTCTAACATCACTTTCGCTTTATCGTTATCAATGAAACTGGAGTTTTCATATAAGAACTTGGCGACTGCATTAATATCACTATTATGCGCTTGAATCAGAGAATCTAAATAATATGGACGCGTTGATTTATCTACATTATTTACATACTCACCTAACATCGCAATACAAAGTTTCTGATCTGTTTCTTTATTCATGTTCCTTAACGGAATTGATTTTTTAATTCCTTCCAACAGTTTATCGAACTTATTTTCTTTCCCGGCTTGCTTCTTTTTTAACTCTGCGAAAATATTGACGTAATTCATACAATAGCGCATGCCATCAATACCCATTAAACATTCCTGATAATAATCCACTTGTTTACTTAAGGCCGAATACTCAGAATACAATTTCTGAAACTGATTAAACATGTTATTGTATTTCTCTTTGTAAGCAGGGTTTGCGTTGGCTACCTCTAAAAATTTCTTTTCGAAATCCTTTTTCTTTTCAATAGCATTGTACTTTTTTAAACCTAACATTTCGCCATACCATTTCTTGTGATAGTTAGCGATGCCCGCGTAAGCATTAGCGTACATTAATTTAAACTCAGGACCTTTTCTCATAGCCTCTTCTAAAATACTTAAACGTTTTGCACGTAAATCAACGCGACGAGGATTTGTTTCGTTCACTAACATCTCAACCGCGTAAGACGTTAAATATTCTTGTGTACGACCGGGAAAACCATACACCATAGTGAAATCACCTTTGTTTACACCTTTAATGTTGATTGGTAAAAAATGTTTTGGCTTGTAAGGCACATTATCCTTCGAAAAATCTGCCGGCTTATTATCCTTACCCGCATAAATTCTGAATAAAGAAAAATCGGCATTATGGCGGGGCCACATCCAATTGTCAGTTTCCCCACCAAATTTACCAATATGCTCCGGTGGAGCGCCTACCATTCTCACATCACGGAAAGTTTCGGTGATGAATAAATAATATTCGTTACCATAAAAAAACGGACGAACAAAAGCACCATAATGTGTATCCTTTATTGCTGCAGCTTCAATAGCTTTTATGTTTGCTTTGATAACAGAATCTTTTTGAATTTCAGAATAATTGGCATTTACATTTGCCATTACTTTTGCAGTTACTTCATCGATTCTATTAATAAATGTAACGGTTAAACTTGGGGTGTAAATTTCTTCTTGTTTGTTCATGGCCCAAAAACCATTTCTTAAATAATCTTTCTCCACCGAACTGTGCATTGTAATAGCACCGTAACCACAATGGTGATTCGTTAAAATCAATCCTTCTCCCGAAATTATCTCAGCCGTACAACCACCGCCAAATTGAACGATAGCATCTTTTAAACTGGATTTGTTTACGCTGTAGATTTGTTCAGCCGTAAGCTTACAGCCGTTCTTTTGCATGTCTTTAATGGTAAGCGCATTTAATAATTGCGGCAACCACATGCCTTCATCGGCAATACTGACAAATGTTGCAAAAATTAAAGAAAAAACAAGGAGTGATTTTTTAAACTTCATATTGGGTGATTTGGGAGAGTAAATATAGTGATGTTTAGGACAGCTTTACTAACGAAAATTGGGGGAGTTTTAAGGCTTTTTAAAATACTATTGTCTAGTCTTGACCAAATTCCATCAATGTCACTGTATTCTTTAGCTTATCAATAGCTATGAATCCGTAAAAAAAAGTATAGGGATGGAACTCGGCAATCATATCGTGATTAGTTTCCACATTCAGATTTAAAAAATAAATTATTGAATTCTTTAAAGTGTTATTTTCAATTTGCTTCTTTACTCTGTTAATAAATGAAACTTCGTTCTCATTTTGCTTTTCGATAGCTTGAAATAATATCGATTTAAATTGATCAAACGAAACTATTTTATAATGATCATACTTGATTTTTGCAGCATCATAAAATCCATAACACTGTGGTCTATTACCCCCCTCTTCTCCCATCCAAAAATGAAATTTACTCTCAATAATTTTCTGTATTAATTTTTTGTCAGAATCATTTGTAATATTTGTGCTCGATTGCAACTGACGCATCAAAAAATGACCACCGAAATCATCAATTCGTTCAATTGTCTCTGATATTTTATTAAAAGTCAAAACTTATGATTATTTCATTCTACTTCACACCACTCATTTTCATAGCATCCAACTTAATTGCTGAATCCAATGGGATTTGCAATTCGTTCGATTTGGCTGTGGCCTTTTTCAATAAGCTCGGTTGGTTACGAATTTGCTTGGCGTAGGTTTGAATGGCTTTGTTCTTTTCCATTCTTGCCCAATACGTTTGAGGTGAGGTGTACATTTCGTAAGCATCTTGTATGAACGAATTTCCAAAACCACCCAAATTACCATCAGAGTAAACCAACATTACCACATTATTATTTTGTTCTATCTGTTCTTTCAAATTCAATTCCCACACTTCTGTTTTCACACCATTAGGCGAAGGAATTACTTTGTTATAATAATACCAGAATTCTCCTCCTCCTAGACAATTAACCCCAATACCTTTGTATACGGCACCATACCAATAACTATCACCAATGCTTAAAACACGTGTTGGATTTTTAGAACTATCCTCTTCAAATAAAAGTTCCTGATAAGCTAACTTTATATCCTGCTCAGGCTCTACATAAAGATTCATGCTTTTTAAAACATCGGCATCTCTACTCTGTGCAGTATCCGCAACAATTGTATTTTCCCAAGCAATTTCAGGCATTTGTTTACCATGTAATACTTCAATATGACGGATTAAAGTATCAATAGCTAAAACTTCACCATAATAACTCCAGTGGTGACCAAACTTTGGAAATAATGGATATTTACTATTTGGTTTTAATAAATCGAAATACGTTAACAGGTCAAGATAATTTATACCGTAAGCCTTGCTTTGCTTTACAAATTCAGCGTGATTTGTATTCTTGATGGGATGCTTGTATTTGTCTTCAATAAATTCTTTCAGATGCTGTCCTTTACCCGGTGCATAAACAAATAACAAATCAACACCTTTGCGTTTTAAACTATCCTGAACCACTTTAGCCATTTGCATGAGTGATTTTATTTTTTCTTCTCCAATATAATCATCACCATAAGCAGAATGAATATATCCCTCGCTGAAAACATAATTATCTTTTCCACTAACAAAACGGTTAACACGGATTTGATTAAACATGTTGTAATAAAATTGATTATTCAAACGAACTGTAACTTCTTTTAAAGCCCAATGATCGTTATTGTAATCATCCATATCGGCTTGGTATAAGCCCATGAACCAATTCTCCTGATTGAACTCCGGTTTTAAATCACTAATAACAATACCGACTAAATTCGGCTTGTTATCTTTTTTAATAAAGGATAACAGCAATGGAAAAGCTAATGCGAGATACGCAATCCAAATTTTAGAGGTTATTATTTTAGTCTTAGCTGCTGCCATTAAAACCTGAAATAAATAAAAGGATTAAAATCTAATGCCGAAATATAACTTAATGAAATGTAGAATAAACAAATGCTGGTAAGCAATAAAACATTACGACTTTGCTTAGTGAATGCTTCGCCATACACTTTATCCTGTAAAGCTTGTGTTTTAGAATTGAACGCAAAGAATGAAAATACAATAGCAAGAATACAAGAGAACCAAAAATCATTATTGAGAGCAAATTTACCATCGAAGAAATCGAAAGCATACATTTTTTTAATAACGTGAAGTCCGTACTCTAAATTTTCATTTCTGAACAATACCCAACCTGTTACTACAATCATAAATGTAATGCCTGTTGAAATGGCTTTATGCATTTTTTTGTAAGCATCTTCCAAAAACAATCTTTCTAAAACTAAAAACAAACCGTGAAACGCGCCCCATAAAACAAAATTCCAACTCGCGCCATGCCACAAACCGGAAAGTAAAAACACAACTACCAAATTTCTGTATAGTTTATTTGAGGTTACTTTATTTCCTCCCATTGGGATGTATAAATAATTTTTCATCCAAGTCCCCAGCGTAATATGCCAACGTCGCCAGAATTCAGTAATGGAAAAAGACAAATACGGATTTTTAAAATTCTCCGGTAATTTGAAGCCACAAATTTTTCCAAGACCAATTGCCATGTCGCTATACCCGCTAAAATCAAAATAAATTTGGAAGGTGTAAGCTATGGCCCCCACCCAAGCGGCGGCCGTATCAATTTCGGAAGCATCCAATTTAAAAACCGCATCGGCTTGCATTCCCAATGTATTGGCAATAATAACTTTTTTAGCCAGACCAAAACAAAAAATAAAGAAACCGCTTAATTTAATATCAGCTGTATAATTTTTTTCGCGATTGGTAATTTGATTAGCGATATCATGATAACGGACAATTGGTCCGGCAATTAATTTTGGAAAGAAAATAATATACGTTTGATAGTGCCAAAAGTTTTTCAACGGTTTGTGAATGCCTCTGTAAACATCCACCACATAAGTAATACTCTCAAAAGTGTAAAACGAAATTCCGATTGGTAAAACTATTTTTGCCCAATGGATTTCTGTTCCCGCTAATGCATTAATGTTATCAATAAAGAAATTACAGTACTTGAAATAAAAGAGCAAGCCAACATTCATTAATAACGACAATACCAACCATTGCTTTTTCGCGCCGGTCGTTTTTGCGTTGTGCATGGCGTTTACAAAATGGAAATCTAAAAAGGTAGTTCCCAAAATCACAAAAATGAATTTCGGTCCGCCCCATGCGTAAAAGATGATACTGAAAATTAAAATGCAAGCGTTCTTGAATTTATTAGGAACTAAATGATAAGCCAGCAAAAAAACGGGGAGAAAATAAATTAAAAACGTTATGCTGCTAAATACCATTTATGCGTTTGGGTAATGAAACACAAATTTAAAAGAATTTGGCGATTTTAAACCTGTTTATCCTTCAATTCGCCATTCTCGCAAACGAGGGTTCGGGCTTTGAACTTTTGGTAAACTAACATATCGTGAGTGGCGAATAAGACTGAACTACCACTTTCGCTGATATCCTTCAATAATTTCAAGATTTCTTCAGATGTTTCAGGATCTAAGTTACCGGTTGCTTCATCGGCCAAAATAATTTCAGGTTCATTTACCAAAGCTCGGGCAATACTTACACGTTGCTGCTCTCCGCCTGATAATTCGTGAGGCATTTTTTGTTCTTTCCCCTCTAAACCCACTTTCTTAAAAACTTCGTGAATACGGGCTTTAATTTTATTTTCATCATCCCAACCTGTAGCTTTCATCACAAATTTGAGGTTATTGTATAAATTTCTATCGCCTAACAACTGAAAATCCTGAAACACAATGCCCAATTTGCGCCTTAAATAGGGAATATCTTTGCGTTTTAAATTATTTAACGAATAACCGGCAATAGTTCCTGTTCCCGCAACAAGCGGCAAATCGGCGTAAATGGTTTTTAACAAACTACTCTTCCCGCTTCCTGTCTTTCCCAACAGGTAAACGAACTCACCTTTGTTAATTTCAAGGTTGAGATTACCAATAACAGGACGTTCATCCTGAAAAATGGTGACATTATCAAATTTTATAACAGTACTCATGTTTACAACGCACTAAATTACACTTAATGTAACCAAGCTTTAAAATTGCGTTATGTCAATATCAACATCATCGGGTTAATAACTGAATTTTCACTTTACTAAACGCATACAAACCAAACCTAACTTTATTGAAAATTTTTACGCTGATTTAAATACATCATGAAGTTACGAAAGTATGGTGTTTTGGTTGGTTTATCTTTATTTTGCCTAATTGCAAAATCTCAGAAAACAACCTCGTACATTGATAAAGAGTTACTATACAAACAGGGCATCGACTTGTTTGATAAAAAACAATATGTAGCCTCTCAAAAAAGCTTCACGGATTATCTGAATTTAAATGCGGGTATTGCTCTATTAAAGACTGATGCCGAGTACTATGCGGCGGCTTGTGCCATTGAATTGTTTCATAAAGACGGCGAATGGCGCATGCGGGAGTTTATTGAAAAACATCCTGAAAGCAATAAACAAAATGGTGCTTGGTTCTATTTAGGAAAATCGAGTTTCCGAAAAAAGAAATACGAAGAAACTATAAAGAATTTCGAGAAAGTTGATATTTACGTTTTATCGAAGGAAGATTTAGCTGAATTGTACTTTAAACGAGGTTATAGCTACATCGAAACTAAAAATCCTGAAAAAGCTAAAGCTGATTTGTATGAAATTAAGGATGTAGATAATAAATATATTTTTCCGGCCTTATATTACTACTCGCATTTAAGTTATCTCGATAAAAAATATGAGACGGCGCTTGACGGATTCAATAAATTAATTGGTAACGAAACGTTTGGTTCTGTTGTTCCTTATTACATCACACAAATTTATTTTGTTCAGGGTAAATATGACAAAGTAGTGAAAAGTGGTCCCGATTTATTGAACGATAGTAATCAAGTGCAAAAGAAGAGTGAAATCAACCGGATGATTGGTGAATCGTATTACAATTTAAAGGATTATGCCAATGCATTGGAGTATTTAAAGAAAACGGAATTAGCTTCTTCGATGAACATTGAAGGTAATTACGCAATTGGTTATTGTTACTATAAACTGAACGATTGCGCTAATGCTATTTCATATTTAGAAAAAGCAGCCGTTGCAGATGATAGTTTAGGACAAAATGCACATTATCATTTAGCAGACTGTTATATGAAAACCAGCAATCGCACGAAAGCAAAAAATTCATATTACTCAGCTTACAAATTAGATTTCGATAAAAAAATTACAGAAGACGCCTTATATAGCTTCGCGAAATTAAGTTACGAATTAGATTTTAGTCCTTTTAACGAAACCATCCGTGCATTTACGAAATACATTAAAGAATATCCCGGAACGCAGCGTAAAGAAGAAGCTTATAGATATTTAATCAATGTTTACTCTACCACCAAAAATTACGAACGTGCTATTAAAAGTATTGAGAGTTTAGATAGTCAAGACCCGATTATGAAAGCCACGTACGAAAAGCTAGTATTTTTTAAAGCGGTTGAATACTTTAATAATACAGATTTAGATAACGCAGAGAAAGAATTCAAAAAAGCAATCAGCATTAATGCTGACAAAACTTACAATGCACTTTCGTCTTATTGGTTAGGAGAAATTTCTTATCAGCGTAAGGATTACAGTACTGCGATTGATATCTGGAAGAACTTTTTGTTGCAACCTAGCAACATTAACCTAAAAGAATTTGAAAAAACGCATTACAATTTAGCTTACGCTTACTTTCAACGTAAAGAGAAAGGCGATTATGGCTCAGCGAACATTGAATTCAGAAAATACATCATGAATAAAAGTGGTGAAGACTTAAACAAAACCGCGGATGCCAATGTGAGAGCCGCCGATTGTTATTTTATGAATAGAGATTTTAATCAGGCCGCCGATTATTATGAAACTGCGATTGCTTTAAATAAAACAGATGTAGATTACAGTTATTATCAAAAAGCTTTGTGTAACGGATTATTGAAGAATAACAAAGAAAAAATTAACGACTTAAAATATTTAGAAAGCAATTTTCCAAAATCAAACTATTTAAGTGCTGCTATTTTTGAAATTGCTGAAACTTATTTAAAAGACCTGAGCAATGGAGATGATGCTATTGTTTACTATGAGAAAATTTTAAATAATTATCCTAAATCTTCTTTCGTAAATCCGTCTTTATCAGGTATTGGCTTAATTTATTACAATAAGAAAGAAGATGATAAAGCCTTCGCTTATTTTGATAAGATTGTACAGAAAGATCCTAAAAGTGATGAAGCCCGCGAAGTTTTACCAATGATAAAGAAAACATTTGAAGCAAAAGGTAAGATTGATGAAATGGAAAAGTACTTTGCTTCCATAGGCAATCCTTTATCTGTTAATCAAATTGAAACTGCTTTATACGAATCAGCAAAAGAAGCTTATTACAACAAAACGGATTGCGACGATGCCATGCCGAAATTTGAAAGTTACATTGCCAAGTTTCCTGATGGTAAATATATCACCGAGGCTCAATTTTGTTATGGCGAATGCGCTTATAGCAAAGGCTTAATGGAAAAAGCCCTACCCGCTTACAAATATGTTATTTCAAAATCAAGAAGCATTTACACAGAGACATCTTTAAGCAAAGCTTCTTATTTATTGTACAAAGACAAGAAATACGAAGAAGTTTTGCCTTTATATATTCAAATGCAAGAAATTGCCGAAGCTCCTGCTAACAAACTCACGGCGAAAGTCGGCGCCATGCGTTCGGCTTTCTATTTAAATAAATATGAAGAAGCTTTAACCGAAAGCAACAAAGTTTTAGGAACCGAAAAATTAAATCCGCAACAAACCAGCGAAGCGAAATACATAAAAGCTAAATCTTTATTCGAAACTCAACGTTACGATGATGCGTTAATTGAATTCAAAGCTATTGCCAAAGCTTCCAAAAATGTATCAGGAGCAGAAGCTTATTACCATGTAGCTAAAATTTATTTCAACAAGCAAGACTTTAAAGAATCTGAGAAAACGGTAAACAATTTAATAAGTTTCGCCTATACCAACGATGATTGGAACACAAAAGGTATGTTATTAATAGCTGATTGTTATGCTGCCAGAAACGAAATAGAAGACGCTAAGATTATTTTACAAACCATTTTAGACGGCAAGCCAAAACAAGAATACATCGACGAAGCTAATGCACGCTTAGAACAAATAAAATTAATACAAGAAGCAAAAGCTAAAGCAGAACAACAAGCTGCACCAACAGAAATGAAAGTGGAATTTAATACCACAGGCACTGATGATAAATTATTTACACAGCCTGTTAATGTGGTTCCATCCGACAGTACTAAAAAAGAACCGGTAATAACAATACCAAATTAAGAAAGAACGAACATGCGAAACAGTAAACATATAAGTTCAGTTATTCCTACCTCTTCAATCAGATTAGGTTCTTTGGTTTTGATTTTATTTTTCACAAGCGCTTCTTATGTAAAATCACAAACCAACATGAATGATATTAATTTTCATGCTGAGAGTGAATTTCAACCGACTATTAAAGATGCAGTAAAATATACCGAGTTACCTGAAATACGAGATACCGTTCAACGCATCAGCAACGCTAAATACGGAATTGTTTCGAACCCAATGTTCCCGAAATATGAGGTGGCGCCGATTAGTCCGGCTAAAATGCAAAACGAGCCTTTAACTAAACTTTACCGTTCGTTAATTAAAGTTGGTTACGGTCCAATTTACAATATGCCATACGGTGAAGCATGGTTGAACAGCACTCGCTCACGTGACATGGCTTATGGTGTACACTACAAACATTTTTCGTCTATGTCGCAATTACAAGATGTAGGTTACAGTGGTTTTGCAGATAACGAAGCTGAATTATTTGGAAAGAAATTTTACAAGAAACATACGTTGAGTGGTGATTTCGGTTACAAACACAACATGATGCATTATTATGGTTTTGATACCATCAATAAAATCACAGATAAAGAATTTACCAAACAAGCTTTCCAATTATTTGCGCCTAGCGTTAAATTACAAAGTCATTATACCGATAGCAGCAAAATAAATCACATGATAAATCTGTCGTATTACAACTTACGCGATTTATATAATGCGGCTGAGAATAACATTAAATTAAATACAGATTTAAGCACTTATATTAATAAAGAAAGTTTTCATGTAAATATTTTGGCAGATTACTACAATCACAAAAAACCAAAGGATACTATAAACGATTTTATTTTCTCATTGAATCCATACTTTGAAGCTAATGGTAAAAAATGGCATGCTGATTTAGGTTTAACGGCTACTATTGATGCATTTGACACAAAGACTAAATTCTATTTCTACCCTCAAATAAACGTTCATTACAATGTGTATGAAAATATTATTATTCCGTATGCAGGAGTATCCGGTGGATTAATTAAAAATAGCTACCGGAGTTTAACCAACGAAAATCCTTTTATTAATCCAAATGTAAATTACGCAAATACCAATAATAAGTTTAATGTGTTTGGCGGTTTAAGAGGTAATTTAAGTTCTGCAACCAGTTACGATGCTAAAGTAAGTTACGGTCAATACGACAACATGCATTACTTTGTAATTGATTACGCAGGTGATAAAACATTAGTAGATAATAAGTTTAAAATTGTTTATGACAATACTTCATTATTAACTGTAGGTGGTTCTGTTAAGTATCAATACAAGGAGAAAATTCACTTTATCGCCAAAGGAAATTATTACATGTACACTCCAAAAACTTTAAAGAAAGCGTTTCACAAACCTGATTTTGATTTAACCTTAAGCGGACTCTACAATTTAAAAAGCAAATTCATTATTAAGGCCGATATATTTGTAATTGGTAGTCAGTGGGCCGATACTAAAGTTTACGAAGCCGGTGATTCATTAGCAACAGCTCCTTTACTTTTAAAAGGTTTTGTGGATTGTAATTTGGGTGCTGAATACCGTTATAGTAAAATGTTAAGCTTCTTTGTTAACTTCAATAACATTGCCAATATGCGTTACCAAAGATGGGAGAAATACCCTACGCAGCGCTTTAATATGATGATTGGCTTAACCTTTGTGCCGTTTTAATTAAAGCTTAAGATATTCAGTTGGATCCCAATACAATTTCTTGAAATCAATAATCTTATCGTTTATCACTTTAATTTTTTCTTTCTCTAACAATTCCTGCATTTGATAGGGCGTTGCAAAATGATGCTTGCCCGTTAATTCTCCATTACGATTCACAACTCGGTGCGCAGGTACTTTTGGTTTTTGATGATGAGCTGCGTTCATAGCATACCCAACAATTCGTGATGAACCTGCTGAACCCAAATATTTAGCAATAGCGCCATAACTCGTTACGCGTCCTTTGGGAATTAATCGCACCACTTTATAAACCGAATCAAAAAAATCTTTTTCCATTTTAGTTTACCATCAAATTACAACCGCGCACATCACTATTATCAAATCGGCCCATAATTTCAAATGTTCCATCTCCTTTTATTCGTCCTAAATCTTGTGTAGCAATAAATGAACAAGAATTTACATTGGCTAAATCAATTACATTAATCCCACCCGTTTTATTTTCCTTCACATAACTTAATGGATCATCGATATCCCGCACCAAAATTTTCATCCAGGGCTGACAATCAAAAATCCCATTTCCTTTTGAATAGGCTTGAGATAATAATTCGGTCATGCCGTATTCGCTATGAATTGTTGAAACAGAAAGTTTTTGTTTTAAAATCTGATGCAACTCCTCTTTCAAAAGTTCTTCTCTTCTCCCCTTCATGCCGCCGGTTTCCATTACGGTAAAATTATCATTCAGACTAATTCCTTTATCTGCCAAATCCAATAAAGCGTATGTCACACCAATTAATAATGTTTTGGTATTGGATTGTTTCAATGCTTGCAGAACAGAAATCAACTTATCATAATCATCCAGAAAAAAACCACTTAAAGGATTATTCGAAAGTTTAATGAGCTTATCAAACATATAAACCAAAGAAGAGCCTTTCCGCTCTAAATAATTGGGCAAAAGGGCTAAAATCACATAATCGGAAGGTTTACCGTAAGCATTCTCAAAGCCCTTTATAAAGCTTTGCTCGTAAATACTGATATCTGAGACAATATGACGGGAAGGTGTTTGGGAAGTGGTTGAACTGCTGGTGAACACAATAAAATCATCCTTTTTTTCGTTACATAATACATCCTGACTCTTGAACAACTCGATAGGTAAAAATGGGATTTGAGAATAATGTTTAACGGTTTCAGGATAAGTTCTTAAAGACTGAGCAAAAGCCCTGTAAACCTTGTTATTTTGGTACTGAAATTGGAAAACAGACAAGGCCAAATTGTTAAATTCAGTCTCAGTTGAGAGGGTAAAAATGGCGTCTGTTTGAACCGTATGCATAATTACAAAATTATGCTTAATTTTATAGGTATAATATGTTTGGCAAAATAAAATACATTTTAATGATTACCGGCCTAATGGCTTGTTTTTACGCTTGTGTGAAAAAGAAAACCTTTTCTCAAAAACCGGAAATTGAATTCAAAAGTTTTACGCCTTTATTAGGTGATACGGCTGCCGAATTAGTTATTGGTTTCTCTGATGGTGATGGCGATATTGGTAAAGACAAAGAAGATAAAGACATTAACCTGTTTATGACGTATTACTACTTTGATACGGTTACAAATAATTTTCATGCCTTTTATAGTTCGTTTACAAACGATACTGTTAGAATTCCTTACACCATCCGTAAACCTATTGATGATTACGAAGGAAAATCTATTAGCGGTGAAGTGGCGGTAAAAATCAATCAATACCGACCAACCAAATCACATAAACGTATTAAATACGTAATGTATTTATTAGATAACGCCAACAATCAAAGCAACGTACTTACCACTCCTGAATTACAAGTACCATAAGCTTCTAAAACCTGAATGAACTTTCTTAAAAAATACATTTGCGAATTAGTTTTCGCGATTAATATTTTTTTGATTCCTTTTAATCATGATTTAAAAATTTGGTGGCAGCGGCCCATTGTAAATGACGCCATGGGGTATTACGCCTATTTACCCGCCATTTTCATTTATCACGACCTTAGCTACAATTGCATAGAAGAACCTTGGCTAAAGCACAATAAAGATGTTCCCGGGGGAAATGATTTTAAGGCCTCCTTTATTGTAAAATATAAAGGAAAAGAAGTAAATAAATATCCACCGGGTGTAACTTACTTTCAAGCTCCGTTTTTCTTCATGGCGCATGCCTCTGCTTTACTATTTAATGCCGAACCTGATGGTTATTCGGATATATATATGTGGTTTATGTGTGTTGGTTCCATTTTCTGGCAATACATTTTCTTCAAATTAATTTGGCGCATCTTTCAACATTACAATCTATCAAGAACAGCATTTGCTATTACTGTTCCATTATTAAGTTTTGGAACCAATCTTTATTTTTACACTCAAATATTCGGCTGCTATTCTCACCTTTACACTTTACTCAGCACCACTTTATTTTTCTATAGTGGTTTAAAGTTTTTTGAAAATTTTCCGAATCCAAAAAGTTCAAAATATTTTTTTGTGATGGCTATCGCTTTAGCTTTAGCTATTATTACGCGTAATCTTAACGGTATAGTAATTGCACTCTTACCATGCATGGGATTTAAAGCAAAAGAAATCCTAAATTATTTTTCTATTCTTAAAAACAAACTAGCTCTATCAGGATTTATTCTTTCACTCACTATTTTATTTTCAATGCTGTACTTATGGAAGCTCCAAAGCGGACATTGGCTGATTGATTCTTATCCTGATGAACATTTTAATTGGGGACAACCACAAATATTCAAAAGTCTTTTCTCAGCACATAAAGGCTGGTTCTTTTACACACCGCTGGCATTAATTTCTTTGTTTGGATTATTTTTTATGCCAAAAAAGTTGGGTTTAAATATACTGTTAATGTTATCCATAGTCGTTTATATTACCTCTTCATGGGGTTGTTGGGATTATGGTACAGGATTTTCGATGCGCGCTTATATCGATTGGTATTTAATAATAGCTCTTGGTTTAGGATATTTAATCCATCACTCGCTTCAAAATAATTTACAAATTTATACTCTCTCTTTTCTTTTTGTAATATTGACTGCCTTAAATATTTTATGGTCCGAACAATTTTTACGCGGCATTATAAGTGGTACCAGCCAGGGCATTGAATACTCGATTAAGAATTTTTTTAGATTGCGGCCCGTTCTTGAGTTCCAAATATCAAAAAGAACAATTGAGAAAAGTGTTTTTGTAAGGAATGAATTTAATGAAGATCCTCAACACCCTTACGCTGATGTTAGCGATAAAATTCAATTCTCGAAAGGAATGGATTTGCAACTGGATGACTATCTTCCGGGCAATTCTTATACTAACATTCGTTTTGGCGCAAAAGCTAAATTGAATGATTTAAACCATCGGATTTTTTTATGCACTTCTGTTACTTCCGATAAAGACAGTCTTATTATTTGGCAGCAAATTAATATTCTATTCTTTCCGAAAGTGAACGAATGGGAAAATTTGGAAAGTGGATTTCAAATTCCTAAAGACCTTCCTCCGCATTGTCGGTTGAAAGTTTTTTTCTGGGAACCGGAAGGGAATACAGTAGCTCAAATTGATGATATGTACGTTGAATTTGTAAAAGCTTTTGGCGAATAATTACCCTTTCAAAACAGCAATCATTTTCTCAGCTATAATTTTACTGATTCTGTAATTCGATTCGTGTGTCCAACCTGCAATGTGTGGACTCAAAACCACTTTATCGCTCTTAATAAGATATTGCATAGGTGCGGGGAGTTTCGTG
The DNA here is from genome assembly GCA_018000995.1 of Bacteroidia bacterium. Taxonomy (GTDB): domain Bacteria; phylum Bacteroidota; class Bacteroidia; order B-17B0; family Aurantibacillaceae; genus JAHEYG01. The sequence goes on from JAGNIU010000002.1 coordinate 227,296, forward strand.
GCATCTAAATTTTCGAAGGAGATAGATTCGTATTCTAAAACATCTAAACAAGCACCTGATACTTTTCCTGACTCGAGAGCTGAAACTAAATCATCAGTGTTTAAACACTTACCCCGCGCTGTATTTATGATGTAAATATTTTTCCTGAATTTATTAATAAAATCAGCGTTTATTAAATAATTGGTTTCATCAGTTAAAGGTGTGTGAAGACTTACCACATCACACTCATTATACAATTGCTCTAAAGTTGCTTCAGCGATTGAAGAATTTCCAAAACCCTTCTTGTATTTATCGTAGACTAAAACTTTACAACCAAAACCTTGCAGACGTTGAGCAAAGGCTGAACCCATGTTACCGTAACCAATAATACCAATTGTCTTTCCTAATAATTCTACCCCTCTATTTTCTGCGCGCAACCAAATTCCATTTCTCACTTCATTATCAACACGCTTTAAATTATTGAATAACATCAATAACATTCCCACCGTGTGTTCTGCAACAGCATCTCGGTTTCCTTCAGGTGCGCTCACGCATTTTATTCCTTTTGATTCGGCATAAGGCACATCAATATTTTCCATTCCTGCTCCTGCTCTGCCAATACATTTCATTTTTTTTGCAGAATCAATGATTTCTTTTGTGATTTTGAATTTGCTTCGCAAAACTAATCCGTCGTATTCAGGAAGTAGAGCTTTCAATTCCTCTGCCGACTTATTCCAAAACAAATCGCAATGTAAACCCGCAGCTTGCAAAGTTTCATAAAGTACTTCATGATTGGAATCAGCTAAAAGAATTTTTATCATCGTTCAAAATTAAGCATTACTAAATTGAAATGGATTTTAAAAAGTTTTTTTATTACAAAATTGGCACATGGTATGTTTATAAGATAAACTTAGGGCTATTAACAATTTGCAGAGCTGTTAACAAGGGTTATTAACAAAAATAGCATTAGTAGTCAAGGCATTAAAATTCATTGTTAATATAATGTTCCTATTGTGTTCATTGCGGTTTTTTCGTAACTTGAACTAATAATTGCACATTTGCCTCCCTCTTAAATTATGAATCAAGACAACCAAAATAAAACCCGAAAACGTATTGTAACCAGCACCGGAATTCCGGTAACCGAAATAGGTAAACTGCCTCCGCAATCTGTAGAATTAGAAGAAGCCGTACTAGGTGCTATGCTTCTTGAGAAAGAAGCTTTAAGTACTGTTATCGATATTTTATCACCGGGAAGTTTTTATAAAGAACAAAACGGAAAAGTATTTGCTGCCATTGTTAGTTTATTTAACCGCTCCGAACCCGTAGATATTTTAACCGTTACTCAAGAACTAAAACGCAATGGCGAATTAGAATTTGTAGGTGGTTCATATTATGTTTCTGCATTAACAAATCGTATTGCTTCTTCTGCTAACATTGAGTTTCATGCGCGTGTTGTAGCACAAAAATTTTTACAACGCGAATTAATCCGTATTGGTACAGAAACAATTAAAACGGCTTACGAAGACAGTACTGATGTTTTTGAATTATTAGATCACACCACTCAAAATATTTTTGAAATACTCGATAATAACGTGCGTAAACAACACGATAAAATGAGTACGTTAATTACAAAAGCATTAGATGAAATTGATGCTGCTGCCAATCAAAAGGATGGTTTATTAGGTGTGCCTTCAGGATTTACTGCTCTCGATCGTATTACAGGCGGTTGGCAAAAATCAGATTTATTAATTCTGGCTGCTCGTCCCGGTATGGGTAAAACGGCTTTCGTTGTGACGATGGCAAAAAATGCTGCGGTTGAATTTAAAAAACCTGTTGCTATTTTCTCTTTAGAGATGTCATCTGTTCAATTAGTAAAACGTTTAATTTCCAGTGAGACTGAATTACCTCAAGATAAAATCTTAAAAGGAAATTTAGAAGATTACGAATACCAACAATTACACGAGCGCATTAAAAATTTAGCAGTTGCTCCTCTTTATATTGATGATACTCCTGCTCTTTCTATTTTCGAATTACGCGCAAAGGCCCGTCGTTTAAAAGAAAATCAAAAAATTGAATTAATCATTATCGATTATTTACAATTAATGAGTGGCGGCCCCGATGGAAAAGGAAACCGCGAACAGGAGATTAGTGCCATTTCCCGTGGATTAAAGAGTTTATCAAAAGAATTAGAAATACCAATTATCGCCCTTTCTCAATTAAGTCGTCAGGTAGAAAATCGCCCCGGCGGAAGCAAACGTCCACAGTTAAGTGACCTCCGTGAATCGGGAGCTATTGAGCAAGATGCGGATATGGTAATGTTTATTTACCGTCCGGAATATTACGGATTGGAAGTGGATGAAAATAACGAACCAACAAAAGGTAAAGCAGAAATTATCATTGCAAAGAATCGTCATGGTGCTTTAGAAACTGTGAAACTTCGCTTTATTGGTCAATATGCTAAGTTTGCAGATTTAGATTATAATGAAGGACAAGATTCTATTTATAGTTCTAATCAACCAAAATCGTTAGAACAAAACAATGATTTCCTTGCGAATAACGACGGCACTAAAACTGTTCAGTCTAAAAACTGGGATAAAGCTGATGAATCAAACGGAGATATCATTAAACGTAACGATATCGATGATGTAAATGATGCATTTTAAAATTCCTCTATGAAAAAATTACTTTTCGTTCTCGTTTTTATTCTTTACGCTTTTATTCTATCAGCATAATTTTTTACAAAGATGTTTCATCATTTGATGTAAAGGGTAATGCTATAATTCCGGCTTATACTTTACAAATAAGTTTATCCAAATTGTCCTTGCTGTTCTGAAAACAACCGGAAAAAGAACAAGAATAATACTTATCAAATAAATTAAATGCGGCGCAATTTCCCACGCATAATAATGAAATACCGTTAAGTGTACGATAACCGCAATTACTGTTGTTAATGCATGACTAATCATCATTGCACCGTAATAAAATCCAACCTCCCTCACAAAATCCAATTTACATACCGGACAACAGTCAGGCATTTTATCAAGCATCTTTAAATTATAAGGGTTATTATTTAAAAATAAATTTCCTTTGTGGCAGCGCGGACATTTCCAAAGCATTATACTATATAATTTTGTTCCTCTTACTATTTTCATCATTTCAATTCTACTAAAATCGCCCTATAATTATTAATGTAAATATACCATTACTTCCTTTTTACAGGTTTAATTCATCCCTCTGATACGTTTTTTAAATCAGGCATTTTGTCTTATCTTTGTTTAAATACATTTTACAATGATTACCGAGATGCAAACCACTACAAAAAGTCAATATTTAATAGATTTAGAAGATAAGCATGGTGCTCACAATTACCATCCACTTCCTGTTGTTTTAGAACGCGGCGAAGGCGTTTTTGTTTGGGATGTTGATGGTAAAAAGTATTACGATTTTTTAGCAGCTTATAGTGCGGTTAATCAAGGGCACAGTCACCCGAAAATTACAAAAGCTTTAATAGAACAAGTTCAAAAAATATCGCTTACATCAAGAGCTTTTTACAATAATGTTTTAGGTGAATACGAGAAATTTATAACCGAACTATTTGGTTACGATAAAGTATTACCAATGAATACAGGTGCTGAAGGCGTTGAAACCGCCATGAAATTAGCACGACGTTGGGGTTACGAAAAAAAGAAAGTTGCTGAGAATACAGCTAAAATAATTGTGTGTGAAAATAATTTTCACGGCAGAACCATTAGTATTATTTCTGCGAGCAGCGATCCTGATTCTTATGGTAATTTCGGTCCTTTTACTCCCGGATTTTTAAAAATTCCTTACAACAATACATATGCCTTAGCTGAAGCTTTAAAAGATAAAAGTGTAGTTGGATTTTTAGTGGAGCCTATTCAAGGTGAAGCAGGTGTTGTTGTTCCTGATGAAGGGTATTTAAAAACTTGTTATGAAATGTGTAAAGCTGCAAATGTTTTATTTATTGCAGACGAAATTCAAACAGGTATTGCTCGTACAGGAAAAATGCTGGCTTGCGATCATGAAAATGTAAGGCCTGATATTTTAATTTTAGGAAAAGCATTAAGCGGTGGTATGTATCCTGTTGCCGCCATTTTAGCTGATAACGAAATCATGTTGTGTATTAAGCCTGGACAACATGGTTCAACTTACGGAGGAAATCCTTTGGCTTGTAAAGTTGCTATTGCTGCTTTAAATGTTGTGATCGAAGAAAAAATGGCAGAGAATTCTGAAGTTTTAGGTGAACTATTAAGAAAAGAACTAAGAGCTATTCCATCTGATATGATTACAACTGTACGCGGTAAAGGTTTATTTAACGCCATAGTCATAAAAGAAAAAAATGGCAAAACTGCTTGGGACGTTTGTTTAAAGATGGCCGAAAACGGATTACTTGCAAAACCAACACATGGTGACATTATACGCTTTGCTCCGCCTTTATGTATTACTAAAGAACAAGTTATGGATTGTGCACGTATTATAAGAGAAACAATACTGCAATTTTAATCTTAAAATTCGTTAAGATTAACCCAAACTTAAGCTTCTAAAGTTTTTATTTCTCGCCTTATTGTGTATTTTTGCTCCACTGGTGAAAAAGGCGAAATATATATTTGTACCACTGTTTTTAATGGTGATGCTTTTCACTGTGTTTCAATACATTCCTTTAATTGAAGAGGAAAATTCTACACATATTGAGCTCTGTAAAAAAAATACCGAAAACAACGAAACTGAAAACGATGCGGATGAAGATAATGCCGACGATTTTTTTTCTTACCACCTAGCTTACATTTTCGATAATTCATTTGCGTTAAAGCTTTTCAATAATCAAAAATCTCAATCACTCATTGAGTTTAAAGAAATAAGCACACCTCCGCCCAAGACTGCATAACCTACAAGTCTGAATTTTATTTTTTATTAAAAACGGGTTTCGGCCCTTAAAACACATTTGGTTATGCCTAAATTATTTGAACAAATTTTTGAAAACAACAAGAAATGGGTGAAAGAAACCCTTGATAAAGATCCTCAATTTTTTAAAGACCTTTCTACTGGTCAAGCCCCTCCTATTTTATGGATTGGTTGCTCTGACAGCCGCGTTCCGGCTAACGAAATTACCGGCACAAAGCCAGGAGAAATTTTTGTACACCGTAACATCGCCAATATGGTAATTCATACTGATATGAGTATGTTAAGTGTATTAGATTACGCTGTAAACGTTTTAAACGTTACGCATGTTATTGTTTGCGGACATTACGGTTGTGGCGGTGTGATTACCGCTATGGGAAGCAAACAAGTTGGAATTATTGATAATTGGTTACGTCATATTAAAGATGTTTACCGTTTACATCAAAAAGAACTCGATGATATTACCGATGAGAAAAAACGCGCCGATCGCTTTGTTGAGTTAAATGTAATTGAACAGGTATTCGATTTATCTAAAACATCCATTTTACAAAACGCTTGGAGTAACGGAAAACAAGTTTTTGTTCACGGATTGGTTTACGACATTGGTAATGGTTATTTAAAAGATCTTGATGTTTCTATAAAAAGCGGAGATGATCTTCCTAAATATTATTTATTAGACAAAACATTTTTAAAGAAATAAAGACAAAGTTTAAAGTTGAATTATGAAAAAAACAAAACCATCACTTTTTGGTAATTTAAAGTTTGACGCGCCTGCCGGACTTGTAGTTTATCTGGTAGCCCTTCCACTCTGTCTTGGTGTTGCATTAGCTTCTACCGGCAGACCGGACCTTTTATTTTCAGGTATTATTGCCGGAATAATTGGAGGAATTGTTGTTGGAGGTTTTAGCGGATCGCCTTTAGGTGTTTCGGGACCCGCTGCCGGATTGGTGGTTATTGTTTTAACTGCAATTCAAACTTTAGGAAGTTTTGAAGCCTTACTTTTAGCAACAGTTTTAGCAGGTGCTATACAATTACTCGCCGGTTTTTTAAAGGCCGGTGTAATTGGCTATTACTTTCCATCATCTGTAATTAAAGGGATGTTAGCAGCTATTGGTATTACTTTAATCTTAAAAGAAATTCCACATGCTGTTGGATATGATAAAGATTTTATGGGCGATGAAGGTCTGATACAAATGGATGGCCATAACACGTTTACTGAAATTTTTTACGCCCTACAATATAATAGTCCCGGTGCAATTATTATTTGTGCTGTTTCAATTGCGCTATTATTATTATTTGACAGACCTTTTATGAAAAAAGTGGGGCTATTTAAATTTTTACCCGGGGCATTGTTTGTTGTGTTAAGTGGTATTTTAATAAATTATCTATTCTCTAAATTTGCACCACAATTAACAATGACGGATGAACACGTAGTTCAGTTACCTGTTGCGCAAACATTTAATGATTTCATTGGGTTCTTTAGGCTGCCTGATTTTTCAGCCTTCTCTAATCCAAAAGTTTATGTTACTGCTGTCACCATCGCAATTGTAGCAAGCTTAGAAACATTATTATGTGTTGAAGCTACAGATAAACTTGATCCTTATAAACGCATAACACCAACTAATCAGGAATTAAAAGCCCAAGGTATTGGTAATATGGTTTCAGGTTTAATTGGAGGCTTACCAATAACTCAGGTAATTGTTAGAAGCTCAGCAAATATTGGCGCAGGTGGCAGAACAAAATTAGCATCTATTATTCATGGTCTTATTTTATTATTGTCAGCTATTTTAATTCCAGCATTTTTAAATCTAATTCCTCTTGCTTGTCTTGCCGGTATTCTATTAATGGTAGGTTACAAACTATCAAAAGTGTCATTGTATAAAGACATGTATAAATTAGGCTGGGAACAGTTTTTGCCTTTCATCATTACTATCATAGCTATTTTAGCTTCCGATTTACTTAAAGGAATTGGTGTTGGTATTGTTTTCTCAATTTATTTTATCCTGCGAAAAAACTACAGAAACTCTTACCAATACAAAAAGGAGAAAAGTAATTCAACTGAAGTTGTTACTTTAACTTTATCAGAAGAAGTAACTTTCCTGAATAAAGTTAGCATTCAAGAGACATTGGTTAGTCTTCGTGAGGATTCTAAAATCATAATCGATGGTTCAAAGTCGAAAAATATTGATTACGATGTGCTTGAAATTATTCAGGATTTTAAAACACACAGTTCTAAATTAAAAAACATAACTGTTGAAACCATTAATATACCTGATGTAATTTCGTCGGGCGGACATTAAAATTATTTTTCAAAAAAAATAGCGATATTTACGTTTAAAGAACAGAAAGTTTCTACGACCATTTTTCATGACACGAAAAGAATTTTTATCTCAAGTTGGAACAACTGCTGCTTTATTATTAGCGCCTGCTTGTATTACCGGTTTATCTGCTTGCAAAAAAAATAAAAAAACAGAGCCAAAAAATGTCGATTTTACGCTCGATATTTCTTCGGGTCCTTTAGCTTCAAATGGAGGGGCCTTGGTTCATGAGGGTGTTATTGTAGCCCGAAGTACTATAAGTGGCTTTATTGCTGTTGACGCTGAATGTACTCACGAAGGCACCACCATTAATTACGCTTCCTCTTCAAATTCCTTTAATTGTCCTAATCACGGGGCAAAATTCGATGTGAATGGTAATGTTACTAATGGTCCTGCTACCAAGTCGCTTACCTCATACCATTGTTCTGTAAGTGGCACTACCTTAAGGGTGTTCTCATAATTTCAAAAATTAATGTAATTATTACCGTTTCGTTTTCTAATTTTGATACACAATTCAAAAATTAAAAAACACATGAAAACAGCTTTAATTACAGGTAGCACCAGCGGCATCGGCTTAGGCATCGCCCGCGAATTTGCAAAAACCAAACAATATAACATCGTATTTAACGGACTAGAGCCAAACGGACAAGAAATTGCTGATGGCGTTGGAAAAGAATTTGGCATTGGCGTTATGTTCTCGAATGCGAACATGATGAAGCCTGAAGAACTTCGTAAAATGGTAGATGATGCCACCGCGAAATTCGGAAAAATTGATGTGTTGATTAATAACGCAGGAATTCAATTCGTTTCTCCTGTTGAAGATTTTCCTGAAGAAAAATGGAATGCAATTATCGCTATTAACTTAACTTCTGCTTTTATTTTAACCAAAGCTGTTTGGAAAGGAATGAAAGAACGCAAATTCGGAAGAATCATTAACATCGCTTCTGCTCATGGATTAGTAGCATCTGAATTTAAATCAGCATACATCGCCAGCAAACATGGTATTGTTGGTTTTACAAAAACTATCGCTTTAGAAGGTGCGCCTTTCAATATCAGCGCAAATGCAATTTGTCCAGGTTATGTTAAAACTCCATTGGTAGAAAAACAAATTGCCGATCAAGCTAAAGCTCATAACATGAGTGAAGCTGATGTTGTAAATAAAGTTATGCTTTACAAACAAGCGGTAAAAGATTTTGTTTCTTTAGAAACATTAGGACAAACTGCTTTACTATTAGCATCCGATCACGCAAATACTATTACCGGAACAGCAATTCCTGTTGACGGTGGTTGGAACGCTCAATAGAACAATGTGACAATTCGGCAATTCGACAATGTGGTGATTGGATTATGTGATGATTTGAGTTTATTATTTTATGAAATTACTTTTTCAGTATGTAAAGAAACATAAAGCGCTACTAGCACTCGCTCTTGTATTGGCTACAATCAATCAATGTTTTTCATTGTGCGATTCTATTATCACTGGTAAATTGATAAATAATTTCGGAGATTCACATGCCAAATACGGAAACGACTTTCAAAAATTTGCTACGGAGATTTTATATTTTTTAGGTTTGTCGATTGGTGCGGCGATGATTTCCCGTATTGCTAAAAATTTCCAGGATTATTTTACCAATATTGTTATTCAGCGGTCGGGAACAAATATGTACACCGACGGAATTAAAAAAGCGCTCTCTCTGCCCTTCCAGGATTTTGAAGACCAACGCAGCGGTGAAACTTTAGGAAAACTACAAAAAGTAAAAACGGATACTGAAAAATTCATTACACTTTTTATTTCATTGGTATTTCAATCTATTGTCGGTGTAACTTTTGTTGTAATTTACGCTGTGAATATTCATTGGCTGCTTGGACCAATTTTTATTGCAACAGTTCCTGTTATCGGAATTATTTCTTCTTTTTTAGGAAAGAAAATAAAAGAAGTATCAAAAAACATTTTAAAAGAAACTACTCAATTAGCAGGGGCAACAACTGAATCTTTACGCAACATTGAATTGGTAAAAAGTTTAGGATTAACGAATCAGGAAGTAAAACGTTTAAATGATACAACTATAAAAATCCTCGGACTAGAACTAAAGAAAGTACGTTTCATTAGGAGTTTAGGATTTATACAAGGGACAACCGTTCACTTAATGCGTACGAGTTTAATTTTTGCTCTTTACTGTTTTGTATTTCAAGACATAATTAAAGTGGGAGATTTAATTACCTTGATGTTTTTCTCCTTCTTTATTTTTAATCCTATGCAGGAATTAGGAAACGTGATTACCGTTTACAATGAAACGAAAGTAAGCATGGATAATTTTGAAAAACTCGTTAACTCCAAATCAGAACAAGTGCCTGCAAATCCAAATCCTGTTGGTGTTATTAATAATTTAGAATTTAAGAACGTAAGCTTCAAACATCAAAGCACAGCGAGTTACGCAGTAAATAATATTTCCTTTAAAATTAAAGCGGGCGAAACTATTGCATTCGTCGGACCAAGCGGTAGTGGTAAAACTACATTGGTAAAATTATTAGTGGGGTTATATCGTCCCGTTGAAGGTTCTGTGTTTTACAATAACATTAGTGTGAACGATGTGGACTTAGATGAAGTGCGTAAACAATTAGGATTCGTTACTCAGGATGCACAGTTATTTTCAGGCTCCATTAAAGATAATTTACTCTTTGTAAAACCAAATGCTACCGACGAAGAAATAAACGACGTATTACAAAAAGCTGCTTGTCAGAATTTATTAAAACGCGCAGAGAATGGAATTAACACAACCATTGGCGAAGGTGGTATAAAAGTATCGGGCGGAGAAAAACAACGTTTATCCATTGCCCGCGCTTTATTGCGTAATCCTAAGTTGGTTATTTTTGATGAAGCGACTTCCGCTTTAGATTCATTGACTGAAGAAGAAATTACAAAAACGATTCGTCTCATTTCAAGTAAACAAGATCAAATTACAGTACTCATTGCCCACCGCCTCTCCACCATCATGCACGCCGATAGAATTTTTGTTTTAGAACAAGGCCAAATGATAGAACAAGGCAAACACGAAGACCTCCTAAACGAAAAAGGCCTTTACTACGCCATGTGGCGACAACAAATTGGGGAGCGGAAGAAAGAAACGGTGGTTTAATAATATCAACATGGACAAATCACTTTCAATATCATTTGGAACACCAGAACACGGTTGGTTACCCGTTGATTTAAACTTCGGCGACTATAATATCAACTTCGACGCTTCAGACGTTTTAAATGATCCTGTTAATGAACTTTGCGAAACTATTCTTGGCTTACAAAACAATAAATCCGGAGAAATAACTTGGTGGCTTGAACCTGGCGCTTACTTTTTTCTTCTTGAAAAAAAAGATCAGAGTTTTACTCTCACTATTTCTGAAACTGACGATTTACATCCAGACCATGGGGAAATTGACAGGAAATTAATAAAGACTATTACGGGTGACTACAAACAAATTGTTACACCATTTAAATCTGCTATTAAGCAATTTTGCGCGCAGGTTTATGAAGAGAAACATTGGCCCTTCAATTGCGACAAAAATAAATTGAATAGTTTATTAGCGGATACGTAAACTCATTGTCTTGCAATTTCAATCCGTGACTTAGTGAAACCCCACTTTGAACTAGTAAATCGATGTTAAACCAGAGGCAAAATTTCGTAATTTAGATATCACTAAAACTCACATCATGAAAAATCATTTCAAAATTTTAAGCGCTGCTTTATTAATGAGTGCTTTTGCATTTACAGCTTGTAATAAAAACACAGATTGTAAAGCTAATATTACTTGTAAAGACCAAAATGGTGCACCGGTAAAAGGTGCTGAAGTTTTATTATACGCCAACATTAAACCTGGTGTTGATGGTGATATAAAAGCTCACGGTGTTACAGATGACAATGGAAAAGTGAGTTTTATTTTTAAACTCCCTGCTATTTTTGATGTGAAAGCTAAGGTTAACACCAAAGAAGCTAAGGGTATCATCAAATTAGAAGAAGGTAAAACTTCTGAAGAAACACTTACTGTACAATAACATTCTTAATCCGCCACGGCGGATGTTATTATTCTAGAACGATATAATCAATTTCAATTTTAACCCTGAAAGGGTGACATGAACTGAGCAACGTGCTTAATGTCACCCCTTCGGGGTTTTATATTTTCCTATATACCATTCTATAATTATGCCAGCCTTTCAGGCTTTTAAATTATAGGTTTTGTCTGCTTGGCGAACAAATAGTTTTTATTACCTTTAAAGTCAAATTTAACAACCTTTGAAACCAAAAGTAATATTAGAAGGCAAGCAGTTTGAGGTAACCATTTTAAGGTTATGTCATCAGCTAATTGAAAATCATGGTGATTTTAAAGACACTGTTATAATTGGTTTACAACCTCGCGGTATTTATTTAGCGAATCGCATTACAACAGAACTTCGTAAAATTTTAAAGAATAAGAAAATCAATTGCGGGAATTTGGATATTACTTTTTTCCGTGATGATTTCCGTAAAAAAGAATTAATTCCAAATAGCACCACCATTGATTTTATTATAGAAGATAAAAATGTCATCATGGTGGATGATG
>JAGNIU010000063.1 GCA_018000995.1 Bacteroidia bacterium
ATTAATGGAAGGCGAACAACGCTTAACATTAAACACTACGCAATTAACAAGTGGTATGTACTTTATTACTGTTAGCGGAACAAATAATTTTAGCGCAAACTCTAAATTAGTAATCACTCACTAATTATTAGTTTGACAATTATATTAAAAACCCCTCCGCAAAACGGAGGGGTTTTTTGTTGGATGAGATTTTGTATATTTATATAGCAATACCGCTACAACCCTTTATAATTATTTGTTTGTGGCGACAAGTCGGTAGTTATGCGGCATTTTAGACGGACAAACAACATAAGACATGGCCTGGAATAAATATTACATCTTCGTTAAATCGCCTAAGACAAAAGACCTTGGAGAAATCCTTAAACAATTAAACCTCGGACATCTCAAGCCGACAGAGACAGTTCCACTTCATTATAGTAATAAACCTGAGACTTTGTTCGCAGGTTTCTATAACGACAATTTACTACTTGTTCATCCTGACCTTCCGTTTGACTTCTTTAACGCCAATCAAACAGACACCGAAAAACTTTTCATTAAAACATTTCCAGACACCGAGATTGGTGTGTTAATTGAAAATAGCACTGTCGGACTTTTTAGTTTCGCAATTATTAAAAACGGACAGAAAATCAGAATGAAAGATGGTTCGGACGGCGAATATTACAATGACGCTGGCGACCTTTTACCAGAAGAAAAAGAAATACTTACTCAAAAAATATTCGAGGAAGAAGAAATTGATGAAATGAAAGAAATGGAAATGACTGACGAAGACATAGAAGCTTCAAGAATATTTCAAGCCAGTTGGAGAGTTCCAAATCTATTATCAAAACGTTACTTAGACGAATGTGTTAGTGATATAGACACTGACAAAGTAAAGCTGACCAAATACAATTAATTATGCATCCATTAAAGGATCTTTATAAAAAGCACGCAACAGACGCTGACATTTGGTTAAAGAAATCCAAGGAACTTTACGACTCTGCAGAGTTAGTTTGGAATCATGTTTCAATTGAAAATATTCCATCTGGTGGTACTTTTATAAATCACAAACTTGGACATCCAGCTCAAATGTTAATGGGACTTTCACTTGAGTGCATTGTCAAAGGTTACATCTTAAGCAAAAATCCTGAACATATTAAAGACGGGCGGCTTGATAAGAAAATAGCTATCCACAAACTTGCCGACCTGTTTTCAATGGCGGACATATATCTAGATGAACATAATATTGCCCTTTTAAATCGGTTAACAGAGAATGTTGTTTGGCTCGCAAAGTATAGTATTCCATTGGCATATCAGCAAAAGGAAATCGACATTATGAATTTAGCTGTTGACGGAAATGACTTTGATCAATTCCGTTACTTGTACCAACTAGTTCTTGAGAAAATAAAAACGACCGCATAACAGCACCTACTTGCAATTTTTTGCGTGTTAGCACTCAAATGCGTAACTTGAAATAGCAAAAAAATAAAAGGAGTCGCAAACTGTTAAAACGCCCTGCTCACTCCTACCATCCATCTAAACTGGAAATAATCCTTTTCCTCGAATGGAAGTCGGTTGATAAATAACGGCATATCGAAACGAATAGTTAATGGGTTTACGTTTACTAGTGGTCCCCACTTTACAATACTAAATGTGGCGCCTACTCCGGCATCGTACATGAGTTCGCTCATTTCGTTAGCTTCAAAAGTGTAATTAGTGTTTATAGTTCCGGCATCACCAAACAAATACGGGTTGACTTTAATGCTGTTTTTCAAAAATTTAAAATTCATGAATTTAAATAATTCTCCAAATTCTATTTCTGTATTAAAAGCTGCACCACTAATGCCTTTATAATTGTAACGCAAAGTGCCATCAGGATTTCTTTCGGGTAATAAATAACCTGAATAACCTCTTAAGTTTAATCCTCCGCCTGCAGTGAAATGATTAGTGCTGTTTCCATATCCACCAAACTCTGGCGGCACGGCACCCATCGAGCGCGTATATTTATTGTCCATTAACTCTTCGTTATTAGCACCTGCTGCATATAAAGCAGATTCACTTGGAATACTATTTCCAAAACCTGCCTGTGCAAATAAACGGGTGTTAATATTAATACGTCCTAAATCATTTTTATTCACCACATTTAAAGTGATGGCAGAGAAATCATAATCTTGTGTGAAAGCAGAAGTTCTGAGATTCAAATTAATATTTCCTGTCCCACGTTTGTAACGATAATTATGTTCTACACCCGCATGCATGGCGCTATTAAATTTCTGATAACCCCATTCGTTACGATTAATTAAATAAACCATGTCTTGCGGTAAATCACGCAACATGGCTTTGTAATGTGTATAGAAACGGGTTTTGTCATTATTACTTTTCTTCTCAAATCCAATTGTTCCACCATCTAATCCATCTAATGATTTCAATTGCATGTAGAAATTAGATTTCTTCATGAATTTGTTGGTGCTGGTTTTATAATTGAATAAAAAAGAAATCTGATTGTAACTGTTTATACTTGCTATTGCTTTGGATGCGCTATCTAAATACGCCTGACCTAATCCGGTACTAAACCATGCTGTTAAATCGAATACGTGTTTCACTGCTAAATAATTTCCGTTTAAATGTACTCCCGCTTTTACACCGTCGTAACCATTGTACCAAAGGGCGGGACGAACACGCATATCGTATTGTTTCCAATTGGGCGGATTATCAATGTGCGAATCGAACTTCACATCAATTTTATTTCTCTTTACATTGTTCATCATGTTAACGTCGGCCAAACGGTAACTCGGGTCAATGATTACGTTTTTCAATTTACTTCCCACATTTACAGTTGCGGTGTAAGATGTTTTTAATTTTGGTCCCCACCCTATCCAACGTGGTAATGGTTTTGCCCAAGTTGGTTTTTCGAACCAGGTATTTGGAATTTGATAATGTAAGGCAGAATCATTTTTGTCGATGACAGTAAAATCAACCGGCATTTGCATTGTTCCCAATCGTTTGAAGGTAATTTCGTAAATACCTTTTTTCTTTTTCTTAACGCGACCGATTTTGTAATCGATTGTTTTTGTCGTTTCCAACCACTGATCAAAAAACCAATTTAAATCTACACCACTAAATTGAATAATTGAATTACGGAAATCCTCCGGATAAGGGTGACAAAATTTCCATTGTTTAAAATAACTTTGCATCGCTTTATCAAATAACGCGCGACCTAAAACATATTCCAAATTCTTTAGCATTGTAGCGGTTTTAAAGTACACACTGCTATAACCACCGCCGTGACGAATACCGCCGTTAAAATCATCGCTATGTGTATTCAGCATTACTTCTTCTCCACGTGTTACAACCGAACCGTAATAGCCATTGTAAATTTGTTGGTCGATGATTCTTTCTGAATTGGTGAATTTTTTTTCGTATTTATTTTTTGGCGGATAATTTTTTACAAGAGGTCCGTCAATAAATTGATAAGTATCCGCTGTATAAAATTGTGTTAAGCCTTCATCTAAAAAAGCACGGTAAGTTTCGTTACTTCCCACCATCCCAAAAAACCAATTGTGTGTTAACTCATGAATAAATAAAGAACGATATCCCGGATCAAATCCGCCATTCAAGGTAATCATTGGGTATTCCATTCCGTCATTCGCATCAGCGCTAATCATTTTTGGATAATGGTACGGACCGATATTATAACTATTCGTTTCAATAATTTTTGTAAGAAATTGTGCAGCGTTATACCAACCTGCAGCGTGAGGTTCTTGCACTAATGAAATACAACGTACGCCATCCCAATTTGCTTCACCAATACGATAAGTTGGATCAGCTGTATAAGCAACGTCATGCACATTAAAGGTGCTGAACTTCCATGTTTTTTTGGTGCCGTCTTTTTTAATGATAGTACTTGGTGCTGAGTTCCAAGGTTTTTTTAAGAAGTTAGAAATGTCTAATTTTTTGCGGAGCGTATCCGGCAACATTTCTTTTTCGTTAATCATCGTTCCGGTTCCATCAACAATATAATTGTTTGGTAGAGTTAGCTCGATGTAGAATGAACCGAAGTCGCCATAAAATTCATGATCCATATGTTGATCCGTATCCCAATTAAATTTTCTATCGAAGACAGAAATACGCGGATACCAATGCACAATATCGTAATGTTTGTTGCCGAATACATTAAATGTTTTCATTCGGTTACGAATTACTTCCTTATCAAAATAAGTACTGAAATCGATATCGAAAGTAATCGACTCGCCCGACAATAAAGCTCTTGGTAAATAAACTTTCAGAACAGTGTTATCCAATTCTGTTTTTAAATCTGTTCCTTTAATAGAGATTTTGTCTACGGTTGTTCCCAGATTCTTTTCGCGGTACTTGCTGTACTTTAATTTGTAGTTATTGTTTTTGTATAAGTCGGAGAGATAAGAATCTTTGTTTTGTGCGTTGCTGTATAAATGAAAATAAACAATAGTTAAATCGTTAGGTGAGTTGTTCCAGTACGTTAATTCTTCATGACCGCTGATAATATCCGTGCTGTCGTTAATTTCTGCTTTGATATTATAGTGAACATCTTGTTGCCAATAGCCTTCGTAAGGTTTACGATTTTTCCAATACATTGGATTAGTTACCGAACGGTAATCGATATACTCATTTTGTGAAAAGAGGAAAACAGGAAGAAAAATAAAGACAAGAAAAAATCTCATGTTATAGCTTATAGTGATTAAAGATAGAAGTTATTTGAGAGCCTTCAAACTTAAATCTAAACTTTTTACGTGGTGCGTTAAACTTCCCACAGAGATAAAATCGACACCGCATTTTGCATAATCGGCGATGTTTTTTTCGGTGATGCCGCCTGAGGATTCCACCTCGAAACGACCATTAATAAGCTTTACCGCCTCTTTGGTTTGGGCTGGTGTATAATTATCGAGCATGATGCGTTGAACACCACCTCGCTTCAATACTTTTTTTACATCGGCTAAAGTGCGCGTTTCCACCTCAATCGATAATTGCATTTTTTTATTGAGGAGGTAAGTATTTGCTGCATTAATCGCTTGAACAATACCACCTGCAAAATCGATATGATTATCCTTTATTAAAATCATATCAAACAAACCGTAACGGTGATTAGCACCACCACCAATAACAACAGCCCACTTTTCAAAAAAGCGAAAACCCGGAGTAGTTTTGCGTGTATCAATTACTTTTGTTTTGGTGCCTTTGCAAAGCGATTGCATATATTTTGTTTTGGTAGCAATGCCACTCATACGTTGCATAACATTCAACACTAAACGCTCAGCCGTCAATAAAGCTTGTGTATTTCCTTCAACAATAAAAGCGACATCGCCCTTTTTTACTTTGCGACCGTCTTTTAAAAGTACTTTTACGGTAATGGATTTATCAATGAATTTGAAAATTTCAACGGCTGCTTCAACACCGGCGAGGATGCCGTCTTCCTTCACCAACAATTGCATTTTGCCACTGTGATTAGCTGGAATAGTAGCCAGAGCCGTATGATCGCCGTCACGCACATCTTCCTTAAAAGCGCGTTTCACAAATTTTTTGAAATCGAAATGTTTTTCGTGAAGCAGGATATAATTACTCATTATCGTTTTCAATCCTGAATTGAGAAATTAAATTACGGCGCAGCAAAATCGAAACACGGAATTTTCCGTTTGATGTTTCGAGAGAACCGCTTACAAATTGTACGCTGCTATTTACAGTACGCGATTGCGATACAGTGAAATTTTTAATAGTATGTTTTTCGAAAAAGAATTTGATGTTGGCTTCTGCTTGTGCTTTACTCAATAAATCTTCCTGATTTAAAATTTTAACGGTAAGCTTCTCATCAAAAAATTTAACCAACTCAGATGCTTTGCCTTGCTTAATAGCAGACACCACATCATCAGTCACATCAAACGAACTGAAGAAGGACGAAAGAAAAAAGATTATAGATACTAGTACTTTCATTATTAGATGCTAAATTTACTAAATTATACGCTTTACGCTAGATGAAGGTTACTTTACTGCAAATAGATAAAACCACTGAGAGTTACTTAAACGAAGGGATTTCAATTTATCTCAAACGTTTAAAGAACTACACAGCGTTTGAAATAGTCACAATAAACGTGCCAAAAGCAGTGAGAATGCGGCCTGAAGCGGAACAGAAGAGTGAAGAATCGAAATTAATTTTAAAACAGCTTAAAGACGGTGACCACTTAGTGATTTTAGATGAGGGCGGAAATTTGTTAAATTCGGTTGATTTTAGCCAATTTCTGACAAAAAAAGCCGTTTCAAATGTTAAAAACCTCGTTTTCTTAATTGGAGGGCCTTATGGCTTCGATGAAAGTATTTACAAAAGAGCGAACTATAAATTATCACTTTCTCCAATGACATTCTCACACCAAATGGTAAGATTATTTTTTGTTGAGCAGCTTTATCGTGCCTATACAATTACCAAAGGTGAGAAATATCACCACATTTGAAACTAATTGATTTTCAAGTATCTAAAATACGTTTTAGAAGACATTCAACAATCTCCGTTTAACAAAAAATTGGTCTAAAAAAATACAGTTTGGCTTTTTATGCGGTATCTTTGAGGTCAATAAAAAAATAACAAAGTGGACAATTCTAATATCATCCGATTTAATAACGCCAACCGTCAGTTTTACATGACTGCAAAAAAAAGGGTTGACGATTATTTTAAAACAAACAACATTTCAAAATTTGGAAATTATAAAATGGTGATTAAAACCATTGCCATGTTTATCATCTTCTTAGGCCCCTACGCTATCTTAATGTCGAACATCGTGACTAATGGTTATGCTCAAATGGGACTTTGGATTATGATGGGTATTGGTATGAGCGGTGTTGGTTTATCTGTAATGCACGATGCAAACCACGGAAGCTATTCTAAGAATACCAAAATAAATAAGTTAATGACTTATAGTATGACCTTAATTGGCGGTAGTTCTTTAAACTGGCAATTACAGCATAATAACTTACATCACAC
>JAGNIU010000064.1 GCA_018000995.1 Bacteroidia bacterium
AAAATATGGCAGTAAAGATTAGACTACAGAGACATGGAAAAAAGGATACAGCTTTCTTTCATGTGGTAGTGGCGGATGGTCGTGCACCTCGTGATGGAAAATTCATTGAAAAATTAGGCGTTTATAACCCTAACACAAATCCGGCAACTATCGACATTAACTTTGATAAGACCCTTGATTGGGTAATGAAAGGCGCTCAGCCAACTGATACTTGCAGAGCGATTTTATCTTATAAAGGCGTAATGCTTAAAAAACACTTATTAGATGGTGTTAAAAAAGGCGCTTTAACCGAAGCTCAAGTTGAACAAAAATTCAGCAAATGGCTACAGGAAAAAGACGGTAAAATTGTTGCTAAAAAGGATAATTTAGCCGGCGATGCAACTAAGAAGAAAAGTGCTCAGATAAAAGCTGAAACTGCTTCTAAAGAAGCAAAAGCTGCTAAAATAGCTGCGAAAGTAGTTCCTGCTACCGAAACTCCTGCTGTTGAAAACACAGAAGCAGCAGCTGAAGACACAACAACTGAAAATCCGGCATAAGCCAAAATCGAATACATTTTAAAAGCCTCTGTAACTAGAGGCTTTTTTATTACGTATAAAAACAATAGTTTTACTAAAACAATTTAAATGCTATGCTAACCCTGATAGCCGATAGCGGTTCTACAAAAACAGATTGGGTTCTGATTGACAGGAAACAAATTCTCTCGAATCTTAAAACTATTGGATTCAATCCCTATTTTCAAACAAAAGATCAGATTTCATTAGAGATAAAAGAACATTTAAAACCATTTTTAGCAGAGCATATTTCAAAGATTGAGCACATTTATTATTATGGTGCCGGTTGTTCGAACGAGGTAAATTGTAAAATTGTTTTAGATGGAATTCATAACGCTCTCGAATTAAAAAATATTGATATCCACCATGATTTATTGGCTGCAGCTAGAGCTTTGTGCGGACAAAAACCCGGTATTGCTTCAATTTTAGGTACAGGTAGTAACAGCTGTTTGTATGATGGAAAAAATGTAATTGAAAATGTTCCATCGGTTGGTTATTTATTTGGCGATCATGGTAGCGGTGCTAATATTGGTATGACATTTATTCAAGCTTATTTTGATGAAGAGTTGCCGAAAAAAATAAAAGACGATTTTGAAGCAAGTGGTTATCACAGAGAAGAAATATTAAATAATGTTTATAAAAAACCAATGCCAAGCAGATATTTGGCTTCTATAAATAAATTTGTTTCAGAGAATATTAAGGATGCATACGTACGTAAAGTGGTAAAAAATTGTTTCATTGAATTTTTTCATAAACAAATTGGTAAATATTCTAACTCACGTGAATACACTGTGAATTCAGTTGGTTCAATAGGATTTTACTATAAAGATATTTTAGCTGAGGTGGCCAATGAAGAGGGTTATAAATTAGGTAAGGTTATTAAATCACCTATCGATGGACTTGTTGAATATCATCAATCCTTATTATAATGTATATCGCAATAGCATTAGTAGCGCTGTTAGCATCCCTTCTCACTTTTTTTTCAGGATTTGGTTTGGGAACATTATTACTTCCCGTATTCGCTTTATTTTTTAATCTCGAAACGTCGATTGCCTTAACCGCGATTGTACATTTTTTGAACAATATATTTAAGTTTTTTTTAGTGTATAAGAAGATCAACTTACAGTTGGTTTTGAAGTTCGGAATCCCTTCTCTGTTATTAGCATTTGTTGGAGCGTGGTTATTAAAACAATTTTCCGTTTCAGAACCATTATATACATATGCAATTTCAGGTCGCATGTTTTCAATAACTATAATCGGAATTACTATTGGTATTTTAATGTTGGTATTTTCGTTGTGGGAAATAATTCCGCACTTAAAAAATTTAAGTTTTGGCAAAAATAATTTAATATGGGGTGGGGCATTAAGCGGATTTTTTGGAGGTTTATCCGGACATCAAGGTGCGTTGCGAAGTGCGTTTTTGGTACGTTTAAATTTAGAGAAAGAAATTTTTATTGCGAGCGGAATTGCAATTGCGTGTTTAGTAGATATTGCACGCTTAAGTATTTATTCAACCTCTATAAGCAAAGAAATAATTTCACAAAACTATTTATTACTTCTAATTGCAATTGGTTCTGCGTGGATTGGCGCTTTATTAGGAAACCAATTATTAAAGAAAACCACTTACGGATTTATTAAGTGGTTTGTATTTGTGTTCATGGGAATAATAGCGCTATTAATTATTAGCGGTATTCTCAATAAATAAAATAAGGATTTACACTTTTAATTTCTGACCAACCTGAAGAACTTTAGTTGGCTTAATGCCATTCTTTTTACAAAGGGCTTTTACAGTGGTGTGACAACGTTGAGCAATGCGACCTAAATTATCACCTTGTCTAACACGATACACTTTATAAGTACCACCATTTTTTGTCTTCACATAACTGATAGCACCAACGTCTTTGCGGTGACGGTTATGTAAAGCTCTTAAATCGTATTTAGTTTCAACATCAGCTTTACGTAAATTAAACTCGTAAGATTTTAAATTTCCATTAGCAAAATCAATAAAATCTTCAGTGTCTAAAGCTTGACCTAAATAACGAATTTCAAAATGTAAGTGAGCACCATATGAACGACCAGTGTTCCCGCCTAATCCTAAAATTTGTCCGGCTTTAATTTTTTGTCCTGGGTCAACTAATAATTTTGATAAATGAGCATAAACAGTTTCAAGACCATTGTCGTGACGAATAATTACAACATTACCATAACCGTGAACATGAGACTTAGAAATACGTACCATACCATCAAAAGCTGCAACAACAGTGTCACCAATTTCTAAATCAATATCTGTACCATAATGCGGACGATATTTTCTCCATCCGAACTGACTGGTAATCATCCCTTTAAAAGGCATAACAAAATTTTGTCCGATGTCAGCTAAGCAAATACTTACAGAATCTTGACGGAAACAATCAGAAAAATTATAGGGGTGAACAGTATTGGTATCCCAGCTTGCGTAAAGGTCGTTTGAAGGGAATAGTATTAAAGTAGTATCAGGACTTTCTTCCTCATTATCAATTAGAACAGTACTATTGTTAGCGGTTGTATCTGAACGTTTAGCTTTTGCTTTTTTGTCGTCTCCCGGTTTATTACGGTCGTCTAAAACCCCCGCCGATACTGAAGTACAGGCAAAAACGGCTATAAATAGCGCCAAAATTAGGTTATTTGGGATGGCCTTCATTTTTGGAGTTTTGCAAAGTTTTAATATTTTACGAGAAAACCTAGATTAAAATATGCTAAAAGCACCTAAAGTTATTAACAATTTTGGTAATTGAAGTTAATTTTAGGTTTTAACCAACCTTTTTGGATTTGCGCGCGTAAGGGTTATTTAATTAAGAGCCTTGTGTTCAAATCAAGGTATTTTAACGTTTTAATTGTGTTGTTTTATTATTATCTTTACCACTTAGTGAGTTGTAATTTTATTAAGTAAGAAAATGCAGTTCAACGAAATACAAGCTTAACTTAGGTCATTATAAATAACATGAATATAGTATGAAAAGAATTTTTTACTTTTTAATTTTTGTTTTCTCTTTTTCACTGAGTTTCTCTCAGGCCCCATTTTGGACAGAAACATTTGGTATTGGTTGTAATCAATTACAATTAGCGAATGGTGTTAACGCAAGTGGAAACGGAGCATGGGCAGTAACATATTTATCAGGATACACACCTTCAACCGGATCAGACGAATATTATATTAGTGCAACTGAAGCGGGTATGGGTGTTGGTGTTTGTGGGAATGGTTGTCTTGCAACTGGTCCTCAAAACAGAACTTTACATATCGGAAACTCTTCCAGCTCTTTAACTTTTCTTTGTACTAGTGGTGATTGTGGTTCGATTTATAATGCAGGAATTGCTTCTGATTTACGCGCAGAGTCTCCTATTATTAACTGTACAGGTCAAAATAATATTATTTTAGGTTTTGAATATTTAGAAAATGGACAAGGCGCATCTGATGATGGAACTGTTTATTACTCTATTGCTGCGGGTCCTTGGCTGTTATTAGGTAATCCTGTTAAAACAACTTGCGGTAATGCAGGCTGTACAAATACCACTACTGCATGTAACGGATTAAATCAAGGTGTTTGGTCAAGTTATACTATTGCAATGCCAGCAGCTGCTAGCAATGCTCCTAACGTACGTGTTGGGTTCCGGTGGGTAAATAATGGCGATAACGCTGGTACAGATCCTTCTTACGCTATTGATAATGTTACTTTGAGAGCACCTGCTTCTTTTACACCTAGTTTTGTTTTACCAAGTCCAATTTGTTCCGGAGGTTCTGTTAACGTAACCTGTGTTCCAAATCCAGGAACAGTTGCTTTAACCGGTTATACTTGGTCAGCAAATCCTGCTGGTCCTGTATTCGGAAATCCTAATGGTGCCACTACAAGTATTACTTTTCCTTCAGCCGGAACATTTTCAATTACAATTTTAGCAAGTGATGCTACGGGAACAGCCACTGCAACTCAAACTATTCAAGTTGACCCAACCCCTACAGTAACAGCCGTTGCAAGTACAACAATTGTTTGTCCTAGTACAACAGCAACTTTAACTGCTGCAGGTGCTACTAACTATGTTTGGTCGCCAGGCACAGGATTAAGCAGTACAACGGGTGCTGTTGTTACCGCTTCACCCAGTTCAGTCACAAATTATACAGTTACAGGTACAACAGGAGTATGTTCAAGTACAGCGGTCATTACAGTTAGTGTAGTTCCTGCCTTGCCTGTATTAGTAACCGGTAATTTCACAATTTGTCCTGGAGGAAGCACAACTTTAACAGCAAGCGGTGCTACAAATTATTCATGGTCGCCGAGTACAGGATTAAGTGCAACTAGCGGTGCAGTTGTGGTAGCTTCACCATTAACAAATCAGTCTTATAATGTTGTTGGTATTGATCCTGTAACAGGATGTACTGGCACAACCACAGCTAATGTATTTATTGGAACACCTTTAACAGTTTCAGTTACTCCATCTTCCGCAACAACTTGTGTTGGTGCTACCGGAATTAGTTTAATTGCTACTGGCGCTGCAAGCTATACATGGTCTCCTAATACAGGTTTAAGCAGCCCTTTTGGATCTAATGTTACGGCAACTCCAAGTACGAGTACTCAGTACACTGTTTTTGGAGCAACAGGCTCTTGTACAGGTACTGCTGTTGTAAACATAACAGTTACTCCTCGTCCCTCATTAACAATCACGCCTACTAATACTACAATTTGTGTTGGGCAAGCATATACTTATACTGCATCTGGCGCAGGAACTTCAGGAACTTATACTTGGTCACCTGCATTTACTTTAACTAACATTACCGGTTACACTAATACAGCTAATCCTACCGTCACAACAACTTATTCAATAGTTGGACAAACAGGTGCAGGATGTTTAACGAATACTGCAATCATAACATTAACTGTAGTACCGGTTCCTACACATACTATTTCGTTAACCACAAATACACTCGGTAATATTACCAACACGGTTTGCGGTAACAATCAAGTTACATTAACTATCAATAATCCAGCACCTCCTTCAGGAATGTCATTTAATTATACTTGGACACCAACATTTGGTTTACTAACTTCTCCAAACGGTAATATAGGTTCTGCATTACCAACTGATGTTTTAGCACAACCAACTATTGGGGTTTGTAATAATGACTATTTAATGACTTACACATGTCAACTTTCTTACAATAATATCCCAAGCTGTAAGAGTAAAATTGATACAGTCACTGTCAGGGTTATAAATTGTTTCCCGCCTGTTGCTAGTTTTACAACAGCATTACCTAACGATACTATTTGTACTAAAACATGTGTTAATTTTATCAATACTTCGTGTGGAGGTAAGCCTCAAAGTATAAAATGGTACACACCTGGTGGAAATCCGGACACAAGTTCTGTTAACTTCCACGTAACTTGCTATAACACCCCAGGAGATTATACGGTAGCTTTAGCAGTTACAAATCCTTATGGCTACGATAGTATTATTAAAACAAAAATCATTCACGTTGTAGACACTCCGAATACTTATGCGGTTAGAGATACGTGTATAAGATTTGGCCAAGCAGTTCAATTATTTGGTTTACAAGCAACGTATTATACTTGGAATCCCGGCACAGCTTTAAGTTGTAGTATATGTCCTAGTCCGGTAGCGAATCCAACTATTACAACAACGTATGTCCTAACAGGATATAATAGCAAGAATTGTAAATACAATGATACAGTGGAGGTCTGTGTTTTACAGGATTGTGGTGAGATGTTTGTCCCCAATGCCTTTTCGCCAAATCTCGACGGAGTCAACGACGTCTTGTACGTCAGGGGTAAGTGTCTGAAAAATTTAACTTTTATGGTATTTAACCGTTGGGGAGAAAAAGTGTTCGAAACCAGTGAACAGAAAATAGGTTGGGATGGAACATTTAACGGAGAACTTTTAAATACTGCAGTATTTGTTTACAGACTGGAAGGCACGACAATAGACGGGCAGTCATTTAGTCAAAAAGGAAATATTACTTTAATCAGGTAAGGAAATTATGAACAGGATAATAAAAATAGGAATTCTTGCTACTGCATTATTTGCTGTAAAAGCTGTTGATGCTCAGGATATCCATTTCTCTCAGTACTCCGAAGCTCCGGTAAATGTAAACCCGGCTTTGGTTGGAAGCTCTTATGATACCCGCGCTATTATTAATTACAGATCGCAATGGGGCGCTGTTGCTAAAGCTTACCAAACTTATGGTATAACAATTGAGCAATCTTTAAAGCGATTAAAACTGAAGAAAAAATTCCTTGCTCTTGGCTTTAACATGTATTCTGATAAAGCTGGCGATGCAAAATTAGGAACGCTTACTCCAAATTTATCTTTAGCCGTGCATACAAAAGCTTCAAAATC
>JAGNIU010000065.1 GCA_018000995.1 Bacteroidia bacterium
CATTTGTATAAAATATTTGATTTGCTCACCGTTTCAGTTTTATTCAAATTCACTAAAACTAAATCAGCGAAATAACCTTCACGAATATAGCCACGTTTTTCAATTCTGAATAAATCAGCAACGTTGTGACACATTTTCTCCGCGATTTTTTCTAATGTAATCTTTCCTTGCTTATGAAATTGCAACATGGCTTGTAAACTATGTTGAACTAATGGTCCGCCACTTGGCGCTTTTAAATAGGTTTGTTGTTTTTCTTCTATAGTATGTGGAGCATGGTCGGTAGCTACTACGTCAATAGTTCCATTTAAAACAGCTTCAAAGATTTTATCTCTGTCATATTGAGTTTTAACAGATGGATTCCATTTTATGAAATTTCCTTTTGTTTTGTAATCCTCATCTGTAAACCAAAGATGATGAATGCAAGCTTCAGCAGTAATACGTTTTTCTTTTAAAGGAATTTTATTGGTGAATAAACTTAATTCCTTAGCCGTTGAAATATGAAATACATGTAAACGGGTATTGTGTTTTTTAGCTAATTCTACAGTTTTAAAAGAAGAACTATAACAAGCCTCTTCGTTACGAATAATAGGATGGAAGTAGGCAGGAATTTCCTCCCCGTATTCTTCAATGATGCGTTTTTGATTTTCTTTTATCATCACATCATTTTCACAATGCGTACAAATAATGGAGTTTACTTGAGAGAAAAATCCTTCTAAGGCTTTTGGGTCGTCAACTAACATATCGCCGGTTGATGAACCTAAAAATAATTTTAAGCCTGCTATTTTTGAGAAATCTGCTTTTAAAACTTCTTCTACATTTTTATTAGTACCGCCAATTAAGAAGGAGAAATTCGCAAGTGAGCATTCGGCAGCTCTCGAATATTTTTTTTCTAATTCAACAAGATTGGTAGCATTAGGCGAGGTATTGGGTTGCTCCATAAAAGAAGTAACCCCACCGGCAACAGCAGCTTTTGCTTCAGTATAAATTTCGCCCTTGTGTGTTAATCCCGGTTCACGGAAATGCACCTGGTCGTCAATTAACCCCGGAAATAAATGTAAGCCTTCTGCATTAATTTCTTTAGCGCCGTTTTCTTCGATTGCACGTTCAACTTTGGTGATGATATTGTTTTCAATTAATACATCGCCAACAAAGATTTCACCTTCGTTAACTATACTTGCGTTTTTTATTAAAATCTTGTTCATTGTTACTATAAATATACGTTTTTTACTGCTGTGCTTTCTTATAAAA
Organism: Bacteroidia bacterium; assembly: GCA_018000995.1. Lineage (GTDB taxonomy): Bacteria > Bacteroidota > Bacteroidia > B-17B0 > Aurantibacillaceae > JAHEYG01. Next base: position 1,249 of record JAGNIU010000065.1, read on the forward strand.
ATAAAAGGCTACGAAACAAAATATAAAATTTGGAGTCCAAACCGCTAAGAAAGGTGAGGCAAAACCGGTTGTGGCAATAGTAGTAAAAATATACATCAACATGATATAAAGACAACTCAACAACATACCAAAAGCAATTTGTAAACCAACACCACCTCGAACTTTACGCGATGAAATAGCTAAACCAATTATCGTCAGTAAAAATGTAGCAAAAGGAAAAGAAGTCCGCCTGTGCATCTCTACCTCAAAAAATGGAATATTACTGGATCCCTTTAAAGTTTCGCGGGCAATGTAAGTTCTCAATTGAGGCGTATTCATAGTTTCGTATTTACTCTCAAAACGCCACATGTCGGCCGGACTGAAATCAATTTTAATTTTTTTAGTGGCAGAGTATGTGTGTTTTTCTTTATGAATCGGTTTTTGATTTTTTAAAGTATCGAGACGGTCTTGCTGAAGAATTGTTTTTTCGAACACATTAGTTAAAATCCATTGTCTGTTAATGGTATCCCATTTCATTTCATCGGCTTTTAGAATAGAAGTTTGCTTGTTGTTCACAAACGTTTCAATCGACATTTTTCTTCCCGTATTAATGCGGTTGTCGTAACCCTCCATGTATAAAACTGTGTTAGGAGCAATTATTTTATGGATATTCTTATCATCGGTACTATAACCTTTGTTTATCCACTTGTCTTCAAAACCAATTTTAATTTTTTGTGCTTTTGGAATGACGAAGTGGTTTAACAACAGAGAAGAGAAGCCAATAATAAAAGCGCCAATCAAATAAGGTTTTAAAATACGATTGAATCCTGCACCCGCGCTTAAAATAGCAACAAACTCAGTACGGTGTGCCATTTTAGAAGTGAAAAAAATAATAGAAATAAAAGTAAACAGCGGACTGAACATATTCCCGTAAACAGGAATGAACATTAAATAATAATCGACAATTATTTCTTTAGCGGGAATGTTTTCAGTACTAAAGGTTTGAACTTTGTCTTTAATATCAAATACAATAAAAATGGCAAGGATTAGAGAGATGGAGAAGATGTAAGTCCCCAAAAACTTTTTTAAAATGTATCTATCAATTATTGTTAGCAAATTACAGGCGTTGATTTACTTGTACAACCATTTTGTTTTTCCATTCGGTAAATGTACCGTCAATAATTCTTTTGCGTGCTTCTTTAGTTAACCACAAATAAAAATGCAGATTATGTAAAGTGGCAATTTGCGACGCTAAAAGTTCGCCACACACTAACAAATGACGTAAATAGGCTTTGGTATATTGTTTATCTGCAAAGCAATCGCTGGTATCATCAATTGGAGAAAAATCATTCTTCCATTTTTCGTTTTTGATGTTGATGATTCCGTTTTTGGTAAATAACAAACCGTGGCGCGCATTTCGTGTTGGCATCACGCAATCAAACATATCGATTCCTAAAGCAATGCTTTCTAAAATATTTGCGGGAGTTCCAACGCCCATTAAGTAACGTGGTTTTTCTTTTGGAAGAATATTACATACTACTTCAGTCATAGCATACATATCTTCTGCAGGTTCTCCAACACTTAATCCGCCAATGGCATTTCCAAAACAATCTTTACTTGCAATATACTCTGCACTTTGAATTCGTAAATCTTTATACACACTACCTTGTACAATGGGAAATAATTCCTGATTGTATCCGTATTTTGGTTCTGTGCTTCTGAATCTCTCAACACATCTATCCAACCAACGATGCGTTAATCCCATTGAGTTTCTGGCGTAATTTAATTCGCAAGGGTAGGGAGTACATTCATCAAAAGCCATAATAATATCGGCGCCTATCGTACGTTGAATATCCATTACACTTTCAGGTGTAAAAAAATGTTTACTGCCATCGATGTGACTCATAAATTGCGCACCTTCTTCACTCAGTTTCCTGTTGTTCGATAATGAAAAGATTTGGTAACCGCCACTATCAGTCAGAATAGGTTTATCCCAGCCATTAAATTTATGTAGGCCACCCGCTTGTTCCAGAACATTTAATCCCGGACGTAAATACAAGTGATAGGTGTTGCCTAAAATAATTTGGGCTTTTATATCTTCCGATAATTCGCGCTGATGAACAGCTTTAACAGTTCCTGCTGTTCCAACAGGCATGAAAATGGGAGTTTCAATAGTGCCGTGATCGGTTTCTAAAGTTCCGGCTCTTGCCTTACTTTGAGGGTCGGTATGTATTAATGAAAATTTCAACTTTGTAAATTTACGAGATAGAGTCCCTCATTCGTAAATTTTAGAATAATTTAATAACATCTAAGAGGTTATTTAGTCTATAATCGGCTATTTCGAAGCGATTATCCGCTTTATGCTCCAAATCCGGGATGGCAATCACCGTCATACCCGCTGCTTTTCCCGCTTTTATCCCATTAACGGAATCTTCAATAACCAGACAATTTTGAGGAGGAATGTTCAGATTTTCGGCGCATTTAAAAAACACTTCCGGATGTGGTTTCCCGTGTTGTAAAAACTCCGCCGAAGTAATAGAACTGAAATAAGGTTTGATTTTAGTTTTTTGTAAAACGGCATCTACCAAAATATGACTAGAAGAAGTAGCTAACCCAATTGGAAATTGTTTTGTTTTTAGGAAATCGAGCAACTCAAAAGTGCCTAACATAACTTCTCCTTTTGTGTGAATCAAATCTATCAAATGAGAATGTACAGCATCGTTCAGTTGTGTTGGTGTTGAGTGAGTTATGTTATGATGATTAAACCAATGCTCTACCACTTCTTTAAAGCGCATGCCGGTTGTTTTTCGACAATCATCATCTGTAAAATCAATACCAATATCATTAAAACCTTGTATCATGGCAATGCGCCAAAGTGGTTCCGAATCTATCAGTACTCCGTCCATATCGAATATTACAGCCTTTATTCCGTTCATAGATTTGTCCTCTGTAGCCAAAGCGAAAGAGGATTGTTAATTTCTTTGTTTAATAATAGCAAAGATATCCATATTTCGCAGGTATCACTCGGGTAACTTTGCGGCATGCCTTTGCCCCAATTTAATCATATAGGTATTGAAGAGATATTGTCCATACTTGGCGGACTCGTTTTTTTAATTCACATCATTCACTATTTTTCAGCTTATTGGAAAGTAGCCGCTTTGAAAACCAATTTAAGTACGCCATCAACAACTACTGAGCCTGTAAGTGTAATTATTTGCGCCCGTAACGAAGATGAGAACTTGACGGAATTTCTTCCAAAAATTTTAACCCAAGAGTATCCCGAATTTGAGGTTATAGTGGTGAATGATTGTTCTTGGGATAATACGGAAACCGTTATAGATGAATTTGCCAGAATTTTCCCCAATCTTAAGAAAATTACGATTAAGGAAGATGCATATTACAAACACGGTAAAAAATTCGCAATTGTAGTTGGAATTAAAGGTGCGAAATACGAGAACTTGGTTTTTATTGATGCAGATTGTTATCCTTCATCCAATACTTGGTTAAGAGAAATGGCTTCCGGCTTTACAACTACTAAAGAAATTGTATTAGGATACGGCGCTTACATTAAAACTCAAGGCTTTTTAAATAAACTGATTCGCTTCGATACATTCACTATTGCTTTACGTTATTTATCTGCCGGTATGAAGGGGAAAGCGTATATGGGTGTTGGTAGGAATCTTGCGTATAAAAAAGCATTATTCTTTAAACATAAAGGGTTCGCCAGTCATTACCATATTAATTCAGGTGATGATGATTTATTTGTGAATGAAGCTGCAACTAAAGAAAACACGAACGTTTGTATTAGTCACGATTCAATTACCTATTCAAAAGCTAAAAAAACGTTCCGCGATTGGCGCATGCAAAAGGTGAGACACTTAACTACTGCCCCGCAATATACGTCTGCCTCTCGGTTAGCTATAGGTTTCGACTTTATTATTAAATATTTGTTCTATGCTGTATTGGTCGTGCTTTTTTGCTTTAAAAGCACTGCTTTAATAGGGCTTGGTCTTTTTTTATTGAAAATCGTATTTCAAATGATTATCTTTAATAAAGCGGCAAAGAAGTTTAAAGAACCCGACCTATGGGCTTTAGCTTTTGTTTATGAGTTCGTTCTTTTATTTATCTATCCAATTTTTCATGTATCAAAAATGTTCTTCAAACCTAACAAATGGACGAATTAGGAAATACCGATAAGCTAACCACTAAAGCAGTTTATGATTATAAACTGGTTCAGGCTGCGCTAAACAATGGCGATCAGAAAGCTTATGCTGAGCTATTACATCGTTACCGTGAGTCGGTTTATTTTATGATGTTGAAAATGGTAGGGAATAAAGATGACGCTGATGATTTAACCATTGAAGCTTTTGGTCGTGCGTTTAAAAGATTAAGTCAGTACACTCCTAATTTCGCTTTTAGTACTTGGTTATTTAAAATTGCAAGTAATAACGCCATCGATCATTTACGTAAAAAGAAACAAGGCGAATCTTATTCGTTAGATACAAAATACGTAAACGAAGAAGGTCAACAATTATCTCAAACCATAAAATCAGGAACACTCGACCCTGAAGAGCACTTCATTAAAAAGCAAAAAATAGAAATGTTGCATGAAGTGGTAGATAAACTAAAGCCAAAGTATAAAGAATTGGTGGAGATGTTTTATTATCAGGAAATGAGTCACGAAGAAATTTCTAAAAAATTGAATTTGCCAATTGGCACTATAAAAGCTCAGTTATTCAGAGCAAGAGAATTTCTGCACAATATTTTGAAAAATAAAGAAAGCAACATGTAGGCTTATATGACAGCAGACATTATTTTTAAATACTTTCCGAATCTTACCGAGCATCAGAAACAACAATTTAATCAGCTTTATGATTTGTATGTGTTGTGGAATTCTCAAATTAATGTGATTTCCCGCAAGGATATTGATTTATTGTTTGAGCGACATGTTTTACATTCCTTAGGCATTGCAAAAGTCATACAGTTTAAACCAGGGACAAAAATATTGGATGTTGGTACTGGAGGAGGATTTCCCGGAATTCCCTTAGCTATAATGTTTCCTGATTCTCAATTCCACTTAGTAGATTCTATTGGAAAGAAAATTAAAGTGGTGAATGAAGTGGCACTTGGATTAGGTTTAACCAATCTCACCTCGCAACACGAGCGTGCCGAAAAAGTAGACGGTAAATTTGATTTTGTGGTGAGCAGGGCAGTGACTGAATTCCCTGTTTTTTATTCGTGGTTAAAAGGAAAATTCACAGGCAAAAGTTTCAATGATATGCCAAACGGCATTCTGTACTTAAAAGGTGGCGATTTAAAAGAAGAATTCGGTCGTTTTTATAATTCTTGTCAATTCTTCGACTTAAAAACCTTCTTCTCGGAAGAGTTTTTCGATACCAAAAAAGTAGTTTATTTTCAGTGGAAGTAGCTTATTTCTAAGCGAATTGCCCTCTCAATGTTGGCTCAATTATAATTTTTACAAATTACACCGTATAATTTAATTTTTTTAGTATTTTTGCGGCGGAGAAATGGCAGAGTGGTCGATTGCGGCAGTCTTGAAAACTGTTGAGGGTCATACCTCCGGGGGTTCGAATCCCTCTTTCTCCGC
>JAGNIU010000014.1 GCA_018000995.1 Bacteroidia bacterium
ACACGTAGTTGGGTGAAACTGTGTGCCCTCTACAAGTGCTAACAGCGGCTAAGCGCCATTTTTGCGCAGTAACGCTCAAATGCTTATCTTAGACTTGCAAAAACGCGCGCCTAGCCGCAAACCGTTAGCGGTAATTTATACGGACATCGAAATGACAATTGACAAAATAGCATTTTCATACTTTTTCCTCCTACTGACAAACATAGTTTTTGGACAAGTCCAATTTTCAAGCTCACAACTAGACACTATGGTAATTGTTCATCAATATCATTGTGACATGGAAAAAATGGAGTTTCGTCAAGACATTGAGTTAGGTGAAAATCCAATGAAAATTGCTTTTATAAAATGTTACGATAAATCAGGGACCTTAAACATAAGCGGACAAATCATTGCTAACAACAAAGACGGAATACAATCGGAAATATATTTAGCATCTATTCTAGGTTCTACTTGTCAACTTCAAAAAATTTCCAATTCAGACAAAAAAGGTTTTTTTAATTTCAAAATTTCTACGGACGATTCACAGAGTATATATTTTAAAAGTTTGGGGTATCTGGACCTCGAAATAGCAGTTAATAAAATAAACTACCGCTAACACGGGGCAATTACGCAATGCGGGCGGACGAGGTAGTTTTTTTGCTTTGCTTTTGCCCGCCGACGGCGGATCTTTAATTTGTTTAAAGCAAAAAGAAAAACATTTGTATCTTTAATAAAGTTTTCGGCGGGTAGACGAATGATTTTTCAAACCGCACTGCGTAAGCCCCGGGAACGTTAGGTGTTATTAATATGGCTTTTAAAGAGGAAATAATAAATATAATCGGACCAATATTGCAGAATCATGGATTCTCATTAATCTCTTCCGACTCATTTCTTGTAGAATTTCGTTCCCCGAATTTATATTTCAGATTCGCCCATAATCCTCGCGAAAATTCCTACTATTATTTCTGTAGACACAAAAATTTCAAGGACCAAGTAGCAGCGATCGAAAACTACCATATAGAAGAGTTTCTAAACATTAAAAAGGAATTTGGAGCTATGGCCAATAAGGAAAATCGAATCTTAAGTTGGATCGACTCCATTCGCTCGTACTTTGAGTTAAATCCTAAGAATTTTCTTGACGGAAATGACGAGCTATATAGAGAAATAGAACTATTTTGGCTACAAAAAATTACAGAATACACGAAGAGTGTATCCGGAAAAAACAACACCTAACACCACATAAAAGTAATAGCGCTTTTGGTACTCTCACTTTCTGTTTTTCAAATCACTTGCGCTCTACAAAAATTTTTTAAACACTGAAATTTATTAAAAAATGTTTTGTTCCGCTTGGTGGGTACTTTTAAGTTCAGTACATTTAATCAAGGCTTGCGCTACTACTTTTATGCGTAGTCCGTTAGCAGCAACTTTTATGAGGACTTATAATCTGATCATAATTTTTCTAATGACATTTAAGTTATTTTCTCAACCATGCGGCGGAGCGTATCCCTCTGGCATGTATCATAATCACGCTTTTGTTTCATTTAAAGGGGACACCATGAATAAATTAAATAAAGCGGGTTTTTATGAGGGACTACATCTATATACGAATAATGAAAATAATCTTTTTAATGATTCGACTACATATACTATTGGCCAATTTTCAAATGGCTTACCAATAGGTGATTGGACTGTACACTGCTCTAATGGGTCTTATTCGACCGGTCAATTTGAAACAGGAGGAGCGGAAGTTTCTTCCAATTCCGATGGTACGACAACTCAAAAGAAACAAGGAATATATGCTAAAATAGGCATTTGGAAATATTATGACAAAGACAGCATTTTAATAAAAACGTTACGTTATGACCGCTCCTTCGACAACAAGGGTTGGACAAACAAAACATATATACAGGATAAACTCGGTGACTTTGTTTTAATAGACAACGACTTCAATGACAAGCACTCCTTATCCAGTTCATTAAAAAAACAAGTCAGACAAATTTATAATACTGGTGGCAAGCTTGTTTTATTCGAATATAAAAACTTTTGGAAAGACATCTCAATACAGTATTATACAAACGGACAAATAAAACAAAAATGGAAATGTCAGAAAATTTTTGGACTAAAAACAAATCGTTCAGTTATTAAAAAATACTCCGAGACAGGTAAACTATTAGAAAAAAATAAAGGCAAATGCTGGACAACCATTATAGACCATTGACAAAAAGCAGCTGCTAACACCACATTTGCTCCAGCGGGGGGACGTACAAGTTTTTTGCTTATAATTTGTCCGCCGACGGCGGAATGTTTATTTTTACTATAAGCAAAAAAAGAGGCAGCGTTTCGGCAGTTTATTTTGTTTGGTGGGTGCAGACAGGAAAGTGTTTCAAAAACCCGCCGGACGCAAATCTGGAAAACGTTAGCCTCACCTTTCAATTACACCCTCTTCTTTCCTGTTAACATTTACTAAAATTGTTAAAATGTGACCTGGTTTTGTTCCTTATCGGGATTATTGGCATTTACCGTTTAAGCTTATGTGTATCTTCCTTAAAAATAGTAACATGAAAAAATTATTTACACTTATTCTGCTTTTGGTTTTTGCTTTGGGATATTCTCAAAGCACAACCGGCTATTACGAATGGTTAGTGCGCGGTGAGATTAAAAAAGAAAAATTAAGCGCTGCAAAAGAAATGACCGACATCATTCCTAATTATCCTAAAAACTATTTTGGGAATATAGTGAATTACGTTTCTGTAGAAATTTCCGGTACTTGCAACGGAACGTCTTTTACTTCAATTGCTACAAACGAAATTCTTACAACGGAACAAAAAACTATTTTATCTACAGCCGATTTTGGTACCGATCTCACTTTAAAAATAAAATTTTCTTACAAAGATTCTTCTAATGATGTTTACGGTACGGGCGGAAGAATTAAAGAACTAACACCATTAGCGATTACAGTAATGCCTGATACAGAAGCCCAATATCCCGGCGGAGACAATTCGGTTATTAATTATCTTAAAGAAACAGTGATGAAACAAAGTACCGATACCAGCGCTGTGAAAAAAATGATGAACGCCATTGTGAATTTTACTATTGATGAGGAAGGAAAAATTATTGACGCAAAAATTTTACGGTCGTCGAGTGATTCGAAAATTGACGAACTATTATTACAGGCAACTAACAACATGCAAAAATGGATTCCCGCACAAAACGCGAATGGTATAAAAGTTAAACAAACGTTTAGTTTTCCTACTCGCAGAAATGCCGGTTGCTAAAAATTTAATTTATTCGATGAAAACTAAAATTACAATACTCGCACTTACAACTATTATTGTTGCAGCTTGTCACACTTCTAAAAAAACAACAAGCGCTCCTGCGGTTGCTATAACTTCAACCGAAGCTGTTCCCGTTGCAACAGTTGCAAGCGCTCCTGTTGTAGTTGTAAAGCCCGCTAACGGCGTTTACGAGCCGGGTGCTGAAGAACTCACTGCTATTCAAGCGCAGGATAAAGCTGTTACTTTAGATAAATTAAAACAAGGTTATATATTATATGCCTATAGTGCTTGTATTGCTTGTCACCCCGCGCAAAACATTTATAATTACGACGAAATGAAATGGCAGTTTATTATGAGTGATATGGCTTACAGAGCCAAACTAACGCCCGATCAAAAAGACGCTGTTCTTAAATATGTTCTCGCTATAAAAGCAAGTAAACCAAAATAATTTTTATCATGAAAACAATTATCAAACTATTTTTTATTGTTGCGCTTATTGTGTTTGCGTGTAGTAAAACGAATACTGAAGCGAGTATTATTGATTCAAATACTGAATTAGATTCAAACAAAAGTAGCGTAACTTTTATTAAAGGAAATTATAAAATTGATTCTGCTATTATAACTAAAAACTTAAATAAAAAACGCTTAATTTCTAATCTTGAAACTAAACCGTTAAGCGAGAAATACACAATGCAAGAGGTTCCTTCTTTTATAAAAGATTTTTTAAATAGCGCTTCTCCTCACAAAAAATTTGAAATTGTAAATCTAGGCGAAGACTGGAAATCGGGAATTACTAATTACGGGCATATAGTTTACAAGAAAGTTTACGATCCGATTAAAAAAGATTCTGTCTTAATCATGTCGGGCGACGGCGCTATTCTTCCCGATAAACAATTAATTTATTTTGGACTTGGTGATGGTGTGGCCTTATTATCTTATTTTCGTGGTGGATTTGGCGCTTTGCAAAATGTTATTATGATAGAATTTAAAAACGAAACCGTGACTGATTTTTGGTTCGGAAGTGTTTTTGAAGGAAGTATTAAAACTAAAAACGACATTATAAAAAACGTAAAGCGGGCTCCAAGAAATAACGGATGTTAATTTCAAGCGCTTTAAATGGATAAATCAAAAATAGCTGTAGATATTTTTAATAAGCATGCTAGTCTGTATCAAAACAAATTTATGGATGTAAGTTTGTATCACGCTACATTCGATTTTTTTTGTGATTCCATTAAAAAACAAAACCCCGAAGTTTTTGAATTAGCTTGCGGTCCGGGCAACATCACCAAATACCTATTAAGCAAACGTCCGGATTTAAAACTTCTAGGAACAGATTTAGCGCCCAATATGATTGAGCTCGCTAAACAAAATAATCCTTCCGCGACATTTGAAGTAATGGATTGCCGCAAGATCAACGAACTAAATAAAAAGTTCGACGCCATTATGTGCGGTTTTTGTTTGCCGTATTTAAACAAGGAAGAAGTTTCAAAATTATTTTCAGATGCTTTTCAATTACTGAATTCCAAGGGTGTAATTTACATCAGCACCATGGAAGATGATTATTCAAAATCAGGATTGCGTAAGGGAAGTCAGGGTGATGAAATATTTATGCACTATTATCTCGAAAAAGATTTAAGCGAACCGCTTATTAAAAACGGTTTTCAAATAAATCATATTAGCCGCGTAAAATCTGAAATGACCGACGGAAGCGTTGTTGTTGATTTAATTCTTATTGCAGAAAAAAATTAATTTTTCTTTACCTCTTCTTTTTTCTCGTACGTTTTTGGATCTAATGCTGCGGGCGACCATTGATTAAAAAAATCCAATACTTGTTCTGTTCCGTGTCCTTTACCTGATTCTAAATACCCGCTGCTTTGTGTGTGGAGGCGATTTCCTTTTCCGTCGAGCACAACAAATACAGGAAAACCAAAACGCTGAGGAAATCCTAATGAGGCGAGAACGTCTTCGTTTTTATTTTCTTTACTATAATTTAAGTGATAGGTGATATAATTTTTTTCGAGAGCGGTTTTTAAAGTATCGTTACCGTTTACTTTATCATTAAAACGTAAACACCACACGCACCAATTGCCACCAATTTGTAACAAAACATGTTTTCCTTCCTTGCCTGCTTTTTCAATAGCAGCTTTAATATCCGCTTTTGCATCCGCTTCCGGATGATAAATTTTTGGTTTCGCCGCAGCCTCAGTTTGTGCAAAGCTTGTTCCTAAAACGAAAAAGCTAAATAAGCAGACTAGTAATCCTCTCATGGTTGTGGTTTTAGTATTTAAAGATAGCTTTTAATTCGTATTCCTGTTTGTTTACCAGGCAAGAATGATTATTTTTACTAAACACAAAACTTAATGTCATGAAAAAACTTCTTTTCCTAAGCATCGCTTTATGTTTGTCGCTCTTTTCTATAAGCCAAACCGAAAAATTAAATCAGCTGGACGAAAAGGGTAATAAACACGGAAAGTGGATTGTGTACCTTGATAAAAACTGGGACAAATTAAAAGATAGTACGAAAGCCCTTTATTACCGTTATAATTATTTTGATCATGGCACTAGTTTATATCCAATGGGTCCTTGTGGTAAAAAAGGTTGGAAATTAGAAGGTCCACAAGGCGCCTCTTCAAAATTTTTAAATGGCGAATACAAGTGGTACGACGCTAAAGGAAGATTGTTTTCTATACACATTTTAAAAGATGGTCACTATGTTTCCTGTAAAGAATATTATCCAACAGGTGAATTAAATCAACATTTTGATTATACAAAAAAATGCAAGGGTGAAGTTCATGGCTGGGGCGTTTATATTTACGATAAGGCAGGAAAATTATTAATGACTAGCTGGATGTGCCGCGATAAAGACGGCGTTTGGCCCGTAACAAGGGGCTAATCTAAAATGTCGAACCTTGATATATTTATAGCGGCAACCACTTCGATTGTTGTAATACTAATTGTGTCACATTCGTGTGGAAAATTGTTTCAGTTTATGGGTCAGCCCAAAGTAGTGGGCGAAATGATTTCGGGTGTTTTACTGGGACCAACTTGTTTTGGATTTTTTTTTCCGGAGATAAGCACTAACCTGTTTAGTAAAGATGTTATGCCTTTTTTGTTTGTGCTTAGCAATTTAGGCTTGTCGTTTTACATGTTTTTAGTTGGTGCTGAAATTGATTTCGATAAGTTCACAAAAAAAGTATTGAAGCAGTCTTCTTTACTTTCGGCGGCGGCTGTAATTTTTCCGTTCATTTTTGGGGGCATTGCAGCGGCATGGTATTTTGATTTATTTGCCGGCGCAGGAATTTCATACATTTCGTTTTCATTTTTTTTAGGAACCGCCTTTGCTATTACTGCTTTTCCTATGCTGGCGCGCATATTACATGAACGGAATATTCTAAACACCCCTATTGGCGTTCTAACAGTTGTTTCAGCAAGTATTCAGGATGTGGTGTCGTGGATTTTGCTTTCGTTTGTAACCGCAGCGGCAGCGCATAAGGGTTTGGAGAGTGGCTACATCACATTATTTGGTGGTATCGCATTTATTGCACTTGTGTTTTTTGTTGCGAAACCGCTACTTAAAAAAATAGGTGAGCGCGTAGAAAAAAATAACTTTTTTAGTCAGCCCGATTTTGCAATTGTAATAATTTCTCTTTTAGCTTCCGCTCTTATTACCGATAAGCTAGGACTTTATTCTGTTTTTGGTGGATTTATTTTAGGTTTAGCAATGCCCCGCGGAAAAGTGTTTTCCAAAGGGCTCGACGATAAATTAAAAGATGTTACTGTTGTTTTTCTGCTTCCTTTATTTTTTACATTTTCAGGTTTAAATGCTAATATGCTTGTGTTGGGCAACCTTACCAATTTTATTCCAACACTTATTATTGTCGCTTTTGCCTTTGCCAGTAAATATGGTTCGGCAACTGTGGCTATGAGGCTTTCCGGTTTTTCGTGGGGCGAATCATCCGCTATTGGCGGATTAACAAACGCAAGAGGTTTAATGGAGTTAATTGTAGCTAATATTGGTTTGTCGTACGCTGTTATTTCGCGCGACCTCTATTCGATTTTGGTTCTAATTGCTATCTTAACAACACTTTTCGCTATGCCTATTTATAATTTGTCATTAAAAGCGAAAAAATAATTTTGACTTGATTAATTGAAAGTAAAAAACAAAGCTATGCTTAAAAAAATCCTTCTCCTTCTTTTTCCTTTAGTTTTATCTTGCGGCAGGCCCGACCCCAACGAAACAAAATTAAATTTAGAATATTTGGATAAAGAAATTAACGAACGCTCGTTGGTGTTAAGCAAAGACACTTCTTTTACAGAAGAATTAAATACAATTAGAAAAGAAGTTGAAAAACTAAAATGGCTTACCGTTGATATCGAAAATATTAATGCGTCTATTATTAAATCCAATCAATATTTTACAGAAGCTTCTAAAAAATATAATGTCGACACTGCCGGTTTCATTATGTTATACAAAGGAATTCCGTTACAGGATATTGCAAATTTCATTAAGAAAAACCATCTGAATCTGCTTAATAAAATAATTATTGAGCGTAATAAAAACGGCGATTTAATGTACACTGCCCAATAGCCATTTTGTGATTTTAGAATAAATTTTTATCTTTCTATTTTAGAATGCGCGCGCTACTTTTTTTTCTAACTATATCTATTTCTTTTCTTAAAGCACAAACGCTTGTAAAAGGTCCGTACCTGCAAGTAGGCACTCCTAATAGTATTATTATTCGCTGGGAAACGAACGTTGCAACCGATAGTCGAGTTGAGTACGGAACCAGCGTTACTGCTTTAAGTTCTTCAACCACAAGCGCGATAATTGACACAACACATATCTTACAAATTACAGGGCTTCTTCCGTATACAAAATATTTTTATTCGGTAGGAACTAGTACTGGCGTTATTCAAGGTGATACAAATAATTATTTTGTTACCTCTCCTCTGCCCGGTGCTGAGGGAAAATATCGTTTTTGGATAAATGGAGATTGTGGAAATTTATCTTTAAATCAAGCTAACTGTAAAGCCCAATACAATTTATTTAATGGTAACCGACTTACTAACGGCTGGTTATTATTGGGCGATAACGCTTATTACTATGGAACAAATTACGAATACAACACAGAATTTTTTAATGTTTATCAAACTGATATCATGAAACACTCTGTACTTTGGCCGTCGCCAGGAAATCACGATTACGATAATGGTGCAACAAAAACACCAACCGTTCCTTACTTTACCATTTTCTCAATGCCAACTGCTGCAGAGGCTGGTGGTTTTGCTTCGGGAACAAAACGTTATTATTCTTACGATTATGGTAACGTACATTTTATGTCGTTAGACTCGTATGGTGTTGATGGTAATTTAAAAATGTATGATACCTTAAGCGCACAAGCCTTATGGGTAAAACAAGATTTAGCGGCAAACACTAAAAAATGGACGGTTGCGTACTGGCATCATCCGCCTTATACAATGGGTTCACACAATTCGGATACAGAATTAGATTTAGATTCGATACGCGTAAATTTTATCCGGATTTTAGAAAGAAGTGGCGTTGATTTAATTTTATGCGGACATAGTCACTCTTATGAAAGATCAAAACTAATGCGTGGGCATTATGGTAATGAGGCTTCGTTTGTTTCTTCAACTCACAATCTAGATACTTCAACAGCTTTATACAATGGCTCTGTAAATTCTTGTCCTTATGTAAAAGATACTATTAGTAAAAAAGCCGGAACTGTTTATGTGGTGGCGGGCTCTGGCGGATGGATTGGTCCAAATCAAACTTCTTTTCCGCATGATGCCATGTATTTTTCAGATGCAACTAATGGCGGAACCGCTGTTTTAGACATTGAGGCTAATCGTTTAGATTTAAAGTGGCTTTGTGCTGATGGTCTTATCCGTGATAATTTTACAATGTTTAAAAATGTAAATAAAGTAAGTTTGTTTACAATTACACCTACACAAACCATTTCTCTTAACGCTTCCTGGCCGGGAAATTATGTTTGGAGTAATTCTGATACGTTGCGGGCAACAAGTGTTAGTCCGATTACAAATACAACCTATTGGGTAAAAGATAAGTTTAATTGTGTGGCCGATACCTTTAAAGTTTTTATTTCGCCGGTTGGGGTTAAAGAACTTTCTCTTAAAAATGATCAAACGCTTTTATTGTATCCGAATCCCACAAAAGAAAATATTACTCTTAAGTTATCTTTAAAAGAAAAAACAGATGTGGGCATGAAGTTGTTTTCATCAGAAGGGAAATTGCTTAAAGACTACGAGCCGACAGATTTTCCGGCTGGTGAAAATAATATTTCGGTATGGATGACTGATTTAAAATTGCAATCGGGAATTTATTTTTTACAAATAAATTTTAATGGTGTAAGCGTAATGGATAAATTTATTATTACGAAATAATTTATCCCGCGTAGTTGGCAAATCCAATTATAAGGCTCATCATTCCCATTAGTAAAATTCCGAAATATAAAATAATGCCGTCGCAGTAAATTACAGCCTCTTCGGGATTTTTAGGGTTAACGTAAATTTCTATTTCGGGTTTTATTTTTTCAAGAAATTTTTCGGCGGCTCTTTGTATGAACCCGCGCTCGCCTTTTACGAGTTCAATTAAAAACACTTTATTTCCGGCGAATTCTTTCGAATTAAAATTATAAGTATAATCAACACTTGCTTTATAACCTGCTCTTGAAGCTGAAGATTGTTTTCGTTCTGTTGCGGCTTTTCGGATAACTTTAGCTTTTATCCTTTCCCATTTTTTTACCCGGAAATACAATCTGATTAATTTTACGCCGTACCAAAACGAGGCTAGTGAAAGCAGACAACAAAAAATTAGAACTAAAATTTTCATTACTCTGCTGCGGCTTCCAGCTTATCCATTTTATCTTCTTTAAAAGCGCCACTTACCATCTCAATAATTTTACCGTTATCTTCTAGTACATAGAAGTAAGGGATTTTTTCGTCTTTCGCTTTTAGTGTTTCGCGTAATTTTTTAATATCTGTTTTTTGCGTGTCCATAATATATGGCCAAAATTCTTTATCAGTACTCGCTTTAAAATCTGCAATCACATTTTTTAATCCCGCAATTACAGGAACGAAAACAAAATTCACGTCGTAAATTTCAGCCACGTCGAAGTTTTTTGTTCCGCCGCCTTCTTTTACCATAAACGTATTATATAATGGATTCAACCATTTTTTTAAATCTGCTTCAGCCGCTCTGCTATAAGCAATACCTACAACGGTTTTCTTTCCGTTTTTTATTGGTAGCTCAATATATTTATCGGCTAATGTTTGTCCTGATATTTCCGGAAACATCAATCCTGTTGCTTCAAGAGCTGTAATTTGTGCTGTTGCGTTAATTGCAATAACAGAAAAAATAATACAAATAATTTTTTTCATCTTGGTTTTATATTTAACAGTTTTCAATCTTTTCTACTCGTCCTTGGTGACGGCCTCCTTCAAATGTAGCACTTAAAAATGCATCTGTGCAAGCAAAAGCCTCTTCGTTACTTATATATCTTGCAGGAAGCGCCATAATATTAGCATCGTTGTGTTGTCGCGCTAAAGCAGCCACTTCGCTGTTCCAGCACAAAGCGCCACGAATACCTTTATGTTTATTTACACTCATATTGATACCGTTTCCGCTTCCACAAATAACAATGCCTAAATCGCATTCTTTACTTAAAACCGAATTTGCTACGGCGTGACCATGGTCGGGATAATCGGCGCGCTCTTCGCTATAACAACCTTTGTCTAATACTTTAATATTTTTACCTTGTAGGTATTTAATTACATCTTGCTTTAAGCAAAACCCGGCGTGATCGCTACCTATTGAAATGGTCATGTTTTTATGTGCTTTATTTGTAACAAAAATACACAATGTTTGTAATTAGTAATCCACGTTAATTAACACTCATAACTTATGTGACTGAAAATAAGGCTTGCTTGATTAACAAAAGGGGTGAATTTGTATGTTGATATGTTTATTAAGGCATAAGAAACTTTTCACATCTATTTCGTTGAATATATCCAAATCTTTATATACAAATGTCCTCAAACACTTTGCAAACTTATTTTCTAAATGTTTCTGTTTTTTATGGAGTAGTTATAAGGTGTTAGTTTGACTACTTTTTATGAAACTTATTAGCGTTAATTACTATTAACTAATGTTAATCATTAAAATTTTACTTGATAATCAGTCCTTTAAAATTGTACCTTTGTTAATAGCTTGTTAGTGTAGAATGATAACCTTAAAATGCAAGTATTAAACGTTTAAAAACTAACAGGACTAACACCTTATAATAATACAATATATTTTATTTAAATAAATTTATTTATATGTATAGTAAAGAATTGGAAAAGGGTTACCTAGAAAAAAAAATTGATTTGTCGCTTGACCTGTTTCAAGAAATCAAGTACCTTCAACAAAAAAAGAATGCCGTTATTCTCGCCCACTACTATCAAGATGCTGACATACAAGATATTGCTGACTACATCGGCGATAGCCTCGGATTAGCTCAGGAAGCGCAAAAAACTGATGCAAAAATAATTTTATTTGCCGGCGTTCACTTCATGGCTGAAACCGCAAAAATTTTAAATCCAACAAAAAAAGTTTTAATTCCGGATTTAAAAGCAGGATGTTCTCTTGCGGATTCTTGTCCCCCACAAAAATTTTTAGATTTCAAACAACAACATCCTGATCATATTGTTATAACTTATATTAATTGTACTGCAGAAATAAAAGCATTAAGTGATATTATTTGTACAAGTAGTAACGCCGTACAAATTGTAGAAAGTTTACCGAAAGAACAAAAAATTATTTTCGCACCGGATAAAAATTTAGGAGCATATATAAATAAAAAAACAGGACGTAACATGTTGTTGTGGGATGGTGCTTGTATGGTGCATGAAATATTTTCGTTAGAAAAAATTGTAAAATTAAAAGTACAACATCCAACTGCACAATTAATAGCACATCCTGAATGTGAAAGTATAATTTTAGAAAAAGCAGATTTTATTGGAAGCACAACAGCACTATTAAACTATTCTAAAAAATCCGATTGTCAAGAATTTATTATTGCAACAGAAACAGGAATTTTACATCAAATGCAAAAATCGAGTCCCGGAAAAACTTTTATTCCGGCACCTCCAAATAATAATTGTGCTTGTAATGATTGTCCGTACATGAAACTAAATACCCTCGAAAAAATATATATTGCTTTAAAGTACGAACAACCCGAACTTTTAATGGATGAAGCCCTTATAACAGCAGCTAAAAAGCCAATAATTAGAATGTTGGAATTGTCTGCGAAATTCGGTTTATAAACCTTATATTTAAAGGATAAATTGTGGCCCTTTTAAATAAACATATTCTTATTATTTTAGTAATTCTAAATGCTTTTGCGTTAGAATTATCTTCTCAAACCAATCCAAACGGATTTAATAAATTTTATTACGACAACGGTGCCTTATCATCTGAAGGAAATATGAAAGATGGTAAACCGGATGGCTATTGGAAAAATTATTATAAAAACGGTAATTTAAAAACAGAAGGTAACCGACTTAATTTTTTATTAGATAGTATTTGGAAATTTTATTCTGAGAATGGAAAAATAACAAAATCTATTTCTTATAAAGAAGGAAAAAAAGATGGATACACTTGTGTATATGATACCGGACAAAAAATTATATCAAGAGAAGTTTTTGTAAATGATATTAAACAAGGCGTTACAAAATATTATTACCGCTCAGGAAAAGTAAAACAAACATTACCTTATACAGCAGGTAAGCCTGAGGGAATTTCGTATGAATTTAATGAAGACTCAGTTATCATTGCTATTTACCGCTATAAGCAAGGCGTGTTACAAGGCTTAGAAAGAATAAACAGATTAGATAGTGAAGGAAAAAAGCAAGGCACCTGGAAGGAATTTTATGATGATGGAAAAGTAAAAAAGGAATCTCGTTTTAATGATGATATTTTAGATGGCTACGTAAAAGAATACGACACGAAAGAAAGTTTAATTAAAATAAATAAATACAGTTTAGGTAAAGAAATTAAAAACGCACCCGAATTAGCAGTAGTAGAAATTTTTAAACAATACTATGATGACGGGACTTTAAAATATGAAGGTCCTTATGCTGATGGTTATGCAGTAGGAACACACTATCATTACAAACAAAAATTTCAATGTGATTCTTTATTATTCCGTCGAGATGATAGTACAGAAGTTTGGATTCGTAAATGGATTTGTAGAAACGTTCCCGTTCCGGATTCAGCAATAACGTATAATGAAGGAATTGTAATTGAACGCGGACCGGTTGATAGTATTCGTCAGAAGATCGGAATTTGGACGGAGTATCATAACACAGGAGAATTCAGAGCAAAAGGATTATGTGCAGGGGGTAACAGAATTGGCGAATGGATTTTTTATTATCCGAACGGGAAAGTTGAACAAAAAGGTTTGTACGATAAGAAAG
Source organism: Bacteroidia bacterium (assembly GCA_018000995.1). GTDB lineage: Bacteria > Bacteroidota > Bacteroidia > B-17B0 > Aurantibacillaceae > JAHEYG01. The sequence continues at coordinate 13,752 of JAGNIU010000014.1, forward strand.
GTCGACCAAAAGGTATTTGGAAATGGTATTACGAAAACGAAGCCTTAATGCGCGAAGAGTCTTACGTTAACGGAAAGCGTGAAGGTCCAATGACAGATTACGGCGAAGACGGAAAAATTTTAACGAAGGGTGAATATTTTGATAATTTACAAGAAGGTATTTGGGTATTTGAAACACCGGAATATAAAGAGATAGGGAAATATACGAATGATAAACAGGACAGTACTTGGCGAAGTTACTATATGCCTAAAGGTAAGCCGAGATTTGAAGGAAAGTTTTTAAATGGCGAACCTGAAGGATTACACACCTGGTATTTTGAGAATGGAACGAAAAGGTTTTATGGTAATTATGCAGGCGGCATGAAACAAGGCGAATGGTATTTTTACGACGAGAACGGGTATAATTATTTACGCATCACTTACGATAATGATATTGAAGTAAAATTTCAGGGCGTAAAAGTTAAGCCAACCTATGAGGAGAGCTTACGCGATTATTCTTCAGCTATAAAAAACAAAAAGAAAAAAGAAGAAGAGGGTGAAAAGTAAAACAAAAATACTTCAACACAAACCTACCGATTCTTTAGATGATTTACCGGTAGCGGTTATTTTCTTCGACAACAAGCAAATTTATTATTTAAATAAAATTGGCCATAAAATTTTAGGCGCAAAAAAGCCCTGCGACTTTACAAAACATAAAGTTTCGGTGTTTGATTTTTTATTACCCGAGTTTCATCAGAAAATAAGAGCGAATAACGTAAAAATTTTAAGCGGTAAACCACATGAACGCTTAGAGTTTACTATACGTAATTTAAAAGGGGAAATTTTACACATGGAGTCTAGTTCGAATAGAATAGACTTTAATGGTAAGAAAGTAATTCAAACCACTATACAAGAAATTACAAAAAGGAAAGCGCAGGAGCAAGAATTAAAAGAAGTTCGCGAGCAATTCAAGATTATTTCAAACAACGCTCACGATATTATTTATTTCTTTAGCTATACTCCAAAACCACATTACTTATATATTAGTCCCTCGGTTGAAAAAGTATTAGGGTACAAAGTAGATAATTTTTACAAAGACCCTTTTTTCATCAATAAAAAAACTATTGGTAAGGATAACGAATTAAAGAAACACGAGAAGCAAGCGATTGCCCAGCAAAAGAATAATACGCTAAAACAAAAAAAGGTTATTTATAAAATGACCGGGAAGGATGGAAAAGAAATATGGATGGAAGATCATATTTTACCAATTAAAGACGAGAAGGGGAAAATTAAATTTGTTTTTGGAATTGTTAGAAACATTACCGACTTAAAGGAAAAAGAAAAAGAGCTTAATCAGAAATGGAGTAATTACCGAGAGTTATTAAATGAGTCGCCAATGGCGTTTTTCATTCACCGGAATGGTTTTTGCGAAATGTGTAATAAGGAAGCGACAAAAATTTTAAAAGTAAAATCGCCCGAGGCAATCCTCGGAAAATACCTTATAAACTACATTGTTCCCCACCAACGCACACAAGCACTTGAGAGGGTGAAGGACGTATTAATGGGAAAGGAGCTTGATTTTACTCCTTATAAAATAATAGACAGTAGAGGTAAAGTTGTAAACATCGAGTTAAAATCAGTACCTATAAAATACAACGGCAACAACTGCGTGTTAACGTTAATGCAAGACGTAACCACGAAGGAAATTTACGCGAAGGAAAAATTACGTGCAGAATTAGCCGAAGAGCACAATAAGGGATTACTAAAGGAAATTGATTTAAGAAAGAGAATTGAAAAGAAATTAATAGAAAACGAAAGCCAATTAATTAATCAGGCCGCAAAATTATCAGCCATATTTGAGAGTAGCACCCACTTAGTATGGACTGTTAATAAGAATTTTGAGCTTACTTATTTTAACGCAAATTATAAAAACACATTTAAAGGAAAGTACGGTATAGCGCCTGTAATAGGCCAAGTAGCATTTGATTTAATACCCGATAGGTTTAAAACCGAGAATAAAGACATTTGGCATCCGCTTTACCGAAAGGTATTAAAGGGGGAACAGATTGTATTTGAAAGGCGTGACAAGGATAATAAAGGAGAAGAAGTTTACCGAGAAGTTTTTTTAAGTCCGATAAAAAACGAGAACGGAAAGGTGTTTGAAATTGCTTGTTTAGCCCATGATATTACAGAAAACAAAAGGTATGAAAAGCAAAGTATAGAACAAGCATCAAAGATCAAAGCTATTTTTGAAAGCGGTACACATATTATGTGGACGTTGAATAAAGCGATGGACTACACTTCATTTAATCAAAACTTTTCTGATGCAATTCTTGATTTGTATGGTAAGCGCCCGGAAATAAATAAAAAATCTGTTCGTCCCGAAGAAGCGCAGGCAAGAAAAGAGTACGAGAAAATTTGGAATGGTAAATACGAAGCGGCGTTTAACGGAAAAATAGTAGAGTTTGTTAGTGAACGAACTAATGCTGTTGGAAAAAAAGTATACCGACAGGTTTATTTACACCCAATTTATAATAATAAGGAAGTTGTTGAAGTTTCCGGAATGGGAATTGATATAACAGATAAAATTGCCAGCGAGCAAAAAATTGTGAATCAGGCAGCAAAATTAAATGCGGTATTCGAGGGCAGCTCACATTATATCTGGACTATTGATAAAGATAGTAGGTTAACTTCGTTCAACAAAAATTATGTCGAGTTGATTACGCGCACATATGGCACTGAACCAAAGATAGGAATGTGTATCAATGCCGAGCCTTTTGTGAGCAGCGAAGAATATAATAATTGGTGGGTGGAGCAATTAGGTAAAGCCTTGAAAGGCGAGCGATTAAATTTCGAAACTGTATTTACAGATGAAGATAAAAACAAAATTTATTTGGATATTTATTTAAATCCGATTTACCACGAAAATAGAATTATTGAAGTATCAGGAATTGCACATGATATTACCGGACGGATACAAAACGAAGAACAAATTAAAGAGCAAACAGCAAAGCTTAAAGCAATTTTTGAAAGCGGTAATCAATTAATTTGGACAATTAACCGGAGTAAAGAAATTACTTCTTTTAATAAAAATTATGGAAACGCAATTTATAAACTGTATGGTTTTTATCCGATTGAAAATAAAAGTATTCGCGAATTAAGCAATGGAGCAACTGAAGAATTTGAGGAGTTTTGGGATGAAAAATATAAGCGCGCTTTTAACGGAACGCCGTCTGAATTTACTACCGAACGAATTAATCGCGATGGAACAAAAGTGTTCAGGCAGTATGTATTGTATCCCATTAAAAACAATGAAGGTGGCGTTATAGAAGTTTCCGGAATGGGAATTGATATAACAGAAAATAAATTATACGAAGAAAAAATAACCCAATCGCTGAAAGAAAAAGAAGTATTGCTAAAAGAGGTGCATCACCGTGTTAAAAATAACATGCAAGTAATCTCAAGCATACTTAATCTTCAATCGTCGTACGTTACCGACGCATACGCTTTAAATTTGCTGAAGGAAAGCCAGAATCGTATTAAAACTATGGCCTACATTCACGAATCGCTATACCAAAACAAAACCTTTACGAGCATTAATTTTTCGGATTACATTTCTACTCTTACCAATAACATTTTGCAGTCGTATGCCGCCTCCATTCAAAAGGTGAAATTAGAGCCGGACGTACAGAAAATCATCCTTAACCTCGATACATCCATCCCGGCAGGCCTGATTATTAACGAATTGGTCACAAATTCCATTAAACACGCCTTTACCGAGTCAAACGAAGGGATTATTTATATAAATTTGCACACTAAGGATAATGTCTTATTTTTGGAGGTGTCGGATAATGGCAAAGGCTTTCCAAAAGAGATTGATTTCAGGAACACAAACTCTTTAGGGCTTCAACTTGTAAATACATTAGTAGAGCAGTTAAACGGCAAACTGGAATTAAAAGAATTTAAAGGCGGGGGAACTAGTTTTTTAATAAATTTCCCAATGTAAAATAAAATGGAAAAACTGAATATTTTTATTGTTGAAGACGAGAGCATCGTTGCGAAAGACATACAGAACAATCTTATTAAATTAGGTTATAATGTTTTGGGAATTGCTAATAATGGTAAAGACGCCATTGAGCAAATTAAAGAAACCAATCCGGATGTTGTTTTAATGGACATCATGATTAAGGGTGATTTAACAGGAATAGAAGTAGCAGAACAAATCCGTAAACACATAAGCGTGCCTGTAATATTTTTAACGGCTTATGCTGATGAGAGCACTTTAAGCAGAGCAAAAGTTACTGAGCCTTACGGATACATTTTGAAGCCATTTAAAGAAATTGATTTACACAGCACTATTGAAATGGCCGTGTACAAACACCAAAAAGATTCAGCTTTACAAAAAGAGCGTGATTTTTTATATTCATTAGTTGAGAATAAAGACGGTTCGCAAAGCGATATTTTATTTGTGAAAGCAAACAGCCGTTTAGTAAAAGTGTATTTAAAAGATATTTATTATGTTGAGGCGTTGAAAGATTACGTTATCATCAACACACAATACGCTCGTTACACTGTTCATTCAACCATGAGGGACATCGAGAAAAAATTAGGCACTATCGAATTCATCCGCGTACATCGTTCTTACATTGTACGTATTGACAAAATTCAAGCTATCGAAAACCAAACTGTTGTTTTAGAAAACGAGAAGAAAGCAATTCCTGTTGGCGGCTCTTACCGCGATGAGCTATTAGGAAAACTAAATTTATTGTAATTGTCAGTTCGAGCGTAGTCGAGAACTAAGAAAAGCCCCTCCGAACAGAAGGGGCTTTTTTATTTAATTTAATTTTCCTAACTTGGTGTATGAAAAAAGTAATCTATATTTTTCTTTTCGTTTTTCTTTTCGTTTTTAGTAACGCGCAAAAGTATCAGCCAATAGACTCAACTATTACTTGGAGCACACAAGAGGTGGGTAAAAATATGGCCAGCTGTTATATAAAAACAGAGTGCAAGTATTACCTTAAGGGGTACGAATTAAACAACAGCAGGATATGGAACAAAGTTTATAGGTCTTATTTTTCATATGGAGTTTCCTGGCCACAATGCACAACGTATACAGCACCTCCGCCGGTTTATAATGTACAATATGGTTTCATGAATAATGACTCCATAAATAAAAAAGTTTATTTTGTTTATAATCTTCCACCTAATTTCACGCCTGCCCCGAACAATCTAGTGTATGATTTTAATAAAGTTGTAGGAGATAGCATGTATGTTAATCCCGGTTTGAGCCCTTTCAAATTTGTTATTAATTCTATTGATTCAATTCTTTTTTCCGGAAAATATCATAAACGTTTTTTAACCAGCAGCACGCCGTCAATTTTCTATTTAGCTAATACACAAGTTACTTTTGTAGAAGGCGTTGGTAGTTCTTTGGGCGCGCTTACTCTTACCGTTAATCCAATGGGCGAGGCAACGTCTAATTTAGTGTGTTTTGCATCTCCAACTCAAACGATGAGCATAAGCAACCACTCTGTTTATGCTAATAGTAGCGCATGTAATAATATTACATTAGGAATAAGTAATAACCACCTTTCTGAAGGAGGAATTTTTCCTAATCCCGCTTCAAACCATTTTATGATTGAAAACAATGGCAGCAATCAGGAAGAAATAACATACGAAGTTTATAATTCGCTTGGACAAATTCAATTAAGCGGAATAGCAACAGGACAAACAAAAATAAATACCGAAACATTATGTAGCGGAATTTATTTTGTAAAGCTTTCAAATCACTCGCAAAGCGACATTAAAAAACTCGTGATCCAAAAAGAATAGGCTTATTTATTATTGATCAATTTAATGCTTCCCGAAGCAACGCCATCAGTAAATAAGCTTGCCACATAAATTCCTTCAGCTAAATTTCCGGCATCAAATATTACAGAAGTTTTTCCGCGTTCCAGTAAATAAATTGTCTTTACGGTTTTGCCGGTTAAGTCTGTAATTAATAAATGTGCTTCTGTAGCCGTTTCTAAAACATAAGCATCAATGGTTGTGGTATTAATAAATGGATTCGGATAGTTTTGTAATAGCGAAGATTTTTCTGTTGGAATTCCTGTTAAAGGTTCAGTTTTTTTCTTTTCAAAATACACAGCTTGGTCACCAATAATTTTAAGTTCTACTCTACGGTTTAATTCCTTTCCTTTTTCGTTTGTATTATCATAAGCCGGCATGGTTTCACCTTTGCAATCGATGGTTATTTTATTCGCAGCAACACCTTTATTCTGTAGGTAAGCCGAAATGTTATTCGCTCTGCTACAACTTAATTCTTCGTTACCTTCATTATCAGCGTGACCGGTCAATAATATTTTTCCACCATAACTTTTGTATTGAGTAGCTAAAGCATCTAATAAATTTTTGTAGCTCTCGTCAATTTTCTCGTCGTTCTTATCAAACAAAACATTGTAACGCTTTTCGTAACTTACAATACTTCTGCCTTCTAATAATACACCTGAGTCGTAAGCGTTATCGCCAACATCAGCAATCGCTAATTTAATGTGATACGTTTTGTATGGTATAACGGCTTGACGGATTTCCATTAGTTTAGTCATGCCATCATATTCTAATCCCATACTGCCATCCAAATTACTTACATAAAAAGTAGAGTTGCTTGATGCTTTACGCGCGTAACTATTATTGCTTCCGCCATTAATATTATTTACGCTTACAGGTGTTTTTGTATTGGGAACAACCGCTAAATTCTGAACATCTTTAATCCCCTCTCCGCTTATAAAAAAAGCAAACACATCATTATATTCAGAGCCCACATATTCATCATATTCTTCCGAACCAAAAACATAATTGAAACTAATTGAGTCGGCAGTTGGCACAACGTCTAATTCAATGACACAAGCGTCGTAAGTTTTTTTACCCTTTTCTAAAAGTTTTTCCAAATCAACACAACCTGTGTTTTGATCCATTTTATTTCCCCTGCCCTCGGCATTTGCGTGTGTGTTATTAGAGGTGCTGCCCGACATATTCTTTGACGATAAGCCTGCAATGCCGCCGGTTGTCATAACCAAACCCTTACTCATACCAAGACGTGCTTTTTTATCTTCAAAAAAACCAAAGGCCTCATCGCTCGATGTTTTAGTTATAGAGTAACCTTTTAAAACAACGCCATCTCCAACCATACTCTGTAATAGTTTTTGAATACTTAATTGGCTGTTCGGATTAGGATCAGCTTTAAATACTTTGAAATTGTCGGCACGCTGTGCGCACAGGCACAAACTCAATAAACTAACCGCCGCAGTAACGTATAATTTTCTCATGACTAAAGGTTTTTGTAATAACTTTTATATTGAGATGTGGTTACGGGAACCTTTCCATAAAGTTATTTCAATTTATTTTAAAGGCAGCCAAGCCCCTAGGCCATTTTCCATCTTCCCTTTGCCATTAAATGTCCTATCTTTGCAAAAGTTTTGACTCAACAATACGATATAATAGTAGTAGGCGCTGGTCATGCCGGTTGCGAAGCGGCAGCTGCGGCGGCCAATATGGGCTCCAAAGTTTTATTGGTGACCATGAACATGCAGACCATTGCTCAAATGAGTTGCAACCCCGCTATGGGCGGAATTGCCAAAGGACAAATCGTAAGAGAAATTGATGCCCTCGGCGGATACAGCGGAATTGTTTCTGATTTTTCTGCTATCCAATTTAGGATGCTGAACAGAAGTAAAGGTCCTGCTATGTGGAGTCCAAGAACACAAAACGACAGGATGATGTTTGCTGCGAAGTGGAGAGAAATGTTGGAACAAACGCCCAACGTTGATTTCTGGCAAGACATGGTTCGCTCTTTACTTATTAGTAAAGACGGAAAAAGAGTTGAGGGAATTGTGACGGGGATGGGAATGGAATTCAAAGCGAAAGCGGTTGTATTAACGAATGGAACTTTCTTAAATGGCATAATTCATATAGGCGAAAAGCAATTAGGTGGTGGAAGAACGGGAGAATCAGCATCACATGGAATTACTGAACAATTAGTAAAACTTGGTTTCGAAAGCGGCCGCATGAAAACCGGAACGCCCCCACGAATTGACGGACGATCTTTAGATTATTCGAAAATGGAAGTTCAGGATGGTGATGATGCGTTTTCGAAATTCTCTTTCGAAGACGGGCATTCGCCTTTCGCGGGTGGTAATATGAAAAAGCAAATGCCTTGTCATATTACTTATACTAACGAAAAAGTTCATGAAATTCTTAGAACCGGATTTGAAAAATCGCCGATGTTCCAGGGAAGAATTCAAGGACTTGGCCCAAGATATTGTCCGAGTATAGAAGATAAAATAACACGTTTTTCAGAGAGAGAGCGTCATCAGCTCTTCGTGGAACCCGAAGGATGGAACACTGTTGAGATATATGTGAACGGATTTTCAACCTCTTTACCAGAAGTTACTCAAAATCAAGCACTTAGACTTATTCCGGGCTTTGAGAACGCAAAAATGTTCCGTCCGGGCTATGCAATTGAATATGATTACTTCCCTCCTACCCAATTAGCACTTACGCTGGAAACAAAACTAGTGGATAATTTATATTTTGCAGGACAGATAAACGGAACAACAGGATATGAAGAAGCGGCTTGTCAAGGTTTAATGGCCGGAATAAACGCACACTTAAAAATTAACGAGAAACCATCTTTTGTGTTGAATCGTTATGAAGCATATATCGGAGTTCTGATAGATGATCTTGTTACAAAAGGAACCGAAGAGCCTTATCGCATGTTCACTTCCCGAGCGGAATATCGTTTGCTTTTAAGACAAGATAATGCGGATACCAGGCTAACTCCTTTGGCTTATAAAATGGGACTAGCATCAGAAAGCCGTTTCAAAAGAGTTGAACAGAAAGTTGAGAATTCTCAAAAGCTTATCAAATATTTTAAGAACACAAGTGCCGAGCCCGATCAAATAAATCCATATTTAAGCGAACTTGGTTCTGCCCCCGTTTCGCAAAAGATGAGGTATTATAATATCCTTTCAAGGCCGGATGTTTCTATAAAAGGAATTCAAGAGCATAGTCCGGATGTACAAAATACTGTTGCCGGAATGGACGAAGAAACTATAGAACAGGCAGAGATCTTAATGAAGTACGAAGGGTACTTAGAGCGTGAGCAAGAGAACGCCGAAAAGCTAAAACGACTTGAAGACCTTAAAATAAAACCAGACTACAATTACGATTCAATTGTAAGTTTAGGAACAGAAGCAAAGGAGAAACTTAAGAAATTTAAACCCGCCTCTATTGGACAAGCCAGCCGGATCTCGGGAATTAATCCCGCGGACATTTCGGTTCTGCTAGTTCATATGGGCCGCTAAAAGTTCCACGTGGAACTAATTATATGCTGCAACAAATAACTAATTGTCCGGTTTGTAAGGGCACAGACTTCGCCCCCTTTTTAAACTGTAAAGATTATACTGTAAGCCAGGAAAGCTTCAATATTGTTTCATGCAAAGCCTGCAACTTTAAGTTCACCAATCCTCGCCCCTCAGATTCTGAGATTGGGAAATACTATAAATCGGAAGACTATGTTTCGCATTCCGATACTAAGAAAGGATTGATAAACCGCCTCTATCACATGGTTCGCACCAGGACCTTAAAGCAGAAGCTGGACCTGATTAGTTCTTATGTTTCACGTGGAACAATCCTAGATTATGGATGTGGTACAGGAATGTTTTTAAAGACTTGCGCTGACGCCGGCTGGAAATCCTTTGGCTTTGAGCCGGACTCCGACGCCAAGAAATTGGCAGAGGGCAAAGGTTTGTCTGTGGCTAATTCTAAGGAGGCGCTAGCCGGAAACAAGTATGATATTATTAGTCTTTGGCACGTTCTTGAGCATGTAACTGATCTTGACCCAACGCTAGAATTCTTTTCTAAAAGCATTACAGATAAAGGCCGCTTGATTATTGCGGTCCCAAATTATACTTCAGCCGACGCCAAATACTACAAGGAGTTTTGGGCAGGTTATGATGTGCCTAGACACATCTACCACTTCGAAATTAATACTCTGAAAAAGCTTTTAGGGAACTATGGATTTAGCCTGGAAGAAACCAAGCCCATGAAGTTCGATAGTTATTACGTTAGCATGCTTTCTGAGAAATACAAAACAGGATCCATGAATTACTTTACAGCTTTCTTAAACGGACTTAAGTCTAATCTCGCCGCTAAGGATTCCTCGCAATACTCAAGCGTTATCTACATTTTCAAAAAGGCCTAGTCCTTTAAATTGTTTCAGGTGGAACAATAGCCAAACCCCATTCTTGCTATAAACCTAATTAGCCCTGGCGCTAGCTAGCCTTTCTTTTAAAGGCTTAATATATCCTAAAGGCGCCTTGGACCTTTCCTTCATAGAAACGACTCTTATAAAGCACTTATTTCAATTCTTACACAACGCCTCTTGTTGTTTATCTCAGAACAGGCCTTTGTTTTATATAAAGACTGAGGTGTTGAGTTAAGGAATTTCTATTTGGTTGAATCAATAATGAAAACAACAACTATGAACATGCGAAATTCAATAAAGTACATTATTCAATTAGTGAATATCTGTTAGAGCCCTGATATCAATTATTTCAATATTGAGATTGTATGTTAAAAGTAAATTTTGGTCACTATAATATTTGTCGAACTAAAACCGAACCTATATTCCCGAATTTGTTAAATCCTTAACTTATTAGTAGACCGTTCCTATATGAATAGGAGAATGTTTGAGTTGAAAACTATTTTGGTTGGAATACCAATTGAATAAGCGCGCCTCCGAATTAAATAACACCAAGTAAAAAGAGAGGCCGGGTAATAAAAGTTGATTAGAGAAGAAGCATGACCCTCTATGAGCGAAGAGGGCGGAAGCTGTTTCTGTAAATAAAGAAAAAGGCTTTTCTTAAACAGCTAGTCAGCAAATACCGGCACAAGTTTCTTAATAAAAGTCTAATTGCAAAAGAAGAAAACCTAGCGGATTGGTAAAGGCATACCTTCAAGAAAAATTAGCTAAAGTGCGTCCAGGAACAAAGAATTTAATGTATAGAGTTAAGGGCGAAGAAAGCTTATTCATTAATTCTATTTAACATAATAAAAGTTATTCCAATTAAAAAGAGCCCGCATTTACACGAGCTTCTTTTCTAGTAAAACCTATTTACTGTTCATCAAGTCTTCAATTTCTTCAGCCTCTAAAGGAATATTCTTCATTAAATCCATTTGTCCTTTTGAAGTAATCAACACGTTATTTTCTAAACGAATTCCTAAATTTTCTTCAGGAATGTAAATTCCAGGCTCAACCGTAAACACCATTCCCGGACGCATTGGCTCGTTAAAGAAACCAACATCATGAACGTCTAATCCTAAGAAATGCGAGGTCCCGTGCATGAAATATTTCTTGTAAGCAGGCCATGCCGGATTTTGTTTTTTCACATCAGCAGCTTTTATCAAGCGTAATTTTAATAACTCTTCAGTCATTAATTCGCCAACAGCCTTGTTATATTTTTCAAAGGTATTTCCGTCTTTAAGCATTTTGGTTGCCGCTTTCATAACCCTTAAAACAGCATCGTAAACGTTACGCTGACGTTTAGTAAACTTTCCGCTCACCGGCAAACAACGGGTTAAGTCACTAGCGTAATTTGCGTATTCCGCAGCTGTATCTAATAACAAAACATCTCCCGCCTTACATTGCTTATTGTTCTCAACATAATGTAAAACACAAGCGCTGCCACCGCTCGCAATGATTGGTCCGTATGCAAAACCCTGACTACGATTGCGGATAAACTCGTGAATTAACTCCGCCTCAATTTCATGTTCCCAAACACCAGGCTTCACAAACTTTAATAAGCGACGAAATCCTTTTTCTGTAATATCACAAGCTTGTTGAATTAATTCAATCTCCACAGCACTCTTAATAGAACGAATTTTGTGCATAATAGGAGCAGAGCGCTCGAATTTATGTAATGGATATTTTTGTTGCATCCACTTATTAAATCGCGCCTCGGCCGTTTCGGTATTGATATAGCGACGGGTGTGTTCGTTAGCATTCAAATAAATATTTTCTGCCTGAAAAACGAACGACTGAAACACTTTTTCAAATTCGTGGTGCCAATAAATATGTTCGACGCCGCTTACTTTTGTAGCCTCTTCTTTAGTTAATTTAGCGCCTTCCCAAATAGCAATTAGGGCGCTGGTTTCTTTTATGAATAGAACTTCTTTATGTTTTCCGTCTTTTACATCAGGGAAAATCATAAGAATAGTATCTTCTTGATCTACTCCGGTTAAGTAAAACAAATCACTGTTTTGTCGAAATCCCATAGCGCCATCGGCATTAGTTGGTAGAATGTCATTACTTACAAAAAGACCCAAAGAGCCTGGCTTTAAATGTTGTTTATACTTGCGGCGGTTTTCTACAAATAAGCTTTTGTTGATAGGAGAATACTTCATAGTAATAAATTTAATACACGAATATACAGCTTAAAGCTACCAAAACAAATCCCGCAGAGTAGGGGATTATTTCACCCAAACATAAGCGTCTTGTAGTTCCTGCAGAAACTGATTTCTCTCGCCCTCTTCTAGTTTCACATAAGCAGTTTCCTCGTAAAAAGAGCCGTCGGTTTCAAAAAAGGTTAAACTAACGGAGTGGTCATTGCCCTCCCCATTAAAGAACTCAATCTTAACCAATTGGGGCAGGCTGATGTTATGGAACGTATGATGTTTGAAAAGGAAAAAACCTTTTGACAACAGAAGCTGATTGCCCTCAACAGTAAATGAACGGTACAAAAAATCTTCCCGAAGAAAAGCTAAAACAAACACAATGAAAGTGAAAAGAGCCGGAAACGAAAACAGGCCAGCGACATACGCCGTGAAAAGAGAAAGGGCCAAACAAATAAAAGCAGGACCAAATAAAGGAAACCCTCTTCTTATTAGAGTGGGACTTAATTTTAGGTCGCGACCCTGAATGCGAATTTCTTCCTCGCGAACATTAACTTTAGTTTCTGTTCCGTTTGTTTTTTGGTTTAACATGATAGCTGTTGCGGAGTAAAACAAAGGAAGCTCCGATTGAAATTCTTTGGGCGATTCAAAAAAATGTTCTACTACCACACTTAAAAACTCATTAATGTTTGCGCCTCCATATTTTCTAAAAATACTTTTTCCGCCGCCTTTTAATCTTTTAAATTCTTCATTTGCATACGTAAACCATTTAGGAAAATAGCCATCAAAAAACTCATCAGTTTCGTGGCCACGAACACCATTAAAGCGTAACGCGTGAGTAAATTCATGGAGGCCAAGATTTAAATTATCGTTAGGAATTTTGTAGCCATCAATAAAACTTTTCCAACTAAAGGATACAAATCCGTTTAAGTTCGTTTCGCCTTTTAATTTTAAGCCGCTTATTTCGTTTTTGAAATCAGATGAAAATAAAATAATGGTTTCGAAATAACCTATCCGCCAGTTTTCTAATCCTAAAGTTAGCTGTACTGCGGATGCAGAAATAATAGCTTTCACTTGATTATTTATTTCAAAACCTTTTTGAGAAACAAATAATTTTGAACGGGCAAACTTTATAACCCTGTCTACAAAGACGGATTTCCAATGTTGAGAAAGCGTACGGTAATAACTAAAATATTTAGTCAAAAAAACATCCAGTTCCTTATCATTAAGCAATATGTCTTTTTGGTCGTTCAAAGCTAAAATCCACACAAAATAAGCAAAAACCTCAGTAAAATGGGGTTTCCTTGAGTGAGATAAAGCTATTAATTATCCTATAAATTGTCCCCCTGGTGTCATTGGCGTAAATTGTAGTCGGAAATATACTCTCATGAAACATAACAAATTAAAATTTTTGCTAGCTTTTTTAATGTGCAGTTTTTTTATAAGCGCACAAACGAGCTCAATTACTAAGCGCTGGTATGAAGCACCGGAAAGCTCGAAAGGCGATACAATCTCTTTCAAAACCACCGCTCATGTGTTAAGTGCAAATGATGATCCTGCTTATCATTGGTCTGATTTTACCGTGAACACTAATAACACTTTTGATATCGCCTATTGGAGATGGTGTCCGAGTGGGAATTACGCCTATAGCGGAACATGGAGCTCGCCAACTACAGGAAAAATTATTTTCGATTTTGGAGCAGGGAAATGCAAATGCGAAATGCAAATTATTTCTACAACCGCAACAGAACTTAAAGCAATCATAAAAGAAACTACAAACTAAACTTACTATAATGAAACGCATTTATTATTCACTTTTAATTTTACTGTTTGGCTTAACCGGTCAACAAGGTTATTCTCAACTTCAAACAGCAAAATGGTATTTTGGCGGACAAGCAGGGCTTGATTTTATGGGAATGCCAACTATTCTTACCAACGGGATGATGAATCCGTGGGAAGGATGCGCGAGTATTTCTGACGCAAGCGGCGCATTATTATTTTATACAGACGGTATTACTGTTTGGAATAAAACACACGCGGTAATGACCAACGGAACAGGGTTATTTGGAAACGGCTCCTCAACACAGGCGGGAGTTATTGTTCAACGACCAGGAAGCGCAAACATTTATTATATTTTTACTGTAGATGCTCAAGCGGCTCCAAACGGATTACGATATTCAACTGTTGATATGAGCATGTCGGCAGGAAACGGTGCCGTTACGGTTAAAAACACATTATTACAAACACCAAGCGATGAAAAAATTACAGCTGTTCGTCATTGTAACGGTGTAGACATTTGGGTTGTAACACACGACTGGAATTCAAACAACTTTAGATCTTTTTTAGTAACGGCGGCCGGAGTGGGCGCGCCGGTAAACTCTGCGGTAGGAAATGTACATAGCGGAAGTAATGCAAATACTATTGGACAAATGAAAGCCTCTCCAAACGGAAGAAAGATAGGTTTAGCGGTTCACGATTCTCCATTAAACTCATTTGAATTATTTGATTTTGATAATTCAACGGGGGTAGTGAGCAATCCGTTAGTTTTAGGAACTACTTATAATTGGGCTTATGGTTGTGAATTTTCTCCAGACGGAACAAAATTTTATGGTGGTAAATACGGCGGAGGATCTTATCGCCTTTACCAATGGAACATGTGCGCCGGTTCAAGCGCAGCAATTATTGCTTCTTGTTTTACTGTTGCAACTATGCCGGCAATGCCAATGTCAATTCAGGCAGCGCTTAACGGAAAACTTTATGTGTGTCGTTTTTCTCAACAAATCGATGGAGTAATAAATGCACCTAACGCGTTAGGCGCAGCGTGTAATTATGTGGATTTAGGACAATCAACAGCTCCGCGCACAAACAACTTAGGATTACCAAACTTTGTTACCAGTTATTTAAAATCACCACCACCACCATTTACATATACAGTAAACTCGGCGGTCAGTTGTCTAACAGCCTCCTTCTCTCCGCCAGCCATTTCTACCGTTGCGGCCACGTGTTCTTCGGCAGGATTTTCTGTAACAGGAATGACTTGGACTTTTGGCGATCCCGGTTCAGGACCATTAAACACATCTACTCTTACAAATCCGGGACATCTTTATCCGGGACCAGGAACATACACCGCACAATTAATTATTAATTATGCTTGTAATGCAGATACAATAAAAGTTCCTGTAACATTAGTTTCTCCAACAATAGCAATTACAACAACATCGGCATCATGTTCTTCACTTGGTTCAGCAACAGTTGTTGCGGGCGGAGGCGCAGGCCCATATACTTATACTTGGTCGCCAAGCGCACAAAACACAGCTATAGCAACAAACCTTTCAGCAGGTATTTATACAGTTACAGTACAAGACGTCGGCGGTGGATGTGTTGTAACCGGAACGGCTAATTTAGGCGCAAGTAATTTAATGTCGGGAACAGTAACATCTTCGAGCGTTGCTTGTAATGGAGGAACAACTGGCTCTGCTACATTAAGCATCAGCGGAGGCTCCGGAAACTATTCTTATTCATGGACGCCAAGCGCACAAACCACTTCTGTTGCAACCAACCTTGCCGCAGGGGTGTATACCGTTATATCAAATGATTTAAGCAGTAGCTGTTCGGTAACGCAAACCGTTATGGTTGCACAGCCTTCGGCATTAACATTAGGAATTACAGCAAGCACCCCAAGCGCTTGTGTTGGAACAAATATTACTTTAACAGCAAATGCAAGTGGCGGAACGGCAGCGTACAACTATGCTTGGTCGGCCGGACCAGCAACCGCGGCTTATGTTGTTACGCAAGCAGTAGGAGGAAATTATACTTATTCAGCAACAACAACTGATGCAAATCTTTGTCAGAGAACAAATACGTTTACTGTAACGTTTGTAAATAACCCAACTCTTACGGCAACAAGTTCTACGGTTTGTGTAGGAACAACAGCAACATTAACGGCAAACGGAGCCACATCTTATACATGGAATCCGGGTAACGTTATTGGAAGCACATTTACTTCTGCCTCCGCAACAACAACTACCATGACAGTAATTGGCGCTATAGGAACTTGCTCTGCAACCACAACAGCTATTATAACGGTTAACGCCTTACCCACACCAACAGCAGGGAGCAATAGTCCGGTTTGTGTTGGCGACCCAATTAATTTAACAGGAAGCGCGGCCGTAACTTATACGTGGGCCGGCCCAAGCGGATTTACATCGAATGTTCAAAACCCTGTTATTCCTATTTGCGGATTAGCTAATGGCGGAACAAATACTTTAACTGTAACTGACGCAAACGGCTGTACAAATTTTGTTACCGTGAATGTTGTAGTAAATCCACTACCAACTATTGTAGTAAACAATCCAACGGTTTGTGTTAATCAAGCGATTAATTTTACCGCAACGGGCGGCGCAACTTATTTATGGTCGGGACCAAACAGTTTTACTTCTAATTTACAAAACCCAACTATACCTAGCGCAACATTAAATATGTCAGGACCATATACTGTTCTTGTAACAAGCGCGGCAGGATGTTCTAATACGGCAGTTTCAACAGCAACAGTTTATGCTTTACCAAATCCAAACATTACAAGTAACAGTCCGGTTTGTGCAGGACAAACTTTAAATTTATTTGGAAGCGGTGGCGCAAGTTATGCGTGGAGCGGTCCGGGTTATACAGGATTACTTCAAAACCCAACTATAAGCAATGTTACTGCTGCAGCAAACGGAGTTTATACTTTATTAGTGGCCTCGGGAAGCTGTACGGCAAGCACAACATTTACGGTTGTAATTAATCCTATTCCTGTATTTAATTTTGCAGGAACAAACGTATTGTGTAACGGACAAAGCAATGGAACATCAACCGTAAACGTAACTGTTGGAACGGGACCGTTTAATTATAATTGGAGCACCATTCCAGCTCAAACAACACAAGACGCAACAGGACTTGCGGCAGGAACTTATTCTTGTATTGTAACTGACGCTAACAATTGTAGTAGCGTTGCGTCAACACAAATAACTCAACCAACTCAATTTAGCGTTTCAATTAATAGCGCAACATTCTCTGCGTGTGCAAACAGTCCGATAAATGTAAACGCAATTGGAAATGGCGGAACCGGTCCTTATAATTATAATTGGGTATCTGGTCCTGCAACAGGAGTTTATTCTGTTAACGAAATTGTGGCAGGAAATTATACTTACACTGTAAACGCAACAGACGCATTCAATTGTCCGGCAAGCAATTTTATTAATTTAACTTTCTTCCCACAACCAACAGTTACTGCAACTAGTGCAACTGTTTGTGCAGGACAAACAACAAATCTTACAGCGAGTGGCGCAACAAGTTATGTGTGGCAGCCGGGAAATATTACGGGCTCTACTTATCCGTTTAGCGGAAACACATCAATTAATGTTAGTGTAATTGGTACAGCTAATGGTTGCAGTAATTCGGCTAACACAAACGTAATGGTAAACCCTAATCCAAACGCAAGTATTAATTTGGGCAACGCAAAAGGATGCGTTCCGACTTGTGTAACATTTAGTGCTGGCGGAAGTTCAAGTATTACAAGTTATGGTTGGATTTTAAATGGAGCGGGGATTACAGGTTCGGTGAATGGAGCATATTGTTTTGATGAAGCCGCTTCTTATACTTTGGGTTTAACTGTGATGGACGCGTTTGGTTGTACAAGTACAGTTGTTCCTGTTAACATTGAAATTTATCCTCAACCAATTGCTGATTTTAATCACGCGCCAATAAAACCAATTGTCAATCAAGATCCGTTTGTGACATTTACCGACGCGTCTTATGGGGCGCCAATTGTAAGTTGGAATTGGTATTTTATGAATACCGCACAATACACTTCTATTTTACAAAATCCAACTTTCCCTTATACAGAACCGGGAACTTATCCTGTGGTTTTAGTTGTGAAAAGTGACAGAGGTTGTACAGATACTTTAGTTCGTCCGTTAGTTGTTGGAGAAGATTTTGGAATTTATGTTCCGAATGTTTTCACGCCGAATGGAGATGGGTTAAATGATATTTTCCAACCAAAAGGATTTGGTGTTGTGAAATACGAAATGAATATTTTTGATCGTTGGGGTGAAAAAGTATTTTCAACCAAAGATTTTGAAAAGGGCTGGGACGGAACTATGCAATCTAAAAACGACGTGAAATACGGAGTTTTAGAAGACGGAGCTTATACTTGGTTAATTAACGCAACTAGTGTATTCGGCAAATCACACGAGTTAAAAGGACACGTTACGCTAATGAAATAATAAATCAAATTGAGAAATAAAAAAAGGCCGCTTGATGAGAGCGGCCTTTTGTATTTGTAAAAAAATTAATTTGTATAAACGCCTTCTGCAAGAGCGATGGCACCAATAGCTTTAGCTTCTCCGGATTTGAAAAGAACGCCATTCACATAAATCTCCACTTTAATTTCTTTATCTGATGGAGTAGAATTAATAGCTCTGATACTAAGTTTTTGTTTAGGCACCCAATAGAAAGAATAGGTAAAAGTAATATTGCCAACATCTTTTTTGGTTGTTGTAATTTGATCACCCTCTAACGAAACATATTCAACATTAAAGTGCCCGCTTGCTGATGTAACACGATATTGAACTTTGATGTCTTCACTAGCCGCAGGAGCAGAAATAGTCGGAGTTGGTTCGGTAACTTTCTTTTTACAAGAAGAAAAAGAAAGAATGGCAAGAAGAAGTGATAATGTGATAAATTTTTTCATTTGATTTTGATTGTTTTGGGTTAAATAATTCGAGCGCAAAAGTACTGTTTATCTAACCAAAACCAAATTTTGTCGTTGATTTCTATAGATTCGTCTATAATTAAACCCGAAACCTGTTCATTATCAAACAACTAATAAAAACGAAAAAGGGGCCGCCACAGCCCCCTTATTCTATAAAACAAAACACCAACTGCACGTTTCTCCATATTTTCTTATGAATTAAAGCCTGAGAGCTTGTTCGACAAGAGGTGTCTTTAGTTTAATAATTTATAGGTTACGGATTTTGTTTGATTAGGATTTCCAAAACAGATAGGCCAAAGATAATCAGATAATTTTTTTGCAAACGACACCTGATAGTTATACCAAACAGGAAATGGTAAACTATAACTTGCGGTAGAATAAGGCTCATTCATTATTTGAGGTGCTGATTGAAGAGTTAATATTAAAGTGTCTTTAAAAAGCGTGTCTCCGCTTACAAATAAAAGCTTGATTTTTTCTGGATAATATTCCTTTACCGGTTCCGGTTTCGGCGGACCGAAGATGTTAACCTGAGGAGAGATGGAATTCTTTTCGCAAGCAAAAAGAAAAGCGGCACTAAAAAGCAGGAAGAAGATTTTTTTCATAACGTTTAATTATAGAGTTGATTGTATTTAGCAATGGCTTGTTTGTACAGATAATTTTAAAACGAATTATAACCGATTTAAATAAACAGAGGGAGCGTTCAGCCCGCCCGAAATCATAAACCCACCCTTTTCTTGAGTTGAAATATTTAGGCTCTTTATTTCGCCATCAGATAAGTACAGCAGAAACAAATTTTTCCCTAAAGCATTATTTATTCTTGACAACAACGCTGTGTCGATATCAGCTTTACTAAATATTTTGTAAACATTACGCGGCGTGCAGCTAATTTTGTCGGCAAAGTCCGGAACAGAAACGCCTTGCGTGTTTAATAATTCTCTAATTGTTTTTCCTATGTGAATTTTATTAGTCATGGTTTTATTTTTTAGTTATACAATTGATTGTATTTGGCAATTGCTTTTTTGTAATTTTTTGTTCGGATAAATTTGAAACACAAGCTTGATGTTAGACAAACGCCGCTCAATACCATCAACCCAACACCAATGCTTTTTTGTTGAACGCTTCCTTTGTTTGAAGTTGCTGCCGCGCCAATTAATCCCGCGCCAATTAGAGCTTCCGGAATGGCAGCGAAACCTACGTTTTGAAAAGTTTTAGCCAACTTTACTTTTTTAAACAAGCGATTCAATTCCGAATTATTTTTTTCTTTTATAATTAACAACACCTCTTTTTCTTTCATAACATAAGGCATAAGAATTAAAGAGCTTTCTTGTGTGGGAATAACCTCTTCTGTTTCCGCTAATCTTTCGTCCGGCGTAATTATTGTACCACTGTTATAACAATAAGAACTGTCTTGCGCAACCGAACGAAACGCGAAAAACAAAACGAATAGAAATAAAATCTTTTTCATGATTAATTAATAAATGAGTTAATAAAGTGTTGTGTTTTTCCTTTCGAGTGGATTAAAAAATCTGTTTTTAGCAAACGATAATAGGCAGATGTAATTTTTACAGCAGCAAATAAACTAAGCCCAAAAAGCGCAGCAATAGCAATTGTTTTGAATGGTTTTGTTTTCATGGTTTTAGTTTTCGCGTTTAAAAATGGCTTTTCTGTTGGTGTCAATATCAATTAGTGTTAATGTGTCATTTACAACGGCACATTCGCTAACCGAGAAAGTGTAGTCGTAATCGTTCCACAAAGCAAAACTTTGTTGGTAGTAACAAATATTGCAAGGCGTGTTTTTCTCAGTAAAGAAAAAAGTAAGAGTGAGCTTTTGTGTATATAAAGTATCGCCGCCAATACTTTTCCATGTACTTACTTTTCCATAGGGGCCACACTTTTCTACAATTGGCGCCTGTGTCGCTTCCCTGTTTGTGTTAGGCGTGTTGTTTGTTTTTTCACAGGCGCTAAAGCAAACTGCAAGAAGCGCGATCGATAGAAGAATTACTTTTTTCATGTTATTTTTTTTAATGGTTGTTAAGGTTATTATTCTGATTTTCGAATTTTGTTTTGCCGGCAAGAATGTTGTTTAATGCCAGACGCATTAGGCTTATGTTTTCCGAACACCTTGTATCGTTCAATCCAGAAACCAGAGGCATTCCCACGCCATCTACCAGCGTTGTAATTTCTATTTGATTTCTTTCAAAAGATGAGAGAAGTCTTACATCTTTACCCGTACAGGATTTATAGTATCTTTTATCGCGACCGCTTTTAAGGATAATTAAAACGCTGTCTTTAATAGATACTTCTTTTGCTTTTAAAAGAGAAGGGCTGGCGAAGCAAGTGATAACTAATAAGCATGTTGCTTTTGGAGATAAGCGAAAGACTAAGTCTTTAAAATATGTTTTCATGGCGTTGTTGTTTTATGGTTCAAAACTACTTCCGCAAAAGAGCCTACTGAAACTGTTTTGCGCGTCACGCCGATTGAAATCAGGGCGACTCGCAAATAATGACGGATAAAAACAATGGACAAAGCAAGATTTGCGATTTTTGCAAAAGGAATTAAAAGGGCTTGTCTTTTATGTAAAAAATAGTACCTTTAATTATTACATAAAACAAAAAGTAATAATGGCGAAAACCATAAAAAACCTACCACTGCAAACAGTTTTTATTCAAAAGCTGAAAGAAAATCTTCCAAAAAATGTTGGACTAGCGGAAGAAATGGCTGAGATCTTAGAAATAAGTACAGATAGTGCTTATAGACGAATTAGAGGAGAAACAGATTTAAGTATTGATGAAGTATATAAACTAACTAAGAAATATAATATTTCGGTGGATAGTGTTTTTTCAAATCTTGGCGACACCGTTACGTTTGCCTATACTAAACTTACGAATAGCGCCGAAAATTTTGAAAAATATTTATCGCGAATTTTAAATCACTTAAAAGTGATAAGCACCTTTCCTGAAAAAAAGATTTATTATGTTGCTGAAGAACTTCCAATGTTTCTTTCTTTTTTTAGTCCAAGGTTTATCGAGTTTAAATTATTTTATTGGCAGCGTAGTGTTTTAAACGTGCCCGATTACCAAGGAAAAAAATTTGAGTTTGGAATTGTACCAAAGAAGCTTGTAGAGATTGCAAGCGCAAGCGCTCAAGAATATAAAAAAATCCCATCAGTTGAAATCTGGACTAACGAAACTATTTATACTGTTACAAAACAATTAGAGTTTTATGTAGATAGCGGCGTTTTCAAAAACATAAGCGATGCCCTTGAAATAATGGAAGAAATACGAAAAATGGTAAAGTATGTTGAGCAAAGCGCAGAGCACAGCAGAAAAGAATTGGGCTCGGCAACCGAAAACTATCAATTGTATAATAGCGATGTAGTATTAGGAACAAATTGTATTTATGCGCAATCGGGCGATGTTAACTATGCTTACATTTCGTTCAATAGCCTAAACTCGTTAACGACAAACAACGTTGAATTTTGCGATGAAACTGAGCATTGGATGCGCAACATTATTAAAAAGAGTACTTTAATAAGTGGCGTTGCCGAAAAAGAACGCTATCGTTTTTTTAGCGCTATGTATAAAAATATAGATAATTGCGAGGCCAGAATAAAATCCTTATAAAAAAACACTACATTTGTAATCCAAAATTTAAAACACATGATCGATTTAACAGGTATAATTTCAATTTCAGGTCAACCGGGCTTGTTTAAAATTATTGCACAAAGCAAAAACGGAATTATTATTGAAGGCTTAGCCGACAAGAAAAGAACCAATATTTATTCAACCACTAAAGTATCTACACTTGCTGATATAGGAATGTACACAACAGGCGAAGATAAACCCATTGAAGAAATTGTAACCGCTGTTTTTGAAAAAGAAAAAGGTGGTCCGTGTGTAAGCGCAAAAGCCGATGATAAAGAAATCACAGCGTATTTTGCAGCAGTTTTACCTGATTATGATAAAGAAAGAGTTTATGTAAGTAACATGCGCAAATTATTTAACTGGTATACTATCTTGCAAACGACAGGGAATTTAAAGGAGAAAGATGCAAACGCTGATAGCGAAGAAAACAAAGCGCTAAAAGCAGCAGCAGAAAGTAACAAAGCAAAAACGAATTTAAAAGAGAGTAGTAAGAACACAAAAACAAGCACAGGCGTAAAGAAAACTACAGGTGTTAGAAAAACAGGAACGGCTTAATTAAATATATATTGATTTTAAAATCCCTCCCGAAACGGCGGGATTTTTTTATTGGTACAAATTACGAATTCAAGAAGTCTCCAACTACTTTTTCTGCTTTCTTTAAAGCATGTTGTAAGTCTTCATTTAAAATGGAAGTATCAAACAATTCAGATGTTTTTATTTCAGCTTCAGCTTTTGAAACGCGACGTGCAATACTTTCAGGACTATCAGTGCTTCTTGAGTTTAAACGTTCTTCTAAAATTTTAATACTAGGCGGCATTACAAAAACAGCTAAAGCGCTTTCTCCGAATTGATTTTTCAAATTCAATCCGCCTTCAACATCAATATCAAAAATAACGGCTTTGCCTTTTGCCCAAATGGATTCTACTTCACTTCTAAGAGTACCATAACAAGCTCCAGCATAAACTTCTTCCCATTCCAGAAACTCGCCGGCATCCACCTTCTTCTTAAAATCATCGGGACTTAAATAGTGATAATCTTTTCCGTTTTCTTCAACCCCTCTTTTTGGGCGACTGGTTGCTGAAATGGAAAACCCCAACTTATCGGGGAAAACCTTTAGTAAGTGCCTGACAATAGTGGTTTTACCTGAACCCGAGGGGGCTGAAAATATGACCATTTTGCCGTTTTCCATAATCAAAGATAAGGCAAAAAGCGCCTCAATTGTGGAAAACCTCCAAAATTGTTAAAAAAGTTTGTAGAACCCCTCTTAAAACCCTATATTTGCCCTCCCAATTTAAAAATTAAAAAAACAACCCTATGTATGCAATTGTAGAAATAGCCGGGCAACAGTTTAAAGTGGAACGTGGAAATAAAGTATACGTTCACCGCCTTGAGGCTAACGAGGGTTCTAAAGTGGAGTTTGACAAAGTGTTACTAGTTGACAACGATGGCAAAATTTCAGTTGGAAACCCTACCGTAGATGGCGCCAAAGTTGCGGCCACCGTTATTGAGCACCTTAAAGGTGACAAAGTTATTGTGTTTAAAAAATTACGCCGTAAAGGTTACCAGAAATGGAACAACCACCGTCAATCTTTTACACAAATTTTAGTGCAAGGAATTTTAAGCAAAGGCGAAACATTGAAAGATGAAATTGCAGTTGTGAAAAAAGTTCGTGTTGGAACCCCTGCAAAAAATACTAAAGCAGCAGCTGAAGTTGCAGAGAAAAAAGCACCTGCAAAAAAGGCTCCGGCTAAAAAAGCAGCAGCAAAAAAAGTAACTAAAAAAGATTAACCAAATTACGAAGTACAACGTAAGAAGTACGAGTATTAAAAAGTAAAAAAAATGGCACACAAAAAAGGCGAAGGTAAAGTAAAGAACGGTCGCGAATCACACAGCAAGCGCTTAGGCGTTAAAATTTTCGGTGGTGAAACTTGTATTTCAGGAAACATCATCGTTCGTCAACGCGGAACAAAACACAATCCGGGTGAGAACGTTGGCATGGGCAAAGATCATACTTTGTATGCTTTAACTGACGGAAAAGTTGTTTTCAAAAAGAAAAGAAACGATAAATCATTCGTATCGGTAGTTCCTGTTGCGCAAGCATAAGAAAACCCGAAACGCTTAATAATTTTTATTAAAAGCCCTCCGGTTTTCGGCGGGCTTTTTTATTTTTAGCAATGCTCAATAACACAATACATAAATTAGCAACTGCATTTGCAATAACAATTTGTTTGTTTGGACTAAGTTGCCAATCAAAAAAAATAAACAGCACACCAGCGAAAGCAAATGAAAAAACCGCTTTTTATGATTTTAAATTTATTTGGGATTCTATAAGTAAAAAAAGTCAGATTACTGTAAACACGATTAATGTAGCAAACACAAAGAGTAATTTCACACAAAACAACCAGGGCGCTACACTACCCAACAACGTACTAATTGAAATAACAGATAAGGACGGAAATAATATTAAAGAACATGCAGAACACCCTCTTGCTAAAAAGTATGATGTTTTTTCGGAGAATGGCGAAATAGAAGCAAAATTGGTATCTTTACCTGAAGGCAATTTTATAATAAGAGTTCCATATTACAGCGACTGGAAAAAAATTAAAATAACAGAAACGATTAAAGGAGTTAAACAAACCGCTATAATTTTGAAAAATGAAAAGTAGAGTTTTTATTTTATTGTTTTGTGTGTTTAGCTTTATTTTAAAAAGCCAATCTGTAATAGGAGTTGATACGTTAATAAAAACAGGACCGGTTAGCAAACGAATTAATATTGTTGTGATGGGCGATGGCTACACAAGCGGACAAACCACGCAATACTTAAGCGACGCTACAGCAATATCAAACTACTTACTTGCAACACCGCCTTTTAGTAATTACACAAATTACTTTAATGTGTATGCTATCAAATGTGTTTCTACACAAAGTGGCGTCACGCATCCGGGAACAGCAACTGATGTTACTGAACCTGCAAGTCCTGTTACTTCTGTCACAAATTATTTTGGCACGCGTTTCGATTGGGGAAATATTCATCGCTTAATGGTAGCAGGAAATAGCAGTACTGTTTTCTCGGTTCTGTCAACACACTTTCCTAACTACGATCAAATAATTATGCTTGGCAACTCTACAGTTTACGGAGGCTCAGGCGGAAGCATTGCAGCAACATCACTTAACTCAGCATCAAAAGATATTGCCGTTCATGAAATAGGACATTCATTTGCCGGACTTGCAGATGAATATTGGGCAGGCATTGGATATGCAGCAGAGAAACCAAACATGACAGCCAACAGCAATTCCCTAACTGTAAAATGGAGTCAGTGGGTTGGAATTAATTCTGTTGGTGTTTATCCTCATGGCGCATCATCACCAATGAATTTATGGTTTAAGCCACATCAATCTTGTAAAATGCAATCGTTGTCATTTCCATTTTGTTCGGTATGCCAGCAAACTATTATCGAAAGAATTCATACTTTAAGCAATCCTATTGATGCTTATTATCCGCCTAACGCAACAGCTGTTACTTTTACATCAAGCAGTCAGTGGTTTAAAACAACTTTAGTAAAACCAAATCCAAACACATTAAAAAGAACATGGGATTTAAATTCTGTTGTTATTTCAAATAATACAGATTCAGTTTTAGTAAATGCAATTTCTTTAATCCCCGGCACCAACACCTTAAAGGTAACGGTGATTGATACAACAGGATTATCAAAAGACGTTAATCATCCTTCATTACATTCTTACTCTGTAATATGGTCTATTAATAATTCAAGCACAGGAATAATTGATGTTAAAGCGCAAATGGAATATTCCATTTTTCCGAATCCGGCAAGCAACTTTATTAATTTGAAATATAATTTATTGCAAAGCGCTTCTATAGTTATAGCTGTTATTGATGCCAACGGAAAAACTGTAATAAGAAAAAATTTAGGAAAGCAAGACCCCTCGGAATACCTTCATGAAATTGACGTGCAAGATTTAAGTCAGGGGAATTATTTTCTATCGATACAAATAGACAACAAAACATATAATAACCAATTCGTGATTTTCAAATAACCTTATGTTACAACTGAACTATATCCGCGACAATAAAGACGAAGTTTTAAAACGTCTTGCTATCAAAAACTTTAAAGATGCTGAAACAATAATTACAAAAGTTATTGAGTTAGATAATGCCCGCCGCGCTTCACAAAAAGATGGCGATGCCATTAAAGCAGAAGCGAATGTGCTTGCCAAACAAATTGGTGAGTTAATGAAGAGCGGAAAAAAAGAAGAAGCCGAAATTCAAAAAGCAAAAACAGCTGAGCTGAAACAAAAAGAAAAACAACTTGACGAAAGTTTAGCTACAATAGAAGAAGAAATTAAAAAATTATTATTACTTGTTCCAAATACACCAAGCACAAAAGTTCCGGCAGGAAAAACACCTGAAGATAATGAAGTGGTAAATGAGCAAGGAACAAAACCAGAATTACACGCAGCAGCGGTCCCACATTGGGAACTAACCACAAAGTATAATTTAATTGATTTTGAATTAGGCGTAAAAATTACCGGTCCGGGTTTTCCTGTTTACAAAGGAAAGGGAGCTAGATTACAACGCGCATTAATAAATTATTTTTTAGATAAAGCAACCGCTGCAGGGTATTTGGAAATACAACCTCCCATTTTAATTAATGAGGACAGCGCTTATGGTACTGGACAATTACCCGATAAAGAAGGACAAATGTATCACGCACAGGTTGATAATTTTTATTTGATTCCAACTGCTGAGGTTCCAATTACTAATATTTACCGTGATGTAATTTTAAAAGAAAGCGACTTTCCAATAAAAAACTGTGGATACACACCGTGTTTCAGAAGAGAAGCGGGAAGTTATGGAAAAGACGTTCGTGGATTAAATCGTTTGCACCAATTTGATAAAATTGAAATTGTTCAAATGGCACACCCTGATAAATCTTACGAGACGTTAGAAGAAATGCGCGAATACGTTGCAAGCATTTTAAAAGAATTAGAATTACCATTCCGCACTTTAAAATTATGTGGTGGCGATATGAGTTTTGCTTCTGCATTAACTTACGATATGGAAGTTTGGAGCGCTGCACAAAAACGTTGGTTAGAGGTTAGCTCTGTTTCTAATTTTGAAACTTTTCAAACAAACAGATTAAAATGTAGATTCAAAGGCGCTGATGGAAAAACACAATTAGCGCACAGCTTAAACGGCAGCGCTTTAGCTTTACCAAGAATTGTAGCTTCTATATTAGAAAACAATCAAACACCCGAAGGAATTAAAGTTCCTAAAGTATTAGTGCCTTACATGGGAATGGATATCATTAATTAATGCGCTTTTTTCTTTTCATACTAGTTTTGTTTTCGATTTGTTTCTCAAATTGCAAGCATAGCAATATGTATGAAAAGGAAATTTCTATTTTAGATAGCACCAAAATAGTTTTACAAGTAAAATTAAATGAATTAAAAAAATCTGAGCTAAGCATTCAGAATTTGCAATTCGAAAAATTCGACACCTATAATTCGTTTTTAAAAAGTAACGTTAAAGATACAATTGGAAAAACAGAAGGAAACGCGCTACAGCTTTTTGTAAAATCAGGCAGCACCATTTCTGATTTCAATAAGAGCAAAACCGAACTAATTAAACAAACCGAAACCAGCATTGTTCAAATTCAAAAACTATCTTCTGATTTAAAGGAAAGTAATGTTCAAAACAACGTGGCGCTATCTTATTATAGTTCTGAAAAAGGACACGCTGATGAATTAATAAAGACAATAGAGCAAAATGTAAAGGCTCTGAACTTAAGCATCAATAATTATCGCAACTCCATTTCTAAAACCGAAGAATACATTAAGAACATTAACAGCGGACAATTACCAAGCGTAGTTGCCGATTCAACATTAGAATAAATGGCCATTTCTTTTTCTAACGATAATATTATTTTTAATTTAAGGCGTAAGTCGGAATTAAAAATCTGGATTAAGTCTGTAATAGAAAAAGAAAAACGCGTTTTAGGAAATTTGAATTATACTTTTGTTTCAGACGAATCACTTCTAAAAATCAACATCGAATATTTAAAGCACAACACGTACACCGACATAATTACCTTTAATTATAATGAGGGTAAAAAAGTATCCGGCGATATTTTCATTAGTGTTGACCGCATAAAAGAGAACGCCCAAAAGTTTGATGTAAGTTTTGAAGAAGAGCTTCATCGTGTTATTATTCATGGCGTTCTTCATCTATGTGGTTATAAGGATAAAACCAGAACCGATTCAGATTTGATGCGCAAGAAGGAAAATAGCGCACTCCGTCTATTGAAACAAGGTAAATAGCGAGTCAAAAAACTTGTTTTTCATTTCAAAAAAGATATATTTGTTATTCAAATTTATCCTGATGAAAAAACTTTTACTAAGCCTGTTTTTATTATCGAATTTAATTTCACAAGCACAATCTCCTGTTGATGCTGCAGTCCAAATAACAGCAACAACAAACAGCACCGCCCCTTCAATAACTTTGAATTGGGTTGGGAACGCAACCACAACTCAGTATAACATTTACCGCAAATTAAAAACAGCAGCAGCCTGGGGCTCTATTATTGCTTCTTTAACGGGAACCGTAAATCAGTATATAGACAATGCAATCGCGGTTGGAGCAAATTATGAATATAGAATTATCAGAACAGGAACCGGCTATACAGGATACGGATATATTAATTCAGGAATAAATATTCCGGCGGTAGACAAAAAAGGAAAATTAATTTTATTAGTCGACAGCACATTTGTTACAACCCTTGCAACAGAATTAAAACGTTTAGAAGATGATTTGGAAGGCGATGGCTGGACAGTTGTTCGTCATAATGTTTTGCGGGCGGCAACAGTTACTCATGTAAAATCTTTTGTGGTTGCAGATTACACGGCAGACCCAACAAATACAAAAGCTATTTTTATTGTGGGACACGTTCCTGTTCCTTATAGTGGAAATATTAATCCTGATGGCCACCCCGATCATTTAGGCGCTTGGCCAACGGACACTTATTATGCTGACGTAAATGGAAACTGGACTGATCTTTCTGTTACATCAACAACCGCATCTCCGGCAAGAACACAAAATGTTCCCGGGGATAAAAAATTCGATCAAAGTGCAATCCCCAGTGACTTAGAACTACAAGTTGGAAGAGCGGATTTTGCAAACCTCCCTTCGTTTGCTGCAACAGAACAAACGTTATTAAAAAATTATTTAGATAAAGATCATGATTACAGAATGAAAATATTTTCTCCACAAAAACGCGCTACTATTGATGATAATTTTGGTTTTATGGCAGGAGAGGCTTTTGCCGCAAGCGGGTACAAAAATTTTGCCCCACTAGTTGGTTCTGCTAATGTAATAGCGGGAGATTATTTTACTGATTTAGCAGCAGGAAGTTATTTATGGTCGTACGGTTGTGGCGGAGGAACTTATACCAGCGCTTCGGGCATTGGTTCAACTACAAATTTTTCAACATCAAATTTACAAGGCGTATTCACCATGTTGTTTGGTTCTTATTTTGGAGACTGGGACAGCAATGATAATTTTTTAAGAGCAGCATTAGCACAAGGAAAAATTTTGGCAAATGTTTGGTCGGGCCGCGTGCATTACCAATTGCATCATATGGGTCTTGGTGAAAATATTGGTTACGGCGTTATGCTGACACAAAACAATATTGGCTCTCTGTATTTTGGAAGTCCAACAGGAATTACCGGTAGATGGATTCATCATGGTTTAATGGGCGATCCAACTTTGAAGAATGATGTAGTGGCTCCCGTATCAAATGTTATAGCAACTAAAGCAGGAAACAATTGCAATATTTCTTGGAGCGCTTCAACTGAAACAGCTGTTGTCGGCTATAATATTTATATGAGGAACGACACGAATAAAGTTTATGTGAAACTAAATCCATTACCAATAACCGGCACAACTTATACCGACAATTGTTTGTTGTATCCCGGAATTTATAAATACATGGTACGCGCTATTAAATTAGAAAACACGGCAAGCGGAACATATTATAATTTGAGTGATGGTATTGCAGATACAGCGTTGAACAATAATTATCTTAAAGTAAACGCCGCTTTTACCGTTAGTGCAATTAGTAATTCTGTTACACTTACAAATACATCAGCCGGCGCAACAACGTATGCTTGGGCATTTGGCGATGGCGGCACAAGTACAACAACAAATACAGCTCATACTTACACCACTAATGGAACCTATACTATTTCTTTAATCGGATATAATTCTTGTAATAGCGATACTGCAAAAATTGTTGTCACCATTACTTCGGTTGGAATAAACGAATTAGTTTTAATGAATGAAGTTAATATTTACCCAAATCCAAGCAGCGGAACTTTTGTGATAAATACAGGACTCTGGAAGACGGTTTATGAAATTGTTATTTTTAATGTGGAAGGTAAACAAGTTTATAAAATTCAGGAAATACGCGAGTCTTTAGAAATAAACCTATCAGACCAAAAAAAGGGAATGTACTTTGTCCGTATGCGTGACATAAACGGAGGCATTAAAACAAAGAAAATTGTTTTAGAATAATCACCCAAAAGGGGTTAATCTCAATTCCAAAAAATAAACTAATTTAGGGCTATGCGCATCGTAGCCCTTTTTTTATTGTTTCCTTTCTTTGTTTTATCACAAAGCAAATACACGCATGCGGATTCTTTAAAGGGGAAAATTACAAAGGAACGTGAATGGTGGAATGTATTGCATTATGAGTTACATGCCTCGTTCAACGCAAAAGACAGTTCTGTTTCAGGCGTCAACAAAACCACTTACAAAGTTTTATCTCCTTTACAAATTATGCATATTGATTTGCGCGAGCCAATGATTTTGGATAGCGCTATTCAAAACAATAAAAAATGTGGTTGGAAAAAAGATGGCGATGCTTATTTCATAAATCTATCTACAGAACAAAAAGCAAACGAGCAAAATCAGATCACATTTTATTTTCACGGCAAACCGAAAGCCGCAAAATTGCCACCATGGGACGGTGGACTAATTTGGAAAAAGGACAAAAATAAGAACCCGTGGATTTCAATTGCGTGTCAAGGCATGGCAGGCAGTGTTTGGTTTCCGAATAAAGATCACATGTATGATGAACCCGATAGCGTTTCTTTTTTTATTACAGCACCAAATGATTTAGTCGCAGTTGCAGGAGGAAAACTTCGCTCTACAATCGAAAACAACAACGGAACCAAAACGTGGAATTGGGCAATTGTAAATCCAATTAATAATTATTCTATTATTCCTTATATAGGAAAATACTTAAATTTTAAAGACACTTTAAATGGAGAAGGCGGCGTGTTGGATATTAATTATTGGGTGTTGGATTATAATTTAGAAAAAGCAAAAGAACATTTTAAGGAAACAAAAACCATGTTGCGGTGTTTTGAAAATTGGTTTGGTAAATATCCTTTTTATGAAGACGGATTTAAATTAGTGGAAGCGCCGCATTTAGGAATGGAACATCAGAGCGCAGTGGCTTATGGAAATAACTATGTGAAGGGCTACATGGGAAGAGATTTATCAGGAACAGGTTGGGGATTAAAATGGGATTTTATTATTGTTCACGAATCAGGACATGAATGGTTTGGAAACAATATTTCCGTAAAGGACGTTGCTGATAATTGGGTACACGAAGGATTTACTTCTTATTCGGAAGCGTTGTACACTGAATATTTATTTGGAAAAGAAGCGGGAGCCGATTACGTTATTGGAACAAGAAAAGGAATTGATAATGACAAACCAATTATTGGCGACTATGAAGTGAACCGCGATGGCTCAGGAGATATGTATAATAAAGCAGCGAACATGTTGCACACTATTCGTCAATTGGTAAACAACGATAGTCTTTGGAAATCTTTTTTGCGTGACATCAACAAAACATTTTGGCATACAACTACAACAAGCAAAGAAGTAGAAACTTATATGATAAATTATTTGAAGTTGGATTTGACAAAAGTGTTTGATCAGTATTTACGTACCACACAAATTCCAACTTTTGAATACTATTGGAAAGACGAAGTGCTTTCGATGCGCTGGACCAATTGTGTTCCTGGTTTTAATATGCCGGTAAGAATTAATATAGGGAACAACAGTCTGCTGTTCCGCCCAAGTGAAAAATGGAATTCTATTGGTTTGCCAAAACAAATGGAAGTGTCGGTTAACAGAAACTTTTATGTTAACATTAAAAAATCAACCGAGAAATAATTTTGTGCTTCGGGCATTCTCCTTACATTTGCGCGCACATTTATGACCAAAGACGCAAATAAAAAAGCATTACTGTTTATTTTCATTACACTCTTAGTGGATTGTACAGGTATTGGAATTATTATCCCCGTTGTTCCAACACTAATACAACAACTAACCGGAGGAAGTGTTAGCGATGCTGCAACTTACGGAGGATGGTTAACCTTTGCGTATGCCATCATGCAATTTGTTTTTTCTCCAATACTAGGCGGCTTAAGCGATCGTTATGGAAGAAGGCCTGTTCTTTTAATTTCGTTATTGGGTTTGGGAATTGATTATCTCTTTTTATTTTTCGCTCCTGATCTGTGGTGGTTATTTGTAGGACGATTAATTGCCGGCGTTTGCGGCGCGAGTTTTACAACAGCATCAGCTTACATTGCCGACATCAGCACAAACGAAAACCGTGCACAAAACTTTGGAATGGTTGGCGCTGCATTTGGATTAGGATTTATTGTCGGTCCATTATTAGGAAGTGTGTTTAGTCATTGGGGAGTCCGCGTTCCGTTTTTAGCAGCAGCGGCATTATCATTATTAAATTGGATTTATGGTTATTTTGTTTTACCTGAATCTTTATCAAAAGAAAATCGCCGTGCCTTTGATTGGAAACGCGCAAATCCTTTAGGCTCTTTACTACATCTAAGACGTTATCCTGCCATATTAGGATTGGTGTTGTCGATTGTATTAATTTATATTGCCGGTCACGCCGCACAAAGCACATGGACATATTACACCATGGAAAAATTTAAGTGGAACGAACAATGGATTGGCTACTCCATTTCTTTTGTTGGCGTTTCAGTTGCATTAGTGCAAGGAGGATTAATTCGTTACACGCAAAGAATATGGGGATCAAAAAATCTGTATTTATTGGATTGTGTTTGTACGTTGTTGGATTTACATTGTTTGCTTTTGCATCAAAAGGATGGATGATGTTTGCCTTTATGGTTCCTTATGCTTTAGCAGGAATTGCAGGGCCGTCATTACAAAGTTTAATTTCAGGAAACATTCCTGCAAACGAGCAAGGCGAATTACAAGGGGCTCTCACCAGTTTAATAAGCGTTACATCTATCATTGGTCCTTTATTAATGACAGGATTGTTTTCTTATTTCACCGCCGCAACATCGTCCGTTTATTTCCCCGGCGCGCCGTTTATGATGGGGGCTATATTAACCCTAATAAGCGTAATAATTGCTGCATTTTCATTACGAAAAACGTAATCTAAATCCCTGACTTTCATCATAAAAGCAGAACATACCTCTTTTTAGGTATTGTTTAGACTTAGTATAAATAACACTTTTGTAGCGTACTAATTTATATGTTATGAAAACCCGCTATATTCTATTAAGTTTTATTTTTTCCGCTTCATTTTTTTCGAATGCACAACAAATAGATTCTGCAAAAACAGTTAGTTTACCAGAAATAGAAATAAATGAGAAGCCATTAAAGAATGAAATCGAACGCATGCCGGAAACACAAGGCACTTGCATTTTTGCGGGAAAGAAAAACGAAGTTATTAAGTTAGGAAATATTGATGCAGACCTTTCTGTAAATAACTCACGTCAGGTTTTTGGAAAAGTTCCCGGCGTTACTGTTTGGGAAAATGATGGTTCGGGAATTCAGGTTGGCGTTTCAACACGCGGCTTAAGTCCAAATCGTTCCTGGGAATTTAATGTTCGTCAAAATAGCGGCGATATTAGCGGCGAAACTTTTGGTTATCCGGAAGCATATTATAGCCCGCCATTAGAAGGCGTAGAAAAAATTGAAGTTATTCGCGGCGCTTCATCTTTGCAATTTGGTCCGCAATTCGGTGGCTTGCTAAATTATGTAATGAAAAAAGGCAGTCCTTATAAACCAATTGTTTATGAAACACAACAAACATTTGGTTCTTATGGTTTGTTCAATTCATATAATGCTTTGGGCGGCACCTATAAAAAATTCTCCTATTATGCTTTTTTTCACCACCGCGGTTCTGAAGGATGGAGGGAAAACAACCGTTATGAAATAAATGTCGGTTACATAGCCTTAAATTATTCTGTAACACCAAAATTAAATATTGGAATACAATATACCCGTAGCACGTACATTAGTCAACAGCCGGGAGGATTAACAGATTCATTATTCAATGCCGATTCCCGTCAATCTGTTCGTAGCCGTAATTGGATTGCTGCGCCGTGGAATGTTGCAAATGTTTACGCAGATTATAACATGAGCGAAAACACAAAACTCAGCATTAAAGTATTCGGCATTATGGCAGAAAGAAATAGTGTTGGTTTTATGAAAGGATTAAACGTTGCTGATACTTTTAATACTGCTATTAAATCATATAACCCACGCCAACTCGACAGAGATAATTATAATAATTACGGGAGCGAATTACGTTTTTTACAAATGTATAATTTGTTTAAACAAAAAAGCGCACTTGCTATTGGCGCACGTATGTATCGTGGTGATATGTTACGACGTCAGGTTGGCACAGGCACCGGCGGAAACGATTATGATTTAACAGTTACCGCTTTATCGAACGGAAAAGAATACACAAAGGAATATAATTACATCACCGATAATTATGCTTTTTATATTGAGAACATGTTCAAACTTTGTAAGCGCCTTACTATAACACCGGGCGCTCGTTACGAAATTATTTCTTCTTCAGCATCCGGATATTTAAACACAACACCAACAGGAACTTTTTCTCCTGTAAAAAGACAACGTAATGTTTTGTTGTTAGGAGTTGGCGCAGAATTTTTAATGACAAGCACAACCAATTTTTATGCAAACTTTAGCCAATCATATCGCCCTGTTACGTATTCTGAATTAACACCTTCAGCAACCACAGAAGTAATTGATCCCGATTTGAAGGATGCCGGCGGATATAATATTGATGGTGGCTACAGAGGAAGAATTAAAGATTGGTTAAGTTTTGATGTTGGCGGATTTTATTTAGTGTATGATAACCGCATAGGAACCATCACACAAAACGGAGTAAATTTTAAAACAAACATTGGCACATCAGTTAGTCAGGGAGCAGAATTATTTGTTGAGATAGATCCAATTAGAATTTTCACTTCAAAATCAAAAGTGGGCTACCTAACACTTTATGCATCGTATGCGTATGTTGATGCAAAATATACACGCTGGGATAATCCTGCAATTGCAAACGATGTCACAAAATCTATTCACAATAAACGTGTAGAATATGCGCCTCAAAACATTGGTAGATACGGCGCAACATATATTTATAAAAAAGTTTCTGCAACATTTCAGTTAAGTCAGGTTAGCGAAGTATTTGCTGACGCACAAAACACTGAAAAAACAAATGCAGTAGCCACAGTTGGAAAAGTTCCTGGATATACTGTAATGGACGCTTCTGTAACTTGGTTATTTGCACAAAAGTTTAATTTTAAAGCAGGAATCAATAACCTAGGCGATGTTTCTTATTTCACCAGAAGAGCAGGAGGTTACCCCGGACCAGGCTTAATGCCCGCAAATGGCAGAACCATTTTCGTAAGCATTGGGGCTAAAATATAAAAAATGTTATTTAGTATCTTGTAGTTAGGGTGATTGAAGGCGGTTTTTTACTTTTGTCATTCTGCAAATGATGAAAAAACTTCTGATATTATTTATTGTTTTCCCTGTTGTTGTTTTCTCACAAACGCCAAGAAAGCATTATTACAATAATACAGGTTGGTTAATGTATTTCGGTAATCATAAGATTACTAACAGAATTGGTTTGCATCTGGAAGCACAATTACGCCGTAGTGAATTTGTTGCTGCGCCGAAACAATTATTATTAAGGGGCGGCATAAATATTTACACAGGTGATAAATCTTTTTTTACTGCAGGTTATGCTTATGTGGAAACCTATCCTTACGGAGATTTGCCTTCACCCATTACTTTTCCCGAACATCGCATTTGGGAACAATTCCAGGTAAAAACGAATCTTTCAAGATTTGAAATGATCAGTCGTTTTCGTTTAGAGCAGCGTTATGTTTATTCGCCCGTGTATGATAAAGTAGAAAACAAGTATGAAGTGGGTAAAGATGTTTACACAAATCGCTTCCGTTTGTTAACGCGGTTTTCTTTACCGATTAACGGAAAAGAAATAAAAGACAAGGTGTTTTATATTTCTGCGTATGACGAATTGTTTATCAATTTCGGAAAAAATGTTGGCGCGAATGTGTTCGATCAAAACCGCGCTTATGTTGCATTAGGATATAAAGTGCCCGTTTTGGGAAGAATAGAGGCAGGTTATTTGTATCAGAGTATTGTAAAAAGTGATGGCATCCGAATTGAAAACAATCACGCTTTGCAATTAAGCATCACTTCAAATATAGAGTTCCGAAAAAAGAAAGGCGATTAATTCTTACAAGCACAGCCCGGCTTCACACAAGTCACTTGAATTTTCTCTGCGACTTTCGGAGAAAGAATAACACTCTCATTATTTCTGTATTTTATTTTCATCGAGCCATCGAAACCAAAAACTTTTTCTACAATTAATTTTTCATTCAACCCAATTTTCAAATCGGTTAAGTAGTTTAAAAACTCGTGACTGTCTTCATTCACGCCAAGCACAATACACTTACAACCTTCAATACTATTTAATAAAGGTCTTCTTTCACTCACTGGTAATTTTCCACTTTTATCAGGAATAGGATCACCATGCGGATCAAATTTTGGCGCTCCGCTTAATTCGTAAATGCGATCAATTAATTTTTCTGAATTTACATTTTGTAACTGCTCTGCTAATTCATGCACTTCGCTCCAACTAAATTTACAAACCTTATGTAAAAAAGTTTCCCAAATGCGATGCTTACGAACAACGTTTAACGCTTCTTTTTCACCAACTTTTGTCAGCTGAATTCCCTCTTTCTTTTTGTAAGTGATCCATTTTTCTGATTGGAGAACTCCAATGCGTTCCGATACGGTTGGCGGCTTCAAATCCAAATAATAAGCTAATTCGCTTAGGGTTACCTTACTGTTTCCTTCGGTGTGACTAACCTGGTAAATAGCTCTCAAATACTTCTCATCCGATGTCTTTATCATAGTGTAAATATACTAATAATTAGGCTTACCTAATAATTGTTTTTAGGTTAGATGTATCTTTGTTTCGAGATGAAAAAGCTGTTGATAGCCCTGATATTACTAAGTCCAAACCTTTTTTCGCAGAAGAAGAAAGCCTTAACGGATTCAACCGGACTAGGGATGGAAGAGGTTGTGATCACAGGAACGATGAAGGAAATTAGTAAAGATGATAGTCCGATAAACATAGATATCGTTACACCAAAACTTTTTCAAAAAACCGCCACCCCAAATTTATTTGAAGCAACAGGAATGGTGAATGGCGTGAAGCCCCAAATTAATTGCAACGTTTGTAATACGGGCGACATTCACATTAACGGCATGGAAGGCCCCTACACTTTAATTTTAATTGACGGAATGCCAATTGTAAGCGGACTTTCTTCGGTGTACGGCTTAATGGGAATTCCCGCCAGTATGATGGAGCGTTTGGAAATTGCAAAAGGTCCGGCCGGAGCTTTGTATGGTTCGGAAGCAATGGGTGGAACAATAAATTTAATCACAAAAAATCCTGCGCTTGCTCCAAAGTTTTACGTGGATTATTTCGGAACGTCTTATTTAGAAAATAATTTAGACATCAGTACAAAATTGAAAATTGGTAAGAAGGCAAATTTACTAAGCGGCGTTAATGTGTATTATTACGATTCGCCAATTGATATTAATAAGGATGGTTTTACAGATGTGACTTTGCAAAAGCGTATTTCAACTTTTAATAAAATTAGCTTTAACAGAAAAAATAATCGTGAGTTTAGTATTGCAGGACGTTATGTTTATGAAGATCGCTGGGGCGGACAAATGAATTGGGACAAAGAATTCAGAGGAGGTGATAGTGTTTATGGAGAAAGTATTTTTACGAACCGTGCAGAATTGATTGCGAAATACGAATGGCCTGTAAAAGAAAAAATTTACACACAACTCTCTTACAATTTACATGATCATGATTCCTATTATGGAAAAACTTCTTTTATGGCTTTTCAGTCAACCGCATTTGCACAAACGTATTGGAATAAGCAATTGGGAAAACGAAAGCGTCATGATTTTTTAATGGGAATTGCTTATAAGAATTTGTGGTTCGATGATAACTCAGCGGTAACGCAAAGTAAAGATGGAAAGGTAAATATTCCGGAAAGCGCAAACACAGTTGGATTGTTTTTGCAAAACGAAATTACTTTAGACAGTTTATCAAAGCACAAATTACTTTTAGGTTTTAGAGGGGATTATAATGAGATATATAAATTTATTCCTTCGCCGCGAATCGCTTACAAATGGGCGCCATCCTATAAATTAATTTTCAGATTAAATTTTGGTACAGGATTTAGAATTGTGAATGTATTTACTGAAGACCACGCCGCCTTAACGGGCGCACGCGAAGTTGTTTTTGTTGATAAAATAAAGCCTGAACAATCTTATAATGGCTCATTAAATGTGGTTTACAAAATGAAGGCCACAAGAACCTCAATGATAATTTGGGACGCAAGCACATTTTATTATTATTTCACCAATAAAATTTATGGTAACTACGATATTGATCCAAACAAAGTGATTTATGATAATTTAAGTGGTTATGCTTTTTCACGTGGCGCATCATTAAACGCATCTTTAGTTGGTACAGGAAACTTCAAATTTAATTTAGGCGCTACTTATGCCGATGTACAAAACATAACAAAGGACAGTACAGGAAAAGAAGTTGCTAGTTGGCAATTACAATCTCCGCGCTGGAGTGGCAACATAATTGTGGGATATACTTTCCCAAAACCAAATATTAAATTGGATGTAACAGGTAATTGGTACGGTCCGCAACGTTTGCCAACTTTACCAAATGATTATCGTCCGGAATATTCTCCATGGTTTTGTTTATTAAATTTTCAAATCTCAAAAACCTTCAACGATAAATTCGAAATTTATTTAGGCGCAAAGAACATTTTAAATTTCTTACCGGAAAATCCAATCATGCGCGCCAACGATCCTTTTGATAAGAAAGTAGATAATGTTATTGATAATCCAAACGGTTACACATTCGACCCTTCTTATAATTACGCGCCTATACAAGGAATAAGGGTTTATGGGGGATTAAGGCTTACGTTAAATTAACCCCTCCGTCGCTGCGCGCCACCTCCCCTTGGTAAGTGGAGGAAAATTTCGCGTTTTTATAATGAATTTGTTCGGCGTGAAATTATTGAATCGCTGATAATCTTAGTAGAAATTTCTTTTGTATGAATAAAACATTTCTCCCCCTTTACAAGGGGGAGTCCCGCCAAAGGCGGGGAGGGGGTCTTACCAAAGCTCATAATCCAAAACGGTATTCTCAACCCGATAAGTCGGCGTTTGTTTTCCGTTAGAAAGTTGATTTACTTCTTCGGCCACAAATTTTTGCAATTCGCTTAGCATAATTTTTTGATCTTTATTTGCATCAGCTTTTCCTTTAGTCATGCCATCAATTAAACAATGAGTAAACAAACCGTTATTCCACTTCTCACCTTCAAAAGCAGCTTCTGTTCCGCCTGCAGAAGAAATAATTGTTGCGCCTGAATTCTGACGTAAATCCGAGAAAATTGATTTCGACATTTCTAAGGCGGTACTTTGTACAAATGTTGTTCCTGAAATTCGGATATCGCGTTTATCTTTTTGTGGTTTATCATCGCCATCCATTTCATAAATATCTTCATCTACTTCCCCACTAAAACAAGCATCCACAAACATTAATTTGCGAATAGGTTTCATTGTTTTGAATAACGTTTCAAATTCTTTAAAGTTTACCGAATTTATTTTAGGGTCAGTGAAATCAGTATAATGTGTAGGGAAGTAATAACTCAAGTCATCATCCAAATAACCGTGTCCCGCAAAAAACACCATTACTACATCGTTAATAGTTGCTTTCGCGAAAAAGTCTTTTAATAGTTTTACGGAATCTGTTGTGAAAGATTTATTAAATAATTTCTTCACCTCAATTTTACCAAACGATTTTGAGTTAACCATTGTTTTCGAAACATCACTCGCGTCTTTAACAGCATAAGATAAATCGAATTTTGTATTCTTAAATTTTTCGCTGGCAATCACCACTAAATATAAATTGGGTTTTACATTGCTGGTGTTGTTAAATAAACGTGGCACACGGGGGGCTTCTAGCCCCGCCTCATCCTTTGCAATAAATTCGAAACGGTTAATTCCTGAAGCACTTTCCAGTTTAATTGTTTTTTCATAATGAGAACTTTGTTCTTCTGGAATTTTTTCTGTAAAAACTACGGTGCCATTATTCAGAACATCTAATTGTTTTAATTTAGTGGCGCCTTTATTAACGCTGACGTTAAAACTTACAGCGCCACCTTTTTCCTCTTGTAATTTTACATATTGAAATTCAGGAGCAGCAGAAAAATTAATATTAGCGCCGGGCTTTATATTTAATACACGCATACGTTTTAAATATGCTGTTTCATAAGCTTTGATCAAAGAACTATCCTTACATCCAAAAGCACGCAATACTTGATGAGGTTGATTTAAATACGCATCAAATTGCTCGAAACTATAAATCTCACTCTGGCGTTTAAAACGGATGTTCTTAATAAAATCTTTTGAACCCATGTATTTATAATCGGGAGTTATCATAAAAAAATTATCGTTCACTGCATTAGCTAACGAGCCGATTACTTTTTTCTTTTTCAAATCCACAAACATGGCGAGCGAAGAAGAAGAGCCTGTAATAATAACCTGCTCCAATTCCTCAATGAAAAAACAATTCGGCATTAAAATTTTGGAATCGCTTAAATTAAATATTTGTTCTCCTGTTTTGTCAAATATCTTAAAGTCTTTTCCCATGGCATCACTTAAAGCAAAATAATTTCCATTATCGCTTGTGTAATGCGTTGTGGCAAGTTCTTTCGATTTAATTAAAGTTTTTGAAAGAAGTTCTGCACCCGTTTCTGTATTGTATTCGGTGTACATACTTTCCTGAAGATTATCAGTACTGCCAATATTGTATATTAAATACCAGATGCAAATTTTGGCACCATTGTCTTTTATTTTTATATCATAAGGATAATAGGTCTCCGCAAAATCTTTGACTATCTTTTTTGAAGTCATATCAATTTTCACAATAGCGTTTACAGGCATATCCACTTCTGTGCCGCTAAAGTTTTTCTTTTTTGTGACTTGAGCAGAGGTGTACAAAAATTTATTGTCGGGACTTAATATAACCGGAGCAGTCACCAACCAGTTCTCACTTTCATATTCCGTCTTTTTAGTTTTTCGGTTAACGATTTTAAATTTTCCTGCATCTGGCACAAAGACTAAATCTTTCGTGAAGTTTATTATTTTGTATTGGTTGCTTACAGCAAGAGAGTACATTCCCGTATAAGTTTCCTCAGCTAAAGTTTTTAAGTTGATGATATGAAGCGAAGTATAATCGGCATAATAAAATTCACCGTTTAAAAAGCCGCTCGCTGCCGCAAATACGTTTTTCTTAATGGTTCGGGTATATTTCTTTTTAAGAATATTGTAAATAGAAAGATTAAAATTCGGATATGCTTTTCCCGAACAAACCACGACTTCTGAATCACTCAGAAAAAACAAATTGTAAACAGAGGTAGAATCTTTTCCGCTTGCGTCTTTTATTTCGGCGTACTTACTGAAATTATTTAAGTCCCAAATATACGCTGAGACATTTCCTTTTGTGTACAACCAGCGTTTATTCGGACTAATCCCCGCAAAGTAAATTGGATTATCCATGGCGGGGCGCTCTGAAATGACTTGCATGTTCGCCGTATTGTAAACACGGAGAGCTTTATAAGAAGTATATCCATTCGTAATTAAACGTTTCCCTTCAGAAGAGAATTTAATGTGCTGAAAAATCCCGGGAGTTTGTTTAATTAGCTGTCCTGTCTTCAAATCAATAAACTTAATTCCCTTGATTGTAGCAAATGCAGCTTGCGAAGACCCCGGATGTAAATCCATATCAAAGATATATTCTTCGTTAAAATTTTTTGTATCAGGATTTCCTAAAGCCTTTGGTTTACGAAGGTATTGCTGGTTTTGCGGACTCGAATAGTATGCCATGTATTGTTTCGGCATCATTACCTCATAGATAATTTTATTAGTCTCAAGGTTGAGAATAAAATAATTATCAGCAGTCTGACAAAACAAAAGCGAGTCGCGGATTTTTAAACGTGTTACGCTGGCAATGTCACTAAGAATCGTTGTCGTTTGTGTGAGATTGGAAACAGGATGTTTTATTAAAGAAGTAATTGTTCCGGATGAAATAGCTAAAATCACTTCCTGTTTTTTTGGAAAAGCCGCGGCATGTAAAACATAATCTGTAACTGGTAAGTTGCTGGACGAAACAGCTTTTTTCTCATTCACATCAAACAACAAACTAAAAGAACCAATACTTATGTAAGCAACGTTTCCTTTTCCTGTAAAGAAGCAACCGCTAATAGGCAAACTTCCATAATACTCACTGTTAGGCTGACCTTTAATTAACTCAGCAGTATTCGATTTAAAAACTAATTCCAGTTTTTGGTCCTTGAAACTATAAACTAACAATTCGTTATTTGCACACACCATTAATAAATCTCCACTAGGATTAATGGATAGATTTTTAGCGAGATAGGGTAAATCAACTTCGTCAACAATTTCAGAAGTCTCGGTATTTAATACGCTAAGCGCATTTGAACAAACAACAAAATGTTTTTCGCCTGGCAGAAACTGCACAAAATCCATATACGAAAAACCAAAATCTTTAGGGATAATGATTTTTATGTCCTGCAATTGAGAGAAGGATTTGAGGGAGAATAATAGGAGAAAAAATAAAAAGCGTTTCATTAAATCAAAGGTATAAGAAATTTGATTGTTTTTGTATATTTACAACAGCATGTTAAAGAAGCTTTACTTCACACTCTTGTTCTTACCCATTTTTCTTGGGGCGCAAAACTATCCTGCCAAACCAAGTAATTATGTTAATGATGAAACGGGTACTTTAACACAAGAGCAACAAAACACTTTGAATGCTAAACTAAGAGTATTTGAGGACACCACTACTAATCAAATTTTTGTTTACATGACTGCCTCTCTCAACGGGGAAGACCTTGCGCAGTATAGTCAGGACATATTTCATAATTGGAAAATAGGACAAAAGGGTAAGAACAACGGAGTACTCATTGCTATTTTTAAAGATGACCGTAAATTCAGAATTCAAACCGGTTTGGGTTT
The DNA here is from genome assembly GCA_018000995.1 of Bacteroidia bacterium. GTDB lineage: Bacteria > Bacteroidota > Bacteroidia > B-17B0 > Aurantibacillaceae > JAHEYG01. The sequence continues at coordinate 58,153 of JAGNIU010000014.1, forward strand.
AGAAGGGGCTTTACCGGATTTATTGACTAAGCGTATTCAAGATAATGAAATGCGTCCGTTGTTTAAGCAGGGCGATTATTTTGGCGGGATCAATGCAGGAATAGATATGTTGGCTTATTATTGTGGTCACGAATTTAATCCTGATTTAATAAAAGATCAAGGACAAGTAGCCCCCGAAGAGGTAGATTATGGAAAAGGAACATCGGGAGTTTTAATAGGATACGGAATCAATTTAGTTTTGTTTTTAGTTTTATGTTTAGTGCTCTATGGCAAATCAGCAAAAAAACGTAGCAGCACCGCAACAACTATTTGGTTGATAATAGGAATAGTTCTTGCGTTAATTCCTTGTCTTGGTGGAATTATAATTTTTGTGATGTGTGGTTTACTTGCGAACTTAAAAGGAGGCGGAGGCTTTTCAAGTAGCAGTTCTTCCTGGAGCAGTTCAGATTCATCTTCATCGTGGAGCTCATCTTCCTCTGATTTTGGAGGAGGTGGTGGCGGAGATTCAGGTGGCGGTGGAAGTAGTAGTGATTGGTAGTCCTCTACAGCAAAGATTTTAGTAAAGCCTCAATTTTTCCAATGTAAGGCGAGTTTGGTTTTATCACCACTTGCTGAATAGTTTTCTTTCCTTTTTTGTGAATTAGTAAACCCGTCATCATGGCACGATCTGTTTGTTGCTCAGCTTTTGCCGCAAACGCTTCCTTGAACAAAGTAGAAATTTTTTCAAAATCGGATTTAGAAAGTGATTTGCTTTTTGCTTCACCACCGCTGTAAGTTCCGCTTGAACTATTTTCTTTTGTTACAGGATCGTATTTAATTAGAGTTTCATTTATAATATAATTATTTGAACTTCCATCAGAATAAATATAATTGACTTGTGCTGATAAAAATGTTGTCATAAATACAAAAGCAGCGGTGAATAATTTTTTCATAATTAAAAATTTAAATCGTTAAGCAAGCTATCATCTACTAAATTCGGCAGTGTGACTTTTAAATTTGGAGTACGTTCCATCTCACGCTTGATTGCGAATAGCGCTTCTTTATTTCTCGCCCAGCTTCTACGAGCAATTCCATTATTCACATCCCAGAATAACATTTGTTTTAATCTCCTGTCGGCATCATTACTTCCGTCTAGCACCAAACCAAATCCTCCATTAATAACTTCGCCCCAGCCAACGCCACCGCCGTTATGTAAACTAATCCAAGTTGCACCGCGAAACGCATCACCGACAAAATTCTGTACAGCCATGTCGGCCGTAAATTTAGAACCATCATAAATGTTGGATGTTTCTCTGTAAGGAGAATCTGTTCCGCTTACATCATGATGGTCTCTTCCTAAAACAACAGGCGCAGTAATTTTTCCTTCTGCAATAGCTTTATTAATTGCTTCTGCAATTTTTACACGCGCCTCACTATCTGCGTACAAAATACGCGCTTGTGAACCAACCACTAAATTATTTTTCATCGCATCGCGAATCCAAATAATATTATCGCTTAATTGTTGTTTAATTTCTTCGGGAGCGGTTTTATGCATTGCTTCTAAAACGCCTAATGCAATTTCATCTGTCTTACGTAAATCATTTTCATTCGCACTTGTACACACCCAACGGAAAGGACCAAATCCATAATCAAAACACATCGGACCTAAAATATCCTGCACATACGAATTGTATTTGAATTCTCCTGCCGCTTTGTTTTTAAACACATCACCACCTGCGCGCGACACTTCTAATAAAAATGCATTTCCGTAATCGAAGAAGTACATTCCTTTTGCATGTAATGTATTTACAGCATTAATATGACGCACTAAAGTTTTCTGAACCTCTGTTTTGAATTGTGCGGGATTCTCCGCCATCATTTTATTGCTTTCCTCCAATGAAAAACCAGCTGGATAATATCCGCCCGCCCAAGGATTATGCAAAGATGTTTGATCGGAACCAATATCAACTTTAATGTTTTCTTTTACCAATCGTTCCCACAAATCAACAACATTTCCCTGATACGCTAACGAAACAGCTTCTTTATCTGCAACAGCTTTTTTAATTCTTGGAATTAAATTATCTAAACTATCAAACACTTCATCCACCCATTTTTGTGAATGGCGAGTTGCCGTTGCTTTCGGATTTATCTCGGCTGTAACCGAGACTAATCCTGCAATACGTGCAGCTTTTGGTTGCGCGCCACTCATACCACCTAATCCGGCAGTAATAAATAATTTTCCCTTTCTGTCTTCTTCTGATTTGGAAATTTTTCTTGCGGCGTTCATCACGGTAATTGTTGTGCCATGAACAATTCCTTGCGGACCAATATACATGAACGAACCTGCAGTCATTTGTCCGTATTGTGTTACGCCTAATGCATTAAACTTTTCCCAATCATCCGGCTTACTGTAATTCGGAATCATCATTCCATTTGTAACAACAACACGCGGCGCATCTTTGTGTGAGGGAAATAATCCCATCGGATGTCCGCTGTATAAAACCAAAGTTTGTTCATCTGTCATTGCTGACAAATATTGCATCGTCAATAAATACTGTGCCCAGTTTTGAAACACAGAACCATTTCCACCATAGGTAATTAATTCATGTGGATGCTGTGCCACCGCATAATCTAAATTATTACTAAGCATGTGCATGATGGCAGCAGCTTGTTTGCTTTGATGAGGATAATCGTTAATTGGTCGCGCGTAAATTTTATAATCAGGACGGAAACGATACATGTAAATTCGTCCGTATGTTTTTAATTCTTCTGCAAATTCTTTCGCCAAAACAGAATGATGTTTTGAATCGAAATAACGCAAGGCATTTCTAATCGCTAATTTTTTTTCATCAGCACTTAAAATATCTTTCCGCTTAGGTGCGTGATTGATTGTAGCATCAAAAGATTTGGCCGTCGGCAATTCCTTTGGTATTCCATTTAAAACATGTTGTTGAAATTCTTTTACATCCATAATACTCTTCACTCAAATTTAATATTTTTTGTCTTACAACAACCTAATTGTCAAATTGCCGAATTATCTAATTCTTTTTATCCTTATCGAACTTCCCCGTTTTCACATTATAGCCATACGGACAATGTTTACAGCCGTTTTTACAGCAAAACCCTCGCTTTAAAAGGTATTTCTCAGTAAAAATCACGTAACCTTCCGGACTCAGGTAATAATCATCGGGGTCAAGCTCCTTATTAAACATGATACAAAAATACGATTAGCAGGCACAATGAGAAAAGAAATTGTTAGTTTTGTATCAATGAAAATCAACCTTTCCAGCCTTTATTTACTTGTATTCATTTTTTTAGTGTGGAATTTACAAGCGCAGGATACTTTACCTAAGAAAAAAACATTTGTTATTGAGAGGGATTCCGCTACACTTTTTGGTCATATTGGGATTAATGATGGCGCGAGCGATGAGGCGAAATTATTGATTGGAGGTTATGTCAGCGCTTATTACGCTTATTATACTGATGAAATTACTAACAATGGATTAGTGCAAATTCCGGTGATGGCGCCACGTAATAAAGAGTTTGGTTTAAACATGGCATTGCTATCAATGCAGTACAGCAGTAAAAATGTACGCGGTAATTTTGGTCTTCAGTTTGGAGATATTCCAAAAGCAATTTGGCCAACTGAATTTAATATGATACAAGAAGCAAACGCTGGCGTTCGTTTAGTAAAAGGACTTTGGTTCGATGCGGGTGTTTTCCGTTCGCATATTGGAGTGGAGAGTATTCAGCCTAGAGAAAATATTACATCGAGTACTTCTTTGGTAAATAATTATGAGCCTTATTATTTTTCAGGCGCAAAGCTGACATACGTTTTAAGTTCTAAATTGTCATTGCAAGTAAATGCCTTTAACAGCTTCAACACAATGACAGAGACTAATAAAGATAAGTTGTTTGGTTTCTCAGCGGTTTACGATCCAAATGAAAAAATGTCTATCACTTATAATTTTTTAACTGGCGATGAAAGTGCGGATAGCGCTACTATTAAACAACGTCGCTATTATAATAATATTTATGCCACCATTAAACTCAATAAATTTATTTTAGCACTAGAGGCAAATTTTGGTATTCAAGAAAACTCAATGTTAACAGACACAAACGGAACCGCAAGTTTATATAGTGGATTAATTATTGCAAGATATCAGTTCGTAAAAAAATCTGCAATTTATATTCGTGGCGAATATTTGTCGGATCCTGATGGAATTGTAACAGGCGCTTTAAATTTTGGCGACAATGTAATGGGGACAACCGCCGGAGTAGAATACAAACCCTATAAAAATGTTGCTTTAAGTTTGGAAGGAAGAGTGCTGCAATCTGACAAAACGGTTTTCAGAGAAAATAATTACAAAGTAAATCAGCGTTACGAAGCTATTTTTTGCTTAGACGTTTCTTTTTAATGAGCGAGAAAAAAACATATAATCCTATTGGTGTTTTTGATTCCGGTTATGGGGGATTAACTGTTTTGAAAGAAATTGTAAAAGAATTACCGCAATATGATTATTTATATTTAGGAGATAATGCCCGTGCTCCTTATGGATCAAAAAGTTTCGATGAAGTTTACAATCTCACTTTAGAGTGTGTTAAACAATTATTTGATAAAGGCTGTCATTTAGTAATTCTCGCTTGTAACACCGCCTCCGCAAAAGCATTGAGAAACATTCAACAAAAAGATTTACCAATCATTGCCCCTGATAGAAGAGTACTTGGTGTAATTCGTCCAACCACAGAATTAGTTGGAAATTATTCTACAACAAAACATATTGGAGTATTAGGAACAACAGGAACAGTTTTATCACAATCGTATCCAATTGAAATCGCAAAATTTTTTCCAGAGGTAAAAGTATATCAAGAGGCTTGTCCGCTTTGGGTACCGATGGTAGAGAACAACGAATACAATACACCGGAATCAGATGCCATTATTAAACAACACATTGATAATTTAATGAGTCGCTCACCAAAAATCGACACTATTATTTTGGGCTGTACGCATTACCCCTTACTAAAAGATCAAATCAAAAAGTTCTTACCTGAAAACTTTACATTGCTGTCTCAAGGCGATATTGTTGCGAAAGGGTTAGCAGATTATTTAAAACGTCACCAGGAAATAGACGCTAAATGCTCAAAAGGAAACACAATAGAATTTTTAACCACAGGCGACACAACTAATTTTGATATCCACGCCGGAAAGTTTTTTGGAAAGGAAATTAAATCAAAGCATTTGCAATTATAGCTACAGATCGGTTTTTGGTCGTTACGAACATTTTACCAAATTCGTGTCTTACCTTCGTAGAAATTCATTCCTATACCACAACCAAAATAACTGTCAAGTTCCGTTTGATAATTATAGTTTATCGAGTTTATATAATATGCAGTAATAAAAAATCTTTTTGTAATGTTAAAGGAAATATCCATGAGCAATCCACCGCCAAATCTGTCTCTGGGTGTATTGGGGTAAAATAACATTGTCAGAAAGGAACCTGCTAAACCAATGTTGTAATTTATCTTTTTAAAATAAAAACATTTGGTAATGCCAATATAGCTAAATGAACCGCTTCTAAAACCATCATTGCTTTTCGGATTTAACCGGAATGATTCTCCTTCGCCTATTGATCCAAGTTTAAAAGCGATATTCTTTTTATTGGAGATTAAAGCTAAATGATAACTATTAGCTAACGAATAATTGTGTTTTTCAAAGTTTATAAAGCTCCAAGAATTAATAAGACCAAAACAAATGCTGACTCGGCTTATAAAATGATGCCTTGAACTGTCAGCACGAACTAGAGAATTTTCTTGAATGCCGCCACAAGGATTTGATTGGAAATAGGATTTTCTGTCTTTGAATAAATTTGTTTTGCTAAAACAGAAAATGTTTAACATTAAAAATATAAGCAGAACAAGTTTACTTTTCATGTTAATCGATTCAATTATTTTCCTTTCAATGTTCGTTCGTTTTTTAGAATTGGGCATAACTCACAGATAAAATTTATCTGTGTTAATCTGTGAAATCCGCGGCTCTATTTAAACCAACCGCTGTACATTAAATAATTATTCGCAATTCGGTCAATCTCTCCCTTAATTAATTCCTCAGAAATATCTTTTACTTTTTTAGCAGGCACTCCAGCAAATATACAACCGCTTGGCACAACCGTACCTTCAGTTACAACGGCGCCCGCTGCGATAATAGTGTTGCTGCCAATTTCGCAATTATCCATAACAATAGCACCCATGCCAATTAATACATTATCATGAACTTTACAGCCATGAACAATTGCGTTATGTCCGATAGAAACATTATTTCCTAAGAACACTTTTGTTTTTTCGTAAGTACAATGTAACACAGCGCCGTCTTGTATGTTTACTTTATTTCCGATGCGGATTGAATTCACATCACCGCGAACAACAGTATTAAACCAAATACTGCAATCATCACCAACAATAACATCACCAACAATAGTAGCGTTGGGCGCAATAAAACAATTTTTTCCGAACTCAGGGGAAACACCTTTTACTGGGAGAATAACGGGCATACGATTTGGTTTAGACCTTGAAATTACACTTTTTTATAAATGCCACCCAACCTTTTAAAAGCTTTGTGCGTATAGTTGGATAAGAACGTCAAAACCCCTTATGAGAACACTACTACTTTTTAAATCATATAAATATGAAAACCACAAAAAGTGTAGTGTTATGTGCAATGATAATTGCGCAAACTGTTAAAGGTCAAAACAACAATCACAAAGTTTATTTAGAAGGAAGTATTTCAGGTGGTGCACAAAACACCTCTGCTGTTGCAGGCGTAAGCGGTGCAATAGGTATCTTTTTAAATAAGCACAGCAGCGTTGATATAAGAGCAAGAGAAGTGTACAATTTCTCGAATATGGATATTGTTGGACCCATCACTTTTAACTATCGTTACAACTTAACTAATGGTTTGTTTTTCGGAGGAGGCTTTGCGCATCATCATGAAGTAGGGCATCACACTTATATGCACCATCCGGGAGAATCTGTAATGGGAAGTCACCCAAACATTTTTCACCGTAGCGGAGTAGGATTGGATTTTGGCTACAATTTCAAGCCTATTTACAAAAAGGGATTTTTTAGCTGGATTTATCCTGCGGTGAATATTAACTATACACACATGTTTATGGATGGGGGAAGAAATCCTTTGGTAACAGTTAATCTTGGACTAAGATTTGGCTTGAAAAAGTTTAAGGATGAGTAAATTTTAATTCCTACTAAATTAGTAGTATATTTAAACCCGTAAGTTTAAACTATGCTACAAAAGAAAACCAAATATGCCATAAAAGCCTTGCTGGCACTGGCAAAACACTATGGTGAACACCGCCCTTTAAAAATATCAGAGATCTCGAAGAACGAAAAAATTCCAAGAAAATTTCTCGAAGCCATTATGGTCGACCTGAAAAAGATCGGTTATGTTAACAGCACGATGGGAGCAAAAGGCGGTTACCAATTAATAAAGCATCCGGAGGAAGTGATGCTAAGTAATATCATCCGTTCTACAGGCGGACCTATAGCATTATTGCCTTGCGTGAGTTTAAATTTCTATGAACCGTGTAAGGAATGTATAGGTGAAGATGTCTGCGGATTACGCGATGTTATCCTCGAAGTGCGCGAAGCCAGCATAAAAATCCTCTCCAAAACCAGTTTAAGCGATATTTTAAGGCGAGAAAATAAACTTATTAAGAAATTCGGTTTACAGTAATATCAATATTTTCAAGTAATAATATCCTATTTAAATAGTAGGATATATAAAAAATAATTCAAATTTCTCTTGCGGGAACGAAAATCTATTCATTAATTTGTACCGTTAAAATGAAAAACAATTTAAATACAGTTTCCTTTTTTGTTCACACTATGATGATGTGGATGTGCTGCTGCAAGTATAACAATTTGCTGAAGGGAAAACTTATTCGCGTGTAACAAAAAACCGACTGACTATAAGAACCAAACCCTTCCGCTAACAACGAGAAGGGTTTTTTATTTACAATAAGTTAAGATATTAGGAATGCAAAGTTTTAGAACAGAAATAGAAAGTATAAGTAGCAGTAAAAAGACTTTGGTGGAAAAAGACATCATTGACCTGGAGAGAAAAATTCGCCAGTTCCGTGAAGGAAAAATTCACGAAGAGAAATTCCGTAGTCTGCGTTTAGCGCGTGGTGTATACGGACAACGTCAGCAGGGTGTTCAGATGATACGTATCAAGTTGCCGTTTGGAAAGGTTTCGGCAAAACAATTATTACGTATCGCTGACATCAGCGATGAGTATTCAAATGGGAATTTACATTTAACAACGCGACAAGACATTCAAATTCACCATGTGAGTTTGGATAGAACGCCGGAACTATGGTCGAAGTTGGAACAAGATGATATTACCTTACGAGAGGCTTGTGGAAATACAGTTCGTAATGTAACTGCATCAGCTGAAGCGGGGATTGATCCGAATGAATTATTTGACGTTTCTCCTTACGCGTACGCAGTATTTTCTTATTTCTTACGTAAACCATTCGGACAAGAACTCGGCCGTAAAATTAAAATTGCTTTTTCAAACAATGATAAAGACACTGCTGTAACTTATATTCACGATTTTGGTTTTATTCCTAAAATTGAGAACGAGAAACGTGGTTTTAAAGTTTTAGTGGGTGGTGGATTAGGCGCACAACCTTTTTTAGCACAAACGGCTTTTGAATTTTTACCGGAAGATAAACTGATCCCATTCCTGGAAGCAAGCATTCGTGTATTTGATCGTTATGGAGAAAGAGCAAGCAGGCATAAAGCGAGAATAAAATATTTAATTAATAAAATTGGCATTGAAGAATTCTTAAAATTAATTAAAGAAGAAGAGAAAGCAATCCTTGTCAAGGAATTTGGGATTAATATTTCTGAAGAGGAAACTACTCCTCAATTCAAAACGCAATTGCCAAATGAAATCCCAACAAATGATAAAGAAGCTTTTTATAAGTGGAACAAAACTAATGTCTTCAAACAAAAACAAGCAGGATTATTTGGCGTGTATGTAAAAATTCAATTAGGTAATATTTCAACTGCCAAAGCAAGAGAGTTTGCGCGTATTGCTAAATTATATTCTAACTCTTCAGATATTCGTATCACCATCAATCAAGGATTTTTATTACGTGATATTTCGGCTGAAGAATTACCTTTTTTGTTTAACGAGTTGGCAAATCTAGAATTAGCAACTCCTGGTTTTGATTCTGTAGGAGACATTACTGCCTGCCCGGGAGCGGATACTTGTAATTTGGCAATTTCCAATAGCACAAACATTTCAGTTGAGTTGGAAAAAGTTATTTATGCGGAGTACCCTGAATTAATTTACAATCACGACATCAAAATAAAAATCAGCGGTTGTATGAATGCTTGTGGTCAACATAGTTTGGCGCAAATTGGTTTTCATGGCAGTTCATTTAAAGTAGGCACAAGTGTTGTTCCGGCTTTACAAGTCTTATTAGGTGGTGGAACTTTAGGAAACGGCAAGGGAAGAATCTCTGACAAAGTAATTAAAGTAGCAAGTAAACGCGGACCGGATGTTTTAAGAAAACTGTTTGATGATTTTGAACAGAATGCCGTTGAAGGAGAATATTTCAATTCGTATTACGACAAACAAGGGAAAGATTATTTCTATCAGTTATTAAAACCATTAGCAGATAATTCAACCCTTAGCCCTGAAGACTTTATCGACTGGGGCTCTGAAGAAAAATTCCAAACAGCAATTGGCGTTGGAGAATGTGCCGGCGTTGTCATTGACCTTGTTCAGACTTTATTCTTTGAAGCAGAAGAAAAATTAGAATTAAGTGCTGAGGCATTTGGCAACGAACAATTCGGTGATAGCATTTATTATACGTATGCCGCTTTTATAAACGGAGCAAAAGCATTGTTGTTGGATAAAGAAATTCACGTGAATACACATCATGGCGTTATCAGTGATTTTGATAAACATTTTGTCGAGACAGGAGAGGTGAAAGTAAGAACAACATTTAAAGATTTGATTTTACAGATCAATCGAAACGAACCAACAAAACAATTCGCCGAATTATATTATATAGAAGCAAAAGAATTTTTACAAACCGTTAAATCTATTCGTGAGACGAATTTAGCATAAATGAAAAACTATACTCAAATAAAATATTGTTGTTGCTGTTGTATGATAATGCTTTAGCTGTATTACTGTTTCGGTTAATATAGCTTGTCAGGTCGAGCGTAATCGAGACCAAATCCGGAACATCAATATTAAACAACTAAAAAATTATTAAAATGAGCAAAGAAACAATATATCCAAAATTAACAGTAGTAGGCGCCGGTCCTGGTGATGTAGAATTAATAACAGTAAAGGCAATAAATGCTTTAAGCGAAGCCGATGTGATTCTTTACGATGCACTAGTAAACAAAGAACTTTTAAAGTACGCGCCAATCGATGCCTTAAAAATTTACGTAGGAAAGCGTAAGAACAAACACGAGTATACGCAAGAGCAAATTAATAATTTAATTGTCGACTTCGCTTTCACGCATGGAAGAGTAGTGCGTTTAAAAGGCGGCGACCCTTTTGTATTTGGAAGAGGAAGCGAAGAAATCCAATACGCCGAAGCATTCAACATTGAAACAGCAGTGGTTCCCGGTATTTCAAGTTCAATTGGGGTGCCCGGCGCAAGTGGAATTCCCGTAACGCACCGAGGTATCAGCGAAAGTTTTTGGGTGATTACAGCAACAACCCAGAACGGAAAACTATCTCAAGACATTGAGGTCGCAGCAAAATCAAATGCAACAGTTGTTATTTTAATGGGCTTGGGAAAACTAAAGGAGATAGTTGAAATTTATAAACGCGAAGGAAAATCTGAAACACTAATAGGAATAATTCAGAACGGAACATTAGCAACCGAGAATGTAGCGCTTGGAACCATCAATACAATTATTGATGAAGTAAAGGAGCAGAACATAAAATCACCGGCGGTAATTGTTATTGGTGAAGTTGTGAAATTTCATAAATATTATTCGGCGCTTAGCACTAACTGGAATTACTCTCTTAATTAATTGGACAAAACTCAAAATAATTTATTTCCGATTTTTCTAAAGCTGGAAGAATTAAATCTACTCATAGTGGGCGGCGGTCATATTGCGTTAGAGAAAATAACGGCGGTATTAAATAACAGCCCGCAAACAAAAATCAGAATAATTGCAAAAACAATTTCTTCTGAAATAAAAACGCTTGTTAAGAATTTTCCAAATGTTGTTTTAATTGAGAAGCAGTATGAAGAAAAAGATTTAGAAAACAGCGATTTGATTATTGCGGCCGTTGGGGATATTGAACTAAGCACAACTATAAAAGAGCACGCCAACAAAAGAAAAATACTGTTGAATGCGGCCGATAAACCAGCGCTTTGTGATTTTTATTTGGGCTCCATTGTGCAAAAGGGCGATCTGAAAATTGCTATTTCTACCAATGGGAAATCACCCACAATGGCAAAGCGGATTAAGGAAACATTGAATGAAGTTTTTCCGGACGAAACACAAGAGGTACTGGAAAATTTATTTGTAATACGCGAGAATCTGAAAACTGATTTCAATCATAAAGTAAAAACACTTAATCACATCACACGCGAACTAACTTTACCAAAGGAAAAGAAAAGCGTGAGCAAAAGAATCGCCATTGCAGCATTATATTCTGTTAGTGTAATTGTGTTAATGATTATCGGACATCTTGTTTTGTCTTATGTACCAATGCAAGACATAAAAGATATAGGATATGCGATAACAAATAATTTGGATGCGAATTTTGCGCTTTACGTAGCGGGAGGTTTTGTTGCACAAATGATCGATGGCGCACTAGGAATGGCTTATGGTGTTAGTGTAACAAGTTTTTTGTTAAGCTTGGGTTTGCCTGCAATTACCCCCGCAATTGCCAGCGCAAGCATGCATGCGTCAGAAATATTGACCACAGGCTCTTCATCATTAGTTTATATGCGTTACAAAAACGTAAATAAAAAATTGTTCAAAAAATTGGTATGGCCGGGAATTCTTGGCGCAACATTAGGCGCTATTTCCGTTTCTTTTTTGAGCAAAGAAAATTTTGTCTGGATAAAACCTTTAGTTTCTGTGTATACATTAATTCTTGGCTCTTTAATTATCGTCCGCGCATTAAATATTCAACTACGCAATAAAGAAAAAATCCGCAAAATATTTCCGGTTGCTTTATTCGGCGGCTACCTCGATTCCGTTGGCGGCGGCGGTTGGGGACCAATAGTAACAACTTCTTTAGTTGCGGGTGGACGGAATTTGCGTTACTCCATCGGCTCATCGCATCTTGCTAAATTTTTTGTCGCAGTAATAAGTACGATTACTTTTTTTCTCATTATTGGTTTAAGTCATTGGCAAATTATTTTTGGACTTGTTGTTGGGGGAATGATTGCCGCACCAATTTCAATTTACTTATCAAATAAAATTCCAACTAAAAAAGGACTGATTTTGGTTGGCATTGTAGTTATAATTATCAGTCTGAAAACAATTATACAGAGTTTAATATGTTAACAACAGACATAGCCATCATCGGCGCAGGACCAGTAGCATTATTCACCATCTTCGAAGCAGGATTATTAAAAATGCGTTGTCATTTAATTGACTATTTGCCTCAGGTAGGCGGACAACTTTCAGAGATCTATCCTAAAAAACCAATTTATGATATTCCCGGTTTTCCGAGTGTATTGGCACAAGAGTTAGTAGATAATTTAGTGAAGCAGGCAGAACCATTTAAACCAACTTATACTTTAGGTGAGAGAATAGAATCACTAAATAAAATTGGAGAGCGTGATTTTATCTTGGAAACAAACATGGGCACAAAAATCTCAGCACAAGTAGTTGTCATTGCCGGCGGACTCGGTTGTTTTGAACCCCGTAAGCCGGAAGTAAAAGATTTAGAAAAATTCGAGAACGGAAAAGGCGTTTCGTATATGGTATTGGATCCCGAATCTTATCGCGATAAAAAAATTATAATTGCAGGTGGTGGCGACAGCGCTTTAGATTGGACTATATTTTTGTCAAACATCGCAAAAGAAATTACATTGGTTCACAGAAGCGAATCCTTCCGCGGCGCACCTGATAGCGTGAACAAAGTGTTGAAATTAGCAGAGGAAGGAAAAATAAAATTATTCCTAAACAGTAATCTTACCGAAGTTAGTGGCGATTCAGTTTTGAAAACCGTAAGCCTTATCAGTACTAAAACAACCGAAACACAAATCGTAGAAGCCGACAATTTAATTCCTCTTTTTGGATTGAGTCCGAAATTAGGACCAATAGAAAATTGGGGACTGAACATTGATAAAAACGCTATTGAAGTGAATACAGAAGATTACAGCACAAACATTTCAGGGGTTTATGCGATTGGCGATATCAATACTTATAAAAATAAACTGAAGTTGATTTTATGTGGTTTCCATGAGGCTGCTTTGATGAGTCATAGTGCCTATAAATACATTAATCCCGGGGTGAAATATACCATGAAATATACCACTGTAAACGGTGTAAATTCATTCTAAATTCGGTATCTTTAAAGCATGAAAGTTATTATAAAAAGAACAGACGATGATTTTGCCATGGAGGCAAAAAACGAAGATGGAAACATCATCACCATGGATGGCCCACCAAATTTAGGCGGACATAATTCAGGCTTCCGTCCAACACAATTATTATTAGCCGCAGTTGGTGGTTGTAGTGCGATTGATGTCGTAATGATTTTGAAAAAACAAAAACAAAGAATCGATTCTTTTGAAATTGAGGTGGACGGAGAAAAGGAAGCGGTGGAAGAATATTCGTTATTCCGAAACATTGTTATCCATTTCAAATTGAAAGGCGAAATAGAATTAGAGAAAGCAGAACGCGCCGTACAATTATCAATTGATAAATACTGTTCGGTATCTAAAACATTAGAACCAACAGCAAAAATTACTTATAAAGTTAGTGTAAATTAACCCTTCCAAGGGAATGTCTGCCTGTGGCAGACGAGGGATGTTATGAAAGATAAAAAACTTGAAACACAAGCCATACGCGCACAAATGGAACGTAGCGAAAACAACGAGCACTCCGCTCCATTGTATTTAACTTCCAGTTTTGTATTTGATACAGCTGAAGATATGCGCGCCGCTTTCAACGATGAGAGCGATGCTTTTATTTATTCGCGATACACAAACCCAAACAATAATGAATTCGTAAATAAAGTTTGTTTAATGGAAGGTGCAGAAGCAGGTGTTGCATTAGCTTCGGGAATGGCCGCTATTTACACAACGTTTATGGCTTTATTGAAATCGGGCGATCATATTGTTTCGTGTTCTTCTGTTTTCGGCGCAACGCACGCACTCTTCACAAAGTATTTTCCTAAATTAAATATTTCGCACTCGTATTTTAATATTAAGAATCCGAATGACATTGAAAAATTAATAAAGCCTGAAACACGTTTTATTTATTTGGAAACGCCAACGAATCCGGCTATCGAATTAATTGATTTGGAATTTGTAGTTGCTATTGCTAAAAAACACAACAAACTTTTAATTGTAGATAATTGTTTCGCCACTCCATATTTGCAACAACCTATTAAATACGGCGCAGACTTAGTTATTCACTCCGCAACCAAATACATGGACGGACAAGGCCGAGTTTTAGGCGGAGTTGTGGTTGGAAAAAAAGAATTAATCAACGAAATTTATTTATTCGGAAGAATAACAGGGCCTTCGATGAGTCCGTTTAATGCCTGGGTATTAAGTAAAAGTTTAGAAACGCTAGCATTAAGAATGGATCGTCATTGCGAGAATGCACTGCACATCGCGGAAGCTTTAGAAAAAAATTCAGCTCTAGAAAACGTTTCATATCCTTTTTTAAAGTCACATCCTCATCACGCTATTGCAAAAAAACAAATGAAAGCGGGCGGAGGAATTATTACGGTTACAGTGAACGGCGGATTAGAAGGCGCGAAGAAATTCATGGATAAATTACAATTGATAAAAATTTCTCCAAACCTAGGTGATTCAAGAACCATCGCAACACATCCTGCTTCATCTACACATTGTAAATTAAGCGAAGAGGAAAGATTATCTGTAGGAATTTCCCAAGGCTTAATTCGTATTTCAATAGGATTAGAAAATAGAGAAGATATTTTAAACGATATTCAACAAGCATTAAAATAAAACTCTGCGCCTTTGCGTCTCTGCGTGAAACAAATAAACGACATATCTAATTTAATTGCCGGAAAAACCGCAGATGAAATCCTTGAAACTATTTCGGAATTGTCCTCTGAGAAAATCGTTTTTTCAACCAGTCTTAGTTACGAAGACCAAGTTATCTCACACATAATCTTTTCTAAAAACTTAAATATTGAAATTTTCACTTTAGATACCGGTCGCTTGTTTTCAGAAACCTATTCTGTTTTTAATAGTACGCGCGACAGATATAAAAATGAAATCAAAACCTATTATCCAAAAACGGAGGCTGTGGAAAAATTAGTTTCTTCAAAAGGCCCCAATAGTTTTTACGAATCAGTTGAGAATAGAAAAGAATGTTGTCATATCCGAAAAGTAGAACCATTGAAACGCGCTTTAGCAGGAAAGACAATTTGGATTACTGGAATAAGAGCCGAACATTCTGCTAACCGTCACGATATGAAAAATGTGGAATGGGACGAAGCGAATCAAATAATTAAAATTCATCCATTATTGAATTGGACATTTGAAGAAACAAAAGCCTACATCAACAAGCATAATATCCCTTACAATTCTTTACACGATAAAGGTTTTGTAAGTATTGGTTGTCAACCCTGCACAAGAGCAATTAAAACAGGAGAAGATTTTCGAGCAGGGCGTTGGTGGTGGGAAGACAACACAAAAAAAGAATGCGGTTTACACACAAAATAAAATGAGCAAGTACTATTTAGATTATTTAGAACAATTAGAATCAGAAGCTATTCACATTATGCGTGAAGTGGCCGGACAATTTGAAAAACCCGCGCTGTTATTTAGCGGAGGAAAAGATTCTATTACATTAGTGAGATTAGCGGAGAAAGCGTTTCGTCCCGGTAAATTTCCTTTTCCATTAGTTCATATTGATACAGGACATAATTTCAAAGAGGCCATAGATTACCGTGACAATATGGTAAAACAAATGGGCGAGAAATTAATTGTGCGTTACGTTGAAGATACTATAAGAGAAAAAAAATTAGCAGAACCAAAAGGAAAATTCGCCAGCAGAAATGCTTTGCAGACATATACATTATTAGATACAATTGAAGAATTTGGTTTTGATGCTTGTATTGGCGGCGCTCGTCGTGATGAAGAAAAAGCCAGAGCAAAAGAAAGAATTTTTTCAGTACGTGATGAGTTCGGTTCGTGGGATCCAAAATTGCAACGTCCGGAATTGTGGAATATTTACAATGGTAAAATTCACAAAGGCGAAAATGTTAGATGTTTTCCTATTAGCAACTGGACAGAATTAGATGTTTGGAATTATATCAAAAAGGAAAAAATTCCTTTACCAAGTATATATTTTGCTCATGAACGTGAATGCGTTGTCACTAATCAAAATCAATTAATAGCAGTTTCGGATTTCATACAAATTGAGCCGACCGATAAGATTGTAAAAAAGACAGTACGTTATAGAACTGTTGGTGATATGACTTGTACTGCGGCGGTTGAAAGTAATGCATCAACTATTGATGATATTGTAAAAGAAATTGCCATCTCCCGCTTAAGCGAAAGAGGCGAAACAAGAATTGATGATCAAGTCTCAGAAGCGGCGATGGAAGATAGAAAAAAGGGAGGATATTTTTAGTTATGAATTATGATTTTAGAATGATGAATTAAGGTATGGTTAAGGAGAAGAATATATTTGTTACAAAGTCATTTGCTTTTGCAATTGAAATAGTAAAAACTTACCAGAGAATTACGGAGCAAAGAAAAGAATACGTATTAACAAGGCAATTATTACGGAGTGGGACAGCTGTGGGAGCTTTAATACGGGAAGCGCAAAATGCGGAAAGCAAGGCAGATTTTATTCATAAACTAGCAATCGCTCAAAAGGAATGCGATGAAACAATCTATTGGTTGGAATTAATGAAGGAAACAGATTATTTAAGTGAAACAGATTTTAATAAACTTAAAAACGAGTCTACGGAACTTTTGAAAATGCTACGGAGTTCAATCATGACAACAAAACAAAAAATTTATAAATCATAACTCATAATTTATAATTAATAAATGGATATTTTAAGATTTATAACTGCTGGAAGCGTTGATGATGGAAAAAGCACATTAATCGGAAGATTATTGTATGATAGTAAATCTATTCTAGCCGATCAGATGGCTGCAATAGAGAAGCAAAGTAAGAACAAAGACAAAGGTGAAATTGATCTGGCAATTTTAACCGACGGCCTTCGTGCAGAACGCGAACAAGGAATTACAATTGATGTTGCCTACAAATATTTCTCCACACCAAAACGTAAATTTATTATAGCGGATGCTCCTGGACATATTCAGTATACGCGTAACATGGTTACGGGCGCGAGTAATTCTGACTTGGTTGTTATTTTAATTGACGCACGTAAAGGAGTGATTGAACAAACAAAACGCCATTCTATTATTGCTTCATTGTTAGCGTTACCTCATGTTGTAGTGGCGATTAATAAAATGGACTTAGTAAATTACGATGAGAGCGTTTACAATAAAATAGTTTCAGATTATAAAAATATTCAGGAACAATTAGGGATTAAGAATCCTACATTTATTCCAATCAGCGCTTTAAGCGGAGAGAACATTGTTGATCCTTCAGCAAACATGAAATGGTATAAAGGAGAAACACTTTTAACTATTTTGGAAAATGTGAAGTTGGATAGCGATATTAATTTAACCGACGCGCGCTTTCCTGTGCAATATGTAATTCGTCCACAAACAGATGATTTACACGATTACCGTGGTTACGCCGGAAAATTAACGAGTGGTATTTTAAAAGTTGGAGATAAAATTTCTGTTCTCCCTGCAGGACATAAAAGCACCATTAAATTAATTGAAAGAGATTTTAAATCTGTTGATGAAGCTTTCGCGCCTCAAAGTGTGATTGTACATTTAGCAGACGAAATTGATATTAGTCGTGGTGATGTAATTGTGAAGGAAGGAAACGAACCAAATGTTACGCAAGACATAGAAGTGATTTTATGTTGGATGGACGCGAAAGCCATGGAGGTTGGTTCTAAATATTTAATTCAACACAACAATAAGCAAATCCGTTGCGCTGTTAAAGGAATAGAATACAAACTCGATGTAAATACACTCGAAAAACAAACGAATGTTGCATCGGCACAATTAAACGACGTTTGTAAAGTGACTTTAAAAACAGCACGACCAATTGCAGTAGATAGTTATCATAAACTCCGCACCAATGGTGGCGCTATTCTTATTGACGAAACCAGTTACGTTACGGTAGGCGCTTGTATTATTCAGTAGTTTCATAGGTAGTTGTGAGGTAAGTAAAATTTGTTATATTTACTTACAAATAAACAACTATGAAAGTAAAATTCATTATTATTTCAATTCTGTTATGTGGCACCGTTGCCGCACTAGGATATTTTTTTCCGAAAGCATTATGGCTTTATGTTTTAGTATTACCAATAGTTTTGGTTGGTCTTGGTGATGTGTTTCAAAAATCACAATCCTTAAAACATAATTTTCCTGTTATTGGTCGTATGCGTTGGTGGGCAGAATGGATGCGCCCGAAAGTGTATCAATATTTTATTGAGTCGGATACCGACGGAGCACCCTTCAATCGCTTAAGCAGAAATGTAATTTATCAGCGCGCAAAAAAAGTAAATGATACAACACCGTTCGGAACACAATTGGATGTTTACCAAACAGGATACGAATGGTTAAATCACTCTATAAATCCTTTACATCACGACAAAGTAGATCATAATCCGCGCGTATTAGTTGGCGGTCCTGATTGTTTGAAACCGTATTCGGCAAGTATTTTAAATATTTCTGCGATGAGTTATGGTTCGTTAAGTAAAAATGCGATCATGGCTTTAAACGGTGGCGCAAAACTAGATGGCTTCGCGCATAATACAGGAGAGGGAGGATTAAGTCCTTACCACTTAGAACCGGGCGGAGATGTGATTTGGCAAATTGGTACAGGTTATTTTGGATGCAGACATAAAGACGGCACTTTTAATTTCGATGCATTTGGAGAACGTTCACAACTACCAAATGTAAAAATGATTGAGATAAAATTATCTCAAGGCGCAAAACCGGGACATGGTGGAATTTTACCAGCTGCAAAAGTTACAGATGAAATCGCAAAGATTCGTTTAGTAGAAAAAGGTAAAGATGTTTTATCTCCACCTTATCATACAGCATTTAATTCTCCAATAGGATTATTAGAGTTTGTAAAAAAATTGCGTGAGTTAAGCGGAGGAAAACCTGTTGGATTCAAATTATGTATCGGACAAAAAAATCAGTTCATTGCTATTTGTAAAGCGATGGTAAAAACAGGAATCACGCCTGATTTTATTACTGTTGATGGAGGTGAAGGCGGAACAGGAGCCGCGCCATTAGAATTTAGTAATTCAGTTGGTATGCCTTTGCGTGACGCTTTAGCATTTGTATATGATGCATTACACGGATTTGGTTTAAAGAAACACATAAAAATAATCGCTTCCGGAAAAGTTCATACCGGTTTTGATATTGTGAAAAATATTGCACTCGGAGCGGATATGTGTAATTGTGCTCGTGCAATGATGTTAGCGATTGGTTGTATACAAGCTTTAGAATGTAATACAAATACTTGTCCGACAGGAGTGGCAACACAAAATCCAAAACTGTCTGCAGGTTTAAATGTGGATAATAAAAAAGTCCGAGTTGCTAATTACCATCATGAAACAATTAAAGCCGCAGTAGAATTAATGGGTGCCGCAGGAATTTCACATCCTGATAAATTACACCGCTCGCATATTTACAGAAGAGTAAGTGCCAATCAAATTCAGACCTACGCTGAGATGTATCCGTATTTATTAAAAGGTTCTTTATTAGAAGCGCCATATCCTCAAGGATGGGAATTAAACGTAATGCATAGTCACGAAGAAACTTTTGAGCATGCGATTAAGTATGCTTAAAACAAATTAATTTGTTTGCCTTCACTTAATCCTTTTTTATATACATCTAAAGTTCTTATTCTCGCTTGGGAATGATCAACCATTGGTGCAGGATATTTCTCTGTTCCAAATTCGGGAATCCATTTTTTTATGTACTCAAAATCTGAATCAAATTTTTGTTGTTGTGAATCAGGATTAAAAATCCGGAAATAGGGAGCGGCATCACAGCCACTTCCTGCGGCCCATTGCCAGCCGCCGTTGTTGGCGCTTAAATCAAAGTCATTTAATTTCTCTGCAAAATAAGCCTCACCCCAACGCCAATCAATTAACAAATCTTTCACCAAAAAACTTGCTGTGATCATTCGTACACGATTGTGCATAAAACCTGTTGTGTTTAATTCACGCATGCCGGCATCCACAATTGGAAATCCTGTTTGACCTTTACACCACTTCTCAAATTCTTTTTCGTTGTTCCGCCATGTAATGAAATCGTATTCTTTTTTAAATGAATTTTTTTCCACATGCGGAAAATGCCAAAGAATCATCATATAAAATTCGCGCCAGATCAATTCATTCAACCATGTTTCACTATACTGTAAAGCGTATTCTGTTGTTTTGCGAATACTGATAGTTCCGAAACGCAAATGCATACTTATTCTGCTAGTTCCGGCAATGGCAGGAAAATCACGATTGGCCTTATAGTTTTTTAAAAGTGCCGGCGTTAATTTTGGCAACGAAAAATTTATGTCTGTTTTTTCAAAACCAATTTCTTTCAATGACGGAATCTTAAACGGTTTTGTCTGAATAAAATTTTTGAAATGTTTTTTTGTTGGAAATTCTTTCGTGTGCGAATCTGTTAATGCTTTCTTCCATTTACGACTATAAGGTGTAAAAATAGTATAAGGCTTTCCGTCATCTTTGGTTATTTCATCTTTTTCGAAAACAACTTGGTCTTTAAAAGTTGTAAACTCAATTTTATTTTTCTCAAGAAAAGTTTTTATCTCTTCATCACGTTGTTTAGCATAAGGCTCGTAATCGTGATTGGCATAAACCGCTTTCACATGAAATTCTTGTAATAATTTTCTGTAAGCATTTTGCGGCGTATCATAAATCACAAACAGAGAAGAACCCGCTTTTTCCAACTCTTCCTGCAAACTCAAAAGTGCTTTATGAATGAAGTCCACACGACGGTCTTGCTTGTTTTCGAGTCCGTCTAATATGTTTTTGTCAAAGATAAACACCGGTAAAACAGGTAAGCCGGATTGAAGGGCATGGCTCAAACCCGCGCTATCATTGAGCCGCAGATCGCGCCGCATCCAAAATATAACTATTTCTGTTTTAGCCATTTTTAACTTTTTCAGAGCCTACAAAAGTGATAATTTGGTCTGTATCAAAAGCTTAAAAAGTTCATACTTATTAGATTATACTAACAATCATTTTATAAACACCGCAAATACTTAATTTTGCAAAAAAGAGTGCTATGTATCAAGAACTTAGTGAGCAAGAAATTTTAAGAAGAGAGAAATTAACTGAGATAAGAAGTTTGGGCATCGACCCATATCCTGCTGAAGAATTTCCCGTTAATTGCAATGCTGCAGATATCAAAGAAAATTACGAGCGTGATAAATTAAATTATAAAGATATTTCTTTTGCGGGCCGCATCATGAGCGTGCGTGATATGGGAAAAGCTGCATTCGCTGTGTTGCAAGATTCAACAGGCCGCATGCAAATTTATATTAAGCGTGATGAAATTTGTCCGGGCGACGACAAAACCTTATACGATTCACTTTGGAAAAAACTATTAGACATTGGTGATATCATTGGCGTGAACGGTTATGTTTTCACGACTAAGACAGGAGAAATTTCAATTCACGTTTCATCTTTCAAATTATTAAGCAAAGCATTAAAACCTTTACCAATTGTAAAAACAGATGCTGATGGAAATTCGTTTGATGAAGTAACCGATCCTGAATTCCGTTACCGTCAGCGTTACGTAGATTTAATTATTAATCCGAAAGTAAAAAAGACATTTGAGCAACGCACAAAAATCATCAATACAATCCGTCAGTACTTAAATGATGGAGGAGCATTAGAAGTTGACACACCTGTTTTACAAAGTATTCCCGGTGGCGCAACAGCTCGTCCATTTATGACGCATCACAATGCATTGGATATTCCGTTGTATTTACGAATTGCAAACGAATTATATTTAAAGAGATTAATAGTTGGTGGTTTTGATTGGGTGTATGAGTTCAGTCGCAACTTCCGTAACGAAGGAATGGATAGAACACACAATCCTGAATTTACTATTTTAGAATTTTACGTGGCTTATCGCGATTATTTCTGGATGATGAACACCACAGAAAAATTATTGGAGAAAATTGCAATCGAATTACATGGTACAACAGATGTAACTGTTGGAGATAAAACTATAAGTTTCGCCGCGCCATTTAAACGCATTACTATTTTAGATGCGATAAAGGAATTTACCGGTATTGATGCCGGATCAATGGATGAAGCTCAATTACGTGAAGAATGTAAAAAATTACATTTGGAAATTGATAATACAATGGGCAAAGCCAAATTGATTGATACCATTTTCGGTGAGAAGTGTGAAGGCAATTTTATTCAACCGACTTTTATTACGGATTATCCTGTTGAGATGAGTCCGCTTACCAAAAAACACAGAACCTCAGCGGGATTAGTAGAGCGTTTCGAATTAATGATAAATGGCAAAGAAATTGCAAATGCATATTCTGAGTTGAATGATCCGATCGATCAGCGCGAACGTTTTGAAGAACAAGTAAAATTAATGGAGCGCGGCGATGATGAAGCGATGTTCATAGATGAAGATTTTTTACGCTCATTAGAATACGGCATGCCGCCAACAGCGGGTATTGGAATTGGAATCGATAGGTTGTGTATGTTAATGACAAACCAGCCGTCAATACAAGACGTGTTGTTGTTCCCAACGATGCGCCCTGAGAAAAAAGAAGTAGCTAATGAAGCTGAGTAAATGTTTCGAATGAAAATAAATAAACTGATACTTGTAACGCTTAGCGTTTTGTTTTTGCTGGCTTGTAACGAACCGGAAAAACCAAAGGTTGTTGAAAAACCAAGAATTTTCCCTCAATACAATATTGCTCTCGACGAAATTATAAAGACCAACTCAGGAGTTATCCGAGGCATCAATTTAAATAATAAAGCAGACAGTATCAGAAAAGCAGAATCGGGAACTCCTATTGAATCAGAAAAAGATCATTTGTTTTTCGAATACAAATTAGACAGCCTTACTAATTATTCCATCGATTATACATTGGTAAATGATAGCCTTGAAGAAATTAGTCTGCAAATAAATTGCAGCGACCCTGATGTAGGCGCAAAAATTTATGCCGACTTAAAAGATTATTACGAGAAAAAATTACCAAACCCAATGGAAGATCAAGGGCAGGTAGTTTATAATTGTTTTGAAGGACAAAAGAAACCATTCGTTGTTTCTTTGATGGATAACAGCACGCCTGTAAAAGGAATAATCAATCTTTTGATTTATAAGGATAAGTAACTAGCTGAATTTCTTTTCCCACTTTACTATCCAATAGATAATCACACTAAAGATTAGTGGAATAAAAAGCGAAAGCCAAATCATCTCTGCTGTGCCTATACTTTTTTCTTTGGCCGACTTCAGCATAAAAAAAGTTATTGCAAAAAATAGAGGCATAAGCACGAGTTTAATGCTGCGCGCCATCTTCGAACTCATTTTGTATTGTTCTTCAAGGGGCATGTTCTTATTCATTCTGTATTCGTAAAATTTAGGATGAAGAGAAAGATAAGTCATTAAAGCGTAAATCGGCAAAGCAATAAGTGAGACAACTATCAAGGTGTATTTGCTTCCGTAGCCATCCGGTTGACCTGAGAGATTGAAATGAATAGGAACAACATCAGGAAGTTTAGGAAGCGAAAAACAAACCAGGCAAACGGAAGATAGAATAAAAGCAATTGAAATCACTTCCGAAACTTTATCAGCAGTATCTAATTTAACTTTCATGAAATAAATTATTTATGAAACACCTGAATAAAGCCTTTCAATAATCTTGGCTTCCGTGGTTTAACACGTTTCTCGTTTACTTCGCAGGTATAGAAATAAGTTCCCTCACTACAAAGCATTTTCGTTTGAATTACTTTTCCGTCCCAATTAAAATATGGGTCTGTAGTATGATAAACTAATTGCCCCCAACGGTTGAAAATATTTAAGTCAATATCCTTAATATGCTTAACGCGGATAGCTTTATAAAAATCATTTGCTCCATCACCATTCATAGTCACAACGTTTGGTAATTCAAACTCCGGACAATTATCAACGCAAGTAGCCTCAGCCATTATGCTTTCGTTGTACGACGAATCTTTAGCAGTAACAACGTAACAACCTGCAATAGATTCTAAACCATCAAACACATAAGTAGTATCGCTAAGATTGCTAACAGAATCAATCAAGGCTAAAGGTTCATCTTCTGTTGGCTTAAAGTAGATGTAATATTTTATAACATCATCTGAACAAATACGATTTGGGTTGTTCCATTTTAATTCAACAAAACCTGTTTCGCAATTGGAAGCGATTGATAAAGTAGGAGAGCATGGCACAGTTAAATCAACAGCCTCCGCACATTCTTCTTGCGAATTATTAAGCAATGGTTTTAAAATATTAGGATCGCTGTACTCACCTTTAGATAAAACCTTATAGCAATAGGTAGCGCGGTTTACAACATTTATAGAATCAATGTAATTTAAACTAGTTGTGCTGTCGTGTAAAACAAAACTAACCTGACTAGGATCTTTTCTATAAATAAAATATTTATAATTACCCCAAGGCACATAATGCACCCAACTTAAATTCATTTTACGGTCGGCAGGAGCTAAGGTTAAGAAAACAGAACTCGCAGTTTGTGCAGAGCCAACAAAAGTATTGTTAGAATAAAAATCAAGTTTATAAACCCAAAGTGAATTATCTGTATTGATGTTTGAATGCGTAAAAGTAGTATCGCTTAACTGATTTAATGCTGCGTAATAAGGTTTAGTGACTGAATACACTTGTGAGAACGTTCCGCTGAGCCCTTGCTTAGCCGAAATACGGAATTCATAAGGCCCTGTTAAAATAGTTGTGTCTAAATTCGAGAGATTAGCAATTGGTTTTACCCAACGTACAAAAACTTGTCCGGTTGAAGTGCTGGTTGCTAAAACATCTACATTAATAACAATAGGCACATCGCGTTTTAGTTGAACACACACCTGGTTGCTTGCATAACTTAAAGAGCCATCTGCATAAACGGCAACCACAACATAACTGTAACTTACGCCATGCGCTAAACCAACGCCTCCGTTAGTATCAGTAAATGTTGTATCGTTAATACTGGTGGTTTGCCCAATATAACCAAAGCCTGAAGAAGGTGGCACGCCGGTTTCGCATGGACTATGAACCCACGGATCGCAATTAGCCTTACGGTAAACTTTGTAATGCGTAACCTTATTTCCTAAACCAACATTGTTACAAGCGCTCTTAAACCAAATTAGTTTTACAGAAGTTCCTAATGGTGTTGCTGAAAGATTTAAGGGCGGAGGACCAACAACCGTTATGTTGTATGTTTTAAAATCAACTAATTTAACCGGAGAGCCGCTGTCTTCTGCCTTAACAGTAACTTGATAAGGAGAAGATCTAACATGAGCACAAGCCGTTTGCCAATTAAAAGTTCCGCTAACGGTTCCTGTTCCCTGAACAGTTCCAAAAGTTGCTACCGGCGGCGTTACATTAAAAGGACCGCCTGTTGCAGTTAAAGTAATAAGTTGAATATTTGAATCCGTTGCCCTAAATGTTTTTGTTATTAAAGTTCCGGCTACAACGCAGGTGTCTTGCATTGGTGTAATTACGGGCGGGCTATTTGTACAGTTGCTTACAATAATTTGCATATCGCGCATTACAAAACCAACCAATTGCCAATTACCATCTAAATCTTTACGCCACTCTTTAATATAAAAAGCAACATTGTATTCACCATTCATTTGTGGCTCGCACCAAGTTAAGGTACCATTGCCGGCATTTATATTAAACGTATTGCCCGGACCGGAACCCGGATTCGGATATCCGTAGCCGGGAATTGTAACTCCAATATTTCCTAAAGCATCTTCGCCTTTACACATCACCAACTCATACGACAAACTATCATTATCTATATCGTAAGCGCCGGGGTTATGATAAAAACAATTATTTAAACAGGCTTCATCTAAAGGATCGCGGGTTAAAACGGGGGAGTTGTTTGGCCCCATAAAAACATTAATGCTTAATAATGTTTCTAAATAAAAAGGTTGGTTAACAGAATTAGGAACGTTTATTACGCCGCTGTTTCTATTACGATCGAACATGTAAATTTTAAATAGTCCGGGGCCATCATAAGTATGAATACAGGAGTAAACATTTTTCTTAAACGTAGGTTTTAAAATAACACCAAGTTTTGATACAGGACATTCGGAAGAAGATGGGGCATTAAATCCGTTTTCTCGTATGGCCTGACAACTATCTCCATCGCCAAAATAAATAGTAAGCTTACAACGGTCGGCCACACTTGGTCCGTCATCAGTATAAGTGATAAGTGTAATAGAGTAGGTATAGCCTGAAATCCATTTATAGGTAATTTCACCCGCGCGGTTGTGGGTGGCTTTTAAGAAAGTTCCTAAAAACAAAAACAGAAAACAGATATAAATTTTTTTAATCAAGCTTAATTATTGGTTTATACAAAGCGTTTTTTTCTTCACTTTCTATTTTTAATACGTAGTAACCATTTTCAAATTCTTTTAAATCTAATTCAATTTTAGCTTTACCATTAACAAAGGTACTACCAAAAGATTTAATTTTGCGACCGTTAACATCAAATAACGTTATCATAAAATGGGTTTCTTTTCCTGTAACCAATTCCAAATTAAAAAGACCCGAACTTGGATTGGGAAATAAATTAGCGGAATAGTTATTTTTTGTCTTTTCGTCAACACCAATAACTAATTGATTAGATGCGGTTGTGGAAGCATAGCTTTGAGAACAATCGGCATAAACCGCAAAAACAGCGTAGCTACATGTTGTATTGTTAGGTAAACTAATTACACTGTAATCAATAGCTGTTGTATCATTTTCTGAAAACGTTGAGCCAACAAAACTAAAACCTGAAGAAGCCGGAACACCTCTTTCACACGCCGAATGAGTCCATGTTGACGCTCCAACTACTCTATAAATATCGTAACCTACAATTTTATTTCCGCTTATTGGATGACACGCAGGTTTATTCCAACTTAATTGCATGGTGTTTAAAGCGGGAGTAGCAATTAAATTTTGAGGAGCAGGCGCAATTACTGAAATATCATAAACCAAAAAATTAGATAATGCAACGGGAGAAGAGCTTTCGATAACTTTAAAATAAGCCGTATGTTTTTGTTGACGGATGTTGCTGCAAGTTGCTGCCCAAGAAAAAGTACCTGTTGCATTTACAGCGGGCGCAGATGAAAAAGCAGCTGTCGACAAAGCAAACGGCGAACCTGTAGCTGTAATAGTTAAAGTGGCATTCTCTGCGTCAGAAGTATTAATAGTTGTATTTAAAACACTTCCTGCTTCCACACAAGTTTTTGTTACAACACTAAATTGTGGCGGATTGGTTGCGGCATTGTTTACAACAATTTGCATATCACGCGTAACATATCCTATTAAAGTATAGCTTCCGTTGCATCCCGACCTTCTCCATTCTTTAATTAGTATGGCAATATTATATTCTCCATTCAATTGTGGATTACACCAACTTAAAGTTCCTGTTAAAGAATCAATACTAAAATTACCTCCTGTGCCATAAGTAGGAAAAGAATAACCGGGAATAGGAGCGCCAATACCCATAGCATCTTCTCCTTTACAACGGACAACCTCATACGACAAACTATCGCCATCGATATCATAAGCGCCTGTGTTATGATAAAAGCATTTATTTAAAGCAGCTTCATCTATTGGTACAAAACTTAAAACACTGGAATTATTTTGACCCAAAAATGCGCTTATCGTCAATAACGATTCAATATAAAAAGGTTGGTTAACCGAATTAGGTATATTAATCACGCCAGAATTTCTATTTCGGTCGAACACATAAATTTTAAAAATCCCTGGTGCGTTATAAGTATGAGTACATGAATAAATGTTTTGTTTAAAGCCTGGTTTTAATATCACTCCAAGTTTTGACGTTGGACATTCAGAGGAAGATGGGGCCACCGCTCCGTTTTCTCTTACGGCTTGACAACTATCCCCATCACCAAAATATATAGTTAGTTTACAGCGATCGGCAACACTTGGCCCATCGTCATTATAAGTTGTAAGAGTAATAGAGTAGGTATAACCTGAAATCCATTTATAGGTAATTTCTCCCCCTCTAATGTGGGTGGCTTTTAAGGAAAAGGCAGTTCCGAAAAGAGCAATAAAAAGAAAATATCGTAAAAATCTCAACATTAACAAAAAACTCACGAAAAGCAGTTATAAAGCTACAATTTTTGTGCCACAAATACAATCCGTTTCATGTGTAAATAACGCGTCTTGGTCATCAATTAGTGCTTTTAACATGTGTTATTTTAAATAATTTGTCTAATTGCTGTTAGCAGCCTCTTTTTTTGTTATACTTTTACCCCGTTTTTAATCTATATCCCTATATGGGAACCAACGGCAACGGTCATCACGACCATCATCAATTAAACAAAATTACCCTCGGCGGCTTAATCGTTACCCTTGGGATTATCTATGGTGATATAGGCACCTCGCCACTTTATGTTTTTAGAGCTATAGTTGGAGATGGGCCAATTAAGAGTAATGTTGTTCTTGGAGGCATGTCGCTTATTTTTTGGACGCTTACCTTACAAACTACTGTTAAATATGTACTCTTTACTTTGCAAGCTGATAATAAAGGTGAGGGAGGAATTTTTTCGCTTTATACACTTGTAAAAAAGGCCAGAGTAAAGTGGTTAATTTTTCCGGCTGTAATTGGCGGCTGTTGTATTTTAGGTGAAGGCATTATAACGCCACCCATTTCGGTAGCGGCAGCGGTTGAGGGATTAAGAATGCTTCCTGCATTTGCTGACATTAAAACTATTCCCATTATTTTAGGAATTATAGCCCTGTTGTTTTTCATACAACAATTCGGAACAAAATTCATTGGTAAGTTTTTTGGACCATTAATGTTAATTTGGTTTTTAACCTTAGGTACATTTGGTTTAATAGGCATATTTCAAAACCCCGGAGTTTTAAAAGCATTAAATCCTTATTACGGAATTAGTATGTTAATTGAACATCCCGGAGGTTTTTGGCTTTTAGGCGCAGTGTTTTTATGTACTACAGGAGCCGAAGCTTTGTATTCGGATATGGGTCATTGTGGAAGAAAAAACATTCGCATCAGTTGGATTTTTGTTAAAACCACTTTAGTAATTAATTATTTAGGACAAACAGCTTGGTTAGTTAATTCAGAAGGAAAAACATTGGAAGGAACAAATCCTTTTTTTGCCATTATGCCCGAATGGTTTTTGCCTGCAGGAATTATTATTGCAACCATTGCAGCTGTAGTTGCCAGTCAGGCATTAATTAGCGGCTCGTTTACTTTAATAAACGAGGCCATGCGCTTAAATTTCTGGCCAAAAGTAAGAGTGAAATACCCAACAGATTTAAAAGGGCAATTATATGTACCATCCATTAACTGGTTGTTGTTTGCAGGTTGTGTTTTTGTAGTCTTGTATTTTAAAGAGTCTGCTAATATGGAGGCGGCTTATGGTTTAACAATTATTTTAGGCATGTTAATGTCATCGCGCTTACTCGCATTTTTTATGCGGATTAAAAAGTATCCGATGTGGTTTATTTATATTTTCATTTTCACTTTCTTAATTATCGAAGGCTCTTTTTTAATAGCCAATCTCGAGAAATTTATGCGAGGCGGTTATATTACACTGATGATTGCAGCTGTTCTTGCGTTGGTTATCGCTATTTGGTACAAGGCTAAAAAAATTGGCACACAATATACCGATACAGTTAAATTGGCCGACTACCAACAGTTTATTATTGATTTAAGCCGCGATGAATCTATTTCTAAATACGCAACGCACCTTGTGTATTTAACATCGGTAAGTAATCCTTCCGAAATAGAACATAAAATTATTCACTCCATTTTACAACGTCGCCCGAAGCGCGCCGATATTTATTGGTTTGTGCACGTAGATGTTGTTGATGAACCTTACAGAATGGAGTATAAAGTAAATCATATTGCCGAAGACGATATTATACGCATTGATTTTAAATTAGGATTCAGAATAGCGCCACGAATTAATTTAATGTTCAGAAAAGTAGTTGAGGATTTAGTTGAGAACAAAGAGGTGGACATTCGCAGTCGTTACGATTCATTAAACAAAAACAACATCAGTGGCGATTTCAAATTTGTTGTTGTAGAAAAGTATTTGTCGTACGACAATGAAATTCCGTTTTTCGAGAAAGTAATTTTAAACGCGTATTACTTTATTAAACCATATAGTTTAAGTGAAGCGAAAGCTTTTGGATTAGACAGTAGTTCGGTGAAGGTTGAAAAATTCCCAATGATTTTCAGGGCACCTAAACTGATAAACATGAAACGAATTGTGGATTGTAAGTAATATTAAGCGGCAAAAGTTATTTCTGCTAAGGTTCCGCCCTCATTCTTAAAAATCATTTTACCGCTCAATTGTTCAGCTAACATTTGAATAAGTTCCATGCCTAAGCTATGCGTTTTTAATTTAGTGACATCAAAACCTTTCCCATTATCACTTACTTTTAATGTGTAAGTGTTGTTTGATTCGTTTTTCGAGAAGATAACACTTATAGTGCCGGAATCAGCTTTATTAAACGCGTGCTTGTAAGAATTAGTAACTAATTCGTTAACAATTAAACCCAAGGGAATAGCGGTGTCTAAATCAATATTAATGGCATCACATTTTAAATCGGTTACAATTTTAGAAGAAACGGAATTATAAGATTTTTCTATTTGTGAAAGTAAAGTGTTGAGGTAATCAGAAATAGAAACATTAAGCATGTTGTTCTTGCTATATAACA
>JAGNIU010000015.1 GCA_018000995.1 Bacteroidia bacterium
AACGCGAGTAATGATAAACCGTAAGCTAAATATTTATAGGTATTGATGTTTGTTTTCTTAGTCATCCACATCAACACCACCATTTCACATAACCAAATTAGTGTAACGTAATTTCCATCCATCTGAACCGGAATTGCCATGGTAATAAAACTAATAACCATCGCGATAATGAAATAGAAAATAGTTTTGTCGGCCACTTCTTTTTTGCGGCACAACAAGGCAAATCCTAAATGGAAAACAGCGTTTAATACACAAAATAATCCCTGATAGAATTCATAATATTTATTATTCATGGCATTGTAACCAATACCGAAATAAATTAAACTGTTACTCAATACTAAAATTACATCCCATGCACTGAACGGTTTGTTACGGAAAATTTTGTAAGCGATAAACGACATATAAAATATTAAATAAAATGCTGTGGCGAAGAACATGGTTCTTCCGAAATAAGTTTCCGGATTATAAGATGATGCCATCCATATAGCAAATATTAACCACGATAAAGCATAGGCAATGTGATTAACAAATTTCCAATACTTTTTAAAGGAAAGAACTAATACACCTAAATTTAAAATCAACATAAAACCAAACATGTATTGTATTTCACCACCGCCCGTACTTAATAACATTGGCATAGCGTAACCACCCACTAATCCTATTAAAGCAATGATTTCGTAATTATAAATATGTGCCGCGAAAACAGTAAAGCCTGTAAAAATCGCCATAATGAAAAACGCAACCGGTGCCGAGTAAAAATGATAATGCGAATAACCGACGTAGGTTGTAAAATACATGACCGACATAGCACCGCTTAAAAGTATGGCACTAAATACATCGTATTTCTTTTTGTATACTAAAGCGAGTGATAAAATAATTCCACCGGCTAAATAACCTAATACTAAACGCGTTGTTTCATTAATTAAGTTTTGGTCGATCGCGTACTTAACGCCGATGGCGATTCCTAAAACTAAAACCACAATACCGATAATACTGAACCAACGTGCACCAATAGTTTCTTCAAAACCTAAAGCCTTTTTCTCTTTTGTTGCAGGTTTAATTTCATTTATAGACTCCTCATAAATTTTCTCCGGTTTTATTGGCTGAATATCTACCACTTCTTCAACGATAGGTTTTACAGGTTCCTCTTTTTTTATCTCTTTAACAGGAACGGTTTTTGTTTCTGCAACAATTCCCGCTTTTAAAGCATTTAACTGCTCGCGTAATTGCTCAAGTTCGTTTTTGTATTTATCAAGATTATTGGAAAGCAGGACAATTTTTTGTCCTATGAGGTTGATCTTTTCGTCGTTGGTCATATTAAGGGTTATATTACCTTAAATAAAAGTAGTATAATTTTTGGGATTACCCTTTTGATATAAATCAAAAACGCCCCGTAGTATGAACCACGGGGCGTTAAAAAAACTTAATCTCTTAATATTAATCGATCTGGATTACTAAGTATTTAGATGTTCCCCAGAATTCTTCAGCATTCAATATTTCAATCTTCTCAACCGACTTATCTGTGCCTACAATTTTATAAGATGCTGTTGGGTGTGAGCTTAATATTTTTGCTTTTTTAGCGCCAATAGTAATGCTTGTCACTTGAGTTACATCAATTTTAGTAAAGTATTCTTTATTGAAATCATCTTTTACTTTAGTTGATTTACCTAATCCAATGAAACCACCTTCTTTTGTAGTAACACCTTTTTCTTTTAATTCTTTAGCAGTACCAATTGCATAGAAAGCAGTGTTTAATTTTTCAGTCTTCACTTCTACTTCTTGCTCTACTTCCTGGTAATTAGTATTGATATTGCTTAACTCAATGTTTAAAGCTTCGATAACAGCTTTTAATTCTGTAATCTCGTTATCTTTTGCCTCTAATTGTGCTTCTAAACTGGCAATCATTTCTTCTAAACCTCTAATCTGAGATTTACTTGCTTTTAATTTTTTGGTTAATGAATTAATGCGGTTTTTATTTTTTCCCATTAAATCGTAAATCGCTTGAATATCTTCTTTAATCTGATCTTCTTTGCTTTTTACATCACCACCTTTTGATGAAGCTGTAACGATTTTTTCCTTTTCCTTAATTTCATTTAAGTTGCTTTGAATTTCGTTGAATGTTGAAACGAATTCCTGAATAGCTAATTCCTTTTCAGATAACTTGCCATTTAATTCACCGTTAAGGTTACTTAAACTATCAGCTAATGGATTTGGTTCTTTTTCACCTGAACCACAAGATGTAATGTTTAATGCAGCTACACCTAAGAATAAGGCTATAACTAAGAATTTTAAATTTTTCATGTGTTTTAGTTTTACGTTTGCAAATGTATCCATTAATACCCAAGTATAACCCGAGGTAACCCCAAAATCCAATAAAAAAGCGACTGTGTAAGTCGCTTTTAAGGTTTTTTTGCATTTAGAATAAAAGGCCTGATTAGTAGCTTTTTAGCGCAGAATTAATCGCCAAAAACGGCAATATCATCAATTTCCCAAGTAGAACCGCTGCTTCCTGTACCTGTATATTTAAAAGCAATACGGGTATTGGCGGACATATATGAGCTTAAAGAAATAGTTCCGCTGTTTGTCCAGTTCCAAGAGCCTGGTGATAATGTTGGGCTTAAAGACGTCCATGTTGCAGCAGTTGGATTTCCTGATGTGTAGTTTGTTGAAACTAACACTTCTAAAACCGGTCCGCTATAATTATAAGCCGAGTTAAAAGAAAAACGGGGATTTGTTGCTGCAGAAATATTAAATGATGGAGAAATAAACCAAGACTCACAAGCTTGATTTGCACTTGCCACGTAATTAGAAATATAACCGTAAGTTTCGTCGTTATATGAGCCTGTTGTCCAATTAATAGTTCCGCTTACGTTGTATTGCGACCAACCACCTGAAGTTACACTTCCATCGTTAAATGATTTTACATTAAGAGGACAGCCATCATTAGTTAATTTTACTTCTTTATGATCACGTAAAGTTAATTGTGTTGTACCGTTATACTCGCCAAGAATAGCAACAACAGAACCTTTTCCGCAAGGAATAATACTTCCTGCAAAATTAGCGTAACCTGAATTACGAACAATAACTGAATTACCTGCGCTGTTTAATAATTCTTTTTCCAATGTAAATTTATTAATAGGATCAGCAAAAGTAGTTCCTTTATCACCCGCTGCAAATTCAACTGAATCTAATAGCACTAAGCGCGCCTGATATTTTCTTAAACTAAAACTACCTGTACTGTTAAGTTGATTATAAGTTAATTTTATCGGCGTAACTGTGTTTCCTGAACTGATTTTTACAACGCGTTTTTCAATATCGATTGAATCTAACTGAACCATTCCACCGTAATCATTCAACACAACGTTATTCAAATTAATACGGATTTTATCTCCCGCTAATAAACCACCGGAATTAAGTAGTTTAATGGTTAAAGCGCCCGTTGCATCTTCAACAAAAACGGTTTTGTATATATTTCCGCTCGTTTCGTCCGCAGTTACAGTACACACTAAATTTACATCACCGTTAAAGCGATATAATTTTGTAGGTGTAATCGGACCTGTATAATACACGCCATATCTGTTTACAATAGAATCAACGGTAATATAACCACTAACAGCAGGTTCTGCCTTGGTTGGCGGCAAATCAAATTTCTTTTTACAGGCGGTAAATAAAATACCTGTTGCAAAAAGGGCTAATAATATTTTTTTCATTTTCATTTACTGTTTAGTTTTCTCTGATTATAATATCGTCCACTTCAAAAGTTTTTGAAGCAGTGCTAGTGCTTGTGTATTTAAAAGCAATACGTGTATTAGCAGTTTTATAGGCGTTTAATGAAATTAATCCCGAAGGTGTTAAAGCATACCCTGTTGATGAAAGATTAAACCCGCTTAAATTAATCCAAGTTGCTGTACTTGGTAATCCACTTGTGTAATTTGTAGAAACCAACACTTCAAGCGCGTTGCCCGAAAAATTCGCCATGCTTACAAAACTTAATATCGGGTTTACACCTGCACTTAAATTTAAGGATGGTGAAATTAACCACGTTTCAGCATTGTGACTGGTTGAAGAATAAAATCCTGATATTTTTGCATAGTTGCCGTTGGCATATCCGGTATGTGTACTTGAATAATAAGTAACAGTTGCATCCAACAAAGCTTGTTGCGTCCAACCTCCGCTTGTAATAGATGCATCATTAAAATCCTTTTTTAGATACGTAACGCAACCTGCACCATTCATGTTCAATTCATTTGGTGTACGGATGGTCATTTGATTTGTTGTGCCATAAATAGTGGCCACACCAATAATTGTACCTGCACCTTTTGGTGTTTTTTGTGAAGCGAAAGATGCGTAATTACTTGTTCTTACTGTAATTTGATTACCGCTACAATCTTGAATAATTCTATTCAATGAACTTTGCATAACAGCATCCGCCCAAATTTGATTTGTATCCATTGGGATGAAAGCCACATCATTCATTGCAATTAAATCACATAAGTAATTCGTGTAAGTATCAACTGCTAAATTCACGACTCTTGGTTGTGGTGCAGGACCACTTCCAAATTTCACAATGGCTTTCTCGCAATCTATTGAATCGATTTCTAACATGCCTGATGTTGGGTTGATGCCGATATCGTATCCATTTAAATTTAAACGTACCGAATCACCAATAAAGAAATTACAAGCGCTCGATAATAAATCTAAACGTAAACCACCGGTATTGTAACGGTCGCGTACATAAATCTCTTTATAGAAATTTCCACTTACCTGATCGGCAACCACAACTCCTGCAAAGTAATGGTCTGCTGTAAATTCTTTTGAATTTGTAGAAGTTGCTAAAGCTCTTAACTCAGGCACACCGTAATATCTTACACCAAGGTAATTTGAAACAGGCGGCTCGTCCGGCTTTTTCTTACAAGCATTAAAGGTTACCCCTAAACCTGCTAATATTAATAAAACTATTACTTTTTTCATTTTCATATTACCTTTTAATTAGAAACTAAAGTTGATTATACCCATGTAAGTTATACCCTGCATGTAAAAATATTTATTATCGAATTTACTTACGTTAGAATAATCCCAACGTAATTGCTCAAATCCACTCGTAATGTTTTTTTGCGTGTTTAAAATATTATTCACACTTAAATTTAAGCTTAAGAAATACTTTTTAGCTAATCGCCAAGATTTACCCCCATTTGCATTTAACGTAAAGTAGCTTGGTAATCTTTCCTGATCGATAATGCGTTTATACTCTTCGCTTTCGTTGCTAAAATATTTATCAACGGCTTCTTCAGTTCTTCTGTCGGGATTTGCATCCATATAAATTTGATCGAAATAACTAAGGTAAATTCCGGCGAACCAATATTTTTTCGCATTATACTTGTACCCAAAACCTCCAACCAGTTGTGGAGAACCACCAATTCTGTAGTTCTTAAGGTACACTGTCCGATTTGTAAATAATGCAGTACTATTATTATCTTGCCAAGCTTCTAAAGTTGGGCGATTACTATATAAAAATTGTCCGTATCCTAAAGCACCTTGTAATACATGAGATGTAAATAAGGTCTTTTCAATACCTAACTCAATACCCTGGTGAGTTTGATTAAGATTGCGCATAATTAAGTTTACGTTGTTATTATATGTATCGTGCCAAAAAGTACGCAACCAAGTTTGGTTATTAATTTGAGTGTAGTAATAAGTGAAACGAACTTTTAAGCCGGGGTAACGGATGATATAATTCGCATCAGCTGACAGAACTTTTTCGCTTTGCACATCCATAACCAAATCATTTCTTACACGCGGAGAAATAAATACGTTGTTAGCCTCAGGATTACGAGTGAAATAAGTTGCATTAGCAGAAATAAAATGGCGACCGGATAATTTATAAGTTAAACCACCTTTAACACCATAATTCAAAAAATTTAATTTGTCGCTATTACCTTTACTTGTTGTTGGGAATTTTCCATTAGCTAAAAACCCTTCTCTCCAAATTGAACTATTGGATACAGTAACACCAACATAAACATCCATAGCTTTTAAATTGTATTCGGCTTGCGCCCATAATTCAGCGCGGTTAATGTTGATTGAATAATCGTAACCGTATTTATCACCTACACGAACTTTACGGTTTGGATTATCAATATCGTTCTGAGTAAAATCAGATTCTACTCCTAAATTTTCAGCAAATTGATCCACATCAATCCAAAAATCAGCACCTAATAAATCCTCAATCTCTTTATATTTTCTGTTCTTGTAAATATTTGCATTTAACCCAACGCTTAAAAATAATTTTTCAATACGTTTATTAAAAACAGTGTTAAAACCGTAATTCTTCAAATTTTCGATTTTATTTTCTAAAACATATCTACCTCTGGTTTCTGTTGTATTAATTCCTGTGCCCGGCTCCGAGTATAAATTCGCCTGATTCATTGCAATTAAACGATCCCAATTAATTTGTTGTGTACTGTTGGTATTGTTAGCCCAATTACTTTTCAGGATATCACCATTTAAAGTATCACCCTGTGTATAATAATAACTTGGTAAGTAACGGTAATAATCAGGACGAGGATTTGGGGCGTCGTTCCAGTTTAATCCGGTTAAACTTGATTTACCAAAATTATAAAATACTGATGTGGTTAATTTTGTAGTTGTGTTTATATTAAAAATGTGCGACAACATCATCATTGGTCGGTGCGTTTTGCTAACATTTGAATTACGCACTTTGCCATTTTGATATCCCCATAAACTGTTGTAATAATTAGAACCTGCTAATTCAAAAACTTCTAAAGTATTTGCGCTTGAACGCCCCTGCTCTATTGGCGCACCAAAACCGGTGAAGCTTAATAAATGTTTATCGTTAATTCGCTTATCAATTGAAACATAATAAGCATAGGCATTAAAATGGGTGCCTTGCGAATACATTCTTGGTACGTTTTGTGCATCACCTTGACGCATTGAGCCTGACATAGTAAAAGCCCAACCATTTTTCATCATACCTGTAGAATGCGTTAACATACCACGGTGTTGAAAAATGCGATTGGCACTGGCATACCCAACACGCGTTCCCTTTTTAAATGAAGATGATTTTGAATCGATATTAGTATAACCACCCGGTCCTGAAAAACCGTAACGATTAGAAACAACTCCAAAACGATTTTCAACGTAACGGGTTACGTCATTTAATCCGCCCCAATTGCTCCAAGCACTAAAACCCGTTTCCAAATTATTTACGTTAATACCGTTAATCATTACCGTTTGGTTCTCGGCCATATAACCACGCATGCGGTAACGGGCTGGCCCAAACTGGAAACTGGCAAATTGTGTAAACACATCGCGGCTCGCCATTAATAAAGAGGAAACATCCTGTTGTTCTAAATCTCCCTCTAAATCACCACCCGAAGTGCTGAAAATGGGGACATTAAAACTGTTATTGGAATTAGTTGTATCCTTCGAACCAACTGTTATGGTTGAGTCTGTCTGCGAATAGCCTTTACTTGAAATTAAAACCGCAGCTAAAAATAAAATACGCTTAATCATTGTAGTGTTTATCGTTTAACAAATTATTTAGAAGTGGTTTCTGTTACAATTAAAGGAACCTTTAAACACAACATCTAGGATGATCACTTCCGCTAGAGAACGGGCAAATATATATAATTTTAGGCATCGACTTATTACCAAATTGTAAACAAAAAGGGGGCTTTAATTTAACATTTCAATAAATCGTTTTACCGAGTCAATCTAAAAATGGCATCTAAACTGATTTAACCGTAAATAAATCAATAACAGCATTTTCATATTACATTAAATTATTAATCTATTGATTATTCACGGTCAACATCAACTTAATTTTATTTGACTATTTTTGGCGCATTATTCCAGACCATGAAAATTAAATTATTCGCCACATTTTTTTTATTGACTTTTGTTTTACAAAGTCAAACCCTTGAAAAAGGAAAAAATTATTTTGTTTCTGCTATCGGTTTCTGGAACGTAGAAAATTTATATGATACACTTAATGATCCAAAAAAACTAGATGAAGAGTTTTTACCCGATGGAGTTAATGCATGGACAGGAGAAAGGTATTGGGTAAAAATTAATCATATGGCAAAAGTGATTTCAGAAATGGCTACTGATGCGACTCCTGAAGGTTTATCTATCATCGGTTTTTGTGAAGTGGAAAATAAAAATTGTTTAGAAGATTTAGCCAGAGATCCGCAATTAAAAGCTAGAAACTATCAGAGCATTTTAATTGATGGTCCTTATGCACGTGGTGTTGACCCCGGCTTAATGTATAATCCAAAACATTTTAAATTTACAAATGCGGTTGCTTATCCGGTTCCATTATTTCCCGATACTGCTTATAAAACGCGTGACGAATTGGTAGTAACCGGATTTTTATTTGGTGAACCAATTGCAATTATTGTCAATCACTGGCCATCTCGACGCGGCGGTGAATTAGCCAGCAGGCCCGGTAGAATTACAGCTGCGAAAATTGCTAAACGTATTGCCGATTCAATTGTAAAACTTGATCCAAAAACAAAGGTTGTTATTTTAGGAGACTTAAATGATGACCCTACCAATGTTAGTATAAAAAAACATTTAAGCACTGTTGGTGATTACAAAGATGCTAAGGAAGGGGATTATTTTAATCCTATGGAACCTTTATTTAAACAGGGCATCGGATCATTAGCTTGGCAAGATTCCTGGAATTTGTTTGACCAAACCATTTTAAATAAGGCCTTTTTTCCGGCAGGTTATAAAACTTTTGAATTTTACAAAGCTGTTGTGTTTAACAAACCTTATTTAAAAAGTGATTTCGGTAACTTTAAAGGATATCCTTTTAGAACGTATTCGGGTGGCAGTTACACTGCAGGGTATAGCGACCATTTTCCGGTTTACATTTTATTATTGAAAGAGAAGCTTTAAATAGCCGCCTCTGCATTACTAAACTTTTCGTTTTTATAATAAGAATCATTTATTCTGCAATCGGGTAAAGCTTTTCTTAATTTTTTCAAATCTTCTTCCTTCATATTATCCATATAAAGAATTTTCAGTTTTTTTAATTTCATTAAAGGCGTAATATCTGTAACTCTGTTTTGCGTTAAGTACAACTCTTCCAGATTTTCTAAATTTTCGATACCGCTTAAATCTTTCACTTTATTATCGGTTAAATTTAAATGGCGCAAGGTTTTAATAGCTACAAATGGTTTTATGTTACTGATGTTATTGCCTGCAACATTTAACTCTGTCAGCTTAGTTAATGAAGCCAATGAATTAAATCCTGTGCGAATACCGCAACCACTTAAATTTATATACCTCAGCTTTTTTAATTGTTCGATGCCATCAATTTTTTGAATGGTGTTGTATTCGATACTCAACACTTCCAAATTTGTAACTTTAAATACAGGCTCAATATCTTTTATTTGATTGTTGGCTAAATATAATTCCTTAAGTTTTTGATAAACTCCTACTCCTGCAATAGCGTAGATATTATTATTAGTTGCATATAAAACTTCCAGATTTGGAAAAATAATAGTTGAACTTCCGTCATTCACCAAAGAATACAAATTAGAAATTGTATTGTTGGACACACTCAACGTTGAAACATTCGTACAATTTTTTAATTGATTAAATATTAAAGCAGAATTAGCGGTTGTAATTTCATTCTGACCAATATCTAAATTCGTTAATGAGCTAAGCGCCGGAAATGAATCCAGTTTCCCTCTGAAGGTGCTATTTGCGTTTAGATTATTAAGATTTTGAAATTTAGCTAAAGAAGAAAAGTCTGAAATAGCGTTTCGTGATACATCTAACAATTCCAGTTTTTTAAGTTCGGAGAAAGCACTTAAATCACTAATGCCAATGCCCGGCAACTCCATTATTTTTACATTGGGAATGTTTTTTAGTTTAGCTAAACCTGATGTAAACGGATTTTCTCCGGCATTAAATTCTTCCAATTCATTTAGCAATGGCAATTTATCTAAGGAGTCTAATAGATTAGAACGAATAGACAACGATTTTAAATGTGGGAAAGCAGATAACTCATCCAACTTCGTGAAATTATTATTATCGAGATTAATTTTTTCAATATTATTCAAAGGCTTAAGCGGGTCGAGCGACTTAAAATTACCTTCTGAACTTAAATCAATTCCTTTAATTAACTTTTGATTGTTTAATGCAAGAACCTCATCGTAAACTCTCGATTTTTCAGCACACCACGATTGCCAATCCTGATTTTGCATGTCCTTCATAAAACCAAATAGTTTTTTATCGAGGGCGATTTTAAAACTATTGAAATAGGTTCCGCGTAAAGCATAATAATAATCACGTGCTTCGTAATCATCATAACTTTTTACTGAATCAGGAAGAACTAATAATTGCGGTAGATTTTTAAAACTTAAATCTGCCAAATAATATTTTTCTAATTTTTTATTCTCTTTAAAAGCTTTGTTCAAATTGAAATTGGTTATAATAACATCCCAATTCACTAAACAACTAATAATTAAAACTACAAAATAACACCACGGATTTACTCTTACTAAATACATATTGCTTTTGTTCTTGCTGATTTTAATATAAGTCGTAACCAATCCAATCAAACAAAACATCAAATACACGTACAATCCGATTTTCTTATAACTGATACCTGATTCTTCGATATACATGTTGTTACGGTAAGCCGTAGAAACTATCATGAAAATATTTTGTGCAATCCACACATAAGCTAACAGCTTCAATGATTTATTTTTAGAGTGATAGTTTAATCGTCCCCTGAAATAATACAACATAATAATAATTGCAAAAATTAACGACGCAATTAAAGACCCTACTCCATCGTGCACAAACTCTTTATGCTTCATGCCTTCCGGCAAAGTGCCATCAATCCACAAATACATTACGTCAAGTGAATTCAGTAGCAACAACATTAAATTCAACACTACAAATAAAATAGAGCCCGTTAAATGTTCGGTATCCATTTTAAATAATTTATTCAAAAATCCATCCGCATTTGCTTTGTCTTCTGATAAATCATTACTGGCATTATCATCTAAACTTGTTAACCCTTCTAAATGACGGTTATAATAAAATCCGTACATCAACAATAAACCACTTAGTGTAAAGAATATCCAAGGGAAAGAAATAAAATCAAGATTAATGTTTTTAGTGAACTCTTTAAATAATGGGTTAGAAGATTGATACATCAAGAAAAACAAAATGGTGATGACCACCACAAACAATATCATTAATATAGTTACGTAAGCCGGACGTTTATTCTTCTCTCCTTCTTTATTCTTTTTTCTGCGGCGCGACCAATCAATAAACATAAATACGCACGACGAGCCCGTTGAACAGAGTGTCATGAATAAAGAAGTGAAAATGGAAGTCTTAGGCGAAAAACTAAACACCGATAACAATCCCAACGAAAAAATATTAGCTACAATGGCGAGCGGACTGGAATAATACATAATACATCCTGAAGAAATTAAAGAACCAGCCGCAGCTGCTAACCAACTCTTATCTTTTAAACTCGCCGGATTTTTAAATAGTAAACCAACAACTAAAGCAATGTTGAAGAGGAAGAAATTAATTCCTGCTGATTGCTCATAAAATAAATAGCTGTAAAGTAGAACTGAAACAAGGAGTAGCCAGTCGTTTTTTTTCATGTGGAGGGGTTTTAGCTAAGAACGGATTATTGTACAAAGTATTATCTATTCGCTTAAATAAAATAGCCAAAAATTGTAAAATGGATGTGCTTTTTGAAGAATTGGTCAACCTGAACTTGTTTCAGGTTCTTAGAGATGCTGAAATAAATTCAGCATGACCATTAGTTTATTTCGAAGCCTTGCGTCTTTCTTTCTCCTTAATGATAAGAGAAAGTTCACGACCGGTTTGACCTTTTACAGAAGTATTTTCCTGCGCACGACGAATTAAATAAGGAAGCACTTCCTTAACGGGACCATAAGGCACGTACTTAGCAACGTTATAATTACTTTGTGTTAAGTTGTAACTGATATGATCGCTCATGCCTAAAAGCTGAGAAAAATAAATACGTTTGTCGTTTGATGCGATGTTATTTTTAGTCATTAAATCTACTAACACCAAACTACTTTTTTCATTATGAGTTCCTGCGCATAATCCCATGCGGTCGATATGCTCCACACAAAACTCTAATGCTAAATTATAATCTTTGTCGCTATTTTCTTTTGTATCCTGAATTGGAGAA
The DNA here is from genome assembly GCA_018000995.1 of Bacteroidia bacterium. GTDB lineage: Bacteria > Bacteroidota > Bacteroidia > B-17B0 > Aurantibacillaceae > JAHEYG01. The sequence continues at coordinate 12,221 of JAGNIU010000015.1, forward strand.
GGGTAACCTTTTTCTTGTGCGCGTTTACGTTCTTTTTCCATGTAAGCACCGCGTACTAATTTTGCGCCTACGTGATATCCGTTTGCTTTTCCCATTTCCAAAGATTGCTTTAAATATGGGAGGCGGTCTTTACGGTATAATTGAAACGTATTGTAAACAATGGCAGAATTTTTATTGTAACGCGCCATGTTTTCATTAGCTAAATCATCAATAGCTTGTTGAATCCAACTTTCTTCAGCGTCAATAAAAATAGGCTTGTTATTATCGTGAGCTTCCTTACAAATTTGGTTCACCCGATTTTTTACGCGTTCGTATTCTTCGGTTTCTTCTTTGGTTAGAGTTTGTTTTGCAGTTACTTTCTCTAACAAATCAAAACGTGCTAAACCGGTTACTTTAAAAACGCAAAATGGAATATTTTTATCGCCTTTTGCGCGATGAACAGTTTCAATTGTTTCTTTACAACAGGCATCAAAATCAACTTCACTTTCTTTTCCTTCAACACTGTAATCTAAAATAGTTCCGATATTATATTTTGCTAATTGCTCAATAGTTTTTCCGCAATCCGTAATATTTTCACCACCCACAAATTGTTTAAAAATGGTATTTTTTATTAATCCTTTGAAACCTAATTTTAAACCCAAAGGCGCTAAACCTCCACCATACTTCACGAGTGTTGGCCAGCTCATCACTTTAAATAGGAAAAAAGATTTTCTTAAATCAGAGTCGCTTTTAGAAATAAACGCGATTTGTGTGTTATCAAAAGAAACCATTATTTTTCGGTTACGAACGGTACATTACATCTTTTACTGCCTGAATCACCTTTGCAGGATTTGGTAATGATGCCTCAATTAAAGTTGGAGCATAAGGCAAAGGAACATCCGCTGTTGTAATACGGCGAATTGGAGCATCCAAATAATCGAAAGCATTTTTCTGTACGTTAAAAGAAATTTCACTGGATATACTTGCTAATGGCCAAGCCTCTTCAACAATTACTAAACGATTTGTTTTCTTTACAGATTCAATAATCGCATCGTAATCAATCGGACGAACAGTTCTTAAATCAATTACCTCAGCACTAATTCCTTCTTTTTCTAATTCGGTAGCAGCAGCTAAAGCCACTTTCATAATTTTCCCGAAAGAAACAATGGTTACATCGGTTCCTTGTTTTTTAATATCAGCAACGCCGATTGGAATTAAATATTCCTCCTCAGGAATTTCCATTTTATCACCATACATCTGCTCACTCTCCATAAAAATAACAGGATCGTTATCGCGGATGGCTGATTTCAATAATCCTTTTGCATCGTAACCATTACTTGGTACAATTACTTTTAAACCCGGACAATTTGCATACCAGTTTTCAAAAGCCTGAGAGTGCTGAGAACTTAACATACCTGCACTGGCAGTTGGACCGCGAAATACAATTGGGGCGCTATATTGTCCGCCACTCATACTTAAAATTTTAGCGGCAGAGTTAATAATTTGATCTATTGCTACGAGAGAAAAGTTAAAAGTCATGAATTCCACAACCGGCCTTAAACCATTTATGGCAGCACCTACGCCAATACCTGCAAAACCAAGCTCGGCAATTGGGGTGTCAATCACACGTTTCGGTCCAAATTCAGCTAACATTCCCTTGCTAACTTTGTAGGCACCATTGTATTCGGCCACCTCTTCGCCCATTAAAAAAACGTTAGGGTCGCGGCGCATTTCCTCGCTTAGGGCTTCCCTTAGGGCTTCACGAAATTCTAAAACTTTCATAGGTACAATTTACGTGCAACAAAATTAGGTTTTTTCGGTTAAAATCAAAGGAAAACTATGCCTAAACTTTTTTTTGCCAAACGACCTAAATTTTTAACTTTGCGAACCGTTTTTTAGGTCTAAAAACATGAAAATATTAGTAGCCATAAGTAACGTCCCTGATACCACTACCAAAATAGCGTTCAGCGACAACGATACAAAGTTTAACACAGCAGGTGTTCAATTCATTATTAATCCATACGACGAGTGGTACGCCCTTGTTCGTGCGCTTGAATTAAAAGAGGCCGGAAAAGCTGAAAAAGTGACTATTCTTCACGTTGGTTTGCCTGATAGTGAAGCAACTATCCGTAAAGGTTTTGCTTTGGGAGCTGATGATGGTGTTCGTATTGATGCTGAAGGTCCGGATGCATATTTCGTGGCTGAACAAATTGCTACTTATGCAAAAGCAAATGGATATGAATTAGTAATGGTAGGAAAAGAAACTATCAATTACAACGGTTCATCTGTTGGCGCAATGGTTTCAGGATTTATGGATTTACCATTTGTTTCTTTAGCCACTAAATTAGATATCAACGGAAATACGGCAACCATCGAACATGATATTGATGGCGGCACTCAAGTTGTAGATTGCGATTTACCAATGGTTGTTTCATGTGCAAAAGGAATGGCAGAACAACGCATCCCGAACATGAAAGGAATTATGGGCGCACGTACAAAACCTTTAACAGTTGTACCTGCCACTAACAACGATAAATTAACAAGCATCAAATCTTACACTCTATCTGCAGGAAGAACAACTTGCAAAATGATTGATGAGAATAATATGGATGAATTAGTGAATTTGTTACACACTGAAGCTAAGGTTATCTAAGGGACTAAAAAGACTCAAGGGACAAAAGAGATTAAAGAGACAATAAAAAAATTATAAGATATGTCAGTTCTAGTTTACACAGAAATTAATAAAGGAAAAGTTAAGAAAGCTTCTTTAGAAGCGGTTAACTACGGCGCAAAAATTGCAGAACTTACAGGTTCATCTGTAACTGCAATTGTTGCCAATGCTGATGCAGCTCAATTGGAAGAAATTGGAAAAGCAGGTGCTAAAAAAATTCTTTCCGTAAAAAATGATGCGTTAAAAAGTTTAGACAGCGCATTAATTTGTTCAGCTGTTGAACAAGCTGCAAAAGCTGAAGGTGCAAAAGTTATTGTGTTTGCATTCGACATCACCGGTAAAGCTGTTGCGCCGCGTTTATCTGCTAAATTAAAAGCAGGTTTAGTAGCAGGTGCTGTGGATCTTCCAACTGTTAGCGGAACATCTTTAGAAGTGAAGAAAAATGTTTTCTCAGGTAAAGCCACTGCGGTTTATACCATTCACAGCGATGTAAAAGTTATTTCTTTATTACCGAATTCATTTCCTGTTTCATTAGGCGCAAACGCTGCAACAGTTGCAGATTTCGCTGTTGAATTAGGCGCTTCAAAAATTAAAGTGAAAGAACAAAAATCAACTGATGTTGCAGGTATGACTCCATTACCGGAAGCTGAATTAGTAGTAAGCGCAGGTCGTGGTTTAAAAGGTCCTGAAAATTGGGGCATGGTTGAAGAATTAGCGAAAAATTTAAATGCAACAACTGCTTGTTCTCGTCCGGTTGCTGATATGCACTGGCGTCCGCACCACGAACATGTTGGACAAACAGGCGTTGCTATTCGTCCGAACTTATATATTGCTATTGGAATTTCTGGTGCTATTCAACATTTAGCAGGTGTTAACGGCAGCAAAACTATTGTTGTTATTAATAACGATAAAGAAGCGCCATTCTTTAAATCGGCGGATTATGGTGTAGTTGGTGATGCATTTACCATTGTACCGAAGTTAATTGAAGCCGTTAAAAAGTTAAAAGCTAATCAAAATTAATTAAGCTTTTTTTGTAAATTAGATATTCTCATGGGAATGAAAAAAGTAAGGCTCGAAATTGTAGGTTTATCCTACAGCCAAACCCAATCAGGGGCTTATGCTCTTGTGTTAGGGGAAAGTGCCGGTACCCGCCGTTTACCAATTATTATTGGTGGTTTCGAAGCACAAGCCATTGCCATTGAGTTGGAAAAAATGACGCCAAGCCGTCCTTTAACCCACGATTTATTTAAAACATTTTGCGAAACATTTGATATAAACGTTAACGAAGTTTTAATTTACAATTTAGTAGAAGGTATTTTTTATGCTAAGCTAATTTGTAATGATGGCACTAAAGATGTGGAAATTGACGCCCGCACTTCTGATGCCATTGCCTTAGCAGTTCGTTTTAATTGTCCAATTTCTACTTACGAATTTATTTTAAAATCAGCAGGTATTGTTTTGGATGATGAAAGTGCAGGAATTGCCAGCAATGTTGAAGCTGAAGCCGAAGTGAAAGAAGGCGAAGAAGTTGTCAAGGAAGGTAGTCTTCAAAGCAAAAGTACAGAGGAGTTAAAAAATCTTTTACAAACAGCTATCGACGACGAACAATACGAAACTGCTTCACGTATACGTGATGAGCTAAACAATCGTAAAAAATCATAAATCATCCCATAAAAAATAAATAAGTATCTTTAAGCTTATTACACCATGAAGGGATTTTTCTCATTTTTAAAATCAAAACAGTTTTTCCTTCATTTTGGAATAGCCCTCATTACCGTTTTTATAACGTTATGGATTTTAGTGAAATCATTGAACTCTTATACCCAACATGGCGACTCGGTTGAAGTGCCCGATTTTAAAGGCAAAACGATTGCCGAATTAAACGGGTTTATTGAAGGAAAAGACGTTCGTTATCAAATCATTGACAGCATTTACGCCCCAAAAGAAAAACCGGGGGTTGTTGTTAGACAAGATCCTGAAACAAAAACTAAGGTTAAACGCAATAGAACTATCTATTTATACGTTAATGGATTATTGCCCCCGCAAATGGCAATGCCCAAGCTAATCGACCGAAGCGAACGACAAGCTATTTCAATGTTAGAGAGCTATGGTTTAAAGGTGGGACGAATTACACAAGTAGCAGGAGATTGTAATGGATGTGTACTTGGCCAATTTATAAAAGGAAAGGCAATTGAACCCGGCACACGAATTAATAAAGGAACTGTAGTTGATTTAAGTATAGGAAAAAAAGATCGTTTTGTTAACGCTACTTCATCTGATACAACATCACATGAAAGCGGAACCAATTTTGATGACGCAGAATAAATGAAAGTAATTTTTAAAATAGTTTTTGTTCTTATTTGTTGTGTGTCACTTAACACATCAGCACAAGAGTATTTAAAACCTCTGAGCGGAAACCTTAATTTATTTTATAATAATCCTGTTAATCAACCACAAAAAAATTCAACTCAAAAAGTTGCAGCAGTTTCTGATACTATTCCTTTTTTCGAAGATTTCTTTTACGCACCAAATTCGCCGTATCCAACCGGTCAGCATTGGACAGACTCTTCTGTTTATATCAATACAGGATTTGCTATTGCACCTCCGAGTATTGGTGTTGCTACTTTTGATGGCTTAGACAAAAAAGGATATCCTTACAATATGGCAGCCACTGCCATTGTTTCTGCTCCTGCTGATTTTTTAACTTCAAAACCAATTAATTTATTTACAAATACTTTAGCAACGTACACTTATTCTCCTGCGGATAGCTTAGGTATATCTCTCTTATATCAAGCAAAGGGTTTTGGTGAAAATCCTGCTGTTAATGATTCTTTAGTTCTTGATTTTTATAAACCTCTAGCCAATGTATGGGTTCGCGGATGGTTTACACGTGGTAATAATAGTCCGCCTGCTAATGATACCATGTTTAAAAAAGTTTTTGTCCGAATAAAAGATACTGCCTATTTCCATGACGGATTCCGTTTCCGCTTGCGCAACAAAGCAACGGGTTCAGGAAGTTCAGATCATTGGCATGTTGATTATATCAGTTTAAAAACAAATCACTTTAAAACCGATACAAGCTACAACGATGTAACGTTTGGCTATATGCCACGCCCTATTCTAAAAAATTATTCATCAATGCCTTTTAATCAATATCAGGCTTCTGAAATGGGAACAAAGTTTTCTAATTTCATCCGTAATAATAATGTTGGCATCGTAAAAAATACAAACTACGAATACTCTATTTATTCATCTGCCATGGCATTGTTAGACGCTTATGGAACAGGCGCCGGCAATACCGGTAACGTTAATCCTTTTGTAACCAGAGGTTGGGATTCAGTACTCACACATAAAAATCCGCCCATAAATTATACCATCAATCCTTTGCCGGATAGCACCTTCTTTATCATCAAACACATTGTTAATACAAATCCAGATACTTGGAAATACAACGATACTATTGTACAAAAATTAGAATTCAATAATTTTTATGCGTTTGATGATGGTAGTGCTGAAAGTGCTTATTACCACAATACCTACGGCGCAAAAGATGCTCTAAAGTTTGTTTTAAATGTTACCGATACACTTCGCGCATTAGATATTTTCTTCGATCCGTTTATTGATGGAAATATTATAAAAAATTCTCAATTCAGAATGTATGTTTGGGCAGATGGTAGCGGACAACCCGGTACTGTTATAAGAAAAGACAGCGCTATGAAACCTGTTTACTTAGATCATGGCTACAATAAAATTCCGCGTTACTTCTTTACTTCGCCAATGATTTTAGGTCCGGGAACATATTACATCGGCATGCAGCAAGTTACTAATCAACCTTTGTATGTTGGCTTTGATAGAAACGTAGATCATAAATCAAGTTTGTATTACGACACAGGAAGTGGATGGACACAATCAGCAATCAAAGGTTCGTTAATGATACATCCTGTATTTGGTGAAGCTACACGTGCTTTAGTTGGTATTAAAGAACAAGAAGCTAAAAAATTAAAAGAAGGTTTTATAAAAGTGTATCCAAATCCGGCCAGCGATAAATTATTTATCACAGCAGCAGAACTAAACACAAGAGATAATTACACTATCGAATTGTATTCGATGATGGGTAGTAAATTAAATGAAGTAAGAGTTGAGAACACCACTACCGAAATTGATTTGAATGCGTATGCTTCAGGCATTTATTTTGTTGTACTAAAACAAAATAACTCTACCATTGCCAATCAAAAATTTATTATCTCGCACTAAGCCATGAATACAGGCACAGATCCGGTTGATGACCTACAAGAAGAAGATCGCGAACTCTACGAACATCATAATATTAAAGTAGACAAAGGGCAAGTGATGATGCGCATTGATAAATTTATCATGATTCGCATCTCAAACACTACCCGTACAAAAATTCAAAACTGTTGTGAAGCAGGAAGCGTTTTAGTAAACGGTAAGCCTGTAAAATCAAATTACAGAATAAAACCTTTTGATGAAATTTCAATCGTTCTTACCGTTCCGCCCCGTGATGTGGAAGTGGTGCCGGAAAATATCCCGATTGATATTGTTTACGAAGACGATTACATTGCCCTCGTAAACAAAAAGCCAGGTATGGTAGTTCACCCAGGTTATGGAAATTACAGAGGAACATTAGTAAATGCTTTAGCTTATCACTTTCAAAATTTACCGACTACTAAAACTAAAATAGGACATGATGTAAGTTTAGAGCGTCCGGGTTTAGTGCATCGTATCGATAAAAACACTTCAGGTATTGTTATTATTGCGAAAACAGAATTAGCAATGACACGATTAGCAAAAGATTTTTACGATCACACCATCGATAGAAAATATGTTGCTTTGGTATGGGGAAATGTAAAAGAAGATGAGGGCACCATCACTGCCAATGTTGGAAGAGATTTGAAAAACCGGAAAGTAATGAACGTCTTTCATGAAGGCGATTACGGTAAACACGCTGTTACACATTATAAAGTAATTGAACGTTTTGGTTTTGTGACTTTAGTTGAATGCATTTTAGAGACAGGAAGAACACATCAAATACGTGTTCATTTTAAATCTATTGGTCATCCTTTATTTAATGATAATGAATATGGTGGTGATTCTGTTTTAAAAGGATTGAACACCGCTAAATACAAGCAATACATTCATAATTGTTTTACAATGTGTCCACGCCATGCTTTACATGCAAAGACTTTAGGAATTACGCATCCCATAACTGGAAAAAAATTATTATTCGAAAGTAAAATTCCCGACGATATGCAATCAGTAATTGATAAGTGGCGGAAATATATGGAGAAGAAAGAGTTTGAAGTGGGCGACTAGTTTTTAAATTGCAATTGGCTTAGGGATGCGGAGGGTTTAGTTCTTTTGCCTTTTCGGCAAAAAACCGTAGCGAAGCGGAGCCCGTAGCAGCCCGACCCGAAGGGTAAGCCCCAAATAAAAAAATTAAATTTCCCCTAAAACGGATTGAGAACCTTTAACAACATCACCAATTTTTACATTTAGTTTTGTGCCAATAGGTAAAAACAAATCCACACGCGAACCGAATTTAATAAAACCCATTTCTCCGCATTGTTCTGCCTTATCACCCTCTTTACAATACCAAACAATACGGCGCGCTAAAGCTCCTGCAATTTGGCGGAATAAAACTTCTTGTCCGTTTTTATGTTTAACTACAACGGTAGTTCTTTCATTATCAGTACTTGATTTTGGTTCCCAGGCTGCTAAAAATTTACCGGGATGGTATTTAAAGAAAACAACATCACCCGCAATGGGGTAACGGTTAATGTGCACATTAATGGGCGACATAAAAATACTGACTTGTAAGCGACGACCTTTAAAATATTCGTGGTCGGTAGTTTCTTCAATTACTACCACTTTACCATCAGCAGGTGCAATAATTAAATTATCGCCTTTGGTAAACTGACGGGTTGGGTTTCTGAAAAACTGCAGAATGGTAATAATTAAAAACGCGCTTAACAAATACGCAAACCAATGCGCAATGGCGAATGTTGGAAAAAAATAATGAGCTATAAAAGTGATGATGGCACTAAAAACCAAAACCAATATTAAACTAACGTAACCTTCTTTGTGAAATTTCATGGGCTAAAGATAAGGATTAATCTTTAGGTTTTTAGTCACCAAAATCGGTCGAATATTTGAAAACATAAGATAGCTTAAATGTTATGCCATAAGCTAAAACACCTCCACTTAGAGGAAGCCAATGATTTGTTTCAAATACCAAATCAGCACAAAAAAGCTGGCGCTTTATTCTGAAGTTTGCATTTACCCCTATATTATAAAATAAATAACCGTCAAACGTCTGAACTGATTTTCTCGCAGCATCATCATTCTTATATTGAATATTTTCCTCTTCAATTAAAGAATCCACCCTGTTGTACTGCGAAACATATCGTTTGACCTCATAAAGAGAAGCCTTTCTGTCAATTGTAGCTTTGTACTTTTCCTTCATTAAAAAGCTAGCTCTTATTCCAGAATAAATCCTTAAAAAACGGGTAATGTTCCCTGTAAAAACTAAACCAAAATCAAAGTAATGCAAATTAATAAGTCCAGAATAATGGTCCTTTACTTTATAGTAACGATATCCAACGCTAGGATATTGATTCCCTACAGCAGAAAAAGATTTATATGGATCTCTTGCATTTTTATCTTCAGAATTAAATGAAAAATAATCATCCAAGGCTTTAGTGCCATTCCAATAATTTAAATCCAATTTTAAAAAAAGACCCTTATAATTAAGAATATAACCTATGCCAACTGCAGGAGTTTGATACTTGTAAGGTTTGATTTCGAATAGACTGTTATAACTGTTATCATACTTGCTATAACTTGCGTAATAAATATTCAAGTAGTGAGAATAATAGGTGTTAAAATAAAAACCATGAAAGTTGGTGAACCTGGCCGAATCCTTTCTCGCCAGCAAAAGCTGACTAAGAATTACAAACAGAATTATAAAAGAGATTCTTTTCACACTTCAATTTAAGAAACTAAAATAAAAGAAACAAATTAAGATAAATGCTTCACCATTTCCCCGCAAATAAATTCAGAGGCTTTTCCATCACCATACAATTTTGGGAATTGCATGTTGGCTTTTGAGGTGAGTGTTTTATAAGATTCAATAATTTTAGCTTCGTTAGCATCAGCTATTAAAGCAGTACCGCATTCTACTAATTCAATCCATTCCGTCTCTGGACGAAGAATGACGCAGGGCTTTTCAAAATAGAAAGCTTCTTTTTGAACGCCGCCGCTGTCGGTCATAACGATTTTACAATTTTTTTCCAAAGCAATCATTTCTAAAAATGAAGCCGGCTCTGCTATATGGAATTTTGAATTCGATTTAATAGCTTTTAATAAATCAGGATTCAAATTTGTTTCCAATAATTTAGCAGTGCGTGGATGTAATGGTAAAATCACATCTAAATTATCAGCGACAGAAATTTTATTTAAAGCGCTGAATAAAGCATTTAAGCGCTCCGGTTCATCTGTATTATTGTTACGGTGAATCGTTGCTAAAATAAATTTATTCTTTTCTAATTTATACTTTGTGAGGATGTCGGTTTTTTTATCCGCTACCGTCGAGAAAAAAACACTGTTATCATACATCACATCTCCGCTGTGATAAATTTTTGGATTATCTACTGTAAACGGCGCTTTGTTATCTGTTTTAAATCCTTCTTTCGCTAAATTATCGTAACCAGTTTTGGTTGGAGAAAATAATAATGTACTCACATGATCGCACATAATACGATTCACTTCTTCCGGCATGGCTTTACTTCTTGAACGCAAGCCAGCTTCAATATGAACTACAGGCACATGAATTTTACTCGCTGCAATTCCGCCCGCTAATGTTGAATTTGTATCTCCATATAATACAATTGCATTTGGTTTTTCTTTCACTAAAATTTCTTCAATACCCATTATCATGGTCGCTGTTTGTTTACCATGACTCCCACTTCCAACATTCAAATTATAATCCGGAGCAGGAATTCCCAACTCATCAAAAAACACCTGACTCATATTCTCGTCGTAATGCTGACCGGTATGAACAATAATTTCTTTTATCTGCGAACTGAAATGCGTTTTTATTGCGCGGCTTAATGCTGCTGCTTTAATGATTTGTGGTCTTGCACCAATTATTGTAACGATCTTTATCATAGCTATAAACAGGTCGTCCCTACGGGACTGTATTTTGTTTTACATTGTCGTTCTACAAACAGTAGACCCCTACGGGGTCAGGATCCAAAATCATTCAACATTCATAATTCAACATTCACAATTTAAAGAATCCCTTCGTCAGCAAAGCTAAGATATTTTTGCTCACCAATAATAATGTGGTCCAATAAATTTATGTCCATTAGCCTTGAGCTTTCCTTTATTTTTTTGGTTAAGGAAAGGTCTTGTTCGCTGGGTCTTAGTTGGCCTGAAGGATGATTATGACATAAAATTATTCCGCTGGCTAGCATTTCGATGGCGGGTTTTAAAACTAATCGTGCATCTACAACTGTTCCGCTCACGCCGCCTTTGCTTATGCATTCCATTTTCACCACCGAATTAGCGCGGTTCAACAATAAAATCCAGAATTCTTCATGGGGCAAATCGCTTAACTTCTTATTCAATAATTTAAAAGCATCGTTCGATGTGGCGATTTTTGGTTTCTCAGTACTTTCATATTCTTTTCGTCTTCGTCCCAATTCAAAAGCAGATGCAATATTAATAGCCTTGGCCTCTCCTATTCCTTTAAATTTTTTGAGTTCATTAACAGAGGCCTTTGCTAATAAGTTCAAATCGTTTCCATAATTATTCAAAACGCGTTGCGCTAATTGTATGGCCGTTTCTTCTCTGGTTCCAAAACCAATTTGTATGGCCAATAATTCGGCATCCGACAAATTTTGCCGACCGATACTCAATAATTTCTCTCTTGGACGGTCGTCTTCCGCCAAAAATTTAATTGGGATGTGTTTAATCTCTGTAGCTTCCATGTTTAATCCGTTGGACTTTATTATTATGTTAATTTTTGGCGGTCTACGGATTTTATCCGTAGAGTTTTTACTGCTTTTGTTCATTACAGAGTCCTACGGATTTAACCCCTTAGACTTTATTACGTTTGAGTCCAACGGATATGGCAAAATTAATATCACAAAATTCAGATTGATGGCTACAATTTGTAGCATTTGAAAAATATTACTGTCCAATATGTTCAAAATAGGTACTTTTGTAAACCATGTCTGTCTTTAACACAGAATCCCTAAGTATTTTCCGGATAAAAGAATTCCGCTTCTTTATTTACGCCAGGTTTTTTTTAACGGTTGCTATTCAAATGCAGTTCAGCACTATCAGTCTGCAAATTTATTACGAGCACACTGATGACCCCCTCATTCAAGGATTAATTGGTTTAACTGAAGCAATACCGTTTGTCATCACTTGTTTCTTTTCTGGTGTTGTTGCAGATACTTATAACCGACGGAAAATTTTATTGGCAGGGATTTTTGTTTTGTTCCTCGGCTGCGTACTTCTTTATTTTCATAGCGCTTCGTTTTCTCAATTTCTAAAAAATACAGGCATGACGGTTTTATTCAGCATTGTATTTTTATTTGGAATTGTACGCGCATTTTTAGCAGCTTGCACACATCCCTTCATGAGTCAGTTAGTACCAAGAACTCAATATACCAACTCCGCAACATGGAATAGCACAGCTTGGCACGTTGGTGCTATACTCGGACCAGTTGTTGCAGGAATTGTTTACGGACACCAAGGAAAATTAAATGCGGATACGTGTTATTTGATTGACAGTATTTTATTTCTCATCTCTATTTATTTTATTTTCAGAATTAGCAGCAAACCAAAACCGGTGAGAGAAGAAAAAGAAACTTTATTACAAAGCATGACTGTTGGTTTGAAATTCGTTTTCAAAAATAAAATGGTGTTGAGTGCATTGACTTTAGATTTGTTCGCTGTTTTATTTGGAGGTGCAGTAGCAATGATTCCAATGTTTAACGATAAAATTTTACACCTCGGTCCGGAGGCTTATGGTTTATTACGTACCGCCCCTGCTATTGGAGCTGTGCTCATGGCATTAGTTTTAGCAGTGAAACCCCCTGCGAAAAAAGCGGGCCTCGCTTTAATTTGGTCGGTGGTTGGTTTTGGAGTTTTCACAATTCTCTTTGCGTTTTGTACAAATTATTGGGCGGCGCTTTTCATGTTATTAATGACCGGCGCCTTTGATAATGTGAGTGTAGTGGTTCGTCACAGTATTTTACAATTATCAACTCCGGATAACATGCGCGGAAGAGTAACAGCGGTAAATAATATTTTCATTGGTTCAAGTAATGAAATCGGTGCTTTTGAATCGGGCGTTGCTGCTAAAGCGATGGGCTTAGTTCCTTCAATTATTTTTGGTGGCGCTATGACAATTGCTACAGTATTCGGAATTCATAAGTTAAATCCGCAACTTAAAAAAATGGACCTTACTAAGTATGAGTAGAAATTTTTGCCACAAAAACACTAAAACACAAAATCCCACAAATAGTTTCGTGGAATTTAGAGCCTTTGTGCTTTAGTGGCCTAATCTTAGAAATCTCCATTTGAAAACGTCTGACCTAAATACTATCAAAGGCTTCTTGGAAGAAAAATATTTTCAATTCAACAACCGCTCTTTTATAGAAACCGATCCCATTCAAATTCCTCACGCTTTTACGAAGAAAGAAGATATTGAAATCGCTGCTTTCCTTGCCGCAACAATCGCTTGGGGACAACGGAAAACAATTATTGGCAACGCGCAGAAATTAATGTTGTGGATGGATAATGCGCCGCATGATTTTATTTTGAATCATTCTGCAAAAGAATTAGCGCCTTTTAAAAAATTTGTTCACAGAACATTTAATGGAACAGATTGTGTGTTCTTTATTAAATCACTTCAAAATATTTATTTAAAGCATGGTGGTTTAGAAGGAGCATTTTCAAAAGGACTAAATAAGAAAGATGACAATATAAAAAATGCCATTGTTGGTTTTAGAAAACTATTTTTAGAACTAAAACACGAATCACGCAGCGATAAACATATTTCAAATCCTGAAAGTAAATCCAGCGCGAAACGATTGTGTATGTATTTACGTTGGATGGTGCGTAATGATAAAAAGGGTGTTGATTTTGGAATTTGGAATAAAATTTCTCCTTCCCTACTCTGTCTACCTTTAGATGTACACACCGGAAATGTAAGTCGCAAATTAGGTTTACTAAAACGCACACAAGATGATTGGCAAGCCGTTGAGGAAATTACTTCTGTACTGAAACAGTTTGATAAGAATGATCCTGTGAAATATGATTTTGCTCTTTTTGGATTAGGTGCGTTTGAAGGATTTAAGTGAAGGTGGCTTCGACAAGCTCAGCCACCGCGTTTTCAAAACGAATTTTATTCTATTGTTCCGTTGACTGAGCTGAGCCGAAGTCACTATTGAGTGATACTAAAACAAATCCGGTTCTTGGCTTGAGTGAACTACTCTGGCAATGAAAATTTCTTTTGGTTCTATTTTGTAGGATACGCGGATACTGTCTTTATTAAAAACCCGGTAAGTGCCGTCGTTATTTTCTTTCAATTCATCTTCCCTGAACATTTCAGGATTGGAAGGGATTGTTTTAATAATATTGTTTACTCTGGTTTTAACGCGTTTTGCGTTGGAAGGCGAATCTAATTTTATGTAATCCAGAATCTCAATGAAGTTATATAAGGCTTTAGTGCCCCACCTGATTGTACGGCTTACTCTTTTTCCCATGCTGCTAATAATGAATCAGCCTCATCCTGAGTGAAATATTTCCCGTTTTTAATTTGTGCCACAGCTTCATCAATTTCCTTGTTGTATTTTTTTAGAAACTTCTCTTTTGCCTTAGCGTCCGAGGAAATTAATGCTTTAATCTTTTCAATAACACTATTGTTGCTGGTTGTTAAAATCAGCCTCGCAATTTGTTTTCTATCTGCTACTGTTATCATTGCTTTATTGTATTAAAACAAATTTACAAAATTTTCCTTTATAGTTTACAACATAAAATTGCACCAATAACCCCGGAGGGGTTTAATGTTTGTAACCCGAGACAAAAACACACACCACTCTCGCGCCGCTTTTGCATTTACGCTAAAGGGCGGCGCGCTATTGAAAGAGGTTGCGTCTTCGAGGGACTCACCCCCAACCCCTCTCTACAAATAGAGAGGGGAGCTAATGCACGGTTTCAAAATTGCATTAAGGTGAGTACTTCAATTAAAGTAATTTTCCCTTTCTAAAACAATTGGAAGAATAAACTCATCATGAAACCATCCCGATAGCTATCGGGACCATAAACTCTTCCTAAAAACGAATGTATCGTCCCTCTCTGTTTGCAGAGAGGGATAAGAGGGTGAGTCCGTTTTGCGCCCCGTGAAATTGTCTCGATAGCTATCGGGTGAGGTGAGTCTCACTACTTATAAAAATTTAGTTTTTATACTTTTTCAAAGAAAATGACGTTATTAATGTATTGAAAAAAATTCTTGTTATAATAGCGATTTTTAATTGTGTATGGTTGTGCGCTCAGCATGGCTATAAATCAAAATATAGCGTTGGGCTTAAGTTGGGAGGTTCGATTCATACACTTGCGGGAGATCTTACTAAAAGTAAACCCGGCGGAAACTTGTTAGGAGGATTTTGGTTCCAGCTAAAGATGAATAAAAACTGGACGGCTCAGACGGAACTTTTACTTATAGATAAAGGAATCGGTGTTAGGGAAGCCGGAAAGAGTCCACGTTATGTTAACCTTCATTATTTTGAAGTGCCTGTTCTTTTTCAATATCACAAAAAGAAGATCTATTTTGAATTTGGTCCGGGTTTGGGATATATGATTAATTATCGTGAACACTTATATGGTAATGAAACGCCCGACCTTGTAAATAACCATCCATTTACGAGAACCGAACTTTCATTCAATCTTGGTATTGGCTGCGCATTAAATGAGAAGTGGGCACTCGGATTAAGACTTACTCATTCTTTATTACCGGTAAGGGGCGCTGTTCCTTTAGTCTCGAAAAAGTCTTATAATCAATTATTAGCTTTAAGCGTAAGTCGCCAACTAAAGAAAAAGAAAGCTAGTGATCCGCAAGAATAATAAGCAAATGTCATGTCGAGCGAAGTCGAGACATTTTAGCTCTACACGTTCTCGACTTCGCTCGAACTGACAAATTACTTTATTCGGGCTTGGTGCTTTTGAGGAGTTTAAGTAGTTTGTAACCTTTATGAGAAATTTCATTATGATAATAAATTCATCCCATGAAAAGTATTATCATTCCCCACATGCCAGTTATAAAGAACAGGTTAGCAAATGTAATATTTGTCTCACTCTTAGTCTTTTTATTGTTACCAAATAATAATCTTGCGCAGCCATGTGCAGTAAGAAATCATCCGTTTGAAAAGAACAAAAACCTAACTCGAATTACAACATGTTTCCCATTAGAGTTTGGCGTATTCGTGCCTGTTAAAGAAACTGCCATTGAGGATACCATATTTTTAGGTATATCAGCTGACAGTTTAAAAGAAGGGCCACTTAATTTCGTTATTTACGTTTACTTTCCAAAAGAAACTAAAATAGATTCTTCCTATTTGGAAATTGGATTTGAAAATGGCGGTATAGAACGATTTCAACCAATATATGAATTCAAATCAGAGAACTATGTTGAATATGCAATTACACAAAAACAATATTTAAAACTTAAAAATTACAGTGCGGAATATATCAATTTTCATTTAGACAATAATGATCTTGAATATTTTGATAATTACAGTCCGTATTTTTCAATCTTTTTCGCCGCACTATGAAAGATATATTTTCATTAAAATATTTTAGCTCCATTTACCTTGGAACAAGAAGGATTCTTGCTTCAATAGCAATTTTAATGGGTGCAATTCTTGTTATTATTCTAATGTATACTGAGAAACGAGATTTCAACACTGTATTAGGTGCAGGAATAATAACAATTGGAGTTTATTGGCTCTTTGTATTATTATACTGCTGGATTTGGAATGGATTTTTACACAAAGACAGAGCAAGGGATTATTTGTTACGGAAACTTATTGATGATTGGTCAGAACTAGACAAAAAGGTAAAAGAGAATGATGAATATATTGAAGGTCTAAATGAGCAGGTATTGGAATTAAGGGAAGACTTATGCGAACTTTCAGGAAGAGTAACTGATGGTTTTGTTGCTGTAAATAACAAACTTAAGGGCCTTGAGTACTTACGTATGAAGTAATACAAAAATTACTATCTTTATATAAATGAAAAAATCCTTAGTCTTTTTTTTACTTTCAATTTATGTTCTTGGTGCGTTTAGTCAAACGAACATTATGAAAGTAGATTGGCAGAAACTTTCCAAGTTAGAGAGCGGTATTCAATTAGATTTCAAAATGGCTGCTATTGGGGTAAAGCTCGGATTAGGAGGAGAAGAAGTCCCTGATTATGCTTATTATTTTAAATGTTGTACGTTTAAAATACCTCATAACATAGAACAAACAATCGCAGGATTAAAAATGAACAGAAACCAACGTTGGACTTTCTATTTTTCATTAATATATGACTCAAATGGTAAATACACGGATTATGCTTATGCAGGTTATATTATTACTGAATATGGAGAAAACACTCAAGAGTATTTAATTAAAGTTAAAAAGACTAGACTATATCCCGAAAACAATATATATACCGAAAAAATTACGTTCACCAATGGGGTATCATTTCTAATTGAAGAACGGCGTTATGTTAGAAAAGTTATTTTACCTGAAATAACACTTACAAATGAAGATTATTACTACAAGGACTGTTCTTCTAAATAATTACTGTTTTATTAATTAACTAATCAAAAAAATAAAAGACATGAAAAAATTAATTTTAATAATTGCCCTCTTCTTTTTTGGAATCACAAATATTAAGGCACAGCATACAAAAAAAGATGGCACGCCTGACAAAAGATACTCTGAAAACAAAACTCAGACTCCAAGTTCTGGTTACACTAATCCTAATACCACACACGTAGATACCTATCAAAAAAAGGATGGTACTATTGTTCCTGAACATAACAGAACTACACAAAACAACACCGATTTAGATAATTGGAGCACAAAGGGGAATACAAATCCTGAAACAGGAAAGAAGGGAACAAAGAATCCAAAATAAGTATGATAAATATTCTTAATAATGGAGTATATTTTTATCAATTCGACTTTAAGGAGGAGGTGTATTTTGAAAAAAACAAAGAGGGAAAGCTAATTAAAAAAGAATACCAGACTCCAACACTTTTTCAAAAATCAAAATTTTTTATGATTTATGGCTATGCAATAAATACCGAAACAACCTATACAAGTATCTTTTGTTTTAATACCGATAATAATAACGCAATTCATAAAACCTATAGGGGCGATGCAGTTACCACCGCCAAGCATTTGAAAATAGGATGGTGGGAACATTATAACGGTAATGAGAAGAATATTTTTGAAATAAACTATTCCAGAGAGCATATCGAGCTAAATATTGACGGAAACATCTTATCTCTTAAATTTTCTGAAGATGGTCGCAATCTAATTGTTAGCACGAAAAACAATATCCTGCCTGGCAATAAAAATATTGCAAAGTATACTTTTTTGGATTGGACTGATTTATAGTGCACAACAATACACCTTGAAGAGAAAATAACGTTTCCCAATGAGAACATAGTAAAAAGGTTACTATGGTGATGGGAAAAAGTGATAAATATTGTAACCTTTTTACAATATTTACCTCTGATAACTGAAAATTTACTGTTTATAATTAGTTAGTTATTTAGCTTCATGCGTTTGTACCTTTAATGTAAAAATGGCTGATACTATAGATTCGTTAAAAGAAGAAATCAAACAGATTTACAAGACTCTTGATTATACAAAAACCGCTTCATATTTAAGCTCAAGCGTTTCAAAAATTATTGATTTGCTTAAAAAAATGGAACAGATTGAATCAAGGATTACAGGTCAATCACTTGAAGCACTCTTTCATACATTGCATAAGGAAGTAGAGTTTTGTCATCATCACGAAAAACTAATGCATAAGAGGAATGCTGCAAAAATTCGTAAGAAAGAATTTCAAGAACAAATGAATGATGCAATTGGCCAAATAAATGTTGATATCAATTTCGATTTAAGATAAGTTTACTTGACCAAATCAGTTGGCAATTCAACAATCCTATTCCAATTAATCCCCCTTCAACCTATGCACCGCTTGGCTTAGGGATGCGGAAGGTTTAGTTCTTTTGCTTTTTCAGCAAAAAACCGCAGCGATAGCGGAGCCTGCAGCAGCCCGACCCGAAGGGGAAGCCCCACACTTCGACAAGCTCAGTGTCCAGTAAACTAATTAATTGCTTTTAATCTCGCAGCACTCTCCTCACTAATCTTCACATCGTTGTTCACAATCCAATCTTTCATTTTGTTGATGAAGATATCTTTGTCTTGGATAGAAAAAGTTTTTATGTTAACAGCCTTGCCGTTCTTTTTTATTAGATAAAATATTTCGTGGCGGTATTCTACATTCTCTACTTCGGTGGCAAAAACTTTTTCCATTTCTTCGAGGGCAATTAAAATGTAATTGGCATAAACATTAACGAAGCAGAGTTTTTTATAATACTTTAACATAGTAACGATGATCTCCGTTAAGGCCATGGCCAGACAAACCGGATACAATATTTTAACCCCGCTCGGCGAGGCAAGCAACAACAAACCAAAAGTTAAATAGATCCCGATCTTCAGGAAACGGAATGTATAAAAACTCCCAGGATAATAAGAAAAGCGCTCTACGGGCAGCAGGGCTTTGTAGGCAGTATTGTTGTACTCGAAATAACTGAACAAAGCGTACACCAAACCCATTACCACTTGCAGTATCAATAAAGTGCTATTATCAACTACGTACTGGAAAATACTCATGACAGTTAGTGTCACCAGGGTAATAAGCACTAAGTTCTTTCCTACTATCGCTGTTGTACTATTCATGTCTTTTTTAGTATCTTTAAAACCAAATGAGCTTTGTTTTTCCTTCTTTTTTATACGCCCTTTTCGCTGTCTCGATCCCGATTATCATTCATTTATTCAATTTCAGGAAATACAAAACCGTTTACTTTACAAACGTAAAGTTTTTACGTGAATTAAAACAGGAAAGTCAGTCGAAATCGCGTTTAAAAGAGCTTTTAATTTTAGCAGCCCGTATTTTGGCTATTACTTGTCTGGTTTTTGCCTTTGCCCAACCCGTTTTGGTAGATAAAACAGCAGTCATTAAAACAGGCGATAAAGCTATTGGCATTTATATTGATAATTCCTTTAGCATGGAGGGCATCAATAAAAACGGAACGCTTTTAAGCGATGCCAAAAAACGCGCTAATGAAATTATAGATGCTTTTGGAAATGCAGATAGATTTATGTTACTGACGAATGATTTTGAAGGGAAGCATCAACGTTTATTATCGAAAGAAGAAATTAAAGATGCGATTGCTGATGTAAAAATATCGGCGGCAGTAAAACCTTTGTCGAGCGTAGTAAAACGTCAAAGTGATTTTTTAAAGTCGAGCAAAGCAAAAGATTTACGTCAGTTTATTATTAGTGATTTTCAAAAATCAATTTCTGATTTTAAAAATTTGAATTCGGATACTTTGATTAGTACTACATTAATTCCGTTAGCGGCAAATAACAATAATAATATTTACATAGATTCTTGTTGGTTTGAAACGCCTGTTCAGCAAAAAGGAATTATTCAGAAATTAAACATCAGGGTTTGGAATAAAAGTAATCAAGCGGTTGAGAATGGAACGATTAAACTCTTCATTAACAAACAACAAATAGGAATTGCTTCTTACAACGCCGATGCTAATTCGAAAGCGGAAACCAAATTGACTTTTGAATGTAAAGAAGAAGGTTTTAATTTTTGCTCCCTCAAAATTGAGGATTATCCGATTGTGTTTGATGACGAATTATTTTTCTCTTTCAATTCTAAACTAAATATTTCTGCGCTCGTTATAAACGGAAAAGATTCGAAAACAGGAACGCATTTTAAAAGTTTGATGCAAAATGATAGTCTGTTTAATTTTAAAGAGAACAACGAACAAGCTATTGATTACGCTTTATTCGCCACCAGTAATTTAATTGTGCTGAATGAAGTTGAGAATTTTTCTTCAGGCTTAATTGCTGAAATAACTAAGTACGTTGACAACGGCGGTTATCTTGCTATTATTCCTGCAACAAAAGCCAACACTCAAAACTATAATGATTTTTATAAGACATTAGGCTTGCCTTTCATCTCTAATTTAGATACAGCGAAATTAAAAGTTGAGAAAACAGATTTCAGAACAGGGTTTTACGATGGTGTGTTTGATAAGATTGATGAGCGCATGGATTTACCGGTAGTGCGGAAACATTATACCTTTAATTTAAGTTCGAAAAATAATATTAATCCTGTTCTCAAATTAATTAATAACGAAACTTGGTTAGGCGAAATCGCCATTAAAAATGCGAAGGTTTATGTTTTCAGCAGTTCGTTGGATGAAAGCTTCACAAATTTTTGCAAGCATGCGTTGTTTGTCCCCACCATTTATAAAATGGCGATTAATAGTTTGAAACCTAGTCCGCTTTATTTTTACACGCAAAGTAATTCTGTAATAAGTTTAAATGCCTTCAAAGAAAAAAGCGATGAACCACTTCATTTAACCGAACTCAACAAAAAATTTGATGTCATTCCAGAGATCCGCGTGAACAATAACCGACTGAATGTTTACACCCAAAACCAAATTACCAACCCCGGGTTCTATAAACTGAACCATAAGGGACAAGACCTGCAATCGCTGGCCTTTAATTACAACCGTTTGGAGTCGGGTTTAGAGTTTTTTACCAATGAAGACATAGACAAAAGCCTTGCTGAGAATAACCTCATTTCTTTTAAGAATTTGGTAGCGGCTGAGAAGAGTTTAACCGCCTCTGTACAGGAAATAAGCGGTAATGTGAAACTTTGGAAATTATTTATTATCTTCGCTCTGGCTTTCATAGCCATAGAAGTAGCACTGATTCGATTTTTTAAGTAGAACTTAACTTGTGTTGAGCGTAGCCGAAACATGAATGTATTAATCAAGCAAGCCAAAATCATCTGCCCCCAAAGCAGCTTCCATAATAAAACCGTTGACCTATTAATTGAAAACGGAACCATTACCCAAATTAAAAAAGAGATTAACGCGAAAGATGTAAAGACCATTGAAGAGAAAGGTTTAATGCTTTCTATCGGTTGGTTAGACATGCAAGTGAATTTTTGCGACCCGGGATTTGAACACAAAGAAGATTTAGAAAGCGGATTAAAAGCTGCAGCAGCCGGTGGATTTACCGCAGTGTGTGTTGTTAGCGGAACCAATCCCCCACTCCACAACAAAGCACAAATTGAATACGTGATTAACCGCGCAAAAAATAATTTGGTAAATGTTTATCCGATTGGGACTTTAAGTCAGAACCAAGAAGGAAAAGATTTATCGGAGATGTACGATATGAAATTAGCCGGAGCGGTTGCTTACAGCGATTACAAAACGCCGGTGAAAGATGCGGGATTAGTGTTGAGAGCACTTCAGTACGCAGATAACATTCAAAGTTTCATCATCACCCACTGCGATGATAAAAGTATTTCGCATGGCGGACAAATGAACGAAGGTGAGACCTCAACGAGTTTAGGATTAAAAGGCAAACCTGCTTTAGCAGAAGAAATAATGTTGCAAAGAAATATTTCTGTTCTGGAATACGCAGGCGGAAAATTGCACATCCCAACTATCAGCACAAAAGGAAGTGTAGAGCTAATTAAAAAAGCAAAAGCAAACGGACTACAAATTACTTGCGGAGTTGCAGCACACAATTTACTACTGGATGATTCTGTTCTTTCAGACTTTGATACGAACTACAAAGTGAATCCTCCACTGAGAAATAAAAAAGATGTGGAAGCTGTCCGCAAAGGATTAGAGAATGGAATTATTGATGTGGTGGTGAGTGATCATGGTCCGCAAGACATAGAATGCAAAGATTTAGAATTTGATTTAGCAGACAACGGGATTGTAGGTTTACAAACCGCATTTGCTTCAGCCAACACAGCTTTAAAAGGAGAAAACGAAAGTTTAATTGAAGCGTTAACTACAAATCCTTATAAAATTTTAGGATTAGACTTACCAAAAATAGAAGAAGGCGAAAAAGCGAATCTGACTCTCTTCACCACCAATGGTGAAACTTCGCTTACTGAAAAAGAACTTTACTCGAAATCAAAAAACACGCCGTTCATCGGCAAAGCTTTACAAGGAAGAGTAATTGGAACTGTAAATAATAATAAAGGTTACTGGAGTTAAGTAGTCCCATTTTTTTTATTCCTTTTTTTTAGTAAATTAGCTTAACCGTTAACTTATTTGTTTTGAAATTCTTTATAAATATTTTTGTTATATCAGTTGCAATAGTTTGTTTTACTTCTTGCAAAAAGCAAGAGTCTTCTTCCCAAAGCGAGCCGCTTCCTGTAAAGAACATCCCTGACAAACCAAGCAATATCGGAATAATATACTCGAATAAAGTTGATATAATCAGTTCCGGAACAATTTCTTCCTCATATCATTCAACTATTGCGAGATTCTCACCAACCACTTTAGCAAATGTTGACTACCTATATGACGGTGAGTTCAACAACGGGTCTGTGGATGCGGGTACTGTGACAATAAATGGCATAACATTAAAAAAGAATACTCCTTTTGGAGCAATATCCTATATTGATTCTACTTCAACACCTTTTAATAACCCTTTTAACTGGGCTATCAGCGGAGGCAGCTTTACGCCCGCCTTTACTTTTAGTTATAACAGCGCTACACCTAATTTTAATTGGACGACACTCACCGATAGTATAAGAATTACTCATCAAGACATAACCGTTGGAGGAATAAGCGGTGCTTCTGAGATTGACTTTACTGTTTCAACAGCTGTTAAAACATTCAGTTTACATTTCAGTGGTTACCCTATTTCCCAGGTATACTTCAACATTCCGGCAAATAATTTATCAGGATTAGTTCCGGGGAATGGTACTCTTACAGTTGTTGCTTATGCCTCTAATACCATTAAAGTGAATTCGCAACATTATAAGTTCAAAACAGGATACGAAATACAAAAAAATATTATTATTCATTAAATGAAGAATATTACTGAAAGACAAACATTTTTTTTAGTCATTACCATTATTTTTGTTGGTTTAATTTTAAGCTCCTGCAAAAAATATCCTGAAAACAATTTATGGTTCAAGGCACCGAAGAATGCCATGTTAGGTAAATGGAAATTGGAATTACTGACAGTTAACGGAACAGATTCAACTTCTTATGACGATGTGAAAATGTATGTTGAAGAAGGGATTGAGCTTTTTGATGAAGATATAAAGTTCAAAGAGCAATACGAAGGCGGATGGAAACTGGATCAGAAAAAGAAAAATGTGACTATCAATTCTGCTTCCTACGATCAGGGAAAATTATTCGTACCACAAAAGAATTTATTCCGCGACAATCAAACTTGGAAGATTGAAAAATTAAGTAAAAGTGCGTTTTGGTTAAGCGTAACTAATGGAGGTTCGACATACGAAATCCGTTTTAAGAATTAATCAGAGAAATAATATCTCTTACATTTCTGCCTCGCTTCTTCATCTTTAAACACTAAAAATATTTCGCGGAAAGCTTCTTTATCTTTTACATATTGCCAAACAGCATAGCCTAAAGTTTCCTTTTCAATTAAATTGGTTTTAGTATTTAAATACCAAGATTCGTAAAACTCAACTCTGCTTAAATTATCCATTACTGAAGTTGAATCGCATAAAAAACCTGATCTAATAGTTTCATTACCTTCTGCATCAACAGAAGATTCTTTAATTGAATCGCAATACGCTACTCTGTCATGAAGTACATCCGCCGTTGCTAACTGATCAATCCAATTGTATGCTTTCGATTTTGGATTTCTGATAATCTGCCACATGGCATTTTTAAAATTTTCGTATTGTTGTTTATTCAGGAATTCCTCGGGTTCTACTAAATACATATTTGTATCTAGTCTGTGCAAATCCTGAACGTCTACACTATTGCGATAAAAGGGAACAATTTCTACGCGCTCTTCTTTTGCTTTTTTAGAAGAATGTTTTTTTCGTCCGCAGTTGGTGAAAACAAGCAGCGCCAAAACGGAAAGTATAATTAGCCTCTTCATCATTGCGCTTGTTTATTAAAGTAATACTTACGGGCTTTTTGTAAGGCTGCATCATTTACAAATACATCAAACAATTCTCTGAATGCATTTTTATCCGACACAAATTCGTGAACCGAATACCCAAGCAATTCGCGTTCAATCATATTGGTTTCCGGATTAAAATACCAGGCTTCAAAAAAACGAATCTGATTAATATTTCGGATTGTGCTCATCGAATCGCAATTAAATCTGGATTTGATAATTTCGTTTCCTTCTGCATCAAAAGTGGATTCCTCTATCATCCCACAAGCCACAACACGGTCGTTAACCTCTTGTTTAGTGGAAACATTTCCCATCGGATTCACATAAACTTTTGATTCGGGATTTTTTACCAATGCCCAAATAGCTTTGCGCAATGCATTAAAAGAAGTATAATCTAAAAATTTATACTCCCTGCCCCAATTTATCTCGTATTCATTAATACTCATGCGACCACTATCAGCTTCCACAAAAAAGCTTTTGATTAATTGCGTGTCTCTTAAAAGTATTTTATTGATTTTGAAAGGGGTTATTTCAGTCCGCTGACTCGCAGAACCCATATCCTTCTCGCCATTGCGGGAACAAGACCAGATTAAGAGAACCAATAGTAGTATGCCTAGTTTTTTCATCATTTTAGTACCATAATAAAGATATTCCAAAAAAGTCACAAAAATAATTTTTTGTGACTTTTTTGAGATGCTGATTAGCGCCTTTGGCGGTCAGCATGACAGGCTCTCCGAAGGGAGCGTGTCTTCCTTGCGCTTCGTCAAGCTCAGCACCAACATTTTATCTAGCCTCCTCATGGTTCGGCAAGCTCACCATGACTTTGTATTCCAAATTACCATTCAAAGGACAGAGTCATGGTGAGCTTGCCGAACCATGCAATTACCTTAAAATAAATTAACCCTGAGCCTGACGAAGGGTTCCGGAGAATACAGATCTATTTACAACAACTCCTCCTTCGACGCTTCGTAGCCCTCATCCACCAACAACACCTTTGTTTTATAAGCGGCTACAGCCAATTCATCGCAGCGGTTATTTTCAACATTTGAAGCATGACCTTTTACCCAAACGTATTTAACGCGGTGCTTATTTCTAATTTTTAAGAAGCGTTTCCATAAATCTACATTCGCTTTATTTTTGAAGCCGATCTTTTGCCAATTATCTAGCCAATTTAAATTTATAGAATCAATTACATATTTTGAATCGGAATGCAAAACTACCTCAGCATTTACTTTTTTAATGGATTCTAAAGCCACAATTACCGATAATAATTCCATGCGGTTATTGGTAGTTAAGCGATAGCCTTCGCTCATTTCTTTGCGATGATGTTTATATAACATTACAATACCATATCCACCCGGACCGGGATTTCCACTGGCACCACCATCGGTATATATATGTATTGTGTCTGACATTTGTTTTTAAAAACAAAACCCATCCGCCTTAGGAGAATGGGTTCTTAGTTATTTATTTTTTGGAAGACAGAGTCATGGTGAGCCTGCCGAACCATAGGGTTAGTGGTGAGCTTCTTCTTTTACAGGCTCAGCGTGATGTGTTGTATCAGCTGGAGTTGCAGTGCTATCAGTTGCTGCTACATGAGCTTCTTCATGTTTTGCATGATGCGCACATTCTTTTCCGTCTTTACATTCTCCACACTCGCCATGACCTTCTTTTTTACCGTGACATTGTTCTTCAGTCATACCGGCAGGATGTTTGCTATGGTCGCCTTTTTCACAAGCTTCCATACATTCCTTAGAACACTTTTGCTCTTCGCAACATTCTTTGTCGTGACCATGACAAGGGTTTCCTAAGCTTACAAATAATAAAATAATAAATACAGTAACCGCGCCTAAAATTAAAGGGGTTGTAAAAGCTACAGGTTTATTTTCCTGGTGACCGTTGTTGTTGTGAGAATCGTGCGACATATAGTTTTAATTTAATGGTGTAAAAATAAAATTTAATTGTAATTTTTAAAATACCTCTATTGCTTAATAAACTTAAAGTTTTGAACAGTCTTACCGTCTCCTAAAACCCCGGTATACAATCCCTGAGCTAATTTAGAAATATCGATATTGTGTTGATTCATTAACTCATTATTTGAGATTGACTTTTTAATTATTAATTGTCCGGAAGCGGAGAAAATTTCCAGATTCAATTCCTTGTTTTTTGGAATCACGATATTTAATTCGTTTACTGCAGGATTTGGATAGATGGCTAATGCTAATTGTGTTTCTGCATTTTCTTTAATCCCAACAAAAGATCTTGGCACATCACGGTAACGCACTTCGGTTGGAACAAAATTTCCACCAACTAAATTTCCATTCACTTCAAAATAAGGAATTTTTTCGCCCAAGGTTAACCATTGATAACTACGCACATAATTTGGAAATGGTAATTTAAAAGCAAAAGGCGTTGTGATAGCAATAGTATCTATGGAGTATTGCGTTGTAACAACCCGCAAGCACATTTCAGTTCCCATTGGTGTACGAATTGCTCCCCATCCATCAGCTTCAGTAATACGGTAACCACCTTTTTTATAAACGAAAGGAATTAAAGTAGTAGATGGCGTAGAACCCTTAAAAGTGTTGGAATCTCTATCGCCATAATTTAATGGGAATTTATACAATTCATCTACATCAGAATACACAATTCCTAAAGGTAAACCGGAAATACTCATTCCTACGCCTTCAGCATTGAATGATGTTGTTGAGTTTTTACGGTAAAAATTCCAAATATCCTTTATCGTTAAAGTAATTGTTCCTAAAGGAACCGCCGGTAAATTTGGAATAGAGTCTTGGATTTTTTCACCGAATCTTGGAGAGAAAAAATAAAAGAAATAAGGTGTTACCGAGGACGGTTCAAATTTCCTAACCTTTTGAACGTTGGTGTTTAATGAATCGAAAGCCCAAAAGTAATTAGCCCCGGTAAGGGTATAATTGGTATTAGCCGGATGAGTTAAAGATGCCATATTGGGTACAGATACTCTAAGTGTATCGCCCACCGCCGGCATATTGGTGCTGGTAATGGTGATTTGAGCCTTAGTTAAAAAAGCACTAAGTACAAAAATGACAAGTATAAGTTTTTTCATTCGGTAAAATTTTCAATAAATGTAATAAAATTTAGCAAATAAGCGTTACTGAATTATTAGTAATTTAAGGCAAAATATGCCCCTAAAGGCTTTTAAATACTTGCTAGTTTGTTGTGCCGTTTTTTGCTTTTGCAACGTAAGCGGACAAAATCCTGTTTTAGGCGGACAAAACTTCAGTTTAAAACTGATTAATACCGATTCGGTTAAGATTTTCAAATACATTAAGTATAAAGAAAAGTATAAAACCAATAAAGAACTTATACAAAGCGTTAATAGTATTTTAAATGATTTAAGAAGTCAAGGTTATTTATTGGCTGATGTGGTTTCAAAAAGCGGCGACTCTTTAAATAAAATTTATTCTATACAAATTGGACAAAAATTTAAATGGGCAACACTTAAAAAAGGGAATGCCGATATGGATGTGATGTCGAAAATGGGTTACAGTGAACGTATTTATACTAATAAAGCTTTTAGTTATAGTCAGGCCGCCCGCTTAATTGAAAAATCAATTACTTATTACGAAAACAATGGTTATCCTTTTGCTTCCTTAAAATTAGACAGTATTAGTATTGAAGATAATTCTCTCTCGGCTGTTTTAAACGTGAACAAAAATAAATTAATTAAAATCGACAGCATTGTTGTAAAAGGCGATGCCAAAATAAACAAAACATTTTTGTACAGATATTTGGGTATAAAACCAATGATGCCCTATAACGAAGCCTCGTTCCGTTCTATTTCAAAAAAATTAAAACAATTGCCGTTTTTATCGGAGAGCAAAGGACTTCGATTAGACATAACTGAAAAACAAAACAAATTATATTTATTCTTAAACAAGAAAAATGCCTCGCAGTTTGATGGTATCATTGGGATTTTACCTGATAACAAAACCGGCAAAACGGTTTTTACAGGTGATGTAAAAATAAAATTAGTCAACACTATTTTCAGAAGCGGTGAAACATTCGATTTAAATTGGCGACGATTACAAACACAAACCCAAGATTTTAAAGGGAGAGTAATTTATCCTTACATTTTAGGAACTCCCATTGGAGTTGATTATGCTTTGAAGATTTACAAAAAAGACACATCGTTTATTGATGTAAATAATAATATTGGTTTACAATATTATTTTAGCGGACTAAATAATTTGAAAGTGTTTTACAAACAACGTAATGCCAATATACTTTCAACATCAGGACTTGCTTTTGTTACGGTGCTACCAGATTACGCTGATGTGAGTACGCAATCATACGGTTTAGGTTTAAGTTTCGAAAAATTAGATTACCGTTTCAATCCGCATAAAGGAATTGCTATAAATATAAATGCACAAACCGGAAACAAAACCATTAAAAAGAATCCGAAAATAAATGATATTGTTTACAATAATCTCCAGTTAAAATCAACACAATACCAAAGTGAAGGTGATGTAAATTTATTTCTTCAGATAAAAGGCAACAGTGTTTTTCACATAGGCGCACAATACGGAACTGTTTTTGGAAGTGCTCCTGTTTTTAAAAATGAATTGTTCCGTATTGGAGGTTTAAGAACGTTACGAGGTTTTGATGAAGAAAGTATTTTTGCTTCCTCGTATGTAATTCCAACTTTAGAATACCGTTTTTTATTCGGACAAAATTCTAACATTTTAGTTTTTGCTGAAGGGGCTTGGTACGAAAATAACAGTGGTGGCATTTATTTTAATGATATGCCATTTAGTTTTGGCGCAGGAATAAATTTCGATACAAAAGCAGGTATTTTCTCTCTAAATTATGCTTTAGGTAGTCAAAAAGGCAATGGAATTGATATCCGTTCAGGTAAAATCCATTTCGGATTAACCGCCCTCTTTTAATAAGCTTTTAATTCTTATATTTGTTTAAACACTTTCTCATGAAAATTAAATTTACCCTCCTTGCATTTTTGTTCTGTGCTTTCGTTTCCGCGCAAACTTACCCATCATTAAACATGAGTCTGTTAAGCAAAATGGATCCGAATGGCGATAATACAGGTGTTGATGGTCGCAAATATTCAGGCTGTTGGGGTTGGGTTCAGACTTCAAAAAATAAAGAATACGCTTTAGTGGGCTCAAGTGCCAAAACATATTTTATTGATATTACCAATCCATCTGCGCCTGTAATTTGCGATTCGGTTGATAATAAACACGCCGGTTGTACTTGGAGAGAATTAAAAACTTACCAAAATTATTGTTACATCGTGAGTGATGATTACGCTCCCAATACATTTCAGATTATTGATATGCAATATTTACCGGATTCTGTTCATGTAGTTCATAACGGAACTACTTATTTTGAGCGCGGACATACTGTTTGGGTAGATGGAAATAAATTATACGTTGGCGGACAAACTTCTGCAAGTGCAGTTTTATCTAACATGTGCGTTTATAGTTTAGCAACACCAACTGCTCCTGTTTTATTAAGAACTCTTTCTGATGATTATCCTTCTATAAATTATGTGCATGATATGTTTGTACGTAATGATACAGTTTATGCATCAGCAGGAAATCAGGGATTATGGGTTTTTAAATTCAATACAGCAACCAATACTTTTACACAATTAGGTTCATTTACCGGTTACCCGGAAGCAGGTTATAATCATGCAAGTTCATTAACTAAAAACGGTAATACTTTAGTGTTTTGTGATGAAGTACCAACAGGAGTTTCTATTAAAGTTACTGACGTAAGTAATTTAAGCAACATAGTTATGTCGAGCACCGTTGAGCCCAATTCTAACAACGAAATGGTAGCACATAATCCTTATGTTATCGGAAATGAATTGGCTTTTGTTTCTTGTTATCAGGATGGATTAATAGTGTATGATATTACCAATCCAAATGCTCCTTTTATAACAGGTTTTTTTGATACCTATCCGCAAGGTGGTGCCAACTTTAGTAATAATTACGGCGCAGGTTCTTACCGTGGAAATTGGGGTGCTTATCCGTTTCTTCCAAGCAAAACAGTTATAGCTTGTGATATGCAAAATGGAATTTTCCTTTTAAAATCGGATGCTTTAAGTGTAAAAGAAAATTCAACTATTTTAAATGCTAACGTTTATCCGAATCCCGTAAAAAATAATTTAAATATTACGTTTACAAATCCGGAAGCAAAAAATTATTCGGTTGAAATAACAAACATACTAGGGCAATTAGTTTATTCTGAAAAGAATTTAAACGATTGTTCGTTTCCTGTCACCTTCAAAACGCTTGATGTTTCAGCTTTGGAAAGTGGTAGTTATGTAATAAGCATTAAAGCTGAAGGAAAACAATATCAGAAAAAAATCATCATCGCTAAATAATCTATGTTCTCAAAAAATTCAGTCATTGGTGTAATTGGTTCAGGTGCTATGGGCGCAGGTATTGCCCAAGTAGCAGCCACTGCCGGACAAGTAGTTTTTGTTTATGATAACAATTCTAAGTCTTTAGAAAAAGCACAAGCCAATTTAAAATCATCATTAGCAAAGCTGGTTGAAAAACAAAAAATTTCAGCAGAGCAATCACAAAGTATTTCAAAAAATATAAATTTTGTTTCAGATTTAACCTCTTTAGGGAGGTGTCATTTAGTTATTGAAGCTATTGTTGAGAACTTAGAAGTTAAGCAAAAAGTATTTTCGGAAGTAGAAAAAATTGTTTCTGCTGATTGTATTTTATCAAGCAACACATCTTCATTATCGATTACTTCTATAGCAGCAGCGTGCACAAAACCCGAAAGAGTTTTAGGAGTTCATTTCTTCAATCCGGCAACTATAATGCCTTTAGTGGAAATTATTCCCGGTATTGCTACTCAAACTAATTTATCAGTTGAAGTCAAAAAATTAATTGACACTTGGGGAAAAGTAACTGTTATTGCAAAAGATACCCCCGGCTTTATAGTGAATCGCGTAGCCCGTCCATTTTATAGCGAAGCTCTACGCATTTACGAAGAAGGTATTGCCGATATGCCAACTATCGACTGGGCCATGAAAGAATTCGGCGGCTTTAAAATGGGTCCGTTCGAATTAATGGATTTAATTGGTCACGATGTAAATTACATTGTCACCGAAACTGTTTGGAAGCAATTTTATTTCGACCCCCGTTTTAAACCGAGTTTATCACAAAAGCGACTTTTGGAGGCGGGCTTCTTAGGTCGGAAAAGTGGCAGAGGATTTTATAATTATGCAGAGGGTTCTTCCTTACCTGAACCTAAAAAAGATGAAGCTCTTGGGAAACTCGTTTTTAACCGCATTTTAGCCATGTTAATTAACGAAGCTGTTGATACCCTTTACTATCAAATCGCCAATAAAGAAGATATAGATTTAGCCATGACTAAAGGGGTAAATTACCCGAAAGGCTTGTTAAAATGGTGTGATGAAATTGGTCCAAAAACCGTCCTTAAAACCATACAGGATTTGTACGATTTATATCAAGAAGACCGATATAGACCGAGTGTGCTTTTGAAGAAAATGGCTTCTAAAACGTAAGCTTTAATAAGTCTAAATCCAGCCTCACTCATTCCCTGAAATTTTGTTGATTCTCCAATCTATATTTGGGTAAACAAAACTCTGAAGATGAAAAAGAACATTACTTCCGTCCTATTAATTATTGGGTTTATTTCGCTTGTAATTATTTCCTGTCAGGAAAAAAAGAATGATAGCATCACACCAACCTATCGTAGCGAATCAACCAGTACAGGTGCCAATCCTAATATTAAAATGGTTAAAAAAACTACAACAGTGGTTAGCCCAACTTCTCAAAATTCCGACACAAAACACCAGTAAAAGGCTTAAAAAATTACCCTTTCACTAGTCCTAAATCCATTTTCACTCATTTGTGGGTAATTTGTTTGTTCAAAAGGGCATAAATGGCTATATTTGAGTATCAATTCATATAAAATGAAAAAAATCTTCTTATCCTCGTTATTAGTTTTAGGTCTAGGTGCCTCTATTATTGTTGTTTCTTGTAAAGAAAAAAACAACGACAACATTACTCCTACCTATAGAAATCAATCAACAGGAACCGGTGCTAACCCATGTTTACCATGTGTTACTGTTACAGGTACAACAACAGTTTCTAACCCTGCTACTCAAAACAGCTCTTTATTAACCGGTGGTTCTGGTTGGAGTTATAATGCTTGTGCAACTTCTCCTAATACTTTAACAGGTTTTAATGGTGGTACTCAAGTACAAATACTTTTTGGAGGTGGTCCTATCGTTATTGGTACTTATGCCTTCACTTCTGGTATTCCAACAGCTGGACAAGCTCGTATGACTGTTACTTCAGCTCCTGGTCAGCCTTCTGATATTACTTGGTATTCTAAATCAGGTTCTGTAACAACAAATACTACAGGTACCGGTGGATATACCGCAACTTATTCAAACGTTGGTTGCGTACAACTTAATTACTTATTCCCAATGGTATCAGTTACAGGAACTTTAATCTGTAATTAAAATATTTAAATGATTTTTCTCAAAAAGGCTTCCCGTATCGGAAGCCTTTTTATTTTTGTACCATTGTATCTCTATAAAAAAATACTCGCGTTCATCCGCCAAAATTATAAAGTCGATTTAAGGGCTTTGGCTTTAATGCGAATTGGTATTGGCTTAGTTATTTTAAGTGATTTAATTATCAGAGCTTCCGACCTAACAGTTCATTATACCAGCGAAGGGATTTTACCGGTTTCACTTTTATTGGAGTTTGATGTTAAACCTTTACGTTGGTCGTTTCATTATTTAAACGATTCTTTTGCTTATCAGGCTCTTTTATTTTGTTTACATGCACTGATTACTCTTTTTTTAATTGCAGGTTACCGCACGCGATTAATTACGGTTTTATCATGGGTGTTTTTAGTGTCATTACAAAACCGCAATCCGTTTATACAACAAAGTGGCGATGATTTGTTGCGCCTCGTTTTATTCTGGGCACTGTTTATGCCTTGGGGAAATTTTTATTCATTAGATGCTAAGAAAATTGTAAGTCCAATAAAAAATTATTTCTCAGTAGCTTCTTTTGGCTATTTGCTCTTGATTGTTTCGGTGTATTTATTTTCAGCTATACAAAAAACATCTCCCGAGTGGCGAACAGAAGGCACGGCTTTATATTATGCCCTAAGTTTAGATCAACTAAAAGTCGGTATTGGCGATTGGCTCTATCAATTTCCAACACTAATGAAAGTGATGACGTTTTTGGTGTTTTACTATTTTGAATTATTGGTTCCAATTTTATTACTCCTTCCTTTCAAAAACCAAAAAATAAGAGCCCTTTGTGTCTTCTCAATTATTGCATTACATATTGGCATCTCTTTAAATCTTTATGTCGGATTATTTTTTACGATTGGCATCGCCAGTTCACTTGGACTGTTACCATCTTCGGCAATGAACTGGTTAGATAAAAAAATCATCAAAACACAAAACACTTTTACATCGGCATTTTATAAAAGCAAATCAGCAACCATTATAAAAACAAGCCGTAATAGTTTTCTACTTGTAATAATTGCATTTTGTTTGTTTTATAATTTAGGGTTTATCCAATCCTTCAAATATGCTTTAGACGACAGAGCGGTTTATGTTACCAATGCTCTAAAATTGGAACAATACTGGGGAATGTTCTCGCCCGGTGTTTACAAAACGGATGGCTGGTATATTTACCGAGGAATAAAATCAAACGATTCTATTTGGGACATTTATAATAATAAACCGGGATTAGATTATTCCAAACCAAAAGACATTGATAAAATGTATCCGAGCGACAGATGGCGGAAGTTTGCTGAGAATTACGAGAAAAACAATTATAACTTTATGCGCCCGTACTATTGCAAATATTTAATAAGAGAATGGAATAAAAAAAATCCCGAAAATAAAATAGCCGGACTAAATATTATTTTTTTGTTAGAAGAAAGTTTACCCGATTATAAAACAGCACCTATAAAACAACAAAACACGTGTTTGTGTTACGAAGATGAGTCTGCTCAATAACATTACTGATTATTTAAAATATTGTTTCGTGGCTAAGTCGGCACACGGAGTACACTCGCCGTTTGTATATAAATTTGTTACCGAACTTTTAGAAAATCATAACGAAGATTATTATCAATTTACAGAATTAGCTGAAGTAAGAAAACAATTATCAAAAAATAAATCTGTTATTCAAATAACCGATTTCGGTGCGGGCTCCAAAGTATTTAAAGATAATAAACGCAAAATATCCGACCTTGTTAAACACGGTACGAGTAAAAGAAAGTTTTCTGAATTATATTTTAAACTGGTGAACTTTACTAATTCGCAATTTGTTGTTGAATTAGGGACTTCTATTGGGTTAAATACTTTATATCTTGCAAAATCTAATTCCAAATCTACCATTTATACATTGGAAGGTTGTCCGGAATTAGCGAAGTTCTCCAAAAATTTGTTCGAAAAACAAAACATCAAAAACATTTATTTGATTAACGATACGTTTGAAAAAGCCTTTCCAAAATTATTAAATGAAATTCCGAAACTCGATTTTTTATATGTGGATGGAAATCACAATTACGAATCCACTCTAAACTATTTTAAACTAGGGTTAGAAAAAAAACATAACCACTCCGTTTTTGTATTTGATGATATTAATTGGAACGATGAGATGAAAAAAGTCTGGGAAGAAATAAAAAATCACCCGGAAGTAACGCTTAGTCTGGATTTATTTTCTGTCGGAATCGTTTTTTTCAGAAAAGAACAAAAACAAAAAGAACACTTTGTTCTAATGTATTGAACCGATATTTTATTCGCCTTTTAAGCGCTTAAAATTCTTGCTTAAAAAGTTTTCGTTAGGCAATAAACTTTTCTGAATCCGTTTTGCATAATGAATAGAATCCAAAATTTCCTTTTGCTTAGCTTCCACAATGTTTTTTTGCTCTTCTATTATTTTCTTTTGTCTTCTTGTAATCATAAAGCGGTTATACATAAATCCCGAAAAGATTAATACAATGCCCAATCCACCAAACAAAATGTATTGCTGATTTTTCTTTACAATCAATTCCGCATCTTTTTTAATTAATTCCTTATCCTTCTTCTCTGTTTCAAATTTTGTTTTCATTTCTTCAATGATTTCGCTTTTTTCTGAATTATAGATGCTATCGTTTAAGGACATATACCGTTCATGATAAACCAACGATTTCTCAAACTCACCTTTTGCTTTAAATGTTTCGTACAAGCCTTTGTACGACATCATAACTATACTTTGGCTATTATCTTTTCTGGCTAAAGTCATGGCTTCGGTATAAGACTTCTCTGCAGAAGCATAATCTTTTCGCTTTTTATACAAACCTCCCATATTCAATAAACAATTGGCGATACCCAATGGAGCACCTAATTCTTTTTTAATTTCAAGCGCCTCTTTCAAAGCAATTTCAGCTTCATCTGTTCTATCCAAATCAATTAAAACTTGTGCTTTATTAACTAATGAAGCCGATAGAGCTGCAGGATGTTTTACCTTTCTATAATACTTTTCACTCTCAGCAATTAAAATCAATGCTTGCTTATAATCTTTAACATCCATGTAAACAATAGCCGTATTCAAAACACAATCAAAATATCCTAAACTATCTTGTGTCTCCCCAAAATATTTCATGCCCTTTGCAAAACTAGTTTTGGCTTCCTCGTAAGTTTTAAGTTTCAGATATGCATTTCCCATCATCCAACAATTCCGTCCTAATAAAGTTTTATTGTCCACTTTTTCAAAATTCCTTTCGGCTGCTATCAGATGCAAAACAGATTGATCATACTCACCTTGGTTTTGAAGCATGAATCCCAAAAACATTTCAGCTTCTCCTGCTTCCTGCAATAAACCCGCTTGCGTACTCGTTGTTACAATTTCATTATACAAAACCATAGCAGTATCCACTTCACCCTTACGGCGATAAAATCCGGCACGTAACATTTGGGCACGCATACTACCTTTAGTGTAATTTATGTCTTTCGATTTCTGCAAAGCCCTATCGGCATACACCATTAATGAATCCGGGCTTGAAGACCCGAATTCCTTTGCAATTGCATTGATGCAATTTATAGCGGCGGTATCTTTTTTTAGAGTCAATACCTTTTTCAACGAATCTATCTTTGGGTTTTGAGAAGTAACCAAAAAGAAACTATAAAGAAAAACAAAGAAGCATGTGCTTCTAATTTTAGTACGAGAGTTCAACATGCACTAAATATAATAAAAAACTCTTGTTTTTAACCAATTAAAAGATTTGCTTTGTATTACTAAAACCTAAACACTATGGCAGGCGTAAATAAAGTGATTTTGATAGGAAATTTAGGTCGCGACCCTGAATTAAAATACCTGGAAGGAAATGTAGCGCGCGCCAATTTCAGTTTAGCAACAAGTGATTCGTATAAAGATAAAAATGGTAATCGCGTTGATCAAACCGAATGGCATAATATTGTTATGTGGAGAGGATTAGCGGAGAGCGCAGAAAAATATTTAAAAAAAGGAACACAAGTTTACATTGAAGGAAAATTACAAACCCGCCAATGGAACGATAAAGACGGACACAAACGCAACACCACAGAAATAGTTGCTGAATCATACGTTATATTACAACGCCGCGATGCAGGCAATACCGGCAACGAAGGCGGAAACGATACTTCATTTGATAAACAAGATAGCGGTGATTTACCATTCTAATTTTTTGAAATCCTATTTAAAATATCTGTTAATCATTCCGTTTTTAGCAGGAATACTTTCGTCGTGCGAAGATGATGAAGATAAAATCTACTCTCCTAAACCACGCGGCTTTTTCAAAATTAATTTTCCGGAAAAAAATTACAGAATCTTTGATAGCGTTTGTCCTTACACATTCGAAATTCCTACTTATTCAAGAATTGTGCAAGACAAACACAAAGGTGCTGAACCGTGTTGGTTAAACTTAGAATTTCCTCAATTTAAAGCCACCTTGCATTTAAGTTACAAAGAAGTTTCAGATACGAATCTAAATGTCTTCCTCGAAGATTCGCGCGATTTTGCTATTCGTCACCAAATAAAAGCAACGGGTTTAGAAGAATCTGTTGTTATACGTGATAGCGCAAAAGTTTATGGTTTGGTTTATGATATTGCCGGCAACACAGCTTCATCGGTACAATTTTATTTAACCGATAGTACAAAACATTTTTTACGGGGCGCTCTTTACTTCAACACCGTAACTAATATTGATTCCTTAAAAATTGTAATTGATTTTATCCGTGAAGATATTTTGCGCTTGGTACAAACCTGCAAATGGAAAAACGGAGAAAATTCTCCCCTAAAAATCAAAAACTAATTGGTAATTCTTAGCGCATTCCCATCGTATGTATTGTTATACAAACGTAAAGGTAAAGTAGCAGGACCATTCATAATGGCGCCATCCACAATTTGCCATTTAGAACCACTGATGGTATCCTTACAACTAAATGCATCCGATTGAACTTTCACCCGCGCATTAAAATCGTCGGGTAAATAAGTAGAAGTTCTGTCTAACACCGTAAATTCAGTAGTTGATTTGCGGTAAACTATTAATCCACCGGCCCCTCCACTAAAATACATCCATCCGCCCGGGGTTTGAATTTTAAAATTAAGAGGGTCGTTGGGGTAAATAACAACGTTTATTGGGACATAAGGCACGCCATTATCCTGCACAGGGGTAGCTTTTTTCTTACACGCCACCGCCAATACACAGATAAGTACCGCTGAAATAATTTTTATTTTTTTAGTAAACAACATTAGTAATGCCTTGAGTTTAACTCTTACCTTTATACAAATTTACTAAAAATGGACGAGTTTAACCAACCTAACGAAAAGCCGAAAAATAGCGTGTTTTTACCGCTTTATTTCGCTTTGGCCGTAGTTGTCGGAATTGCGGGCGGTTATTATTTATCGTTTAATACTACCATCCCCGGAACCAATGGTAAATCTCAAAGCGGGAATGTTTACACAAAAATTACCAGTTTACTAGAATATATAAAATTAGATTACGTTGATACCATTAACGAAAAACAATTGGTGGAGAGAACGGTAACCTCTATGTTACAAAGTTTAGACCCCCACTCTTCTTATATTCCCGCTGCCGATTTTGCACAAGTAAATGAAAGTTTGGAAGGAAATTTTGAAGGTATTGGAATTGAATTCAATATTATTAATGATACCATTCGCGTTATTACACCAATAAGCGGCGGACCATCCGAAAAACTGGGAATAAAAGCAGGCGACAAATTAATTAAAGTGGATGGTAAAACTTTTGCAGGAATAAAAATCACCAATAAAGAGGTGTTTGAAAAATTGCGTGGAAAAGAAGGCTCCGAAGTTGTTGTGAGTATATTAAGAAGTGGTGTGAAATCTCTTATTGATTTTAAAATTACACGTGGCGAAATTCCATTGTATAGTATTGATATTTCCTACTTGGTAAAACCGGGAATTGGTTACATGAAAATTAGTCGTTTTGCGGCTACAACTTATGAGGAATATTTAAGTGCCTTTAATGATTTGAGTAAAAAAGGAATGAAAAAATTAATTCTGGATTTACGTGGCAACCCGGGAGGATTTTTAAAAGCTGCTGTTGATATTGCGGATGAGTTTTTAATGGACGGCTTACAAATTGTTTATACTGAAGGGCGCGCTAATCCTAAAAAAGTTTACAAAGCAACAAGCCGTGGAAGTTTCGAAAATAATCCTTTAGTGATTTTAATTGATGAAGGAAGTGCTAGTGCTAGTGAAATTGTGGCGGGAGCTACACAAGATAACGACCGCGCCACTATTATTGGCAGAAGAAGTTTTGGAAAAGGTTTAGTTCAAGATCAACGCGATTTGCCCGATGGTTCTGCTGTGCGTTTAACTGTAGCAAGATATTATACACCAACCGGAAGATGTATTCAAAAATCTTACGAACACGGAACAGAAGAATATTATCAGGAAGAAATGGAACGTTACAGCGATGGTGAAATGATTAACGCTGATAGTAACAAATTAGATAAATCGAAAAAATTCATTACACCCGGAGGAAAAATAGTTTACGGTGGCGGTGGCATTATGCCCGATGTGTTTGTGTCGTTAGATACTGCAAAGTACAGCCATTTTGTAAATAAATTATTTTACACAGGTTTAATTACTGAATTCGGTTTTTCTTATACTGATAATCACCGTGCTGATTTATTGAAAAAATATACGGCCGATAAATTTGTTTCGGATTTTAATTTGGGCGATAATGGAATTGCTGAATTTTACGCTTTAGTTCAAAAAAAGAAAATTGAAATTCCCGATACCGAAAAAGCGAAGAGCAATGCCAACTTAAAACAATTAATTAAAGCTTTGATAGGCCGTAATTTATACGATAAAGACGCCTATTACCCTATCATTAACCAAACCGATAACAGCCTTAAAAAAGCAATAGAAATTCTTGAAAAA
Source organism: Bacteroidia bacterium (assembly GCA_018000995.1). Classification (GTDB taxonomy): domain Bacteria; phylum Bacteroidota; class Bacteroidia; order B-17B0; family Aurantibacillaceae; genus JAHEYG01. Next base: position 52,666 of record JAGNIU010000015.1, read on the forward strand.
ACAGGCCTGTAATCTAATAAACGCCAGTCACGATTTCGCCACAAAAGCTCTAATACACCAAATCCCACAAAATAGTTTAGTGGAATTTAGAGTCTTTGTGATTTAGTGGCAAAAAAAGTGAAATTTTCTTGCAATTATACAACTCCTATTATTGAATTAATTTATAACTTAGACACATCAAAATAATTAAATCTTTGAATTTTTTAATCATTAAATCTTAAATACTATGGCTTTCGAATTACCAAAATTACCTTACGCGTTTAACGCCCTTGAACCACATATTGATGCACGTACCATGGAAATCCACCACGGTAAACATCATAATGCTTATGTAACAAATCTTAATGCTGCAATTGCAGGAACTGATGCTGAGAAATTAAGCATTGAAGAGATTTGCAAAAACATTTCTAAATACCCAATGCCGGTTCGTAATAACGGTGGCGGACATTACAACCACTCTTTATTCTGGAACATCATGGCTCCGAATGCAGGTGGCGTACCAACTAACGAAGTTGGAAAAGCTATTGAAGCAGAATTCGGTTCGTTCGATAATTTTAAAACACAATTCTCACAAGCTGGTGCAACCCGTTTTGGTTCAGGCTGGGCTTGGTTATGTGTGAAAGAAGGAAAATTAGCAGTATGCTCAACTCCAAATCAAGATAATCCTTTAATGGATTTGCCTGATACTTGCAAAGGCACTCCGGTATTAGGAATGGATGTTTGGGAACATGCTTATTATTTACACTACCAAAACCGTCGCCCTGATTACATGACAGCATTTTTTAATGTAATTAACTGGAATAAAGTGAATGAACTTTATTTAGCGGCAAAGAAGTAACACTTCATTGTTTAATTTAATTTGAAGGGGGTTGTTTAACTACAATCCCCTTTCTTATTTTTGTCATATGTCAAACAAAGGAAGCGGTCATCCCGAACTTGTTTCGGGATCTATAAAGATGCTGAAACAAGTTCAGCATGACCGGCGTTTTCTGTTTATCATTATTCTCTTTTTCCTTTCTTTATTTTCCTTCTCAGAGAAAAAAGAAGTATGGCTGATTGACAGCGCCGGAACTGTATTGGAAAAACAATTTATTGAAACGAATGTGTTGCAACAAGTTGATGACGCCCCTAACCCACTCTTTAAACTCTTCCGCAAAAAACAAACCTACCTATTCGGCAGGCGGGAAGATAACAGAAGAATCACCGCTGCACTTTTAGCATTTCCTTTTCCATTTGGAATTGTTGGTTTGCACAGAATTTTTTTAGGGACTAAACCTTATGTACCTGTTGCATACATCGCCAGCCTCGGTGGTATTTTTGGCATTATTCCCTTAGTAGATTTTTTTGTGATCTGCTTCGACAAAGATTTTGAACAGTACTTGAATAATCCGAAAGTGTTGATGTGGGTGAAGTAGTTCGGAGTTGATTTATTATTCCAAATTCATAATAAAACACAAGGAGATAAAAATAGTTACAGTCCAAAAAATTTGAAGAAAAACTCTCAATCCTTTTCTTTCCTTCAATTTTTTATTTTCTTCCTTGTGACATAAGTTACTAAAGTAAACCCAAGCCGCCACTGAAATAATTATAGATAATAAACTTAAGTATCCGGCAATTTCTAATCCCTCAGTAAAAGCCAGTAACCAAATTATTGGAATAAAAATAAAATCTAGAATCGTTATAACTATAATGAAGGTTATTTTCTTTTCCATTATTTTAAATTTTGAATCCCGAAACAATTAGAACTTCAAACTAAACAAAATTCTCACCTTTATGAACTTTCACGTCGTTCACGAAGTTGCGGATTTGTTGTTCGTCTTGTTTTTTGCAGATCATTAGTACACCTTCAGATTCAACTACGATGTAGTCTTCCAAACCTTGTAACACTACCAATTTATTTTTTGGAACTTGAACTATGCAATTGTTGCAATTGTATTGCATTACATTTTTACCAACGATTGCATTTTTACTATCATCATGTTTTAAGTGGGTGTAAAGAGAACCCCATGTGCCTAAATCACTCCATCCTATAATAGATGAACGCACATACACATTCTTTGCTTTTTCCATTACTGAATAATCAATGGAAATGTTTTTGCAAATATTGTAAGCGTTATTTATAAATTTCTGTTCGTTCTTTGTATTGTATTCATCCCAACCTTCTTTAAACACATTCGCTAATTCAGGATCGTGTGTTTCCATTGCTTTGGTAATACTTTCTGTGCTCCAAATAAAAATACCGGAGTTCCATAAAAAGTCGCCGCTCTCCATAAAGAACTTGGCCATGTCGTGGTCAGGTTTCTCAGTAAAGGTTTTTACTTTAAAAATACGTTTGTCTTTTTCTTTTGTTGGAGAATCGATGTATTGAATGTAACCATAACCTGTATCCGGACGGGAAGGTTTAATACCAAGTGTCACTAAACAATCTTCTGTCTCTGCTTTTTCAAAACAAGATTTAATAGCTTTTACAAAAGTATCTTCTTTAGTAATTAAATGATCGCTTGGTGCAACAACTGTAACTGCTTTCGGATTTAATTTGTGAATTTTATAAGATGCATAAGCCACACAAGGCGCTGTGTTTTTACGCGCAGGTTCACATAAAATATTTTCTTTCGGTAATTTTGGAAGTTGCTCGTGAACAAGATCAAAGTATGATGTACTTGTCACAATAAAAATATTTTCTTTAGGACAACACTTTATTAACCTGTCGTATGTTTGTTGCAATAAAGTGCGACCTGTTCCCAAAATATCAATAAACTGTTTTGGGTGCGAAGTGGTACTCATAGGCCAAAAACGTGTTCCCACACCCCCGGCCATAATTATTGCGTAATGATTTTTCTTCATAAAAAGCTTTGGTCACTGAGCTTGTCGAAGTGCAAAAATAGGGAATTTAAGGCATAGTTTAACAGCTTTTCCCATTACTAAATCGCAATAGATTAGGATATTAGCATTAATTGTGTACCTTTGTGCCCGAAATCACTGATAGGTGAGTTTGACTCTGCTTAATTTTGTCCGCCCTTATGGCATTACTGCAAGTTGAATTCCAAAGCAGGTAATGTATAATTTAATATTTAAAAAATGACCTTTGAAGAATTGGGGCTACAAGATAGCCTTATGCGTGCCATTAATGATCTTGGCTACACAAACCCGACTCCTATTCAGGAGCAAACCATCCCATTATTAACCAACAAAAGCACCGATGTTGTTGCATTAGCACAAACAGGAACAGGTAAAACTGCAGCTTTTGGTTTACCAATTTTAAATAAATTGGATGCTAATAATAAGGATACACAAGCATTAATCTTAGCTCCAACACGTGAGCTTTGTATGCAAATTACAAACGACTTAAAAAACTTTGGTAAGTACGTTAACGGTTTAAACATCGTTGCTGTTTACGGAGGTGCAAGTATCGAAAATCAAATTCGCGATATTAAAAAAGGTACTCAAATTGTTGTAGCAACACCAGGACGTTTAGTTGATTTAATTGAACGCCGTGCTGTAAGATTACAAACTATTAGTACTGTTGTATTAGATGAAGCTGATGAAATGTTGAACATGGGCTTTAAAGATGACTTAGATATGATCTTAGGTCAGGCTCAAGACACAAAAAACACTTGGTTATTCAGTGCAACAATGCCTCGCGAAGTTGAGCGTATTGCTAAGAACTACATGAGTAATCCTGTTGAATTATCAGCAGGAAAACGTAATGAAGGTGCAACTAATATCACTCACTTATATTATTCAGTATCACAACGTGATCGTTACGCAGCTTTAAAACGTATTGCGGATTTCTATCCTGAAATTTTCGGTTTAGTATTTTGCAGAACTAAAGCTGAAACACAACAAGTAGCTGACTCTTTAATTAAAGACGGATATAATGCTGATGCTTTACATGGAGATTTATCACAATCGCAACGTGATTTTGTTATGAAGCGTTTCCGTAGCCGTACTTTACAAATGTTAGTGGCTACTGACGTTGCAGCACGTGGTATTGATGTGGATAACATCACACACGTAATTAATTACAATTTACCTGAAGACGTTGAGAATTACACTCACCGTAGCGGACGTACTGCACGTGCTGGTCGTTCTGGTATTTCGATTGTAATTGCTACACCAAAAGAAATGGGCAGAATAAAAGACATCGAACGTATCTTAAATAAAAAATTCGATAAAGCTCATGTTCCAACAGGAACTGAAGTGTGTGAAAAACAATTATTCCACTTAGTACATAAATTACACGATGTTGAAGTAAAGGATGATGATATTGAACAATACCTTCCGAAAATTTACGAAGAGTTGAAAGACTTAAGTAAAGAAGAATTGATCAAGCGTTTCATCTCTGAAGAGTTCAACCGTTTCTATGCTTATTATCAAAACGCTCCTGATTTAAATCAAGGCAGTGAAGGACAAGCTAACAATAAAACCAAACGTTTCTTCCTTAACATGGGAACAATGGATGGCTTTAACCAGAATTCGTTAAAAGAATTTTTAACTGAGACTGCAGCTCTTCCTCCGCGTATGGTTTTCAATATAGATGTTAAGAGTTCATTCTCTTTCTTCGAAACAGAAAGTAAGTACGTTGACAATTTCATGAACCTGAATAAAGCAGATATCGAATTCAACAGCCGTAAAGTATCTTTCGAAATTTCTGAGCGTCGCTACAAAGAAGGTGGCGGAGGCGGTGGAGAACGCAAATCAAGTGGTGGTGGTGACCGTAAATTTAGCGGAGAACGCAGATCAGGTGGTGGCGACCGTAAATTTGGCGGTGACAGAAAATACGGCGAGAAAAAATCTTTCGGTGGTGACAGAAAATCATTTGGTGAGAAAAAATCTTACGGAGATAGAGATCGTGGTGACAGAGGAGAAAAGAAATCTTACGGTGGTGGTGATAAATCATTTGGTGAAAAAAAATATGGTGATAAACCTGTAGGCGATAAAAAATACGGTGATAAAGGTCGTGAGAGCCGCGGAGGAGAAAAGAAATCCTACGGTGGTGGTGAAGGAAAAAGCCGCAGAGAACGTTATAGCAAAAAATAATAGTTCATCAATCAACTAAATAATAAAAAGCCTTCCGATTAAATTGGAGGGCTTTTTTTATATCCTCTTTTAACGTAAGTCAGCGTGAGTTTTATAAAGAGTAAATTCATTTTAGAAACGTGTGTCATGGTGAGCTTGCCGAACCATAAAGAAGGACACTCCCTAACACAACCCCTGAGCTTGACGAAGGGGTTCACCAGCGCTTCGTCAAGCTCAGCGCCTACTATTCTTTTTCAGCATTTGTCGTGGTTCGTCAAGCTCACCATGACTCTGTCTGCTGAAAAATTTTTTTTTAAAATGCTACAAATTGTAGCAAGGATTTTATAATACTACAATTAATTTTGAGTGAATGAATTTTCGAAGACGGGAGTCATGGCTATAGTTCGGTAAACTCACCACGAACCATGAAGGAGTTAATTAATAACCTAGCCCCTGAGCTTGACGAAGGGGCTTAAACCCAACTTAGAATGAAAGTTTATATTTTAAAATGTTCAGATGATTCCTATTACACCGGAGTTACAAGCGACCTCGAGAAAAGATTGAAACAACATGAAGATGGAGTTTTTTGGTACTGCTACACTTTTGATAGACGCCCAGTACAGTTAATGTTTAGCCGAGAATTCGATGATAACATGGAAGCAATCTCTTTTGAAAAAAGAGTTAAAGGTTGGTCCAGAGCAAAGAAGGAAGCGTTGTTGAATGGAGATATTGCCAAACTAAAAGAATTGTCCCGCAGCAAAAGCAACGCTTCGTCATCCTAAAGGAATAATTCTTGGAAACGTGTGTCATGGTGAGCTTGCCGAACCATCAATGAGATTCCAATCCAATTACCCCTGAGCTTGACGAAGGGGCTTACCAGCGCTTCGTCAAGCTCAGCGCCAATTCCTTTTCAGTATTTGTCGTGGTTCGGCAAGCTCACCATGACTCTATCCGCTGAAAGTATTCCCGCAAATGCATTTTTTGCTTTTTTAACATAACTAACTGAGGTTTAAGTCCATAAAATCACATTAAATCCTATTTTTACTGTAACATTTCCTTAAACCAGAGCGTCTTATTACTAATAAATGACCGTAGCCGACTATAATAATTGTGTTGACCAGCATAGTGATGGTTTATACCGTTTTATATTAAAGCATATACGTGATACGGATATTGCGCGTGATATAGTTCAGGATACATTTGAAAAAATGTGGCGTAAGGTTGAAGATATTGACGCAGCAAAATCGAAATCATATTTATTTACTGCGGGCTATCACACCTTAATTGATTACACACGCAAAGCAAAAAAACAGGGCAGCTTTAATGAAGTGGATGAATATAAATTAGGTCACGAAAAACAATACAGCGACTTAAAAGAAATTCTAAACACTGCATTAGGTAAATTACCGGAGATTCAAAAAACAGTTATTCTGTTACGCGATTACGAAGGTTATGATTATGCAGAGATTGGTGAGATTACCAATTTAACAGAGAGTCAGGTAAAGGTTTATATTTTCAGAGCGAGAACATTTTTAAAGAATTATATAGGGAAGATGGAGGTTGTAATATAATGGCAAACAAAATTAACATAGAAAATTACGAAGCGTTTTTGCTCGATTATATGGAAGGAAATCTTTCTACAGAAGATTTTGTGTCGTTACAGATGTTTGCCGCACAACATCCTCATTTAAATATTGATTTGAATGATTTGGAATTAGTAGAATTAGAAACCGAAAAAATTCATTTCAACCAAAAAGAAAATTTAAAGAAGCCTTTAGTTAGTGAAGAGCAGTTTGTTGCTTATATAGAAAATGAATTAAGCACAAAAGAAAAACAAAATCTTGAAGCAATTTGTATATCTAATGATGCCTTAGCTAAAGAATTAAGATTATATAAGAGTACCATTGTAAGTGCAGATGCAAATATTGTATTTGAGAAAAAGAATTCATTAAAGAAACAAGAAACAAAAGTACTTTGGTTATTCTCTCGCGAAGTATTAGCAGCTGCAGCTTCATTAATACTAATTGCAGGATTATGGTTCATGTTCAAGACTTTCACTCCACTTGGTACTGAAACTTTAAATTCTGAAAAAATAAAAGGAAATTCTACTATTAAAACATTTGCTATCCGAAGCAACGGCTCTACTCCATCTTATACAGTTGAAAAAGCAAATGATTCTTTTGCAAATACAAACCAAGTTGCTTATTCGAATACAAAAATTAATAAAGAGAATAAAGTAGAAGAACCGAAAGAAATCAAAACTCTTATAGCAACTAATACTAAAGAGAATATACCAAACACTCCAAAAGAAATTATTACAGATATTAAACCTGATAACATAACGAATAATACTACAACCAAATTCGCCACAACTACTGTTAGTAATACTCAATCCTATATTATAACTGAAAAAGCTTTTGATGAAGATGAAAAAGTTTTAGCATCAAACGAGAAAAAAGGATTCTGGAATAAAGCCATGAATGCTCTTAACAGCTTAAATAAATTAGGCGTTAAAAAAGCAAAAGGTACTGAAACTGTTGAGTCTAATAACGAACAGTACGTTTTAACTATGGGTAATTTTAAAGTGGAGAATCATAAATATAATGCCGAATAAAAATATTTCTAGTTAACTGTAACTTTTTAAAACTTGAGCTCGTCTTATTACAAAACGGCCGAACTCAAACAATAAAAACAAAATATTATGAAAACGAAAAACATACTTTTAACCGCAGCTTTAGGTCTTGCATTTCTTACGCAAGCTCAAACAACACCTAACCTCGATCTAAGCACTTATACAAAAATTGACGCTTCAGGTGCACCAACTGTTATCTATAAAAATTCAGACTCTTTAAGTTTGTCGATTACCGGTAAAACAGAAGATGCAGCTAATATTGAAACCAGAATTGTTGACGGGACTTTATTTATCAAATCGAAAGGGAATATTAAAAGTCCTGTTACTGTTAGAATTAATGGTAATAAATTAAACTCAGTTGCCACTTCAGGTGCCACCAACTTCTCTATCAACAATAAATTAAATGTTGATTCATTTATGTTGGAATCTTCAGGGGCAAGTTATTTTAATGCTGTTGATTTGAATGCTAAAAAAGTGAAGGCAACTATTAGCGGGGCCTCTAACGTAACGTTAGCCGGAACAAGCGAAAATTTAGCTGCTGATGTAAGTGGCGCTTCAACTCTTAAAGCCTATAAATTAATTTCAAGCACTACTCAGGTAACTTCTTCAGGCGCATCTACCGCAAAAGTATTTGCATCACAAAAATTAGTAGCGAACGCAACCGGAGCGAGTACAGTGAAATTTAAAGGTGATCCGAAAGAAGTTTCAGCTGAAGGTTCAACATCTTCTCAAATTATTAAAATTGCAGCGGATGATTCTCAAAGCAAAGCTTTAGGTAAAGATTCAACCAGCACCAGTTTTAATTGGGGACATAAAAAAATTATCATTGCGGATGATGATCACAAATCTGACAGCTTATATCGTGCCCGTGAACGTAATGACGAGTTTCGTCACTGGAATGGGTTCTTTATGGGTGTAACGGGTTATTCTGACAGAGCACAAAATTTCTACATCAATAAACCATACGATTATATGGAATTGGATTATACACGCTCTTTCAACTGGCAAATTAATATCTGGCAACAAAACATTCACTTAATAAAGAATTACTTGAATTTAAGTACAGGATTAGGTTTCGATTTTAACCGCTACCAATTTGCTAACAAAGTAAAATTAAATGCAGACAGCGCTTTTACTTGGGGTAATGTAGATTCAACAGGAACTTTCTCTTATAAGAAAAACAGATTGACTTCTTATTATGTAACTGTTCCGTTATTACTTGAAGTGAATACAAACAAGAATCCGCACAAATCATTTCACTTAGCCGTTGGAGTTATAGGTAAGTATTTATTAGGAGCTCGTACTAAACAAATCGTTGAGAAAAATGGTGATACCTACAAACAAATACGTAACGATGGCTACAACTTAAATCCATTCCAATTGAATGCTTATGCAAGTGTTGGTTATGGTGATGTTACTCTATTTGCACAATATGGTATTGGTGAATTGTTTCAAACCGGTAAAGGTCCAGGACTACAAGCTTTCAGTGCCGGAATAAGATTAGCCAACTGGAATTAGTTTTGATTTAACGTTTTTATGTAAAACCCTCTTGATTAAGTTCAGAGGGTTTTTTATATTTGGTTAATGCCTAAAGTTCTGCCGATACTATTTCTAACGTTGTTTCTAAGTTGTCAATCACAACCCACAAGTAAATTTATTAATGCAGAAGGCAAAACCATTCAGGAACGTTTTAATACACCGGAAGGGTTTATTCGCGAAGACGACAATACAACATCTTACGATGATTTCTTAAGAGGCTTTTCACTTAAACCGAATGGAGCGAAAGTTTATACCAATTCAGGAAATTTAAAACAACCCGACAATGTTTACGAGGCTGTTTTAGATATTGACATTGGGACAAAAGATTTACAACAATGTGCCGATGCCGTTATGCGTCTACGTGCTGAATATTTGTTTGCTAATAAACTCTATGATAAGATTCATTTCAATTTCACCAATGGTAAAAAAGCTGAGTTTATAAAATATGCAGAAGGCTTTCGTTTCAATTTAAAAACAAATAGCTGGAACAAAACTGCCGCAAAAGATTACTCCAAAAATAGTTTCAGGGCTTATATGGATTTGGTTTTCAATTACGCAGGGTCTCTGTCTTTAAGTCGTGAATTAAAAACTGTAGATATAAAAGATATTAAAGTTGGCGATGTGTTTATTAAAGGGGGTTCACCAGGGCATGCAGTTACTGTTGTTGATGTTGCGATTAATCCGAAAACAAAAGAAAAACTATTTATGATTGCCCAAAGCTATATGCCGGCACAAAACATTCATATTCTTAAGAATTTCAATTCTGTAAATATGAGTCCTTGGTACTCTGTAAATTTTGGTGAATATTTAAAAACACCTGAATGGACTTTTGACAAAGGACAATTAATGAGGTTTAAGGATTAGATTTTCACTCCAACAACACAAACATCATCTACTTGTTCGTTCTTGCCTTTCCATTTCACAAAAGAGTTGAGGATTATATTTTTCTGTTCAACTAATGATTTGTTATGATGACTCAACAACATTTGCTTTAAGTTAGAGGCTTTGAATTTTTTTCCCTTCTCTCCTCCAAACTGATCCTGGTAACCATCGGTTGACAAATACAAGACATCATTCGTTTGTAATTTAGTTGTATGGGTTGTAAATGGGGTCGAATTAAAATATTGTCCAATTGGTTGTTTATCCGGCTTAATTTCCATGAGTTCACCATTACGGATAAACCATAACGGATTATTAGCACCTGCCCATTTAAATTCTAATGTTTTTGTATTGAGAGCACATAAAGAAATATCCATTCCGTCTTTTACATCCTCATTACTCTTTCCGAATTCATGAACTATTATTTCGCGCGTTCTGTCTAAAATTTTTCCGGGCTCAGTTAAACCTTCTTCACGTACCGAGCGATTGAGGGCGTTATTACAAACCACACTTACCATAGCACCGGGAACTCCATGACCCGTACAATCTGCGGCTGCAAACAAAACAACATCATTCACGTGTTCTAACCAATAAAAATCGCCGGCAACAACATCTTTAGGAAGATATAAAATAAAAAAATCTTTCAGGTGTTTCTTAAGAATGGAATCAGGAGGCAAAATCGCCGTCTGAATTCGTTTCGCATACGTAATAGAATCTGTAATTTCTTTGTTTTTTATCTCAAGATTTTCTTTTTGCAAAATAATAATGCCTTCGTACTCTTTATTGATTCCCATAAAATAGAAACCCACCATAAAGGTTAAAATTAAAGCCAAAATAAAAAACAGAATTGAAAATAAAGGTTTAACATCCTCTGAAATAGGAATCAGTGGCGGAATGATATCAAATAATTTTTCCTGAAGAAAAAACAAAGCAACCGCTATTAAAAACAGAATAATACGCTCTGCTTTTGATTTAAACATGATAATTGCAATCAGAACGATAGGCATAAATACTACGTGATTATTAATGCCTCTTCCTACAATCAATCCCATAACAACAATAAAGAGTGAGGTAAAAATATAGAGATAATAATGTCCTAACCTAAATAATCTGAAATGATGAAAAACCAAAGTAAACATAGCAATTGCTATCATAATTAAAACAGCCGGAACCATCTTAAATCCATTAATTGCTATTTCGAAAGGAATATAAAACAGCATCACAATGAACATCACTATTAGCAAGCGATTCAATAAAATTACTTCACGAAACAATAAAGCATCTTCACCTTCCCGTAAACCAATACGGGAAATTTTGTTCCAGAATACGCCACAAGTTTCTTTCATGCCTAATACAGTATTATAAATATAATAAAGAAAAAGTAATTAGCAATTAAACAGAATTAATAATGAAAATGTTGCTGACTCAGATTTATCCTGTCCAATTTATCCCCTTTTTCAACAGGGAAAGTGTTTTCTCCTCTTCAGAACCGGGAGCAACTTTGAAGTTATATTCCCATGAGGCGTGTAATGGTAAGCTCACTAATATTGATTCGATACGGCCGTTTGATTCTAAACCGAATTTTGTTCCCTTATCGTACACCAAATTAAATTCTACATAGCGACCGCGACGTAATAATTGCCATTGCTTATGAGCTTCAGTGAATGATTTGTTTTTATTACGACTAATTAATTCTGTATAAATAGAAGCAAAAGCTGAACCAACATCTTGCCAAAATGCAAAGTTTTTTTCAAAACTCATTTCTGAATCTGAATTTAACCTATCGAAAAATATACCGCCAATGCCACGCGTTTCTTTTCTGTGTTCAATAAAGAAATAGTCATCAGCCCAAGTCTTAAACTTCGGATAATAACTTGGATGATGTTTATCGCACACTTTTTTTAATTCAGCATGAAAATATTTTGCATCTACCTCATTCACATAATGCGGTGTTAAATCAATTCCTCCTCCTAACCATTTCACACCATTACTCATTTCGAAATAACGGATGTTCATGTGAATAATAGGAACCATTGGATTTTGCGGATGTAATACAATGGATACACCTGTTGCATAAAAAGTAGACTTTGAATTCGCACCCTCCGTAACGGAATGCGATTTTTCTTTCAATAAAAACTCAGGTGTTGCACCACTGACAGCTGAATACATTACACCACCTTTTTCAAGAACGGCTCCGTTTTTAATAACGCGGGACCGTCCGCCTCCACCCTCTTCTCTTGTCCAATTCTCTTCTAAAAATTTGGATTTTCCGTCAGCATTTTCTAAAGCAGAACAAATACTATCCTGCAATTTCTTTAACCATTCTGAAATATTTTCTTTGGTTATTTCCACCCTGTGCGGTAAAGCTGATAATTACTATACTTGAAAATATAAACGCCTTTGTTCTCGAATCCGGTATTTTCATCCGGACGATAAAACTTGAATCTTAAGTAATTTCCTTCGCTCTGTAATTTATCTAACCGATTAATAAAATCCGGTCCTGATGTTTTGAGGTTCTGCAAATAATATTGTCCAAGATCAAAGCCTTGGAAAAAATAATCGCTTGGATCTGAAGACATTTCTGTTTGATAACTCTTAATCAGATTAGAATATGCCTTTACATTAATCAAATTGTTTTGAGAAGGGAAAGTAAAAGATAAACGGTTTAAATAATCCTGATCAATATTATCATTAGAGGTAATATTTTGCCATCCCGCCAAAGTAATATCCTTTTTATCAGCATAAACGGCCAACTGAGTTACAAAATCTGTAACAAACACTTGATTATTGCTAAACAGAACGTAAACATTTTTTTTACCGGCAATGTGTGCAGCTTTCGCTCCTGCTAAACCACGCACTTCAATAACACTGTCTTTGATTGGCAAATTCAATTCCTTTAAATGATCGTTATAAGCAATTTTAAATGCTTTCACGTATTGCTGATCTTTTACCATGCCATTGTTTACAATATAAATGGAAGCAATACTCTTTAATGAATCTACACAATAATCTGCCAATGATTCTATCATAGTGAACTGAGACGGATTTACTTTTGAAGCGTTATTATTCTTGAACAAAATTTTACTCTGCTGTGTGAATGGTGAAATAACCGGAATGTTGTAAGTCTTTGCATAAGTTGAAACATCTTTAAAGCCTGAAGGATATGCCGGACCAATTATTAAATCTAAAGATTTAAATTCTTCGTTCTTACAAATAGTCCCCACTTTACTGGAATCTTTATCATCAATATCGTACAAATAAGTTTGTACCGAAAAATCATTCGCTTTTAAAGAATCAACAGCTTTATTAAATCCCATTAAAAAATCAATAGCCAAAGATTGTACTTGAGGGAAATTTGATTTTGATTGCACTAAATTATTAGCATCAATAAATTCAGATTCAGCCAGCTTAAATGGTAACAGTAATCCAATATTGTATTTTGTTTTTTTAGATTTTATCGGTTTCACTTTTACAGTATCCGTTAATAACACCGGCGTACCAACAACGTTTTTCTTTTTGTCGGCAACAATCAGCATTTGTCCGAATTTAATACCGTTTGCAGCAATACTAGGATTCCATTGATTAAGTTGGGTCTCGTTAATATTATATTGCTTACAAATTGAATAAACCGTTTCTTTCTTCGCCACTTTGTGATAATTGTAACGAATGGTATCAATTGGCGAACCAAGAATGGGTTGAATAGTTGTAGCAGCACCCGACACAGGAATTTTTAATTCTTGTCCGTTACGCAAACCGTCAATAGCCTCATCATTCTCAGCTAGAATAACATTAATGTCGGTATTGTAAATTTTAGAAATCGCATAAAGACTTTGTCCCTTCTCTACTTTATGGATATAATATTTTTTACCATTGATTGTTTTAGTCTCAGAAGATTTTTCTTGTGCGAACGAAAACAAAGTCACAAGACAGAAGATGCAAGTCACAAAAAACTTAGAATATTTTATTTTCACATCAGCCATTATCCCTCTTACATCTTCCATTTATTATTCCCACTCGATCGTTGCAGGAGGTTTAGAGCTGATATCATACACTACTCTATTTACACCTTTTACTTTATTGATAATCTCGTTTGAGATGTTTGCTAGAAACTCATAAGGTAAATGACACCAATCAGCCGTCATACCATCGGTAGATGTTACAGCGCGTAAAGCAACGCAATTTTCGTAAGTACGTTCATCGCCCATTACACCAACGCTTTGCACGTTTAATAAAATAGCACCTGCTTGCCAAACCTGATCGTATAAGCCTGCAGCTCTTAATCCATCGATGTAAATCGCATCAACATCTTGTAGCATCTTTACTTTCTCTTCCGTGATATCTCCAAGAATACGAATGGCTAATCCCGGTCCTGGAAAAGGATGACGACCTAAAAGAACATCATCAATATGCAAAGCTTTTCCAACGCGACGAACTTCATCTTTAAATAAAGAACGAAGCGGTTCAACAATTTGTAATTTCATGAAATCAGGTAAACCACCAACATTGTGATGTGACTTTATAGTAGCGCTTGGTCCTTTTACTGAAAGACTTTCTATCACATCAGGATAAATAGTTCCTTGAGCTAACCATTTCACATCTGTAATTTTATGAGACTCCTGATCAAATACATCAATAAAAACTTTTCCTATTGCTTTACGTTTTTTCTCCGGATCGCTTATACCAGCTAGTTCCTTGTAAAATTGTTGTTTTGCATCAACACCTTTTACATTTAAACCCATGTGTTTGTAAGATTCGAGAACAGATTCGAATTCGTTTTTACGAAGCAAACCATTATCAACAAAAATGCAATACAAATTTTTTCCTATTGCTTTATGCAACAACACGGCAGCTACACTTGAATCCACTCCACCTGATAAACCTAAAACTACTTTATCATTACCAACTTTCTGCTTTAACTCAGCAATGGTTGTATCTATAAATGATTCTGAAGTCCATGAACCTGCGCAACCGCAAATATCATAAACGAAATTTTTTAAGAGTTGATGTCCTTCTGTTGTATGATAAACTTCCGGATGAAACTGGATAGCGTAGGTTGTTTCTCCTTTAATAGCATAACCTGCTACTTTTACATCTTTAGTACTCGCAATAATTTGATAATTATCGGGTGTTTTTAAGATTGTATCGGCATGACTCATCCAAACCTGTGAGTTTTTTGAAATTCCTTTAAATAACGGACTACTATTATCTACAAAATCGAGATTAGCGCGGCCATATTCGCGGGAACTTGATTTTCCAACTTCACCACCGTAAAAATGTGCTAAATATTGAGCGCCAAAGCACACACCTAAAAGAGGTAATTTGCCTTTTATGTTCGATAAATCAGGTTGTAAAGGGTTTTCTTCACGCACACTATGCGGACTTCCAGAAAGAATTACACCTTTAATATCCGCTGTTATTTTAGGGATTTTATTGAAAGGATGAATTTCGCAGTAAACATTAAGTTCACGTAAACGCCTGGCAATAAGCTGTGTGAATTGGGAACCAAAGTCGAGGATTAAAATCTGTTCTTGCATAATATGCAAACAAAAATACAATTAAATAAGGGCTTTTTTACGCTAAAAAGCGCTAATTTTTTACAACTTATTATAAAAATACTATATTTGCACTCTCAATTTTTTGAGGAGTTCGGGGTGTAGCGTAGCCCGGTTATCGCGCCTGCTTTGGGAGCAGGAGGTCGCAAGTTCGAATCTTGCCACCCCGACCGAAAAATAAAAAGCCTTTCATATTCTGAAAGGCTTTTTTGTTTCTAGTCTATTTTATTAGCGATTATTTCTTCCAACGTTCGAGTTTCGGAATCCCTGCACTAAACATTCCTGCAAATAATCCCATAAAGCCACCCATTTCTTTTAATTTACCTTTTACAAAAGCCTGCATTTCTGATGCAGTAATATCAGGCTGAAGAAACTTTCCATTCTCATAACACAAACTACAATACATTTTACTTTTTGTTCCGTCTGCATTACTACCACCACCTTTAGGATCTTTATTAAAAGGCATTGCACAACTCTGACACATTTTATATTCTTTTTCCATAACAGTATTTTTATGCAAATTAAACAATCCTTCATACTTTTACAATACATGATAAAGTTTACAGCGCTATTAGAGAAATTTGGAAAGAAAGGCGAGAAAACGGGCTGGACTTATTTTGTGATTCGTTCGGAGCAAACCAAAAAAATAAATCCGGGGGTAAAAACATCTTTTCGTGTAAAAGGTAAATTGGATGATTTTTCAATTAAAGGTGTTGCCATTATTCCAATGGGCGAAGGTGATTTTATTATGCCCGTGAATGCCGGCATGCGAAAGGGCATCAAAAAACAAAAAGGCGAGAAGATAGTTGTACAACTTGAATTAGATAAAGCAGAACTGAAAATTAATTCCGATTTTCTTTCTTGTATATCCGATGATCCAAAAGCAAAAGCGTTTTTTGAGAAACTACCAAAATCACATCAAAATTATTTTAGCAAATGGATTGAAAGTGCAAAAACCGATGAAACAAAAGCAAAACGCATTGCACAATCTATTAATGGTTTTAAAATGGGAATGAATTACCCGGAGATGATACGGTATTATAAAGCGAATAAACTTTAATGTATCTTTGCAACACCTTATGCAAAACATCACAACTCCTCCGGATAAATTTACATCCTACCAAAAATTCGCTATCGTAATACTTGCTCTTTTACAATTTACAGTTGTTCTCGATTTTATGATTCTTGCACCTCTAGGTGATGTACTCATGAAATCACTTGATATTACACCGAAACAATTTTCGTGGATACTTTCTTCGTATGCATTTAGTGCTGCAGCTTCCGGCATTCTTGCAGCAGGATTTGCAGATAAGTTCGATCGTAAAAAATTTCTTCTCTTTTTTTATGTAGGCTTTGTTGTTGGAACTCTCTTTTGTGGATTAGCCAATACTTACGAAACACTTTTAGCAGCGCGGATTGTTACAGGATTATTCGGAGGCGTAATTGGAGCGACAGGTATGGCAATCATTACTGATATTTTTGCCTTGAATCAACGCGGACGAGTAATGGGTTTTGTTCAAATGGCATTTGCAGGTAGTCAGATTTTAGGAATTCCTGCTGCATTATATCTTGCCAGTAAATGGAACTGGCACGTTTCCTTTTTTATGATTGTTATTCTTGCTATTATAATAGGACTTGCTTTTTTAATTAAAATGAAGCCGATTGACGCGCATCTAAAACTTCAACCCGACAGGAATGCATTTCATCACTTATGGAGTACACTAAGTAATAAATCTTATCAAGTTGGTTTTTTAGCTATGGTAATGTTGCCTGTTGGCGGATTCATGATTATGCCTTTTAGCAGTGCTTTTTTAGTGAACAATATTCATATAGCACAAGCCGACCTTCCAATTATTTTTCTTTGCACCGGTATTTCATCCATAATCATCATGCCTATCATAGGAAAAATAAGTGATAAGTTCGATAAATTTTGGTTGTTTACGATTGGCTCTATTTGGGCCGTTGTAATGGTTATTTTTTATACTAATCTAAGTCCCGTTCCAATATGGCAGGTTGTGGTAACGAACATGCTTTTATTTATGGGGATTATGAGCCGTATAATTCCTGCTACTACACTTGCAACTGCTATTCCTGAAATAAAAGACCGCGGCGCATTTATGAGTATAAATTCATCCTTACAACAAATGGCAGGAGGATTAGCTTCAATTGCTGCAGGTTTTATTGTGACTCAACAATCAAAAACAAGTCCAATTGAAAATTATGATGTGTTAGGTTATGTTGTTTCAGGCACAATATTAGTATGCATTTTTTTAATTTACCGAGTGAGTGTTATGGCTAAAAACAAACAAGCTCAACACAAACCGGTGTAATTCCTATTGCCACTTCGAATTCCTACCCCACTAATTACACAAATGGGTGCGGCCTCCAAATAAATTTAATTGGATTTAGTTCTGTTAAATAGTTAAAACCCTCTTCCATAGAGATAAAACGCTTTGTTTTATCGATTATTTTTATAATTTTGCTATACAAATTTTAAAACCCATTACATGAAAAAAATCTACTTATCACTTTTTACAATTGCTTTAGCTTTTACTGCTTCAGCACAATTAGCCTTAACAAAAGCATTTAACGAGCCTGTTGTAGGTAATGTTAATACTCAAATGGGGTATGATTCAACAACTGCTATTCCTAAAAACATAGGGACCGGACAAAGTTGGAATTTTACAAGCTTAGTAACTAATACTGTTGTTGAAGTTGCAACTTATACAACTGTTGTATCAACTCCAAGTGGTTCAGCTTTTCCAGGTGCAACTATTGCCGAAGGTGATGGTGCAGGTGCATTTAATTACTGGAAATCTACAACTACTAATTTTGAATTATTAGGTAATGATGATGGAGCTGGTTCATTGATAACATTTACTAATTCTGCTATTGCAGCAATTTTCCCTATTAATTACGGAAATAGTTTGAATGATACCTATGGAGGGCCAGTATCTGTAGCATCCACAGCTGGAGTAGCTAATGGAACTATTTCAACTAATGCCACAGGAACAGGAACTGTTATACTTCCAGGAAGTCTTTCATTTGCTAATTGCCTTCAGGTGAAAATGACAAACACTTTAAATGTTGTTGTAGGAACTTTCCCTAGTTCATTTACGTTAGATGTTATTTCTACCGACTACAATTACTACAGCGGAACACAAAAATTCCCACTCCTTACTATTTCATACCAAAAGCAAACTGCTAACTCTATTCTTGGGCCAACCGTTCAAGTAACTGCTGATATCAGAATTAATAACGCTGTTTTAACAGGCATAACTGATGTTACACTTGATGCAGTTAATTATAATGTGTATCCAAATCCTGCTACAGATGCAGTAAACGTTAATTTAACTAACGATAAAAATGAACCTGTTTCTCTTAGCGTAATGAATAATTTAGGACAAGTTGTTAAATCAGTGGTAATAGGAAACGTATCAGATGTAAACTACCATTTAAGTACTTTTGATCTGAAAAGCGGCATCTATTATATCAAAACTTCGGTTGGAGATAAGTCAACAACCAAAAAGCTGATTATTCAGTAATATAATTAATCTCATAAATTAAAACCCCAATCTAAACCGATTGGGGTTTTTTATTTGGCTTTACGTATGTACATTTGTGCATGCAAAAAAAGAGCAAGCTCATATTATTCCTGATTATCCTATTCCCCTCTGCTTTCTGGCTTATTCTTGAAACCAGCACTATAAATTCCAGTAAACTTCTTTACTACGGACCAAAAACCTTAAACGGAACCGATACAGTTTATTATTCTGTTGGCGATTTAAAGTTTAATACTATTGTCAGTCAATCCATATCACAAAAATTATTCGACACTATTAATTATCCTTTAATGACGGTTTGTTTTATGCAACCAAAATATATTAAAGATAATTACCGTCTGGAAGGTTTACTTGATTACACCATTCACAAAAAAAGCGAAATCAGTGAACTTCCTTTGTTATTTCTTTTTCCTATAGCAGATAGTTCAAATACTATAGAATACAACCTGAGAGACAGCTTAAAAATCGATTTACCAAACATAGAACAAGGCTACTGGAAAAAATCTTCGTTCGACAGTATCAACATCATGTACTTTAAATCAAAACCTAGTCATGTGGATTACAGTTTTATTGTTTTACTTGACAAAAAAAGAAATATCCGTGGCTATTACGACGGCCGTTACGCAATGGAAATAAAACGAATGTTATCAGAATACCAACATTTGCGTTTGAAAGAAGAAAAAAATATAATGATTAAACAAAATGAAATTAAAGATTCAAAACCTAAATAAATTCGCAGTTCTGTTTTTAACTGTTGCTTTATTTTCATGCAACAGCACAAAAAAAGAAACTGAAAACGAACATAAATTATTATTGCCTGTGATTGGCGAAAAAAAACACGCCGGACTTGATGGCACAGATACCATCTATCACACCGTTGGTGATTTCAAATTCATCAATCAAAATAGAGATACTGTTACTCAAAAAACCATTGAGAATAAAATTTATGTCGCAGATTTCTTTTTTGCAACTTGTCAGAGTATTTGTCCGCAAATGAGTAACTCTTTAATTCGAGTTCAGGAAAATTTTAAAGCGGATAAAGACTTTTTAATTCTTTCACATTCGGTAAATCCAGCGCATGATACCTCAGAAGTTTTATTTGCTTACGCCGGAAAATACCAAGCGGTAAAAGACAAATGGCATTTCTTAACAGGAGATAAAAAAGCTATTTATGCTTTAGCAAAAGATAGTTATTTAGTAAATGCTTTAGAAGATGATGGTTCTCCTGAAGGATTTTTACACAGCGAACTATTTTTATTGATTGATAAACAAAAACGTATCCGCGGCATGTACGATGGCACTGATAGTATTGCTGTAAATAAATTGATTGAGGATATTAAATTACTGAAGACGGAGAAGTAGTGGTTTCGACTTCGCTCAACCACCGAACAAAACAAACCGGTGACTGAGCGTAGCCGAAGTCACCCGTGCATTGTTTCCTCTTTACCGTAGTTTTGTATCACTTTAGCTTCGTAATCTAACCATTGTTGCCAGCGGGCGTTTACATCTTCCACGCCTTCACCGTATTTTCTGGCAAAACCTAAAAATGTTGTGTAATGATTGGCTTCGCTTATCATGAGTTCTTTATAAAACGCTTTTAAATCTTCATCTTTAATTTGTTCCGACAAAATTCTAAATCTTTCGCAACTCCTCGCCTCCACTATTGCAGCAAATAATAAACGATCAATTAAAGAAATTCTCCTGGCATGTCCCTTACGCATGAATTTATACAACTCAATAACGTAATAATCTTTACGTTCATTACCCAATTCAAAACTGCGGTCCTTAATTTTTTGATGCACCATTTCAAAGTGAGTGAGTTCTTCCTTAGCGATGCTCAACATAGCTTCTACTAAATCACTTTTCTCAGGGAAGGCGATCACTAAAGAAATGGCATTGCTGGCTGCCTTCTGTTCGCACCAAGCATGATCGGTTAAAATTTCGGAAATGTTTTTCTCGACGATATTAATCCAATTTGAATCGGTTTCTAATTTTAAGCCTAACATTTTGTTTCTCGCAAAGGCGCAGAGGCGCCAGTTATTTTCTTTCTAATAAAACTACATTTTCAACGTGAGCTGTTTGAGGAAACATATCTACAGGTTGAATTTTTACAACAGTATATTGATGCGCCATCAAAGCTAAATCTCTTGCTTGCGTGGATGGATTGCAACTTACATAAACTACCTTTTCGGGATTTGCATTCAATATAACTTTAATAACATCCTCATGCATTCCTGCACGAGGCGGATCTGTAATAATTACATCAGGTGTTCCGTGTTGCTTTATGAAATCATTAGTTAATACATCTTTCATATCACCTGAGGTAAAGAATGTATTCTCAATACCATTCGCTTTCGAATTTTCTCTTGCGTCGCGAACAGCATCTTCAATATATTCAACACCAATCACTTTTTTACAATGACGCGCCACGAAATTAGCTATGGTGCCAGTTCCTGTATATAAATCATACACTAATTCATTTCCTGTTAAACCAGCGAAATCTCTTGTGATTTTATACAAGTTGTAAGCTTGTTGTGAATTGGTTTGATAAAATGATTTCGGACTAATTTTAAATTTCAATCCTTCCATTTCTTCGTAAACAAAAGCGCGGTCTGAGTATGATTTAATATCCAAACCATCCATGCTGTCATTTCCTTTCGGATTATGAACGTATTGCAAAGATGTTATTTGTGGGAATTTCTGTTTTAAATGATCTAACAATGCAAATAACTCTTTTTCTAACCAATCGTAAACCGCAACAACAACCATCACTTCACCGGTTCCTGTAATGCGAATCATTAATGTTCTTAAAAATCCGCCTTTATCTCTGATATCAAAAAAAGTAAGGTTGTTTTTTGCTGCGTAATCACGCACTTCATTACGGATTTGATTGGAAGGCTCCGGTTGTAAATAACAATTATCAATATCCAACACCTTATCAAAACGACCTGGAATATGAAAGCCTAATGCATTTTTATTTGCAACTTCTGCTTCTGTTTGAATTTGCTCTGCCGTTAACCATTTTTTATTCGAGAATGAAAATTCTAATTTATTTCTGTAAAAATAAGGTTCGCTATTTTTGAAAATCGGTAATATTTCAGGGATGTCTAATTTTCCAATGCGGATTAAAGCATCACTAACGAATTTCTGTTTAAACTTTAATTGTGCCTCATAACTCATGCTTTGCCACTTGCAGCCACCACAAGTCCCGAAATGTTCACATTGTGGTTTTATGCGGTATTCTGAGGCTTTCTTAATCTCAATTACTTTTCCTTCAGCTAACTTGTTCTTTTTACGGTAAATATTAATATCAACGATATCGCCGGGAACGCCACCCTCACAAAAAATAACTAATCCTTCATGTTTGGCAACAGATTTTCCTTCAGCTGAAGTATCTACAATTTCAACGTCGTTTAAAACAATATTCTTGCTAACTTTACCCATAATTAAGAATGGCAAAGGTATTATAAATCCACGAACCAAAAAGAATGTCGCGCTACTTTATTAAACTGGCTTATAATGGCACTAATTACAATGGCTGGCAGGTTCAGGAGAACACGCCTAACACTATACAGCAGGTTTTAGAGGAGAAATTGACCATGTTATTGAAAGAACCCATTGAGGTAATGGGTTGCGGAAGAACCGACACAGGTGTGCACGCCCGTAACTATTTCGCCCATTTTAATTGTCAGAATACCGATTTAACAGAAAATTCAGAGCATTGGGTATATAAATTGAACAATGTTTTGCCTCCGGATATTAGCATTTTCTTTATTCAAAAAGTAAAAGAGGATGCGCACGCCCGTTTTGATGCTATTACCCGCACTTATCATTACTACTTACATCAACACAAAAATCCATTTGTAGAAAATTTTTCATGGCATCAATATGGTGAGATAGATTTTGAATTGATGAATAAAGCCTGCGAAATTTTATTACAAACTTCCGATTTCACCAGCTTCAGCAAAGTAAATACACAAACCAAAACGAATATTTGCCTAGTAAGCGAAGCCACTTGGATTCAGTTAGATGAAAACGAATGGTGTTTTGTAATTACTGCCGATAGATTTTTACGTAATATGGTCCGCGCTATTGTTGGTACTTTAATGATGGTTGGCCGACATAAAATTTCGTTAGAAGATTTCAAAAAAATAATCGATAATAAAAACCGTAGCGATGCAGGAAGCTCTGCACCTGCACATGCTTTATTTTTAACCGACATAAAATACCCTGAGGATACCTTTCTGTGAGCGAAGAGAAAAAAAATAAATTTAGTCTAACACTTCTAAAAAGGATTTTATCCTATACAAAACCTTACAAGCGATTTTTCTTTATATCACTAACATTAACCTTAGTGCTTTCGGGATTTGCTATTGTCCGTCCGCTTTTAATTAATAAAGCGTTAAATAATTTTGTTGACGACTCTTCTGATCTCTCCGGTTTAAACACTATTGGAATATTAATTCTCGCTTCTCTACTCTTTGAGGCGGTATTGCAATTCGCTAATATTTACGTGACAAATTTCCTTGGACAAAGCATTGTTAAAGATTTACGTAATCAAGTTTACAAACACATCATTCATTTAAAAAATTCTTATTTCGATAAAACGCCTGTGGGGATGTTGGTAACAAGAGCCATTTCTGATATTGAAGCTTTGAGTGAAGTTTTCTCGGAAGGATTTATTGTTATTAGTGGTGATATTTTAATGTTGCTCACTTTTGTCACAGTAATGTTTATTAAGAATTGGGTGCTGACATTAATTGTATTGACAACTATTCCACTTTTGTTGGTTGCCACAACTCTATTCAAAAATGGCGTAAAGAAAACTTTTAATGAAGTGCGTAATGCAGTCTCTTCCTTAAACACATTTACACAGGAACATTTAACAGGCATGCGCATTATTCAATTGTTTAACCGCGAAGAACAAGAATACGAAAAATTTAAAGTTATAAATGATAAACACCGCAAAGCCAACATCCGTTCCATTTGGTATTACTCTATTTTCTTTCCGGTAGTAGAAATTTTGTCGGCTATTTCGATAGGTTCTTTAATTTGGTTTATTGGTGCCCGTTATAATTCGAGTGGAATTGGTTTGGGGGATATTACTTTTTTCGTAATGATGGTGAACATGTTGTTCCGTCCTATAAGAATGCTGGCCGATCGTTTAAATACTTTACAAATGGGGATTGTTTCGGCCGATCGTGTGTTTAAAGTTTTAGATACAAACGAAATTATTGAAGACAAAGGCACAAAAACATTTGAAGGTGTTAATGGGAATATTGAATTCAAACATGTTTGGTTCGCTTATAATGATGAGAATTATGTTTTAAAAGATGTTTCGTTCTCAATTAACGCCGGACAAACTGTTGCCTTAGTTGGTGCAACAGGCGCTGGGAAATCTACTATCATTAATTTGTTAAGTCGCTTTTACGATTTAAACAAAGGAGAAATTTGTGTTGACGGAGTAAACATCAATAATTACAAATTAGAAGAACTTCGCAAAAATACAGGCGTTGTTTTACAAGATGTACATTTATTTAACGATAGTATCTTCAATAATATTACTCTTCATAATCCTGATATTACCTTAGAGAAAGTAATTGATGCCTCCAAACAAATTGGTCTGCACGATTTTGTGATGTCGTTACCCGGAGGTTACGATTATGTGGTGAAAGAAAGAGGAATTACTTTATCGGCCGGTCAAAGACAATTAATTGCCTTCATCCGTGCTTTCGTTTACAATCCTAAATTATTTATTCTGGATGAAGCTACTGCTACTATTGACACTCACACCGAACAACTCTTACAAAAAGCTTTAGATAAAATAAGTAAAGGGAGAACTTCAATAGTAATTGCTCACCGTTTAGCGACTATTAAAGATGCCAATAAAATTATTGTATTTGAGAAAGGACAAATTGTGGAACAAGGTTCTCAAGCCGAATTACTCAATATGAACGGACAGTTTAAACGTCTTTACGATTTACAATTCGAAGAGATAGTTTAATTCTTAAGGTTTACTCACAACAGCTTCAATAATTCCATCTACACTAATTTTATCACCTTCCTCAACATCGCTAAAAAATAAAATGAGTTCCACTTTATCTTTAAAAATCATATCAAAGTGCTTTCCTGTGTAACCGGAAATAACGCCCAATCCATTATAATAATGCGAAATGGCTTCAGGGCTCACTTCCCGTCCATCACTTTTTATTAGGAGAATATTTTTAAATCCTTCTTTTATTGCGACTGTTACTTTTTTACTTGTCTTTCCTTTCAACCAAACCGCTTTCACATTTGTATTTTTCGCCAGACGACTACAACTAAGTGTTTTTAAAGTTCTGTGGGTCGTATAATTTGAGCTGGCATCTAAGCTAACTTGTCCGGGAAATTTATACGCCCTCAACACTTCGCAAAGAGAAGAATTATCGTAAAGCGTTCCGCTATAACTATTATTTTTTTCAGCTTCGGCAGGTACTTGAATTTTTACTTTCTTATTGTTTCTAATTGGCTTACTCTCATTTACAACAATTGATTTTTCCTCTTCCTTTAATTGAACTACCTCTTCTGGCTTAATCTTGCTTTGCTCTGAACTAATATTCTCAACAGCTTTTACGTAGACAGAATCCCTTTTTGTGTCTTCTACATTAGCTCCGTTTAATACTGAATTCTCCTCTTTGTTTGAAGAAGCTTCCTTATTGTCTTTACCATTCTCTGCATTTGCGGAATTATTTCCTGCTTCACCTATTTCCGACTTGTTTTGATTTGATTTAATCCATTGTCCGGAATTATTAAGAGCTGAATCCTTTATGTTTTGAGCTAGTTCATTAGAAGAAGAATTATTTAGTTTTTGTGTGATAAAATAAACCGCTATCATAAGTACGCTTGCACTTAAACCAAAATATTTAAGTTTTGATAGCCATTTACTGCTTATTGCAGATGAATTTTTCATTTCCAACTTCGCATCAATCTTTTTCCAAAGATCCTGACCTGGTTCAGCTGAATCAAACTCCTGTTTGTGTTTGCTAACAAATGTTTTTAATTTATCTATCATTGGCTACGATATTTCTTTTTACTATTTCGATTAACTTCTTCTTTGCTCTGTTGTATTGTGACTTTGAAGTGCCCTCGCTAATATTTAATTGTTCAGCAATTTCTCTATGCGAATAATCTTCAAACACAAAAAGTGATAAAATAGTTCTGTATCCGTCGGGCAATTCCTGAATACATTTCTTTACCGCTTCCACATCATAAATACTTTCTTCATCCTCTTCTTCTTCTCTAAAGTCCGCCTCATCAATCTGTACAAATTTTAATTTTCTCTTCTTTAAAACATCCAGAGAGCGGTTAATCACAATCCGTTTTAGCCAAACACCAAAGGCGTATCTTCTATCGTAAGTATCAATTTTTTCAAAGGCTTTTAAGAATGAATCCTGAAGCACTTCTTCAGCTTCATTGCTATCATTTAATATCCTTACCGAAATATTGAACATAGCTTTCGCATACAGGTCGTATAATTCCTGAAAAGCCTTTCTTTCGCCTTTTTGGCAACGCTCAATTATGGCAATATTGACGTCAGTATAACTTGGGATATCCCCCATACCATTAATGAGTTCTTTATACTAAATACGACAAAAAAGAGAAAGGTTGCATGCTTTAAAGAAAATTACTTAACGGCTACTACCGATATTTCGAAACGGGCACCTTTAGGTAACGCCGCCACCTGAACAGTTTCTCTGGCGGGAGGATTTTGTGGGAAATAAGTTCCGTACACTTCATTTATCTTCGAGAAATTTTTCAAATCAGTTACGTACAATGTTGACTTTACTACTTGTTGCATGCTCATACCTGCCGCTTCAACAATAGCTTTTACATTATTCAGCGCTTGCTTACATTCATTCTCAACAGAACTCGTATCTAATTTTCCTTCGGAGGTAAATCCTACTTGTCCGGCTACATAAAGTGTATTTCCCACTTTTATAGCTTGACTATACGGACCAATTGGTGCAGGCGCATTTTTAGTCAGAATAATTTCACGTGAAGGTGTTTTATCAGCAAAAGAAAAAATTCCGACAGTAATTAGAATTGCAGAAACTAAATATAAGATGGTTCTTCTCATTACTTTGTTTCCTTTGGCGGTTCCATTTTAGAAATCTCAATTAAGCCTTTAACCAAAACATCCAGATCTTTTATGCTTGTATAAATATTTGGTGTGATACGCACTCCATTTAATTTTTCGTAAACAAAAGTTGAAGTGTGAATTCTGTGCTTATCCCATAATTTAGCTTCAATATCGCCACCTTTCCAACCTTCAAAACCAATATGACCAATAGCGCAAGAATATTGTGGTTTCAGTGATGTAGCCAAAACTACTTTCGGTAATGTTTTTGCTTTCTCATACCAATAGTTTTTTAAATAACGTAAGCGGTCTTCTTTACGTTTGCCACCAATTACATTGTGAAAATCAACCGCTGCACCAATCGCCATTTCAGAAGCGAAAGAGCGTGTTCCTAAGGTTTCAAATTTTCTAATATCAGTTCCATCAGGTTCAGTACTTGATAACAAAGCCCAAACGTTTTTAATTTTTTCTTTTTTGATATAAAGAAGTCCACTTCCAAACGGTGCACATAACCATTTATGTAAAGCAGTTGCTAAATAATCAGCTCCCGTATCTTTTAATTTAAAATCAATTTGTCCGAACGAATGCGCAGCATCCACAATAACTTCAGCACCTTTTGCATGCGCCATATCTGCAATTAATTTACAAGGGACAATATTTCCACTCCAATTAATCTGATGCGTAATGTGAACGATTTTTGTTTTAGAAGTCATTGCATCCTGATACAATTTCACATAGGCTTTGTCATCTTCCAATGGTTGAGGAATATCAATCCAAACTAATTTGATACCATCACGTTTTTCGCGTTGCTTCCAGGCGTTCATCATGTTTGGGTAATCATATTTACTCAACACTACTTCATCACCTGCTTTTAAATTCAAACCGAAAATTACAGTGTTCAATCCTTCTGTTGCATTTCTGTTGATAGCAATTTCTTCAGGGTCTACTCCACAAAGATCCGCTAACTTCTCACGTAAACCTTCTCGACCCGCATCCAAAATACGCCACATATAATACGATGGCGCTTCGTTGCAATATTGATAATAACGGATGTGTGCATCCTGCACCACTTTAGGTTGCGGACTAACACCACCATTATTTAAATTAATAATATTAGGAGAAACTGTAAAACTCTCGCGTACCCAACCCCAAAAATCTTCATCGCTAGCTGCGGCCTCAGAACTCAAGCCATTAACACGGGTAACCTGATTTTCTAATTCAGCTGCATAAACTTTATCAATAGAAGATAAAAAAGTTAAGCCTGCAGTTCCAGCAACAGATTTAAGAAAAAAATCGCGACGATCCATGAGTTTCTAATTTGAATAAAGGTATAAAATTAAAGAGGAATTACAAATGAAAACAGGGCTAAAATAGCCTATCTTTGTGGTAATGCTCCTCCGAATAAACGACACTAATCCCGATAGCAAAACCCTTGCTCTTATTGTGAATTGCTTGAAAAATGGTGGTATTATTATTTATCCTACTGATACAGTTTATGCTTTGGGATGTGATATTTCAAATAACAAAGCAGTTGAACGCATTTGCAAACTCAAAAACATAAAACCCGAGAAATCGAAATTCTCTTTTGTGTGCAGCGATTTAAGTCATTTGAGTGAATACACAAAACCAATTCCTAATCATATTTTCCGCGTGATGAAAAAGGCCTTGCCCGGTCCTTATGCTTTTATTTTAGAAGCAAGTTCTAATGTTCCGAAAATAATTAAGCAAGACCGCAAAACAGTTGGCATCCGTGTTCCTGATAATATTATTTGCAGAGAAATTGTAAATGCCTTAGGAAATCCTCTTATCTCAACGAGTTTACATGATGGTGACGATAGCATTTTAGAATATTTTTCTGACCCTGAAATCATTCACCAACAATACGAAACAAAAGTAGATATGGTAATTGATGGAGGTCACGGAAACATTTACGCCTCAACAGTTATTGATTGCAGTAAAGGGGATTTTGAAGTGGTGAGAGAAGGATTGGGAAGTTTGGATGTTTTGAATTAGAACTAAGCGCCAACTATTCGCCACTAAAACACTAAGTCACGAAATTTCACAAAACGTTTAGTGGGATTTAGTGTTTTGGAGATTTTGTGGCATTTCTCCATATCGATTAATTCTTCACGAAATACTCAATAGCCAAATCATAACTCTTTAATCCAAAACCGGAAATACTTCCCACGCAATTTTTTCCTAAATACGAAACGTGACGGAAATCTTCCCTAGCAAAAATGTTTGAGATGTGAACTTCAATACACGGGGCTTTTATAGCTTTTATGGCATCTGCAATGGCAACTGAAGTATGCGTATATCCTCCGGCATTGATGATAATGCCATCGCAAATAAATCCTTTTTCCTGTAATTCGTTAATCAATTCGCCTTCTACATTACTTTGATAATACTCAATAGAAATAGCAGGGTATTTTTTCTGCAATACCTCTAAATAATCCTCGAAGGATTGATTTCCGTAAACCTCTTTTTCTCTTACGCCTAAAAGGTTTAAATTTGGTCCGTTAATTATGATTAACTTCATAGCGTAAATATACCTTTTTTTGAGCAATTGGAATTCATATAAAATCCGTTTTAAGCAATATTTGCAATTAGAGCGCTCCCTCTCAAAAAACTCTATTGAGGCCTATTTAGATGATTTGAATAAACTGGAACAATATTCCCAATCCTTTTTAAATAATAAAACACCCGTACAACTTGAATTAACCCATTTGCAAGCTTTTGTAAAATGGATTTCTGAATTGAGTTTTTCTACTACATCGCAAGCGAGAATTATTTCGGGGATAAAGACTTTTTACAAATTTTTATTAATGGAGAATGAGATTCAGCAAAGTCCGGCTGAATTGTTAGAGTCTCCAAGAATTACGCGCAAATTACCTGTATTCTTAACCATTGAAGAAATTGATAAAATGGTTGCCGTTGTTGACAGAAGTACCCCTGAAGGTGAACGGAATATTACTTTGTTAGAAACGCTTTATAGTTGTGGTTTACGCGTGAGTGAATGTGTGAATTTAAAAATTACTGATTTACATTTTAATGAGGATTATATTAAAGTAACAGGAAAAGGAAGTAAGGAAAGATTAGTTCCTATTGGAAAAACGGCGAAAAAATTAATTAATAATTATCTTAAAAAAGTAAGAGTTCATCTTCCCATAAAAAAAACAGCAGTTGATCACATCTTCTTAAATCGCCGCGGCGGAATTCTTTCGCGCGTGATGGTTTTTTATGTGATTAAAGATTTAGCTCAGAAAGCCGGTATAAAAAAGAAATTGAGCCCGCATACATTCCGACACTCTTTTGCTACCCATTTAGTGGAAGGCGGTGCCGATTTAAGAGCAGTACAAGAAATGTTAGGCCACGAAAGCATTACAACTACCGAGATTTATACCCACCTCGATAGACAATACCTTAGGGATAATATTCTGAGTTACCATCCGAGGAATCGGAAATAGAGTTATTAGGTTAATGGGTTATTAAGTTATTGGGTTATATTGTTCTCTATTATTGCCTAAAAGTTCAAAATTTCAATCTATAACTTATAACTTTTAACTTATAACCATTAACTTTACCCCAATGAAAACGTTTCAGGTTCCTGAATTTTACCGTAGTCCGATTATTTCGGCGGTGAAGCAATACCGCAAGGTTCAGGACCCGCGTAAAAAAGATAATTCCCCTACCGTTTTAGATTTTGGTCCTGTGCAATTTTACATTGCCCGTCATTTTGGTTTCTGTTATGGAGTTGAGAATGCGATTGAAATTGCTTTTAAAGCCATTGATGAAAATCCGGGAAAGAGAATTTATCTATTGAGTCAGATGATTCACAATCCTGAAGTGAATAAAGATTTGAATGAACATGGTGTGCAGTTTTTACAGGATACCCATGGCGAACAATTAATTTCTTTTGATGTTTTAACGACTGAAGATGTTGTGATAATTCCTGCTTTCGGTGCGCCATTAAATATTTTAGAGATTCTCGAGAAAAAAGGAATTAAGACGGAGAAATACAATACAACTTGTCCGTTTGTAGAAAGAGTTTGGAAAAAATCGGAGCAAATAGGAAAAACGAATCACACCATAATAATTCACGGAAAATATAATCACGAGGAAACGCGTGCAACGTTTTCGAGAAGCGCAACGCATAGTAAAGCCATTGTGGTGAAAGATATTGAAGATTCAAAAAAATTAGCATCTTTCATTACAGAAAACAAAACACAAGAAGAATTTGAAAAAGAATTCGCCGGAAAATATTCAGGCAACTTCAATATAAAAACCGATTTACAAAAAGTGGGCGTGATTAATCAAACCACAATGCTCGCTACCGAAACTGAAGAAATAGCGAACTACTTTAAATCGGTAATGGAAAACCAATTCGGAAAAGAAAACATTGACAAACATTTTGCAGATACGCACGATACTTTGTGTTACGCCACCAATGAAAATCAGGATGCAACTTATGGTTTATTAAATACAGATGCGGATTTAGCCATTGTAGTTGGTGGTTATAACAGCAGTAACACTTCCCATTTGGTAGAATTATGCGAACGCAAATTCCCAACTTATTTTATTTCTTCAGAAAAAGAAATTGACAGCAAAACAAAAATAAATCATTTCGATTACCCCAATAAAAAACACATTAGCACCGAAAACTTTTTACCGAACAAACAACCTTTAAAAATAATCATCACAAGTGGCGCTTCGTGTCCGGATTCGGTTGTTGATGCGGTAATCCATAAACTAAATTCATTCTTTCCTGATGCGAAAACAGCTTCTGCAGTTCTAGCCTCCTTAAAAACATTCGCTTCATGAAGTTAAACCTAACCCGCCCTCTCGCATTTATTGATTTAGAAACTACAGGACTAAGTGTAGCCTCCGACAGAATAATTGAAATCTGTATTCTTAAAGTAAACGTTGATAATAATACGGAAGTAAAAACCATGCGCATCAATCCTGAGATGCCAATTACACCGGAGTCGTCACACATTACAGGAATTAAAGATGAAGATGTGAAAGATTGCAAAACATTTAAACAAGTGGCGACAGAACTCGCACAGTTTATTGGCAATGCAGATATCGCAGGATATAACTCGAACAAATTTGATGTGCCATTATTATTAGAAGAGTTTTTACGCGCTGAAGTGGATTTTGATTTATCGGCCCGCAAATTAATTGATGTGCAAAATATTTTTCATTACATGGAGCCTCGCACACTTTCTGCAGCTTATAAATTTTATTGTGATAAGAAAATTGAAAACGCACACAATGCTGAAGCCGATATTAAAGCCACCTACGAAGTCTTTTTAGCGCAATTAGAAAGATATGCCGATAAAGAATTTGACGATGGTAAAGGCAAAATGATTGTCCCGGTTAAAAACGACATGAATGTTTTAAGTGAACTCACTGCTAAAACAAAAAATGCTGATTTAGCAGGACGAATTGTATTTAATGAAAAAGGTATTGAAGTTTTTGGTTTCGGAAAACATAAAGACAAACCGGTTACCGAAGTATTTGAAAAAGAACCTTCGTATTATACCTGGATGATGAATGGCGACTTCCCGCTTTATACCAAGAAAATTATTACGCAGATTAGACTGAAGATGAAGAAGTAATTACTTCAAATACGAAACCGTCACATTTAAATCAGCGCCACCGCCTCTTACTCTGTACCAATTCATAAAGGTTGATGTTTTTACATACGACGGAACTTTTACCGAACCCGCAAAACAAAATTTAGTCTGGTCCATTTTATCCATCAAACATTCCAGACTAATAAAAAAATCATCATTATAAGTAATGTTGTAATTTTTTAAATCAACACGCACCACACCTTGTTTAACAGCAGTTTTAAAAATGATTGGCTTTTTTAAGAAAGTTTGTCCAGGCAAATTTTTATCCGTTACCGAATACAACATCAAACGAAACACCAATGAATCTTCATACTTATTTTGAATGATGTAAAAGTTAAAGTCTTCAATAAAAACATATTTTCCTTTTTCGTTGTTAGCTCTTATTGCGGCTTCTTCACCTTTCCAATTTCCATCTGTTCCCATAAATGCAGAACAGTTTCGGGTACTGTACTTTGAAGTGCCTAATACTTTTCGTTTTACTTTACTGGATTTAATAACTACTTCCTCCAACTTTACAGCAATTGGTTCCATCGCAATTATTTTACTACCCAATTGCCTAATCTGGGAAACAGTGAACCCTTTTGTTTTATAGCCAATAGCTGAAATCTTTAAACTATCATCCTCATCACACTTCGAAATATTCAATTCAAAACTGCCTTTTTCATTGGCAACCGTACCAATATTCTTTCCCTTTATCCCAATACTGGCAAACGAAATACCCGCTTTTGTACCGACATCTATTACAGTAGCGTTAAAGGGGTGTTGCGCCCTTAAAAGTTCTGAAAATAGCAGTAAAAACAAGGAAATTCGCATGAATCAAAGGTATTAATTGTGCTGTAAAAATACCCCTTTATTTTACTATCTTTGCCAACGAATTTTTTTATATCATGATTACAGTTACTAATATAAGTTTGCAATATGGCAAACGCGTTTTGTTCGACGAGGTTAACGTTAAGTTTACGCCGGGCAATTGTTATGGAATTATTGGTGCTAACGGCGCTGGTAAATCTACTTTTATGAAAATCCTTTCGGGGGAAATTGACGCTACTAAAGGACAAGTAGATATTACACCCGGACAACGCATGAGTGTTTTAAAACAAAATCACTATGAGTTTGATGAATTTGCAGTACTCGATACTGTTATCATGGGAAATAAAAAATTATACAAACTCATTAAAGAAAAAGATGCTTTATATGCAAAGCCTGATTTCAATGATGCAGATGGAATTAAAGCTTCTGATATGGAAGCTGAATTTGCAGAGATGAATGGTTGGAATGCAGACAGCGATGCGGCACAAATACTTTCTGATTTAGGAATTGGTACTGATGCGCATTTAAAATTAATGAAAGACCTCAGCGGAAAGGAAAAAGTAAAAGTATTATTAGCTCAAGCTCTTTTCGGAAATCCTGATATTTTATTAATGGATGAGCCTACCAACGATTTAGACGTTGAAACTATTACCTGGCTTGAGGATTTTTTAGCGGATTTTCAGAATACCGTTATTGTTATTTCCCATGACCGTCACTTTTTAGATACAGTTTGTACTCACGTTTGTGATATTGATTTTGGAAAATTAAGAACTTACACCGGTAACTATAGTTTCTGGTATCAGATGAGTCAGTTGGCTTTAAAACAACGTGCTGATCAAAATAAAAAGACGGAAGATAAGAGAACAGAATTACAAGACTTCGTTCGTAGGTTTAGTGCGAATGCCAGTAAATCGAGACAAGCCACTTCCCGTAAAAAATTATTAGAGAAATTAGTAGTGGATGAAATTCCGCCAAGTACTCGTCGCTACCCCGGTATTATTTTTAAACAAGAACGTGAAGCGGGAGATCAACTATTAGAGGTTGAGAATTTATCTAAATCAAATGTTGATGGAGTTTTGTTCAGTAAAGCATCATTCAATGTTCGCAAAGGTGATAAAATTGCATTCATATCAAAAAATCATTTAGCGATAACAGCCTTATTTGATATTTTAAATGAAGTTGAAAAACCGGATTCAGGTGAATACAAATTTGGAACTACCATTTATAAAGGTTATTCGCCAAATGATAACACCGAGTTCTTTAAAACTGATTTGAATTTAATTGATTGGTTAAGACAATACAGTACCAATAAAGACGAAAGTTATGTACGCGGATTTTTGGGTAAGATGTTATTCAGTGGTGAAGATGTTATGAAAAAATGTAATGTATTATCCGGAGGAGAAAAAGTACGTTGCATGACCAGCAGAATGATGTTAGTGAATCCAAACATGCTAATAATTGATGAACCAACGAACCATTTAGATATGGAAAGCATTATTGCTTATAATGATGCGTTAAGAGATTATACAGGAACAATTCTGTTTGCCAGTCATGATCATGAATTAGTACAAACCGTAGCGACTCGTATAATTGAGTTAACCCCTAAAGGCATTGTTGACCGTACTTGCAGTTACGATGAGTATTTAGAAAACCCGATAGTAAAAGAGCAGCGCGCGAAGCTTTATGGTACTTTGGTGAAGTAATTAACATCAGAGGATAAATAACTTAATTCATCCTGTAACCAAACGTCATTTTATCGTTATAAATTTATTGTAATGAAAATTTCAAAATTTATATCCTCTGTTTTACTGGCTACTGCTTTCTGCTTACTGAACACTGGCCTCTACGCTCAGGAAATAGAAACGATAAAAATCAAAAAAGAAGATCCATTCTTTAAAGCTGATTTTGACGAAACGGAATACAAAGTTTTTGCGTTAGACAAATACGGCAATCCCTATATGGATGTGGTGAAAA
>JAGNIU010000066.1 GCA_018000995.1 Bacteroidia bacterium
ACTTCATGTCCACAAATATCTAAACCTATAAAGCCGCCACCGCCGCCAGAACCGTAAGTCATTCTTGCGCCATCCCAAAATGCGTTATTATAGTTAACACCATAATTGATGTAACTTAATAATTTAAAACCTGCGTTATCTAAACTGTTACGACCATGATTAATAAAATAGTAATCATAAGTTTTTTCACAACCAAAATGAGCATCAGTTCCTAATTGCTCTATTCCTACATTTGGCCATACTGTGCTTGTATAGGTTAAATCAGTATTAGCATAAGTTGTAGATGTATTTAAGTTATAAGTTTCAATACCTAAACCACGCCCTGTTTCACGTAAGCGATAATTACCCGGTGAAAAATTATCAATTGTAAACGATTGCACACCACTATATTTTGTGTTTGCTGTACCCGGAACATCAGCATGGCAAATTAAATTTTCTTCGGCTAAAACTGAACCTGTTTGAGCATCAACAATTACGTTGGCTCTATACAAAGGTGTTTCAGCATAAATATTAAATTTATAAGCGTAATGCGTTTCGATCTTTTGATTTTTTGAAGCAACGCTATATAGAACTAATTCACCTTTTGGGTAATAACTAAAGTTAGGATTATTGTAAACTTCCTTCATGTGATTCTCTTCAACCTTATTCTCCCATTTGTAAACTTTAGCGTTAATCTTATTTAAAGCCTGTTGCAAACCCTTTTGCTCATTAATAGCAACAACGTTAACAGGTTTTTGAACCTGACCTAAATCTCCATTCACAGAAACTACTTTACCGTTTTGTGTATGCAACATTATAATTGCATTCTTTACAGGTGTGTTATTGTAAAGCACCTGATATTTTGTATGAGTAAAACCCAAATTATCTTTTTCAGATTTCATTTTTTTAACTGTTGTGCCACTATTATTGAACACAACTGAATTTAAAAAATTCTCTGCTTCAGTTTCATAAACTGAATAATCAGATTTTAATTTTATAAAATTGATTTGGTTATTTGAGTCGTATGTAAACTCGTTCGCAACCTCTTTTAATCGGCTATTGTTTTGAGCAAAAACATTACTTGAAAATAAAGTAAATGCTAAGACTCCTTTTAAGAATAAATTTTTCATGTTTAACCTAGTTAGTTTAGTTATATGAAAATATAAAACGAGATCAATAAAAGCAAGTAATTCGACCAATTTGAGGCATTTTAAGTTATCAGAGGGTATATGGTTAATAAGTGAGCTATGTAGTTGGAAACTAAGCTCTATGAATACCTAACTTAGCCTTTAATTGAAAGCATCTAAACTGTACATATTTGTTTTAGTTTTTAGCTCCCTCTGTAGCCTAAGCCAGCAGCGGATTATATGGCCTTTGGATACTATTAACATTACCGGGAACTATGGCGAAATTCGTCCCAATCACTTCCATGCCGGCTTGGATTTTTCGACCAGCGGCCTCGAAAACCTTCCCGTTTATGCAATTCAAGATGGTTACGTATCGCGGATAAAAGTGAGTCCATTTGGCTATGGAAAAGTTATTTACATCACACATCCTGATGGTAAACTTACCGTTTACGCACATCAAAACAGATTTAATGATACTCTTGAAAAATTTGTGCGCGTAGAACAATACCGACAGATGAGTTTTGAGTTAGAATTATTTCCTGATAAAAAACAATTTCCTGTTAAGAAAGGGGAAATGATTGGTTATAGTGGAAATACTGGTGGTTCTACCGGACCGCACTTGCATTTTGAAGTTAGGGATGAATTAACTGAGATTCCTTTAAATCCATTATTACATTTTAAATTAACTGATACAGTTAAACCTACAGTAAGTACAATTGCTTTGTATGATGTAAGCGATGCACTCGAAAACAAATTTCTAAAATCAATTAAAGTAAAAGCCAAATGCGATAGTTTATATTGTATGATTGATACTATAATTTTAAGGAACTCCCTATTAGGAATTGGATTTTGTGGAGAAGATAGAGAAGTGTTTAAAGGCAACCCCAATAATATTTATGATGTGAAATTATTTTGCGATACTTCATTATTATACCATCACCAATTGAATTATATTAGTTTCGATCAGGCGCGTTATGTAAATGAATTTTGTGACATCATTGACAAACAAAAAATTCAAAAATGTTTTACTCCCAAAGTTTATCCCGCTGAAATTTATAAAACGCTTAAAAACTCAGGTAAAATTATTTTAAAGGACACTTTATTTCATTTAATAAAAATGGAATTTACAGATGAAGCCGGAAATAAAAACGATTTTGAATTTTATGTCAGAACCAAAAGTTTTAGTATTTCAAGAACCTATAAGAAAACGAATTTATATGTGGATTGCCAAACCAACTACAATTATCAAACTAAAAACAGCGAACTTAATTTACCTGCAAAAACTCTTTATAATGATGTGGTAATTAAAATAACAGACGAACTTAACACTTTTAATTCTCTTGCAATAACACCGGAAAATGTAAATTTCCGTTGGCAAGGGACTTTAAAAATTAAATTACCAAACAAATGGACTGCTTTTCCAACTAAAATTGTTTTGGTAAACGGAAGTAGTGTTAGTCTGCCAATAAAAACAGAAACGGTTAACGAGTACAACATAAAAAAATTCGGAACTTTTAGATTGGCGATTGATAGTGTTGGTCCGCAATTAAAAACAAAAGTTCCATTAAAAAAATTAAAATCACTTATAAAAAAAACCGACAAGCTTTCGTTTGTATTGACGGATGCTTTGAGTGGCGTAAATAAATACAATCTTTTTATAAATGATAAATGGGTATTGGCCGAATATGATGGAAAATCGGATGTGTTGACGTATTGGTTTGATACCGAAACACCAATGGGGAATTTGAAAATTGAATTGAAAGTGACTGATAAAGTGGGGAACGAATCTGTTTTGAAATTAAATCTTAACCGTTAAATAATCTACAGTTTCTAACCCTTTATTAAACAACAAATCAATCACACTTAAGTTAGGAGTGAAGCCTAATTTGTCTCCAAAAACCTGGTAGTATTTAGGATAAATGTTTGATGTTTCTTGTTTGATGTTTAATGTTTCGCGTAAATCAATTCCTGAAAATTCTTTTTCGTATTCTTTTGTAAAATACAATTCTTTTTTCTGGCGAAGAATATGTAAAATTAATTTCGTCAACTTGGTATTAAACTCCAACAAAAACTCATGTTCTTCGAAGTAAAAAGGTTTAAACTCATCTTCAAAGTATTCGAAATAAGCAGAGTTTTTATAAGCACTTGTAATGGCGCGCCAATGATTTATTTGCCAATTCTCGGCGTAACTAATTCTTTTTTCTGAAATTATTTCTTTGTCAGCCCTTTTTTGAAGAGGAATTGATAAACTTAAAACACCATTCGAAGATAGAATTTCGCAACGGTTACGATACGTTTGTTTTATAAAATGTTCGTGTTGCTCAATAAAAACAGTTTCGTTTTTTAATAGTTCAGAAAAATAGTTGATAGAAGGTAAATAAGCCGTGCTGATTAAAATTGGGTTCATGAGTTTAATCTTTACGGTTAATGGTGCTCATTACTTTTCCAATAATATTTTTTTCAGGTAAAAAACCAAAGTAACGCGAATCGATGGCGTTATCGCGGTTATCTCCCAATACAAAATAATAATTCTGTTGAATAGAGTAGGTGTTACTTAATTTACCATTTATCAAAATACTATCGCCATTAATAATGAGTTTGTTTTTTTCGTAAACAGAAATTATTTTTTTGTACAAATTAATATTGAGGGTATTCAGTTCAATTAGATCATCTTTTTTAGGAATGTAAATCTTTCCGTAATTATGTTTGTTCCATTTGTAATTTGAATCATTGGGGAAAATTAACTGGTCATGTAAATTAGTTTTCTCAATAGATTTTGTCAGTTCAACTATCATTGAATCTGTTCTCAAACTATCAGCCTGACCCTGCGTTAAACTGTATGAATAATCATACTCATCCGAAATAATTCCGCCTTCGGTTAAATTATATTCCATTAAAAAAGAGGTGTCCAATTTTAGTTTTGCTTTTAAATGATAATTATGTTTAAGTTCCGGAATAAATCTACTCTCATCATTATTTACGTAAACAAAACCATTATCCAATTCTAAAGTATCTCCCGGTAAGGCCACACAACGTTGAATAAACAAAAGTGGTTTGGTGGTGGTGCTATCATCTTCGTAAAACTCAAAAGCAAGAATATCATTCTTGTTATATGTAGAAGAAAATTTATTGAGTAATACTAAATCGCCCGCCGAATAGTTTTGACTCATATCGTTTGAAGGAATGACCGCTAATTCGTAAAACGATTTATTAATCACGTAGAGTAAGAATACAGCAATAAGGACCGGCGCTAACCAGGGAATAATTTTTTGAGATAAAGCTTTATCTATTCTTAGCATTGGCCACTGCTTTTAATTTGCGGCGCTTGTTCCATTTACCATAACCCCATAAACCCAAAATAAGAGCGATAACAGGTATTTTTACAGATACTAAACCATTATCACCCACATAACTTAAAAAGCGTTCCCAACGGAACTTACCTTCTTTTGAGTTCTTAGTTAAAGAGCCTAGTACCGATTTACCGCTTATCGGATTATTTTCAGCGTATTTCATGCTAAACCAAACAAACACCGGTTTACCAACTACATGATCGAAAGGTACAAATCCCCAACTGCGCGAATCGGCAGAGTTGTGGCGGTTATCTCCCATCATCCAGTAGTAATCTTGTTTAAACGTATATTCTGTAATAGGGTTACCATCGTAATAAACTTGTCCGTTTTTCTTTTCTATTTGATGAATGCCATCATCGTAAGTACTAAGAATTTTTTCATACAGACAAATATTAGAAGTATCAATTTTTAATTTCATGCCTGCTGAAGGAATTTGCAGCGGACCAAAATTATCATTGTTCCAAGCATATGATTTATCGTGAGGGAAAATTTGCATATCGCGTTTTGCTTTGCCTTCAATTTTCTTTTCAACTGATATTACCCCTTGAAGCTGTTTTACTTTTTCAACAACATCTTTCGGCATATTTATAACATAAATACAAGTATCTGTTTTTGTATTTTCAAGATCAGCTTCGGTAACATAAATATCTAATTCATCCAATAGTTTTTGATTGGTTAAAACAACACGGCCTTCTTTATTTTGCATACGCTCACCAAATAAAGCGCCTTTTGTATATACAAAATATTTGTGTTGCGAATGCTCAGGCATTGGCTGTAATTTATCGTTAATATAAATTTCCCAATCTTTAATCTCGAGTTTATCACCTGCAATAGCAACGCAACGTTTTACATAATGCTCACGTTTATCAGAGGGGCGCGCCACAATTTTACCAATCGGCATATCATTCCAAGGAAACGTATTATTTGGATTGTGCATGTATTCCCATGCTTCTTTTTGATATGTATTATCAGATTTTAATGGCTGATTGTTTGTGTAATCCTGATTCTTGAACATGTACGCCACTTGACGAATAATTTCGTAGTAGCTGCTATTTTGATCATTTACAAAAACAGAATCCCCATCAGGATAATTAAACACAACGATATCTCCATTCTTTGGTTTACCAAATCCAGGTAAACGTAAGTAAGGAAGTTTAATCCATTCTAAATAAGATTTTGTTGTTGCTGTAAATGGTAAAGTATGATGCGCAAACGGAAAAGCTATTGGCGTTTGTGGAATTTTTGGTCCGTATGCTAATTTATTTACGAATAAAAAATCTCCCACCATTAACGATTTCTCTAATGAAGAAGTTGGGATAGTAAATGCTTCAAGGAAAAAAGTACGGATGATGGACGCTGCAATAACGGCGAAGATGATAGGGTCGAGCCAATTTTTTACGAATGAACTTGGTTCCTTTTTATATTTATCTAAACCAACAAATTTTGAATTTTTATCGAAAGCAACAGTAACAAAAAAAAGATAAGGCATTAATGAAGCGTAAACTAAATCGCCGGTGCTTGGTTTATTAAACGCGCGGGCTACATTAAAACCGTACACGCCGTACATCATTAAGTTAACACCCGGCACAATCATAATTAAACACCACCACCACGGTTTGTTTAATAATTTAGAGAGTAGGTAAAAGTTATAAAAGGGGATAAAACCTTTCCACGATTCAATTCCTGCTTTTGCAAACAACTTTGATAAACCGAAAAAAGAAATAAGAACAAGTGCAATAAAAATGTAATTACCCATGATAATTTTTTAATGTTTTACAAATAACTAAAATATCCTGTGATTATTTCTTACCGTTTAACAAAAAATGTTAACCAAAGCCACGGATTTCACAGATTTTCACGGATACTATAAATAAAAATCTGCGTTGATTAGCGCGATCTGCGGGCGAACTAACGAAATGCCTAAATATTTCCCGCAGATTTCGCGGATTGACGCAGAAAGTAATTATAATCTGTGGCTAAATAAAAAACCCCGAAGAATTCATCTTCAGGGTTCATTATTTAATTAACAAAAACTATTTCTTCTTGTTATAACGTGTACGGAATTTATCTACACGTCCTGCAGTATCTACTAACATGTGCTTACCAGTATAAAACGGGTGAGATGTCATTGAAATATCTAATTTCACTAATGGGTATTCGTT
>JAGNIU010000067.1 GCA_018000995.1 Bacteroidia bacterium
AGAAATTGGACAGAAAATGAATGTGAGTCCGAATACGGTAAGAAATCACATAAGTAATATTTATAAAAAATTACACGTTACCTCTAAAACTCAAGCTATTCGTGTTTTTTTAAATGGGAAGTAATTACGACAACTTCTTCAACGCATTTCTCAATCCTGTAATTGCACCTTCAACATCTTCAACCTTACAAGTTCCAACAGAGAGGCGATACCATGATGAATTTTCATCAGTACCGAAAGCGTAAAAAGGAACTACAGCAACCTTTGCTTCATCTAAAATATATTTGGTTACATCTTTAGTTGTTTCTAAAATTTTTCCTTCAGCGGTTTTCATGCCGTGTAAATTAAAACGGATGGTTAAATAAATAGCAGCTTGTGGCGCAACAGCATCTACTTTATAACCTTCTGCTTTTAATGCCATGAACCCTTTATAAAAACCATCTAAACGCGCGCTGATTTTTATTTTCTGTTCTGCTAAAAATTTATCGTACTGATTTAAATTGCTTAAATATTTTGCAGTCGCCATTTGCTCAGGCTTTGGCGCCCAAGCACCAATGTGAGTTAAAATAGCTTTCATTTTATCAATTACTTTTTTCGGTCCCATACTCCAACCAACACGCACACCTGTTGCAGATAATGATTTAGAAATGCCATCAACAAACACTGTGTAGTTTTTCATTTCAGGGCGAAGAGAAACAGGATCGTAATGTTTAGTGTTTCCTAATGTTAAGGCCCAATAAATTTGATCGTACATTAAGTATACTGGTTTTGCATCTGGTCCGCGACGAGCATTCTCCGCTAAAATTAAATCACAAATTTCTTCTAAGCCTTCTTTACTAAAAACAGTTCCTGTTGGATTTTGCGGAGAGCATAATGCAACTAAAGTAGCTTGTTGAATGTAAGGTTTGATATCTGCAGCGCGAGGCATAAAGTTTTGTTCAACGGTTGCTTGCACAACAATTGCTTTTGCACCATTTAAATAGGTGTAGTGATTATTGTTCCAAGATGGTACTGCAAAAACAACAGTATCGTTAGGATCAACCAGTGTGCGGAAAATACTATAGATAACAGGACGCGCTCCTGCAGCAATTAAAATCTCGGATGAAGAATAATTTAAACCACCGCGCTCCTTTAATAATTTAGAAACAGCTTCGCGTAATTCAAGCATACCATCTGCCGCAGGATAATTTGTTAAGTCATCGTTGTAAGCATCCAAAATATCTTGTTTTAATTCGGCAGGAATAGGGAAGACCTTCGGATTAAAATCACCGATGGTCATGTTATAAATTTTTTCGCCTGCTTTTATTTTTTCGTTTACTTCAGCAGCTAATTTTATTATTTCAGAACCGATAATGTTTTCGGATAATTTCGAAACTTTTAAATCCAATGGTTTTTGTGCAGTGCTCATGATTCAATTAATTTGGGCAAACCTAAAATATTTCCAAACCAATAAAAAGCGAATCATCTAAAACTAATAATTTACTATCAACACAGAGAAGCAAGAACACTCCCTAAAAGTCGGAAATCCCGCATAACCTCAATTTTAGATGTAAACTCATTTTTACCTAAACAGGACCTAAAATTTGGTCGAAATAAGTCCTAAATCCACC
Source organism: Bacteroidia bacterium (assembly GCA_018000995.1). Classification (GTDB taxonomy): domain Bacteria; phylum Bacteroidota; class Bacteroidia; order B-17B0; family Aurantibacillaceae; genus JAHEYG01. The sequence goes on from JAGNIU010000067.1 coordinate 1,611, forward strand.
TAAAAAGATTTAGGTTTTAGCCCCAAAAAGACCTGATTTGGTCGAATTCAGTAATGAGGGGTATTGACTAAATCAATTTAAATAACAATATTTACTATAATAACCGAAATCTAAATATTCTAAATAATTTAGATAGATAAATTAACTGCTTATGAAGAGATTACAATTAGAAGATCTTTCGAAACAATTGGGGTATTCAAAAACTCTAATCTCGATGGTACTAAACGGTAAAGCCAATCAGTATGGTATTAGTAAAAAAACGCAAGCCATAGTTTTAGATGCAGTTTCAAAATTAGATTACACGCCCAATAAATTTGCAAAAGCATTACGCACCGGTAAAAGTAATTTCATCGGTTTAATTGTTGCAGATATATCTAACCCTTTTTATTCAACGATCGCCAAAAATATTGAAGGCACTTTATTTGACCGCGGTTACAATTTAATGGTGTGTAGTACGGATGAAGATGAGGAGCGTGAGAAAAAGTTAATCGATATGATGATTAACCAACAAGGAGTAGATGGAATTATTTTAGCATCCACATTTAAAAATGCCGATTACTTTAATAATCCACGTTTCACAAAAACACCTTTAGTATTTATAGATCGTATCCTTCCTTTATTCAACGGTAACTTTGTTGTTACCGATAACTACGGCGGATCAAAAGAAATTGTTGAAGCCTTAGTAAAGAAAGGTGCTAAAAAAATTCTTTGTCTATCTATCACTCCTTCTTATATCAGTACAATCGACGACCGTATTAAAGGTTACACCGATACAGTTGAGAAACATAATTTAAATTTAGGACAAGAATTTATTGTACCTATTAACTTTAATAAAATACAGGAAGATACATTGACTGCATTAAAGAAAATGTTTTTTATGCATCCTGATATTGACGCGATTTATACTTTGAATAATAATTTGGCAACCGCTACATTGAAAGCATTAAAGGATAAATCCATCAGTAAATATTACGATAAAGTTCAGATGGCTTGTTTCGATGATATCGAATTATTTAATTTAGTAGATAAGCCAATTTTATCGGTATCTCAACCGGTGGATGATATTGGTCGTAATGCTACTTTATTAACGCTGGATATTATTGATGGCAAGAAAGAAAATAAATCGATGATAGTTTTACCAACTTCATTGATTGTTCGCTAACTCCTCGAAAAGCTCAACTTCAGTTAAAGGATTAAACAGGTAAACAGTTCCTGTAGAAATCTCTGTGCAACGGAAACGCTTTCGTATTTTTTCTCCTTTTTGAAAAACTTTACTCCCATTATATAAAAACACACTTTTATAAGGGAGATATTCTAAAAAAACTTGTCCCTCATTTTCATCGTACAGTTTTAAAGTCCGTAGCAAATGTGTATCGGTACAACTTGATGCGGCAGGATTCTCCATGTATTTGCGAATGGCATACAACACATCAACCGGAAAAATTTCAGTCACCAAAAAAGGCTGCATCAAAATCTTAAATTCATTTTTCCATTCTTGTCCATGCGGCGAAACCGTATTTCTATATTTATTGAATGTAGTTAAATGTGCCACTTCATGAATGAGTGTAATTAAAAAGGAATACTGATTTAAATTATGATTCACCGTTATAACGTGATTCATTCCTTTTTGTGGCGAAGAATAATCGCCCAACTTGGTGCTGCGTTCTTTTTTAATTTTTAATTTGAAATCCAGTTCTACAATCCACATAGCAATATTGGCCACAGCCGGCTCCGGAATGTATTTTTTTAATACAACACAGTTTTTTTCAAATTGTATGGCGCGTGCATTCATCCCACTAAAGGTACGTTTCAATTAAAAAGAGAAAGTAAGTTTAATAATGAATTTTCAACAAGCTAATGCTTATGATGCTTTAAGTAATCGGCAAAAGTTTGCCCTTTTAAAAAACCTTCACTGTAAATATAGGCCTTTATAATTTGTGCCCATTGGCGCTGACTGCATGAATCGTCCAGAATGGATGCAGCAATTGGCGGACCGAATTGAATATGAATATCTTTATTGGTTGCAGAAAACATTTCGTCCGGTAAAAAAAACATTTCAATATTCGCTTTTATACCCAAACGTTTACGCCACTTGGCAAAGTTGTAGAAGAACTTAGAATTTTGTCCGTGAATGAAAGTTGGAATAATTGGACTGCCGTATTGCATAGCCTTAGCTACAAAACTTTTTTTCCATTCTAAATCTTTTATTTTTCCGTTTTGCATCCGCGAAACTAATCCCGCCGGAAAAACTAAAATCGCTTTTTCAGTTGAATATTCATCAACCACCACTTTTAAAGCTGATGAAGACGAGTTTCCAACTTTATTTACGCCAACAAATAGATCGCCGTAGTTTTCTAAATTTTTTAAAATATCATTTACAAAAAACACAGTGTCTTTTCTAACATTACTTACAGCATGAATTAAAGCCATGCCATCCAAACCACCCAAAGGATGATTCGCTGCAATGATTACTTTTCCGGTTTTAGGAATATTTTCCAAGCCACTCCATTTTACTTTTGCACCAACATAATCTAATCCCGCTTTATTAAAATCGTGCCCGTATTTATCGTCGTTTAAATTAAGACCGTAATTAATATCATCCTGATGTAATTTTTTGATGATGTAGTTAAGTATAAAGCCCGGAAGGTATTTATGAAGATTAGGACTTTTGGTTCTAATAATCTCCTTAATATCTACGTGTTTCTTGGTGTTCATCTGGGTTGCAAAGGTAATAAAGCATTGTTAATATCCTTAAATCAAATTTATGGGCTTTTTCTATTTTCCGACTATTCCCTAAAACCGCTGTGTCCTTAGATAAATCAGTATTTCAGCCACCCTCATTCTCAAATCCCGTAGCAAAAAAAGCGATTCAAAATTATTAACAGTTTTCAAGTTTTCAACAAAAGTGGTAAAAAATGGAGTAAAGTGGTAAAAAGTGGTAAAAAATTGGGTATTTTTGACCCCATAGTAATAAAACACACTAATGACCAGCCTGATAGGAGAATTTGATTGTAAGATGGATGCCAAAGGCCGCATCATGTTTCCTGTTAATCTCAGGAAGCAGCTGGAAGTTGCTTTTGATACCGGTTTTGTAATTAATCGAAACCTTCATCAAAAATGTTTAGTGCTTTATCCGATTGCTGAATGGAACCGATTAAATAAAAAGTTAAGCAAGCTTAATCGCCTTATAAAAGCAAACGATGTGTTTGTAAGAAAATTCGCAGGTGGTGCTACTGCTTGTGATGCGGATTTACAAGGACGAATTCTTTTACCAAAAGCTTTAACTGATTATGCTGATATAAAAGCAGACGTAAAAGTTTTAGGAAGCAATAATGTAATTGAAATCTGGGATAAGAAATTGTACGAAGATTTCTTAGGTCAGGATTTAGATATTGAAAAATTAGCTGTTGATGTGTTGGGTGGATTAAATTTTAATGATGACGATGGAGAGTAATCCCTATCACATCCCCGTTCTTTTACAAGCATGTGTTGATAGCCTTCAAATAAATCCTAACGGTATTTATGTTGATTTAACCTTTGGTGGTGGCGGCCATTCAAAAGAAATTTTAAAACATCTTTCAAAGGATGGAAAATTAATTTCTTTCGATCAGGACGCTGATGCAGCGAAAAATGTTCCGGATGATAACCGAATCATTTTTGTGCAGCAAAACTTTCGCCACCTCAAAAATTATTTACGGTTAAACGGCATAACTAAAGTTGACGGAATTCTTGGCGACTTAGGTGTTTCATCGCACCAGTTTGATGTAGCGGAAAGAGGTTTCTCAATTCGAATGGATGCAGAACTGGATATGCGGATGAATCAAAGCAGCGACTTATCAGCTTACGAAGTAGTAAATGAATATGATGAGAAACAACTCACTTTCATTTTCAGAACCTACGGCGAATTGGATAACGCTTTCAAATTAGCAAAAGCAATTATAGAAGCGAGAAGCGCAGAGCCAATCAAAAGCATTAATGAGTTTAAGCAAGCAATTAAAAGCTGCACGCCAAAATTTGAAGAGAACCGCTACCTCGCAAAAGTGTTTCAAGCAATTCGAATGGAAGTGAACCAAGAGATGGAAGCATTAAAAGAATGTTTAACCCAATGTGTTGAAGTTCTTAAACCGGGTGGAAGATTAGTAGTGATGTCGTATCATAGTCTGGAAGACAGATTAGTGAAAAACATTATGAAAACAGGAAACATTGAAGGCAAAGAAGAGAAGGATATCATCTTCGGAACAAGTACAAAAGTGTTTAAGCTTTTAGGTTCAAAGCCAACAGTTCCAACAGATGAAGAAATAAAAAATAACAGTAGGGCACGCAGCGCAAAACTCCGTGTAGCCGAAAAACTATAAAATTTAAAGAACAAAAAAAACAAAAGTGTCTAACAAATTTCGGGAAGTTCCAAAAGCGGAACAGGTACATGAAAATCTTGAAAACGTTGAATCTGAAAATTCAACTACGGACACCCCTCCCCCTAAAAAACGCAAAAAAGGAGTACTCGCAAAGGCACTTTCATCTGTTTTCAGCGGTACATTTTTAACAAACGAAAGCACATTAAAACACGTGCCGTTCCTGTTATTCCTGGCGTTCATAGCTATTTTATACATCGCTAACGGTTATCAAGCCGATGATAAGATTCGTGATGTAAATAAAATCACCAATGAACTAAAAGAACTCCGCTCAGAATATATTTCTACAAAATCAGATTTAATGTTTGTCAGCAAACAAAGCGAAGTAGCAAAAGCTGCCGAGCCAATGGGCATTAAGGAACCTGTAGTTCCTCCTATGAAAATAGAAACCGATTCAATTAAAACTCAAATTAATTAAGTGGAGAATAAGAAAGACATATTAAGTCGCGCGTATTTGGTGTATGTTATCATGTGCGTGTTTGCCTTCGCCATTCTATATCGCATTTGTGTTATTCAATTTAAAGAAGGCGATG
>JAGNIU010000068.1 GCA_018000995.1 Bacteroidia bacterium
GGAACTATTTGGGTTGGTACTAACGAAGGTGTTTATTATTATAATCCGAGCACTCCTCTCAAAAAAGGAGAAAAAGCATTTACTAATTTATCAATTCCCGCAACAGTTGAAGTAGAAAGTATAATTGAAGATAGAAACGAAAACATTTGGATAGCGACTCATTCGAATGGTGTTTTCAGATACGAACCCGAGAAAAACGGGTCAGGCGGAAAGAACTTAAAGAATTTTTCAGAAAAAGATGGACTCACAAATAACATCGTGAATTGTATTTTACAAGATAGAAAAGGCGACATCTGGTTCTCAACACGCAAAGGTGGTTTAAGTAAATTCAATGGCATGTCGTTTACTAATTTTACAACTGAACAAGGCTTAACCCGCAATGAAGCGTTTCAGATGTATGAAGATAAAGCAGGAAATATTTGGGTGAATGTTCGTGGCAGTGTTTGTCGTTATAATGGAATTTCTTTCACTGATTTCAGAGAAAAGGACGGACTCACCAATACAGGTGTGCAAAGTATGTACGAAGACAAAGCCGGGAATTTTTGGTTTGGAACAGGTGCAGGACTTTTTATTTTCAATGGTAAAACTTTTTATAACGTTTCAAAAAAAGGCCCTTGGCCGCAACGAATTTAGCAATGAAAACACTTAGATTTTTTATAGTTATTTTTCTTTTTCCGGTATTTGCTATTGGACAAACAGATAATTCAAAAATTTATTCTCAAGCTATAACAGAATATTTAAAAACTGTAAATACAAAGGATAAAACAATACTAGATACTTTGTTTGTTGGTCCTATGGATAAAGATGTTGATGAAGACATTAGTGAAATTAAACTTCCAAAAGAAATTCTAAAGACAAAAATCTCGAAATTAACCCAAGAAGAAGGCGACAGGAAAGCTAAGTATCACAAAACATTTGTTTTCGTAAACATTGTCGGAATTATTTCAAAAGAGCACGCTGAATTTATGTTTATCACTTTCATGGTAGAAAACTCTGGCGTAAAAGCAGCCTGGTTTCCTCAACACAACAACTATTTTATTTATAAGTACGATACAAAGAAAAAGGAATTTGTATTGGATAAACAAAGATCCGAATACAATTATTCTAATAAATTCACAGAGAAAAAGTGATTTTATTCGGGATTTAGTAATTAACTTAAAATATTTAATTAAGGGAATTTGCGGTAAACATCTTTTCTGTGTTCAAAAACAACAAAAAACACTGTTTCACCTTCAAGTTTAAGTCCAATTCTATAATTGCCAATTCTAATACGATAATAAATATCATATCCGCTTAACTTTTTTAAATTTTTTACTTGAGTAATATTTTCTGCTGATTCAACTTGAATAATACAATCAGCTATAGCGGATTTTAAACTTTTATTTTTGAGTTTCTTTAACTCTTTTAGAAATGATTTTTTAAAACCGGTTTTCATTTTCCTAAAGCCTTCATCACTTCACTACGACTAACATTTGTAGATTTCATTCCTGCCTCTATTTTTTTTGCAAATTTCCAATCTTCAACTTCTGCATGTGTAAGGGCTTTTGCGCTCATTCCAAGTTTCTTGGCTAAGCTTAAAAGAAAAGCAATATCTGACTTTTTTTCTGCGTTTATAAGTACTGTTTCCATAATACGTTATTATATAGCAAATATAGCGAATTTCAATTAATTTTTCAAACTCAAGTCAAGCGTTTCGCAATTACCTTAAGTAAATTTCCATAAACTTGTCCCGGCGAAAATTTACGCCAATGAAAATCGTTAAGTTCACCGCCAGAGAGTAGGTAGTAATCTAAATTAGCGCGTTTAAATTCTTTCAAAACATGTTCTCTAAAGTTGAGGCACACAATCCAGCCTTCTTCACCAATATCATCAAACCATTCCTCGTAATACGAATCATCGCTCTCATGAAAATTCAAAACATTTTCGCCAATTAACACAAATTTATTAATGCCCATGTAGATGAGTTCGTCAATAATATCCCGCTTCAACAGCATAATATCATTGTTAATGGCATCGTTCCATTCGCCAATTAATTCAATAAAGGCAAAATGCTCATCGTAATCAACAAACAGCACTTTTATATAGAGGGTTTCGCTGCCAATATCGTCCCATTGCGGGTGTATGTAGTAGTTGTAAATGGTATTGGTGTACTGCAATTCGCTGTGCTCGCGACCATAAAAGGGCGAGTTCTCGTCTTCCGACGAAATATAGAGGTGTCTCCAGTTATAAAAAGGCTCTATCGTGTGCATTTACAGAGCTAAATTAGCCATAAATAGCACATTTTGCCCTGAGAATTATCAAGGTTTTGAGGCTTTTGGTGTTTAATATCTTTTGCTTTAAGCCTCAAAAAATTTTGTATTTTACCTCTATATTTGTTATTTATTACACAAAAACGGGACACTAAACTTTGAATCACGAAAAAATCATAATTGACGCCAATTCTTCTTCCTTTTTCTCGGTTAAGGAAATTGTGCGTTATAAAAGTTTACTCGGCAATTTAGCCCGTCGCGATTTTTTAGTTCGCTATAAGCAAGCCTTTGCGGGAGTTTTGTGGGCACTTGTTAAACCACTCATCAATATTTTAGTGTTCGGTTACATTTCGGTAAAAATTACCGGAGCCGCCGATACCACTTCCAATTTTTTATTTGTGGCTTCCGCAATGTTATTGTGGCAATTATTTACAAGTGTGTTTAATGATGTAAGTAATTCCATTCTTGGCAACTCTAATTTATTTTCAAAAGTATTTTTTCCTAAAATAATTATTCCGCTTAGTACCATTTTAGTTTGTCTGGTGGATTTTTGTATTTCACTTCTAATTTTGGTGGTGTTGTTTATTTTATCAGGACAAACAATACACTGGCAAATAGTAATGGCGCCTTTGTTTATTTTGTTGACTATTATTAATGGTTTTGGAATTGGTTTGTATTTCGCTACTATAAATGTAAAATACAGAGATGTGAAATTTATTGTACCGGTTTTGATACAATTCGGCATGTATCTTACGCCGGTTATTCTTTCCAGTTCTTATTACTTAGAGCGTTTACCAACTTGGTCGCATTGGTTATTTTATTTAAATCCAATGGCAGGTGCTATTGAAGGATTTAAATATTGTTTATTTGGTGATGCTATTCTTAACATGAATTATTTCCTGGTATCAATAGCAGTATCCTTTTTGTTTTTAATTATCGGCGTAAAATACTTTTATAAGTTCGAACGTAATTTTGTGGATTATATTTAATGGCGAATAATACTGTCATAAAAGTTGAAGGCTTAAGCAAACAATATTTGCTTAACAAAAATAAGTCTGCCAAAAGCGATACCTTGTTCGGTAATTTTGTGAGCAGTGTAAAGAATTTAAAAAATATCGCTTCTAAAAAAGAGATGATTGATTTTTGGGCCTTGAATGATGTATCCTTTGAAATTGCTCAGGGTGATAGAGTAGGTATTATTGGAAGAAACGGCGCTGGTAAATCTACATTACTAAAAGTTTTATCGCGTATTACTCCTCCAACCAAAGGCAGAGTTGAAATTACAGGCAGAGTAGCTTCCTTATTAGAAGTTGGAACCGGTTTTCATGGCGACTTAAGCGGAAGAGAAAATATTTATTTGAATGGTTCTATTCTTGGCATGAGCAAACATGAGATTGATAGAAAGTTTGATGAGATTGTTGCTTTCGCTGAAATTGAGAAATTTTTAGACACACCCGTTAAACGTTATAGCAGTGGAATGTATGTCCGCTTAGCATTTGCAGTCGCTGCCCATTTAGAACCTGAAATTTTAATTGTAGATGAAGTATTAGCTGTTGGTGATGCTGCATTCCAAAAAAAGTGCATGGGTAAGATGGAAGACGTGAGTAATAATCACGGACGAACAATTTTATTTGTGAGTCACCAAATGGCAGCAATTCAAAATTTATGTAACAAGGGTTTGTACTTGAAAAACGGTCAGATGGTGCAATACGGAGCGATTGAAGAAGTAATTCCTTCGTATTTAAAATCAGGCGTCGAAATTAAAACATTATCATTTGATGAACGTAGCGATAGAACAGGAAATGGTAAAGTGGTTTTTAAATCTTTTAGAATACTAAACAGTAATGAAGAAGAAATTGCAAATGCTCAATGCGGTTCTGATTTTGTTTTGGAAGTAAAAGTAAATGCGAAAGAAGAAGTTCCTAATTTTCAAATAGCCATTGGTATCGATGATGACTTCGGTACACGCATAACACATTTGAGTAACGAAACTACGAATCAGGTATTTCCAATACTACCTAAAGGTGATTCTTTAGTAAGAATTAAAGTAAATAAACTCCCGCTTAAAAGCGGATTGTATTCGTTCACTTTATTCTCGTCATCAAACAATGAAATTTTAGATTGGATTCAGGAAGCAGGGATGATTGACATAGAGAATGGTGATTATTACTCCACCGGGAAGTTAGCGCCTGAGGGACAAGGAAATTTTTATTTAAATTATTCAATAAGCATTAAATAAGTGATAACAGCTCTTAAAATATTTAATCAACAAATAAAACGCTACAAACCTTTAGGTTTAGCGGCTAGTCCATACAAACATTTTTTTAAATGGCGTAAATCATTAATCAATGGGGCTAATTCAGTTAAGGATGAATTACCTTGGATAACCTTCAACGCGATTGATTATTTACAAAACTATCTTAAAAAAGATTCTAAAGTGTTGGAATATGGCGGCGGTGGTTCTACATTATTCTTCTTAAAAAACAAAGCTCATGTTTTTACTGTAGAGCATGATGAAAATTGGTTTAAGATTTTAGAAGAAACAGTTAAAACAAAAAACTATCCTAATTGGAAGGGTTTTTTTGTAAAAGCGCAAGATGGACATTTCACGCCAAATCCAAATCCTGCTAATCCTTTGCATTACGGTACGGCTGACGAAACTTATAAAAATTGTCACTTTAAAAATTACGCTTCGGCTATTGATAGTTTTGAGAATGGTTATTTTGATGTGGTATTAGTAGACGGCAGAGCGCGTCCTTCTTGTATTCATCATGCCATTTCAAAAATTAAAAAAAATGGTTTGTTGGTCTTAGATAATTCTGACAGAAAATATTATTTGGAAGAAACATTGCCGGAGATTCAAAAACAATTTACGCAGGTTATAGGGGATTATGCTCCGAGTCCGTATTCAAAGGATTTCACACACACCATTATTTGGATTAAGAATAAATAGAATGGCTTTAGCTCCCATCATATTATTTGTTTATAACAGGCCTGATATGGTGGAGCTCACACTTAAATCGCTTCAACAAAATGAATTAGCTGCAAAAAGTGAATTATTTATTTATGCAGATGGTCCAAAAGAAAATGCCACACCTGAACAATTAAGCAAGATAAAGCAAGTCCGCGAGGTGATTAAGAGTAAAAATTGGTGCGGTACAGTAAATATTATTGAGAGAGAAAAAAATAAAGGTTTAGCTCCTTCTGTAATTGAAGGTGTAACGGAAATTGTAAATAAGTACGAAAAAGTAATTGTAGTGGAAGACGATGTATTATTATCGCCTTACTTTTTAAATTACATGAACGATGCTTTAGAAGTGTATAAGGACAATGAAAAAGTATTATCGGTTGGCTCTTGGAATTACTTTGCTTCAGGAGAAGAGTTTAAAAACGACCACTTCTTTTTCAGATACCCGGATAGCATTGCTTGGGCAACGTATAAAAGAAGTTGGACATTGTTTGAGAGTAATGCAGAGCAAGTTTACGCTAAACTCAAAAAAGAAAATCTCCTGAGTAAATTCAACGGTGATGGAAATGCGAAATATTTCGAGAACATGCTCAAGATGCAAATAGAAGGCAATATTAATAGTTGGGCTATTCGTTGGACGGCGACTGCCGCCATTCATAAGATGCTTGCTGTATTCCCAAAAGTCTCTATGTCGAAACACATTGGTTTCGGGGCAGAGGCAACCCATGAGAAGAGTGAAGTAGATTACAATGCAAATTTGGAAGTGAGTAATAGAAAATTAAATATCGTTGCCATAAATCCTGTGGAGGAAAATAAATTAGCCTTAAGTAAGTGGATTAGTTTTGTTAAAAGCAATTTTGTAACGGAAGAAGTTGAAGTGACGTTTGGGTTTAAGGTGAA
>JAGNIU010000069.1 GCA_018000995.1 Bacteroidia bacterium
CAAATTAATTAAGTGGAGAATAAGAAAGACATATTAAGTCGCGCGTATTTGGTGTATGTTATCATGTGCGTGTTTGCCTTCGCCATTCTATATCGCATTTGTGTTATTCAATTTAAAGAAGGCGATGTTTGGAAAGCTAAAGCAGAAGCCTTCACAATTAAAGTTGAAGAAACAGAAGCAGTACGCGGAAATATATTCGACGTTAACGGAAATCTTTTAGCCACCTCATTACCTTATTATGAAGTAGCAGTTGATATTAACGTTCCGGGAATTGATAAAAAAATATACAAAGAGAACAGAGATTCATTAGCCTACAAACTCAGTAATTTGTTTGGTGATAAAACTAAAAAGGAATACTTAAAAATACTAAATGATGCCCGTGAAAGCGGCGATCATTATGTGATTATTCAACGTAATGTTTCTTATAAAAATTTACAGACTTTAAAAACGTTTCCACTATTTAAACGTGGTCGCCGCGGTGGTTTAGTTACACTTCAAACTAATAAACGCGAACGTCCGTTTCAAATGTTAGCAGCCCGTACTATTGGATTATCCCGTGCAGATAACGGAATTAAACCGGTTGGTTTAGAAGGCGCCTTCGATAGTATTTTAAAAGGAGAAAGTGGTCGTCGACTAAAACAAAAAATTGCCGGTGATGTTTGGCGCCCGATTAATGATGATAGCGAAGTAGAATCAAAAGACGGAAGTGATTTATATACAACTATTGATATCAACATTCAAGACGTAGCTGAACACGCTTTATTAAAAACATTAGTAAAGAATAATGCTTCTTATGGTTGTGTGGTGTTGATGAAAGTAAAAACAGGAGAAGTAAAGGCGATTGCCAACTTAACACGTGGCGGAAAAGATTCAACTGCTTATTTCGAAAATTTAAATTACGCTATTGGTTATGCAACTGAACCTGGCTCTACATTTAAACTAGCTTCTTTATTAGCTGTAATTGATGATTACAATGTTTCATTGGAAGAAAAAGTCTTTGTTGGTGATGGAAAAGCAACATTCGCGAATTTAGAGATGAAAGATTCTCACGCTCCTGAAACACCAACTTTAACTGTACAACGCATTTTCGAAACTTCATCAAACGTTGGTGTAGCAAAATTAATTACAAAGTATTATTCAAAAAATCCGCAAGCGTTTATCGATAAGTTAAACTCATTTCATTTAAATCAACCTTTAGGATTACCAATTCCGGGCGAAGGTATTCCAAGAATTAAACAAACTAAAAATAAAGATTGGTATGGTACTTCGTTAGCTTGGATTAGTCATGGTTACGAAAGTCTAATTACACCATTACAAACGCTAACACTTTACAACGCTATTGCAAATGGTGGTAAAATGGTAAAACCAAGTTTTGTGCGCGAAATTAAACGTAACGGAATTGTAGTTAAAGATTTTGAAACAGAAGTAATAGATGAACAGGTTGTAAAAAAAGAAACTGTAAATAAGGCAAAACAATTAATGGAAGGTGTTGTAAAAAATGGTTCCGGTAAAGGTTTAAACATTACAGCATTTAAAGTTGGAGGAAAAACAGGGACTGCAAAAATTTCGAAGAACGGTAAATACGAAAAAACATATCAAGCTTCTTTCGTAGGTTATTTCCCAGCGGATAAACCACTTTACACTTGTATCGTTATCATCAACTCACCAAGCAACGGAATTTATTATGGTGGTTTAGTGGCCGGTCCTGTATTTAAAGAGGTGGCTGAAAAAGTGTATTCTGGAAGTTTAGATTTTATTGAACCAATTAATCAAAAACAAAACCTTCTTACCAAAGCACCTGAAGTTATTAAAACACAAAGCAGTGAATTGGAAGGCGTTTGTAAAACATTCTCTATTCCAAGCAAAAGTGCAAGCGAAGAAAATAAATATGTAAGCAGAAGTTATTCTGATTCTACAAAAGTGGTTTTAGTTCCACATAATGTAGAAGGCTTATTGAAAAAGGGTGTTGTTCCAAATTTACAGGGGATGTCGGCAAAGGATGTTTTGTATTTGTTAGAGAACAATGGCATTAATGTAAAACTGTATGGAGTTGGAACTGTAAAACAGCAATCCATCGAAGCCGGAAAGAAATTTAACAAGGGTGATAAAATTAGTTTAATACTGAGTTAATTGAAATTATTAAGCGACATATTATATAAAGCACGCATCGAAGAAGTGATGGGTTCAACTCACGTTGCAATTTCTTCGGTTACGTTTGATTCTCGTACAGTAAAGAAAGATACCTTATTTGTTGCTACACGTGGAACCGCAACCGATGGACATAAATTTATTGAGAAAGCAATTGAAGCAGGAGCTGCTGCAATTGTTTGTGAAGAAGTTCCTGAAGTAATGCGCGATAATATCACTTATGTGAAAGTAGCTGATTCTACTTTTGCATTAGGATTTATTGCTTGTAATTATTTTGATAATCCTTCCCAAAAAATAAAGTTAGTTGGTGTTACCGGTACAAATGGAAAAACAACTACAGTTACTTTATTATTTAATTTATTCAGAACCTTAGGATGCAATGTTGGTTTATTGTCTACCGTTGAAAATAAAATAAACAACACTGTTATTCCTGCTTCGCATACAACTCCAGATGCTTTAGCACTAAACGAATTGTTAGCTGCAATGGTGGAACAAGGTTGTGAGTATGCTTTTATGGAAGTGAGTTCACATGCTGTTGTACAAAATCGTATTGCAGGCATTCAATTTACAGGTGCTGTATTTAGTAACATCACACACGATCATTTAGATTATCACAAAACATTTGATGAATACATTAAAGCGAAAAAGAAATTTTTCGATCTGCTACCTGAAACTGCTTTTGCCTTAACAAATAAAGATGACAAAAACGGAATGGTGATGTTGCAGAACACAAAGGCTAAAAAATATTCTTATAGTTTATTAAATGTTGCAGATTTCAAATGCAGAATATTAGAAAATCATTTGAATGGTTTATTACTCAACATCAATAATCATGAAGTGTGGGTAAAATTAATCGGCTCATTTAATGCTTATAATGTCACAGCTGTTTATGCAGTAGCAAGTTTATTAAAACAAGACACTATCAATATCCTTACTACACTTAGTAATTTAAATTCGGTAGAAGGTCGTTTTGAATATGTGAAATCAGAAGGTGGCGTAATTGGTATTGTTGATTACGCTCACACACCTGATGCATTAAAGAATGTTTTAGAAACAATAAAAGATATCCGCACCGGCGACGAGCAAGTGATAACCCTGGTTGGTTGTGGCGGCGATCGCGATGCAGCTAAACGTCCTGTTATGGCAAGTATTGCTTGTCAGTACAGCAACAAAGTAATTCTAACTTCTGATAATCCAAGAACAGAAGATCCTGAAGAAATTTTAAATCAAATGCAAAAAGGTATTGATGTTGTTGATGCTAAAAAAACTTTACGTATCAGCGATAGAAAAGAAGCGATTAAAACAGCTTTGACTTTAGCACAAAAAGGCGACATCATTTTAATCGCAGGAAAGGGTCACGAAAAATATCAGGAGATAAAAGGTGTGAAGCATCATTTTGATGATATGGAAATTTTAAAAGAGAACATTAAAACATTAGGAATATAAGATGCTTTACTATTTATTTCAATATTTAGATAAAATGGATTTCCCCGGAGCAGGTGTATTTCAATACATTTCGTTCCGTGCGGCATTAGCATTGATGGCTTCCTTATTTATTACACTGGTATTTGGTAAACGCATTATTAATTATATCCGCAAAAAACAAATCGGCGAAACTATCCGCGAATTAGGTCTGGAAGGACAAGTTCAAAAAACAGGAACGCCTACAATGGGTGGTTTAATTATAATCGCCGGTATTATAATTCCTACATTATTATTTGCAAAAGTTTTTAATATCTACATTCTCTTAATGATTATCTCAACCATTTGGTTAGGAGGAATTGGTTTCTTAGATGATTATATAAAAGTATTTAAGAAGAATAAAGAAGGCTTACAGGGTAAATTCAAAATTATTGGTCAGGTTGGAATTGGATTAATTGTTGGTTGCACTTTATATTTTCATCCTGATGTGGTAATTAAAGAACGTATCGAAAGAACGGCAAATCATTTAGGAGATGTAACAGCTCAAACAGAAGTAAATCTTAATTCACCTAAATACGCTGAGAAGCCAATCAAGACATTAAAAACAACAATTCCATTCATGAAGAACAATGAATTGGATTATGGAAAATTTATTTCTTGGGCTTGTGATGATTGTGCTAAATACGGTTGGTTAATTTTTATCCCCATGGTAATTTTAGTTGTTACCGCTGTATCCAATGGTGCAAATATTACTGATGGAATTGATGGCCTAGCAGCTGGAACAAGTGCAATCATTGGCGTTACGTTGGGAATTTTAGCTTACGTATCAGGTAACAAAATTTTCGCGGATTACTTAAATATTATGTATTTGCCAAACACCGGTGAGTTGGTGGTGTTCATTGCGGCTTTCATCGGAGCGTGCGTTGGTTTCTTGTGGTATAATTCATTCCCCGCTCAAGTATTTATGGGAGATACAGGAAGTTTAGCAATTGGTGGAATCATTGCTGTATTCGCAATTGCTATCCGTAAAGAATTATTGATTCCTATTTTATGTGGTGTGTTTTTAGTAGAGAATCTTTCTGTTATCATGCAGGTATTCTATTTCAAATACCAAAAGAAAAAACGCGGATTAGAGTATGCGCAAACCCATCGCCTATTTAAAATGGCACCATTGCATCATCACTATCAAAAAGTAGGTATGCATGAATCAAAAATTGTGATGCGCTTTTTTATTATCGGATTAGCATTAGCAGTATTAACCATTGTAACTCTCAAATTAAGATAGTGAAGAAACGCATGGTCATATTAGGTAGCGGCGAAAGCGGAGTAGGTAGTGCAATACTGGCTAAACAAAAAGGCTATGAAGTTTTTGTATCAGATAAAGGTACAATCAAAGAAAAATACAAAACACCATTACAAGAAAACAATATAGAATTTGAAGAAGGAAAACACAGCGAAGAATTAGTACTCAACGCAACGGAGGTTATTAAAAGTCCTGGCATTCCTGAAAAAGCAGAAATGGTGCAAAAATTAAAAGCGAAAAATATTCCAGTTATATCTGAAATAGAATTTGCAGGACGTTATACTGATGCTAAGAAAATTTGTATAACCGGAAGCAATGGTAAAACAACAACAACGATGTTGACTTACCACATTCTTAAAAATGCAGGTTATAATGTTGGTCTTGGAGGAAATGTTGGAAAAAGTTTTGCATACCAAGTGGCGACTGAAAATTTTGATTACTACGTTTTAGAATTAAGCAGTTTCCAATTAGACGACATGTACAAATTTAAAGCAGATGTGGCTGTATTATTAAATATCACGCCTGATCATTTAGATCGTTACGACTACAAATTTGAAAATTATACAAAATCGAAATTCAGAATTACGCAGAACCAAACCAAAGAAGATGCTTTTGTTTATTGTGCAGATGATGTAGTGATGGAAGAATTTATAAAGCATCATGAAATAAAAGCAGAGAAAGTACCCTTCAGCATTAAAAAAAAAATCGATGGAGAAGGCGCTTATTTAAACGAGAACCAATTAACCTTAACCTATAAAAACCAAAATCCCTTAATTATGACAATTGAACAATTAGCTCTGCAAGGTAAACATAACGTTTACAATTCAATGGCCGCTTCATTAGCAGCACGTATCGTAGACGTACGTAAAGAAATCATTCGCGAAAGTTTACAAGATTTCCAAAATGTAGAACACCGTTTGGAGTTTGTAGCTTCTGTAAATGGAATCGAATTTATCAACGATTCAAAAGCCACTAACGTAAACTCAGCATGGTATGCTTTAGAAAGTATGGAAAAACCAACTGTTTGGATTTGCGGTGGACAAGACAAAGGCAACGACTATAACGAATTAACTGAAATCGTTAAAGCAAAAGTAAAAGCTATTGTTTGTTTAG
>JAGNIU010000037.1 GCA_018000995.1 Bacteroidia bacterium
TGTTCTGTAAAAAAAATAAGTTTGTGACTGAAGTGCCAAACTTGTAAAACGCTTTTCCATTTTTTTATTCAAAGAATCTACTTCATCACTAATCTGCCACACGTTCATCATTTCGTGGTGATGACCAAAAGCATTTTCATCGGTACGTTTCAATTTAAAATCCGTTAACTCAATATTTACAATTAGTTCTTTAAAATTTAATTGTGAGAAAGACTTTGTATCCGGTTTTCCGAGTTCCGGAACAATTTGCTCGTAACGGTTACCATTGCGTAATTTAACCACAAGGTAATTTGTATCCGCACTCATCTTCATTTCCCCGCTATCGGCATACAATTGTTTATTATTTCCAACTCGGTCGGTATGATCGTAAATTAAAATATTTTGCAGGGTATTACCATCCTTCCCTTTTTTTCCAACGCGCATGGTGTAATCATCAATCTTATTGTAAAAAATACCTTCCTTGATATTCATCACCGGTTTAGCTTGCCTAATATCCCACAATAAGGATTGTGAGCGTAACATAACCCCCGGCAAAATAAAATTATTGAAAACAAAAGTTAAAACTGCCAGAAAAATAACACAATAAAACACGGGTTTAATGATTCGGAATAATGATAATCCTGACGATTTCATAGCCGCTAATTCGTAGTTTTCGGCCAAACTTCCGAAGGTCATAATGGAAGCTAAAAGCACTGCCAAAGGAATACATTTTGGTATAATAGCGAGCCAGGCGTAAAAGAAGAGTTTACCTAAAGTCCAAAAGCCCAAACCCTTACCAATAAAATCATCTAAATAGGTAATAACCACCTCGACTAAGAAAAACAGGAACACGCTAACAAACAACGTTATAAAAAACGGGGGTATAAACGATTTTATAAGTAGGGTATGTAGTTTTTTGGGCTGCACTATAAGCCTCTAAGATACGTCGAAATTAAAAAACAACATATCTTAGTTATTAATCAAAATTGTTATTTTTGTTTAAATATTATGATTAATAACAAGAAAATAGTGGTGGTTTTGCCTGCTTATAACGCGGCTCTTACTCTAAAACGTACTTACGACGAAATTCCCTTTGATATTGTAGATGATGTGGTATTAGTGGATGATTGCAGTACGGATAATACTGCAGAAGTAGCAAAATCTATTGGGATAAAACACGTAATTACCCACGAAAAAAACAAAGGTTACGGTGGTAATCAAAAAACATGTTACGATAAAGCCCTTAGTTTAGGGGCTGATATTGTGGTAATGTTACACCCCGATTATCAATACACCCCAAAATTGATTCAAAGTTTATGCTATTTACTGGGTAACGATTTATATCCCGCAGCTTTTGGTTCCCGTATTTTAGGAAAAGGTGCTTTAAAAGGTGGGATGCCAATGTATAAATACATTTTTAATCGCTGCTTAACCTTAACGCAAAATATTTTAATCGGACAAAAATTATCAGAATATCATACTGGTTACCGTGTTTTCTCGAGAGAGATTTTAGAGAAAATAAATTATCATGCTAATTCAGATGATTTTGTTTTTGATAATCAAATGATATCGCAAATATTTTACGCAGGATTTAATATTGCTGAAGTAACTTGTCCAACTAAATATTTTCCTGAAGCAAGCTCGATTAATTTTAGTCGTAGTATGAAATATGGTTTAGGTGTATTAGCTACTTCATTCACACATTTCTTTAACAGAATTGGTTTAATGAAATCGGAAATTTATAAAATGAGAAAATAGTTAGAAGGTTATAGAGTTAAAGGGTTATTAAGTTATAGAGTTACAAAGTTATTAGTTGTTTGAAATGTCAAGATTTTTTTCTTTTGAGGAGTTAGAATGTTGGAAAGAAGCTGCAGATTTAAGAAAAAGAATAAGAGTGATTGTAAAAACCTTTCCTCAGGAAGAAAAGTACAAACTCGTTGATCAACTGATAAGAGCAAGCAGGTCTGCTACTGCAAATATTGCTGAGGGATTTGGCCGTTATCACTACAAGGAAAATGCCAAATTCTGTAGAAACTCAAGAGGTTCATTAAATGAAATTATTGATCACTTAATCGTAGCACGCGAAGAAGAATATATAAGTGATAAAGAATTAGCAGAATTAAAGATAAAAACGAATAAATGTATTTTGATTTTAAACGGATACATTAAATATTTACTAAAAAATAAGAAGGAAGAATAGGTTGTTGAGTTAAAGATTTACTAGGTTATAGAGTTACTAAGTAATTAATGTAATAATTAACTAATAACCATTAACCTTATAACCAATAACCTTATAACTAATAACCATTAACCTAATAACCAATAACCAATAAAATGGCCGCTTACCGATTTAGAGTTATTATAGAAGATAACGAGGATGTTTATAGAGATATTGATATAAAAGCCGCACAGACTTTTGAAGAACTTCACAATACAATTCTGGAAGCATTTAAGTTTGATAACAAACACGCTGCTGCATTTTTTGTGAGTGATGATTATTGGAGAAAACATCTTGAAATTACTTTACGTAAAGAAGATTTACCTTTAACGCCGGAAGAAATCCGCTTAAAAGTAGAACCGAAAAAATTAATGTCGGAAGCCAAGATTGCAAAGTATATAGAAACACCGCATCAACGTTTTGTTTATGTGTACGACGAAAATGTACAATGGAATTTTTTATTGGAGATGATGAAAATTACCAATGAAGAACCCAAAGCAAAGTATCCGCTTATTTCGAAATCAATTGGTAATCCGCCAAAACAATACAAGCAATTAAACATTATTAAGGATGAAGATCCTGCTGATGCTTTGTTGGCTGCAATTATGGGTAAAGGAAAAAAAGCAGACAAGAAAGAAGATGATGATGTTGAAGATGAAAGCGAAATTTATAAATCATTAAAAGTAGAAGGTGTTGATGCAGGAGATTTAGAAGGATTAGATGGTGAAGAAGGTGAAGAGGCAGAAGTGGAAGAAGGAGAAGATGATTTAGAACATGGTGATGATGAAGAATCAGGCGATGATTTTAGCGTTGGCGATCACGATGATGATGACCGATAAAATTTATTTTACTCAAACAAAAAGCCCCCCAACAGTATTGTTGGGGGGCTTTTTAATTTTTACAAATTAATTACTTTTTGTTTACAGTTCCTGCTAATTCAGCACCTGCTTTAAATTTCACTACTTTTTTAGCAGCAATTTTAATTTCTTTTCCTGTTTGAGGATTACGGCCAGTACGAGCAGCGCGTTTTGCTACCGTAAAAGAACCAAAACCTACTAAACCAATACGCTCACCTTTTTTCAAGGCTTTGTGTATCGAATCGATAGTTGCATCTAATGCACGGCCTGCATCAGCTTTTGTTAATTTTGCACTTGCGGCAATTGAATCAATTAATTCTGCTTTGTTCATTTTTAAATTTTTTTAGATTAAACAATCTTTTTGTTAGTATAACAAATGTATAATGTATAACCAGTTTGTCAAGTATCTCCGTCGAAAACCCCTGTCTTTGTTCATAAATTTAACTTTTGTTCATAAATGAACCGCTGAAACGCCCGTTTAACGCGGGTTACAGAGCTTTTAGATTTTAGATTTTCGTTTTTATTTAAAGAAAAGTGGTCTGCACAGGAAATTTATAACCGCGTAAAAATTCTTCGGTGGTCATTTTCTTTTTTCCCTGCAATTGTAATTCTTTAATACTAATGTATCCGCCATTACAAGCTACATTCACATATGTTTTATTGTCAGTTGTTACCAAACCGTTAGTATACGAATGCTGAGACTCTTCTTTGTTAGTTGAAAATATTTTTAACGACAATAAATTACCTTGTGCATCCTTAAACTCGGTAAACGCTGCAGGATATGGGGAAAGACCGCGAATTAAATTATAAATTTCTTTGGGAGATTTACTCCAGTTAATTTTGCAAGTCTCTTTAAATATTTTTGGCGCGTGAATAGCTTGTGTATCATCCTGAACTTTTAAATCAACAGTGCCGCTTTCAATGGCTTTTACTGTTTTTAAAATAAGACTTGCTCCTACTTTCATTAATTCATCATGCAAATCGCCTGCCGTAGTGTTTTCGGCTATGCTTACTTTTTGTTGATACAACATACTTCCTGTATCTATCTCATGTTTCAATTTAAATGTAGTTACACCACTCTCAGTTTCACCGTTTATAATGGCCCAATTAATGGGAGCAGCCCCTCTGTATTTTGGTAATAACGATCCATGTAAATTGTAAGTACCTAATTTTGGCATATTCCAAACTTCTTCAGGTAACATTCTAAAGGCGACTACAATTTGTAAATCGGCATTTAAACTTTTTAATTCTGCAATAAACTCAGGGTCTTTTAATTTTAGAGGTTGCAATACTTTAATTCCATTCGCAACAGCAAATTTCTTTACTGCACTTTCTTGCAGTTGTTGTCCACGCCCTGCCGGTTTATCAGGCACAGTAACTACCCCCACTACATTGTAATGGTTCTTTAATAATATATCTAAACAAGGCACCGCAAATTCGGGTGTGCCCATAAATACTATTCTCATCAGCAAATACTAATTTTTACGAATATACGAATATTGGTTATTAGGTTACCAGTTCTGGTTATTAGTTAAAATAAATTCACGGCGTATCACTTAATAACCCAATAACTTTATAACTTTATAACCAATAACCTTCATGAAAGATTATCTAAAAAGATATGTACCAATTATTGCAGGGCCACTAGCCGCCTCTATTCTTTGGATATTCTTTGATTTGGAACCAAGTAATCCCAAAGTAACCTTGATGGCAGGTATTGCTATTTGGATGGCCATTTGGTGGTTTACTGAAGCGGTGCATTTAGCAGTTACAGCTTTAATCCCAATGTTATTAATGCCCATTTTAGGATTAGCCGATGCGAAATCTGTGGCGCAACAATATACCGACAGCATTATCTTTTTATTCTTAGGTGGTTTTATGATTGCCTTTGCTATTGAGAAATGGGATTTACATAAACGAATAGCTGTAAAAATTTTATCGGTAGTTGGAACAAAACCAACCAGCATTTTATTAGGCGTTATGCTTACTGCGTATTTAATTAGTAATTGGATTAGCAACACCGCCACATGTATGATGTTGTTCAGTGCCGTTCTTGCTTTAATTTTAGAAACTGAAAAATATATTGATGGCGATAAACACCGCAAACATTTTGCTGCAGCTCTTTTATTAGGACTTGCCTACTCTGCCACTATTGGCGGATTAGCAACCCCTGTTGGAACGCCTCCTAATATGTATTTCTTTAAAGCTTATAAAGAAGCCTTTCCGGAGAATACAGATTTAAATTTTTTAAGTTGGTCGGCCATTGGTTTTCCTTTATCGTTTGTACTTTTAATTGCCACCTTCTTTGTTTTATCAAAATATTATTTCGACAAGACTTTAAAAATTAATCTCACAAAAGATTTTTTTAAAACCAATTACAAATCATTAGGTAAATCCGGTTACGAAGAAAAATGGGTGTTTTTTATTTTTGTGGCTTGCGCTATTTTATGGTTTACACGTGCGGATGTTGACTTCGGGACTTTTAAATATAAAGGCTGGAATCATATTTTTAAAGAGCCGAAATTTGTGGATGATTCAATTGTTGCTGTGGCCGCCGCATTACTCTTATTTTTAATTCCTTCCAAAAGAAACAAAAACGAAGCCCTCTTAACTTGGAATGATGCTAAAAAAATCCGTTACGATATTATTTTAATGTTTGGAAGTGGTTTTGCTTTAGCCTATGGATTTGAAGTATCCGGATTAAGTGGTTGGTTAGCGGGTTCACTAAAAGTTTTACAAGGAGCTAATCCTTTCATTATTATTATTTGCATTTGTACTGTGGTCTGTATAATTAGTGAATTTGCCTCAAACATCGCGAGCATTCAATTAGCCATTCCTGTTATGATTGCATTACAAAAAAACTTAGATCTCCCGCCATTGGTATTAATGATACCTGCCACTTTTGCCGCATCACTTGGATTTATGTTGCCCGTTGCAACCGCAGCCAATACAATTGTATTTGGAACCAAGAAAATTGAGATAAAAGACATGTTTAAAGTGGGATTAGTGTTAGATTTTATTGGAATTGTATTGATAAGCGTTTTTTGTTACTTACTTTTGTAAAAGATGATATCAGCTAAAAACATACATAAAAAATACGCAGAGCTTGAAATATTAAAAGGGATAACCGTTGATATTAATAAAGGCGAAGTGGTTTCTGTAGTTGGTTCATCAGGTGCAGGTAAAACTACTCTCTTAACTATTTTAGGAACATTAGACCGACCAACATCAGGTGAATTATTTATTGATGGCACTGATGTATATAAATTGAATGATAAAAAACTCGCTGCTTTCCGCAATTTAAATATTGGTTTTGTTTTTCAATTTCATCATTTATTACCGGAGTTCGATGCCTTAGAAAATGTTTGTATGCCGGCTTTAATTGCAAAGACATCTAAAAAACAAGCTGAGACAAAAGCGAAAGAATTATTAGATTATTTAGGATTGAAAGACCGTTTCACGCACAAACCTTCCGAATTATCGGGTGGAGAACAACAACGTGTTGCTGTAGCAAGAGCTTTAATTAATTCACCCAAAATAATTTTTGCTGATGAGCCTTCAGGAAATTTAGATAGTAATACTGCTCAAGAATTACACCAATTGTTTTTTAATTTGCGTAAAGAATTAAACCAAACGTTTGTAATTGTTACTCACAATACCGAATTAGCCGACATGGCTGACAGAAAATTAGTAATGAAAGACGGAAAAGTTATTTAAAAGCTTTCGCATCTTTAATTAAGTCTTCAAAAAATTCAAGAAAATCCAACTCAATTGATTTTTCGTGTTGAATAAATAACGGAACCGATTCGTTTAAAAAAACGCCATGATTAATCCGGTACGACAAATGTTTTAATACCATTTCTATTCCTTCAATTTTAGAATATTCATAAAACGTATTGTTTTGTAGAACATAATTCAAAAATCCTTTCGATGTCTCAGGTAAATGCTGTGTGTTGTTTTGTAATACTGAATAAATATTTTTTGTGAACGCCTCTAATTTCACATCTGAAAACTTATCGAAATTTTTTGCTAAGAGATAATCGTAATAAATATCAACTAATACCCCACTATACCTTTCAAACCCATCATAAAAATTACGTTTGCTCTTAATAAATAAAGGATGAGTATCCGTAAAGTAATCTATACGCCTGTGTAAAAGCACGCCTTGCTTAATTTCAGGTGGTAAATGCCCCGCATCAGCCAACTTTATATGGTCGGCAATAAAATTCCCAACGGTAATAGGCTCGTTATTAAACGATAAGAAGGCGTGGGCTAAATAATTCATATTATTTTGAATTCTAAATTTATAAATTACTTTTGTATTGTTGGTAATAACAAAATTATGAAGCAAACAATAGTATTAACCGGGTTGATTTTGATAAGCTTAAGCTCGTGCCGTAAAGACAGAACCTGTACTTGTACAGATAGTAGCGGAACAACATTAGGCACCGCTAACTACGTCAATGTAAAAAGAAGCGAAGCCAATACCTTCTGTAGTGCCAGCCAATCGCAATATCAATCAACAAATCCGGGAGCAACCTGTTCTGTAAGATAATTCGTGCGTTTCATAATCTACATAGTCTTTTTTGTTTTCATGGTTTCATCCTGTACTAAAGCCAGAAAATGTGAGTGTGTTGATAGTTCAATGCAAGCCGTGCAATCCATGCAGGATACCAGTATTTTTTACATAAATGGGAACAAAAAAGATTCTAAAAAAGCCTGTGCTAATTTAGCCGACAGTACTGAAACTTGTACACTAAAAGATAAATAATGCTTAAAAAGATTTTTATAATAGGATTTTTAGCAACGATGACTTACTCATGCATTAAACCTTATGCTTGCGAGTGTGAATACGTTTATACTTCACCAGTACAAAAATCGCATCTTTTAGTTTATGCCACCAAGAATAATAAAGAAGAAGCCTGTGCTAAGAGTAACAAAGACACCAGCTTAGTTTGTAAGGTAAAAGAATAACTAATTTATCTTCGAAGTTTCATTAGCCAAACCTGTTGCAGCGGTAATATCCATCTTCACAGAACCGATTAAAATTTTTGCCTGCGCTCTTAATGGCACGTGGTTCTTATCATCAGTAATCCAAATATTTAAATCTTCTTCGCTTTTAAATACTCGTCCTTTTTGTACAATTGGACGAAACCGTAAGCAGTTGAATTTTCCGATATCAGTTTGAATAGCTTCCCTGCCAACAAACTTAATTTTAAGTGGCCATAATTCTTTATCAATAAAACTGTTTATCGAAAATATATCACCTTCCTTTGCATTTGTAAAATCAACATTACGCGCTGCATAAAAAGCCGACAGCATATCTTGAATTCCGGTTGGTACATCGTATTTCTCACCACCGCCAACATCAACTTTTTTTGTGTAATGATTAAAGACATAATCCTGACTGAATTTTACACCACCTTCATCTACTCTGCGAACAAACATCCAAGGCACCATCGCATCTTTATCAATAAATGTTTCGTAACGATCGCGTACTTTATAAAACCAGTCGAAACTACCTTTCGAATATCCGTTACCTACAATATGATATACTTTACGCCCTGATATTTCCATCACAGATGGTTTCACTTCCAATACTGCAACGCCGGCATCCATAATACCATAGTGCAAACGATAAGTTAAAACCTCGCCTTCTTTAAATGCTGTATTCGGATTAACAGGTAAATCAATTACATTTTTGTTACTTGAAATAATCTGATTAAGTTCTTGCTTTTTAGTGGACGTATAATAACCTGCAGAACTAAGCGCTACAATAACAGCAATGGCAGTTAGAGTTATTGTTATAGATTTGAAAGATTTCATGGTTGTTTATACGTAACATCTCAATTTACGTGCCAAACTAAATTACTAATTTTTGTTAATCTGCGCAACTAGATTGTAAATCTCATCTCTCTCAGCCTTTAACGCCTTCATTTTTTGTTGGTTAGTAAGCGCCCTGAATAAACCTAAAGTTTTTTGAAGAAAAGGATAATAGTATAAAACGAACTTGCCGGTGAAAAACGAAACAACAACTGCCAATCCTGCCCAACCAATATTTCCTGTTAATTTATTCACCACATAAAACTGTATGCCGTAATATATCCATGTTAAAATAGAACCAATGGCCATATTAAACGACGAATGGAACTCAACATTGCGAACTATCTTATCGGTAATTTTTTCGGAAGCTTTATATGGTAAATAATTTCCGATTAATCCCCGAATCCAAAGCGGAGAAAACACAATCAATAAAATTGTTCTAACAAAAAAGTGTAGCCAACTTACTTTTGATTTATGGTGAGGATTCACTAACCAATCGCGGATTTTTAATTTGTTTAGGTTTTTGAAATAAGTTTTACATTTTTCGTTAAGCTCATCAATTACAGATTTGTTTTCTACATCAGCAACATTAACCATTGCCGTTATTTGCTGCGACATTTTTAATTCGTGATCTAAATTTTTATAATTCCAACGGCGCTTTTTACACCAATCCCGCAAAAACAATTCTTCTAACCAACCCACCAAGTTGTCGTTTTTCGGATTATCAATATGCACAATAAGTTCTTTCATTTTTGGTTCAAGAACTTTTAAAAATGTATTTAGAGTACGGGCCGGCTGAGCTTTATATTCTTCCATAAAATCAGCCACCCGAATAGGTTCACCAATATTAAAAAACAAATGACTTCTGAATTTTTTTGGATTTGTATAATTAACGCCCACCGGAACAACAGTTAAATCCGGACGATTAATTTCTTCCATGGCATTAAACACCATTCGAGGTACACCTTTTTTTAGCGGACGTAATCTGCGTTCTTGCACACAAAGGCCTTCCGCAAAAATCATTACCTTTTTATTTTTTGCAAGCAATTTGTAAACGCGTTGATAAGTCTCTTCGTTTTTCATTAAACCCTCTTTACCTCCATCGCGCATTCTGAAAATTGGTGCGATGCCCAAACTTTCAAAAACAAAAGTGGCAATACCCGGTTTAAAAACATCGCCTCTGGCTAAAAAATAAAATTTTGGCGGATAAGCGACGTAGCTTATCATAGAAGGGTCCATGAAAGCATTAGGATGATTAATAGCTAAAATTACAGGACCCTTTACGGTCAGATGTTTTCTGTTCTTAATGGCTAAACGTTTGTAAAACGTGTCCATTGCAAACACCATTAATAATCTTACTATATGCCAAGCCATTTGTTGTAAAAATACAAACATTTAAGTCAATAATTGTAGTTTATGAACTAACTTTACAATGTGAAATCGCTTCTCTCCTTAAATCACTACTTCATAAAATACAAATGGCTCCTATTAATGGGTATTTTGTTTGTTTCGCTCTCTACCATTTTCGGAACCTACCAGGCAGTAATTGTACGTAAAGGCACTAACACCGTTTTAAAATATATTTCTGAAAATAATTTCTCTGACACTTCTATTTTTATCACTTACGGTTTAACGATTATTGGATTAGCCTTGACCAGCGGTTTGTTTATGTTTTTAATGCGACAAACTATTATTGTAATGAGCCGTCATATTGAATACGATCAGAAAAATGAAATCTATCAACATTACCAGTCATTAGATGTAAGTTTTTATAAGCAATATAGTACAGGTGATTTGATGAACCGCATCACAGAAGATGTTGGAAAGGTAAGAATGTACACCGGGCCGGCCGTAATGTATTTAGCAAATACTTTGGTAACCGTAATTACGGTTTTAGTTTTTATGTTGAATGTAAATTGGGAATTAACGTTGATGGTTTTTATTCCACTTCCTATTCTATCCTTTATTATTTATAAAGTTTCAGATAAAATAAATAAGCGCAGTAATAAAGTTCAGCAAGAGCTTTCTAATTTAACATCGCATGCGCAGGAAAGTTTTGCATCTATACGGGTAATAAAAGCTTATGCTCAGGAAAACTATTTTACAAAAAGTTTAGATGAAAAAGGAGATGTGTACAAAAAAGAAAATCTGAAACTCGCCACCATCGAATCGTATTTTCAACCTACTATGGTATTGATGATTGGTTTAAGTGTGATGATTACCATTTGGTACGGCGGTTACTTGGTGATGCATAAAAAAATTGAAGCCGGAAATATTCCTGAATTTATTATGAATGTTTACCGACTCACTTGGCCATTTGCTGCTTTAGGATGGGTAACATCTTTAATTCAACGCGCCGCTGCATCACAAACTAGAATTAACGAGTTTTTAAAAACACCTTCTGCCATTAAAAATGATGCAACAAGTGAAACAAAAATTGAAGGTGATATTAAATTCAAAAATGTTTCGTTCACTTATCCCGAAACAGGAATTACAGCTTTAAAAAATATTTCGTTTCATGTAAAGCCCGGACAAATATTAGGAATTACCGGTCCGGTTGGTTCTGGTAAATCAACAATCGCACAATTGTTAAGCAGGATTTACGATACTGAACAGGGAGAAATTTTAATGGACAATAAAAATATTAAGCACCTCAACTTATCGGATTTAAGAAAAAGTATGGGGATAGTTCCACAAGAAGTTTTTTTATTTAGTGATACTATTGCCAATAATATTTCATTTGCTTCCGAAAAAGAATTTAGCAAAGAAGAAATTGAAACCGCTGCAAAAAACGCATCGGTGTTTGATAACATTCAGGAATTCCCAAATAAATTTGAAACCTTAGTTGGCGAAAGAGGTATCACACTTTCGGGCGGACAAAAACAACGTGTATCAATTGCCCGCGCCATAATTAAGAATCCTGAGATTTTAATTTTTGATGATTGTTTGTCGGCCGTTGACACAGAAACCGAATCTTTAATTTTAAATAATCTCAAACGTATCATGCAAAATAAAACTTGCATAATTATTAGTCCGCGTATTTCCAGTATCCGTCATGCCGATACAATTTTGTATCTAAAAAACGGAGAAATCAGTGAAAGTGGAATGCATCAGGAGTTGTTAAATTTAAAAGGCGATTATTTCGGTTTATTCGAGCTTCAAAAAAATTAATTGCTACATTTGCTCCCGCATTGAACGCCACCTCACAAGATATTAAAGCAGAAGCCGCAGATTACTCGAAATTCCGTGGTTTTGTAATGCTGACAAAATACCGTTTAGCAGGCTTAGTTGTTTTCTCCGCCGTTATCACGTATTTAACCGTTGCCGAAACAATTAATTATCAGCAGATTTTAGCGCTTTCTATTGGAGGCTTTATGGTAACAGCGGCCGCAAACGGTTTCAATATGATTATTGAAAAAGATTTGGATAAGTTGATGGATCGCACTAAAAACAGACCGCTTCCAACAGGTAAATTAAATGTAATTGAATCGCTTTTGTTTTGTTCAGCATTTGGAATTGGCGGAACCGTTTTATTGTGGGTTTTTACTAACCCTTTGAGTGGTATTTTAGGTTTTGTTTCTATTGTTTTATATGCCCTTGTTTATACACCCTTAAAACGCAAAACACCTTTGTCGGTTTTTGTGGGAGCTTTTCCCGGCGCTTTACCAACTTTAATTGGAGCTGTTGCAGCTACTGATGGTTTTGGAAACATTACTTTCTTCGCATTTCTTTTATTTTCTATTCAATTTTTCTGGCAATTCCCTCATTTTTGGTCGTTAGCCTGGTTTAATCATGATGATTATGCGAAGGCGGGTTTTATGATGTTACCTTCGGCTGGCGGTCGGGATGACGTTTCAAAATTTCAGATTTTGGTGTATTCTTTATTTTTGATTCCGATTAGTTTGTTGCCGTATGTATTTCATTTTGTTGGTTGGATGACAGGAATCATTGTTTTAGTATTTGGGATTACCTTAGCTTTGCAGGCGTATAATTTTTACAGGATTCCAACCATCGAAAATGCTAAGAAATTATTTATTGTTGCAATTATTTATTTACCCGTTGTGCAATTAGCACTCATGACAAAAGCTTAAAATGGAATCAGAAATTAAATACAAACCAAGCCCAACTTTAAAAGAGGATTTATTAGTGGCAAAACGTAAATCAGCCAAAGCTTTGTTGTGGATTGGCATTATCAGTATGATAATGTTTTGGGCCGGTTTAACCAGTGCTTACATAGTTAGACAAAATGCCGGAAACTGGCTACTGTTTAACGTGCCTGAAATGTTTATTGTAAGCACGGCCGTAATTGTTTTAAGCAGCATTGTTTTTCTTTATGTTCAAAGTGCAGTTAAAAAGAACAACACAAAAGGCATTATTTGGGGTACATTAACCACCCTTATTTTAGGCTTCGTTTTTATGGCTTGTCAATACCGTGGATGGGGCGATTTATTTGAACATGGCGTTGTTTTGGGAGGCAAATACAGCAATCCATCAGGCTCCTTTTTCATCCTGTTTGTTTTAGCCCATTGGGCTCACCTTTTAGGGGGCATAATTTCCCTCATGGTTGTGTTAATAAATTCTTTACGGAAGAAGTATACAGCGGAAAACGCCTTAGGTATTGAGCTTTGCGGCCTCTACTGGCATTTTTTAAGCGTTTTATGGGTATATTTATTTTTGTTTTTATATTTTATTCGTTAAAATTGCAGTGTAAAATTTAATTTTTGTTAAAACTATGTCTCATTCAGCAGAACTAGACCCAAAAGAAGCCTGGAGCGGTGGTCAATCCCCATTCAGACTAAGTTACGGAAAGATCTTCATGTGGTTTTTCCTTATTTCCGATGCTTTAACTTTTGGAGGCTTACTTTGTGCCTACGGATTTATCCGTCATAAATATTCTGACGTATGGCCGAAAGCTGAAAACGTATTTACTCACTTTCCGTTTGTTGAAGCGCATATTCCTTTGGCGTATGTAGGTTTAATGACTTTCATATTAATTATGTCGTCGGTTACCATGGTATTAGCTGTTGAGGCTGGTCACCGTAATAACAGACGTGGCGTTTTAATCTGGATGTTCTGGACTATCGTTGGAGGTTTAGCTTTCGTAGGTTCACAGGCGTGGGAGTGGTATCACTTTATTGTTGGAACTGATGTAGGAGCTTTAAGAATGGTTTGGGATCCGGAAATCGGGAACTATGTTCAAAAAACAATTTATGGTGCTAATATGACCGTTAACGAGTACGGAGCCCCTCAATTTGCTAATTTCTTCTTCTTTATAACCGGTTTCCACGGAACCCACGTATTTTCGGGTGTGGTTATCAATTTTGTCATATTTATGAACGTTATAATGGGCACTTATGAAAGACGTGGTCATTATGAAATGGTTGAAAAAGTAGGACTTTATTGGCACTTTGTAGATTTAGTGTGGGTGTTTGTATTTACCTTCTTTTATTTATTGTAAACATTTAAAAACTAAGAATTATGGAATTCCACGACGATTATCCTGAATACGAAAAAATGGCCGCACATAATGAAGAAGACGGTAAAAAATTACGCCGTACTCTTTGGAATGTGTTTTGGATAATGTTAATCATTACAATTTTTGAATTAATTATCGGTTTCATGGCACCCGGAAACGGTTGGTCTGGTACTTTATGGTTAAAAACCCTATTCATTGGTTTAACTATTGTTAAGGCAGGTTTTATCGTAATGGCTTTCATGCACTTAGGACACGAAGCAAAGTTTTTTAAATACACTGTTTTAGCTCCTTATGTTGTATTTATGTTCTATTTGATATTTATTTCACTAAATGAGGGTACATACTCAGGTAAACCTGCAAACCGCACGCCTATCGACCAATTATTGGTTAAACAGCAAGAAGATTTAAGATCAGGAGCACATCATGGTGGAGGGCACGAAGCTGCAGCCTCTGAACACGGTGCTGAGCATCATTAATATTAAAATAAACCCGTCGAATGGTGGGTTTATTTATTAAAAATTTTTGCACATTTAAATATTTTCTTATTTTAGCGGTTTAATAAATTTAAGGTAATAAGTCTATCTATGAAACAAATCACCAAACTTACATTAATTGCGGGTGCAATTATTTGCATGGCATCTCCTGTAATTGCTCAGAAAGCATTGGCTAAGGCTGATTTAGCATTCGATAACCATCAGTACTTCTCGGCTGTTGAACTTTACAAATCAGCATATACATCGGTTAAAAAAGCCGATATGAAAGCTAAGGTTTTGTTTAGAACAGCTTTCTCGTATCAAGAGATTAACGATATGAAAAGTGCTGAAACTTACTATCAAAAAGCTATTGCAGCTAAATACCCTGATCCTGAAGCAATTGTAAGATTAGCTGACGTTTTAAAATCTCAAGGAAAATACCCTGAAGCTATCACTGAATACCAAAATTTCAAAAAATTAGCTCCTTCTGATCCTCGAGGTGATAAAGGTGTTAAATCAAGTGAACTAGCTCAACAGTGGAAAGATAACCCGGGCCGTTATAAAATTGAAAATATGGCCTTAATCAACTCTAAAGAGTCTGATTTTTCTCCTACTTATTCAGATAAAAAATATAACACTTTAGTATTTACTTCAACCCGCGAAGGTGTTAACCAAAAACAAGATATCACAACTGGTCAAAATCACTCAAAAATGTATGAGACCAAATTAGACAAAAACGGTAAATGGTCAACTCCTGTAACATTAGCAGGCGCTGTTAGTAGTGCATTTAATGATGGTGCTGCTGCTGTTTCTAAAAAAGGTGATTTTATGTTAATGACTCGTTGTCCTGAGATTAAAGCTCAAAAATCTGGTTGTCAATTATACATGGCTAAAAAACAAGGTTCTGGTTGGGCTGAGCCTGTTAAACTTCCATTTAATATCGATTCAGTTCAGTTCGGTCACCCGGCATTATCTGCTGATGGTAAAACAGTTTATTTTGTTTCCCGTATGAAAGGTGGATTTGGTGGTGCTGATATTTGGAAAACAGTTTATGATGCAAAAGGTAACACTTGGAGCTTGCCAATTAACTTAGGTCCGCAAATTAATGGTGCTAACGACGAGATGTATCCTTATGTTTCTGACGATAGCAAAACTTTATATTTCTCTTCTAACTCTCATCCTGGTATGGGTGGTTTAGATATTTTCAAATCTGAAATTGGTGCTGATGGAAAATTCACAAAAGCTCCAGAAAACTTAAAAGTTCCTTTAAACTCAGGTGCTGATGATTTCGGTATCGTATTTGAAGGAAAAAAACAACGTGGTTATTTCTCTTCTAACCGTGAAGGCGGAAAAGGAAGTGATGATATCTGGTCATTCTATTTACCACCATTAGTATTTAACTTAAAAGGTAAGGTAGTATCAAACGGTGGAAGCAAAGGTGTTGGTAAAGGTGAGCCGGTTTCTAACGCTAAAGTAAAAATGCAAGGTAGCGATGGAACAATTAACGATGCTACTACAGGTAACGAAGGTGGTTACGCTTTCAAATTAAAAGAAAACGTTTCTTACACAGTTACAATTGAAACCAGCAAACAAACAGTTTCTGCAACTTATAAAGACGGTTACTTAGCCTCTAAAGATATGGGTGCTTTAACTACTGCAGGTGAAAAAGAATCAAAAGACTTCATGAAAGATTTTGAAGTTGTACCGGTTGAAAAAGAAATCCGTTTCCCTGCTGTATTATATGACCTAGGAAAAGCTGACTTACGTCCGGAGTCTAAAGATTCATTAAATTTCTTATATCAAACTTTAATTGATAACCCTACTATTATTATCCAGTTATCAGCTCACACAGATAGCCGTGGTTCTGATCCTAAAAACTTAATCTTATCCCAAGCTCGTGCTCAATCTTGTGTTGACTACTTAGCTAACGAGAAAAAAATTCCTTTAGCTCGTATGAGTGCAAAAGGTTATGGTGAGACTCGTTTATTAGTAAAAGACGATGTAATCAACAAAGCAAAAACTAAAGAAGAAAAAGAAGCTTTACACGCTAAAAACCGTCGTACTGTATTCGGAATTGTAAGTTGGGATTATAACGATCCTAATGCTCCTAAAACAGCTCCAACTAACAAACCTAAAGTAACAGGCGAAGAAGAAGAAGAATAGTATTCATATTAAATAATAAAAACCCCGTGCTAATACCACGGGGTTTTTTATTTTTATACCGAAGGAGAACAAGTTCCCTTCAGCAACTAAATGGTGCAGAAAAACTTTGTAGTTTATAAATCCTCAGCAGGAAGCGGAAAAACCTTTACACTGGTTAAAGCCTATCTTAAAATTGCTTTAAGCGACGAATCGCCGCGACCACAAGCTTACAAAAAGATTCTTGCCATAACCTTTACCAATAAAGCTGCGGCTGAAATGAAATTAAGGATTATTGAAGCTCTTAAGCAAATTTCGAATAACAAACCCAAAGCAGCCTCTTTAATTGAATTAATAAGTGAAGAAACAGGAATTAGTCGAAGCACACTTGTTAATCGCGCTAAACTCAATTTAAATGAGATTTTGCATAACTATTCCGACTTCTCTATTAGCACGATTGATAGTTTTACCCACAAAATAGTTAAAACCTTTGCCTTTGATTTAAAATTGCCGGTTAATTTCAGTATTGAAACTAATACAGCTGACTTTTACAGAAAAGTGGTTTCCGGTTTAATGGCTAAAATTGGAGAGAGTCAAGAATTGACGGATTTACTTGTACAAT
Source organism: Bacteroidia bacterium (assembly GCA_018000995.1). Taxonomy (GTDB): domain Bacteria; phylum Bacteroidota; class Bacteroidia; order B-17B0; family Aurantibacillaceae; genus JAHEYG01. The sequence continues at coordinate 17,588 of JAGNIU010000037.1, forward strand.
ACTCTTCCAACAACGCTGAAGAAAACAATGCCTGGGATCCTGAAAAAAAATTATTAGAGTTTGCTGAGATAATTCAGAAGGAAGACGCTGAAGTAAATTTACTTAAACTCAAAAGCTATTCAAAAGACCAATTAAAAGAAATTCAGAAAGATCTTTATTCGTACACGTCTCAATTTAAAAAACGAATTAAAGAAAAAGGTGAAGAAGCTTTACAATTAATAAAAAGCAAAAATTTAAATGATGAGCATTTTAATTACGGAAAAACAGGCCCACAAAACGTTTTTAAAAAATGGGCTAATTTTTCATTTGATAAAATAAACGACTTAACCGGAGCGCGATTAAAAGAAGCTGTTAACAAAAACAAATGGAATAGCAACAAGAATACCGCAAGCGAAAATTCAGCTCTTGAAAGTATAACAGCACAATTAAATACTATTGCAACAGAAACTATAAATTACATTGATGGAAATGCTCAACGCTTCAGTTTATTTAATCTATTAGAGAAAAATATTTATTCCTTGATTTTAGTAAACGAATTGCAGGAAATAAGCGAAGAGTTTAGAGCAGAAGAACAAATTGTGTTTATCTCTGAATTCAATTCTAAAATTGCAAAAGTGGTTTCTGAAGAACCCGCTCCTTTTATTTACGAGCGCTTAGGTGAACGTTATAATAATTATTTGTTGGATGAATTTCAGGATACCTCTACCCTTCAATGGTTAAATCTGCTCCCACTCGTTGATAATGCATTAGCCACTGGTCGCTATAATTTAATTGTAGGCGATGGCAAACAAAGTATTTACCGCTGGCGGAATGCTAATGTGCAACAATTTAATATTTTGCCTGAACTAAAAGATTCTGAACAAAACAATATACTTTCCGAACGTGCTGCCAGTTTAGCTCAAAATTTTAAAGCTGAAGTTTTGGATACGAATTACAGAAGCTTAAAAAATATTATCGATTTCAATAATTCAGTATTTGAATTTCTGCCTCAATTTTATTTAACCGACCAATTCAAAAGCATTTATGATAAGGCTAGTCAAAAGTACCGACATGACGCCGGCGGTTATGTGAGCATTCACTCCGGCAATCTTGAAAAAGATAATGTGGATCTCGAAAATTTTGAACTCATAAAACATCACATCAATCACGCTATTAATAGCGGCTATTCTTACAACGATATTTGTATCATTGCCCGTAATAACAAACAAGGAAATCTTTGTGCCAACTTTTTAATGCAAGAAGAAATTCCGGTTATTTCATCCGACTCCCTTTTATTAAAGAACAATCCTGAAATTAATTGTCTGACGGCTTTTATAACCTACTTAAATAATCCTTTTGATGATATTAGTGCGGCAGTGGTTTTAAATTATGTAGTAGAAAACAAAGAATTATCTAATAACATTAAAGAACTTGTCCGCTCGGGAAATTTATTTTCAGTATTAGCCGAACTTAAAATAGATTTAAAACCTTTTTCGTTTAATCAAAAAAATATTTTTGATGTTTGTGTTGAGATTATTACCAAATTAAAATTAGAAGAACAGAATCCTCAATATATCCGCTTCTTTTTAGATGAAGTAAATGATTATCTGGTTAATAAAACCGGTTCGGTAAATGATTTTATATATTGGTGGGATAAACGAAAGGATAAAGCTTCCTTAATAATTCCGGATGGTACAAATGCCGTGCGAATAATGAGTGTCCACAAATCGAAAGGACTTGAATTTCCGGTGGTGATTTTACCTTTCACTAATTGGCAAGTGTACAAAGCAAATCCGGCTTGGGTAGATTTAAGTGATACCGACTCACCTATACCTGTAGGCTTATTTGATTTAAACAAAGGTTTAGAAGAAGCCGGTTTGAATGAATTTTACGAACTGGAAAAAAACGAACAATACCTCGATAACTTAAATTTACTTTATGTTGCTTTTACACGCGCGGTTGAACGCCTCCACATTATTACTTACAAATCAACCACACAAAAACAAGCAACGGTTGCTGACTGGATAAATGTTTATTTAACCAATAACGTTGGTGATGGCGAAACACTTTATGAATTAGGCAGCTTACAGTCAAAACTATTAACAGAAAACAGAACTGATACCACTAACTTCGATATTTCTAACTTACACTTTAATACCAATGCGGGATTAATTAAAATTAAAGGTAGTCATAAATTGAAACTGCAAGATAACACTGAAGCCGCGCTTGAAAAAGGAATTAAGATGCACTACATTTTATCAGGCATTAATTCTATCACTGAAGTCACTTCTGTTTTAGAAAGTATGTTGAAACAAGGTATAATAGTAGAATCAGAGAAACCGGAGTTGGAACAAAAGATAAAAGAAATTCTACAAAATAAACTCATTGAAAATTATTTCTCTGGAACCCTGAAATCAAAAAACGAAGCAGAAATGATTACCGATACAGGCGATTTATTACGTCCAGATAAAATTGTATTTGATAAGGATTGCGCTGTTGTTATTGATTATAAAACCGGAAAACCCAATTCGAAAAAATATGCTGTACAAATGAGTCAGTATGCTGTTGCCTTACAAAAAATGGGACATGCCCAAGTAAAGAAACTCTTGGTTTATGTTGACGAAAATTTAGTTGAAGAAGTATTTTAAATAAGATTTAATCCTATCCATATCATCAAAACCATATTCATAAACTTCCGCTTCTTCAATACAAGATTGCTGACATTCTTCATTCTGTTTGCTTTCACTTATACGTATTCGCAACAACCTGCCTTTTCTATTCTTGGCGAAAATCAGTTTAAAGGTGTACAAGTTTACGATGTGGTACAAGACCATGATTTAAACTATTGGTTTGCTACCAATGAAGGTCTTTTTCGTTTTGATCATTATAATTACCAAAAAATTGATTGCAAAGATGCTAAAAGCACTTCTGTCTTTGATTTTGTAGTCAATTCAAAAGGTACCATCTATTGTCACAACCTCAATAACCAGATCTTTCGGATTAAGGATAATGAATACAGTTTGTTATACGAACTAGAGCCTGAAGAAGTTTGTCCGGATATAAGTTTAATTATAAACGATAAAGATCACTTACTCATAGGATCTAAAAAAATCATAGAACTTTCTGAAGACGGAACCATTATTAAACGTATAACCAGAAGTGATGGATATCTTGGTTTGCCTTTTGCCGATGCTAATAGAACCATTTTTTATCACTTAGGAGGAAGCGATTCTGTTTTGATAATTCAGAACGAAAAAAAACTTGTTCAAAAATTCAAAAACGGCTCCGCTTCTTTATCACCCAATGAAATTCTGAAATTTTTCTCTCTGGGCTCAAAGACCTATGCTGTTAATTTAAAAACAAAGTCGGTTTATAGCTTTAATACAAAAAACTATGAATTAAGATTATTAGGCACAAGCAATGCATTTGAATACGCTCGGAATGTCAGGCTTTACTCTGTCCAGGATAAACTTTGGGTAGCCGGTACACTACCGGGGGTTGTTGTTCTGGAAAAAGAAATTATACCTGAACATGTAAATCCCTTATACAACGATTATTTTATTTCGGATGTGTACGAAGATCATGAAGGGAACATTCTGCTCAGCACATTTGATAAAGGCATACTCGTTATTCCCGACATGAAGATCCCCGGCGTCATTCATTCTTTCCGTGATGATCCGATTACCTCGTTGTACCGCGATAAAGAAATGGGACTGTTGTTAGGTTCCTCAAAAGGCCAGCTACTAGCTTACAAAGACAACGTACTCAGTACACTTAATAACAAAGGTAAACGACCTATTGAACATTTGTATAGCAATCCTGACTTTCCTTTTATTTTGTTCGACGACGGATACATCCGTTTAATTGATAAGCGTAGTAAAACGATTACTGAATTAATTGAAGCATCATTAAAAGATGCAGTCATAGTATCAAATGATTTATTTTATATTGGCACTAACAGAGGAATTATTAAATGTGAAAGGAGCGGGACTTCTAATTTCAAATGTAGTCCGCTTAAAGATTTTGGATTCAGGGTATATTGCATGGCATATGATGTAACCAAAGGCATATTGTATGCGTCAACTTCCAACGGTTTGTTTTACATAAAGTCCAACGGAGAAGGTAAACCCATTACACGCCGGAACCAGAATTTTTTTCCGAATACTTTATGCTATTACAAGGGAAAAATTTATTCGGCGGATAAAACGGGCGGAATACTAGTCATTAAAAACGAAGACTTTGCAACAACTATTTGGCCGAAGATTAACGGACACACAGAACAAATTTCAAAACTCATTGTCTATAAGAACACGCTGGTTTCCCAATCATCTAAAGGCCTTTTTCAATTTGATCTGAACGGAAAATTACTAAATGCATTAAATTCGTCTTTGGGCCTTTCTACCAACCGTATTATTGATTTTACTATCCAAGACGATCAGCTTTGGGTAAGTCACATAAATGGTGTCCAACAGATTGATCTTAGCTCACTACACCAAGCCATCACAACACCTCTAATTAATATTTCCGATATTTTGGTAAACGACAAAGTGGTTGAAGGCAGAACAGATCTTACTGATCACGAACGTAAAATACAATTTACGCTCTCATCTCCTACTCTCCGGAGCAGGGAGAATATTCATTATCATTATAAACTGGAAGGGAACGACGATGACTGGACCATAAATGATTATGCTTCAAACAAAATTACTTATAACGCACTTGCACCGGGCAGTTACACTTTTTTTGTAAAAGCAGAAAAACAAGGTGTTTTTAGCAAAACTATTAGTTACGCTTTCAAAATTAACTCCTCAATTTATTCAAGATGGTGGTTTATTG
>JAGNIU010000038.1 GCA_018000995.1 Bacteroidia bacterium
ATGTTGAATGTTGAATTTTGGATGTTGAGTGTTTACCGATTCGCTTAACAGGATTTGTCCAAGCGAATTAATTATCTGTATTTTTGTATCACCATTTAAAATTTCTAATTCAACATTTAAAATTCCACTTGTTGGATTTGGATACAATTTTAAATTACTGTTGTTCACATTCTGATTTAAATTAGAAACACCCGTACTCGTTACACAACCTGTACTGCAAAATTTAGAAAGCATTCTTACATAAGCTGCATTGGTGTAAATTCCTGCTTCTGTAATTTCCCAACTATTAACTGGCCAACTATCATTAAAATCTTTGTATGATTTCTGAATGGGTTGTCCCATTGGCGGCGTAACGTTCATTGCACATCCGGGTTGAGTGCTGCAAGTGTTAGCACAACAAGCATCTTTTCCATATGAAGGATTTGGTCCGCCCGGAATATAACCGGGGGCCGGACCATAAGTAGAAACGCCAACTTCATCCCATAAAGCACTACCATTATAAAACCACGCATGATAAAATTGTTTCACATAATTTTCAGCGCCATATTTTTTCATATTACTTAAATACACTTTTGTGTTTGGATTTACACCATGCATATAATGCACAAAACCTGAAGCTGCATTGTGATAATTTGTTGCATTAGCTGTATTCAAAGTATAATCGTTCATCGCTAAAAACATATTCCCTTGTCGCGATTTGGTTTGATTGCTATTCCATGTATAATTTCCATTATTAACCCAGGCACGGTATGCATCAGTTTTATTGGTGTAAGCGGGCAAATTATCAGCGTTGTTCGTTTGCATACTGCTTGTATAAGCATTTAAAATAGCAGTGCGAACAGTTCCAGTTGCTCCCGGAATTTTTGTGTAATACAATAAACCATCTTGCTCAGGTCCTTGAAAAGGATAGGCATAAGTCCACATTAATAATTGTGCATTAGTATAGTTCGCATCAAAATAAGTTCTGTAAGCTGTGTTTCCTGTTAGTGCATATAAATAAGATGCTCCTGTTAATTTACGCATATCGGTTTCATAAGCATTTGTTTGCTGTTCCCCTGCTGCTAATGTCCCTGCATTGTAAAAAGTAATATTAGGATGGTTCATCGCCCAATGCCAGGCTTTAATGGCACGCGCCTGTAAATTAGCAGCGTAAGTAGTTTGACCAATAGCTGCAAATTGAATAGCACCTAATGCAAAAACATTAGCGCCTGTTAAACTTGCTGCCGTTGTCGGCGGACCGTAACGACGAAAAGCAGCATCAGCCGAATTTGGACTTGCGCTTCCTCCACCAATAACAGAAATTAAAGAACTATCAGTGCCTTGCATTTTAATTAACCAATCCAATTCATATTTCACTTCATCTAAAATATCAGGAATAGTATTTCCTGATTCGGGAATGTTGTAATTGTCGGTCCAAACTGTTGGGTATTTTTCGTAAGCTAAAAGTAAATCGATGAGAGCAGGATAGGCGAAGTTTACATATTTGTTGTAGTCGCCTGCATCATGCCAGCCACCTGATAAATCTTTTGAAGTTGAAATATTGGTGTTGTTGTATAAGCGACAATCTAAATCTTGTTGTGTGCCTTTGTGACAAACGCCATCTACAAATCCGGTATCAGCATAAGGAAGTGCTTTGCTCATACCACAACGGTTGTAATAGAACATGCGTAAAGATGCTTTCAATACATCATTATAAACGCAATTATTTATTTCGAAACGGTAAGAACCAACGTTATTCGTCACATCAAAAATATAGTACGAACCAGGAACTGTATAAGTTGTAAATGTAAAATGCCAAACTTTATCTCCCGATTGAGTTTGAGTTGCTCCTCCATTCCAAGGGGTAATTGAACTTGTAAAAACAACTGCGTTAGTAGTCCAATCCCTTACTTGATAGGTTGTCCCTGGATTAAACGCAACTGCATTATTATAACCTGTAATAGGATTTGCAATAACAGCTACTTTTTCATCACCGGGTTTGTAACCGAACTGATCTATTTTAATGAATTCAACTGTGGTAGTTGGTCCGCCAGCTAATAATTGATTACAGAACAGAACTAATAGTATAATTTTCTTCATGGAATAAGTTTTAAGGGAGGCGGTTTTACATAACTAAATTAGCGAAAAAAGCGGTACTTCCTATAGTTCTGTGCAATCTTTTGCTAAATAGTCACTATCTTTACTCTATGCGGGTTCTCCTTACCACACTTAACGCTAAATACATTCACGTTAATCTTGCCATCAGGATTTTGTACGAACTAAATCGTGACAGGAAAGGTTTGGAATGGAAAGAATTTACCATTAAGGAAGATAAAGACGAAGTAGCTGATTTCTGTAAAGATTTTGATGTGATTGCTTTCAGTTGTTATATCTGGAACATCACCCAAACTTTAGAAGTCATTAAAAGGATAAAAGCCCTTAATCCTAAAATCAAAATTTTATTAGGTGGACCGGAAGTGAGTTATGATTGGGATGATGTGATTTCTATTCCAGAAGTAGATTATATTATTGTTGGTGAAGGTGAAATTCCGTTTGGAGAATTTTTAGATCAATATCCGAATATTGAAAACGTTTCTAATCTGGTAAGAAAGGAAAACGGAAAAGTTATTCATACACCAAAAAGCGTTTCGTTTGATGTAAAGGATTTGGCAACAATAATGCCTTATAGAAACGATGCACCGGAAACTTTAGCCAATCGTGTTTTATATATTGAAACCTCGAGGGGTTGTCCGTATAAATGTGAATTTTGTTTAGCGAGTTTGGATAATAAAGTCCGCTATTTACCAATGGAAAACATTAAAGCGACTTTATTGTACTTAATGGAGCATGGCAGAGTAGTGAAGTTTTTAGATCGCACTTTCAATATAAAAAAGGATTTTACGCTCGAGATTTTTAATTTCATTTTAGATAATCATAAGCCGGGGAATGTTTTTCAGTTTGAGATTACAGCAGATATTCTGCATCCTGATATTATTAAATTCATAAACGAGAAAGTGCCTGTTGGTTTATTTCGTTTCGAAATTGGTATTCAAACAGTAAATCAAAAAGCGAATTTGGAAGTGAGTCGGAAGCAAAGTTTCGATAAAACAAAGGGTATCATTCAACAACTCTCCAATAAAATTGAAATGCATTTGGATTTGATTGTGGGATTGCCTTTAGATTATTGGGCTGATATTAAATTCAGTTTTGAAGAAGTATTTAAATTATTTGCTCCCGAATTACAATTAGGTTTTTTAAAATTCTTAAAAGGAACACCTGTAAGAGATAAATACGAAAAATATGGTTTTGAGTTTGATAAAACAGCTCCTTACCAAATCATACGAAGTAATTATTTATCAGCCGAAGAATTAGCGCGTATTGTAAAATTAGAACACGCTCTCGAAATTTATTGGAACAAACCAAGAGCGGTAAATACTTTAAAATATGTGACCGATAAATACAGCGTATTTGATTTTTTAGAAGGATTGGGAACTCATTTCGGAACTAAAAGAGAATATCACAAATATACTTTGAATGATATTTACGAGATATTAGATGAGTTTGCTGCTAAGAATTATCCTGACGATAAAGTTCTGAAAGAGTTAATAGCTATAGATTATTATCTACAACATAAAGTAAAACCTAAGATTCAATTCGTAGAAGAAGTAAGTAGGGAAGAAAAGACCAATATTATTGCTGAACGGAAACTAAATCACCATAAATTCCGTTTTATTATCGTGCAACTTTCTTTCGATTATGTCGTATTTAAGTTAGAGCAAGGCACTATTGCGCTGGGGAATCATATTTTAATTCTTCAGTATAACGGAACTGATTATCCTGAAATTGTTGCCGAAAAACCTGCTCTTGAGTTGAATTGGTAAAAAAGGTCATAATATTATCTCTCTCACTTCTCCTTTTAGCTTCTTGTGCTGTACATGACAAATTCCCTTTTATTTGTTTTAGATGGAGTTGTATAGCTGCTGAATTTAAACTTCCGTCTTTAAAAAGCACAGGCGTCTTAAAGAAACAAATGAAAGGAAAAGCATCTTTAAGAAAGAAAAAACGTCAACGCGCCAAAAATAAAAGACTTCGTGAAAAGGGAAATGTAAAGCAATCCGATTATGTTGAAAATAACACTCAACAACAAAATCAGGAAGATCCAACACCAATTAAAGATTCCTTGCATTACAGTTTTAAAACTACGGCAGAGGATAAATTCATCATAATTAAATTTTTCAAAATTAGTCCGGCTATTAGCGATAGTATTTTAATCAGATATCCCGATAAAGGTCAAGAAATAACGTATTATGACAAACAAATTATTAAGAGCTATCTGGATAGTAATAAAACGGAAGAGATTTCTATAGTTAATGTTAAGGAGCATGTTGGTTCTGAGACGGAAAATGTTCATCGTAATAAGCAGATAACGCCATTAAAACAAAGTATTGGTAATTACTTTATCGAATTAGGTATTCCTCCCGAAAAAATACGTTTGAAATAGGTAGAGTAAGCAAAGAAATGCTAATTTTACTCTCCGTATGAAAAAATACCTTTTAGTTGCTTTATTTTTCTGTTACTCTTTATTTTCTTTTTCCCAAAAACCAACTCCTGTTTTTGCTTTAGGAAATAAATTTGATGTTAAGTCGGACGGTATGAGTTTGATTTTTAAGAGTGGGAATAAACTGAAGGATTTGAAAATGGAAAAGGTGTTTGAAGTTATTCGTGAATACGATTACGTACGCGATCCACCTTCTAATTACATTTTGTTTCCAAAATACAAAGGTAAATATGGCGCCTTAAAAATTACAGGTAATTATTCTGCTAAGGTTGTAATGCCCTTTGAGTACGATGCTTATTTTTTTGATCAAGTTTATGATGGAGAAAGAATTGTTGTAAGAAAAGGAGCGCTTTGGGGAATTGTAAGTGATACAGGCTCTGTAATTATCCCTGTTAAGCAACCAACAAAACCTTTAATAAGAGAAAGTTTTATCGCTGTTAAAGTAGGAGCGAGATATCATTTGTATTCTAGGTCCGGTGTTAAATTACCTGTAACTATAAAGGATACATCTGATTTTCAATATAAGCATAGTAATCTTTTGGTTTTTCATGATGAAAAAAACAAAAAGCATATTTATAGTTACGAACTTCGCCCGCTTTTTTCCGATAGCATTGTAAAAGTTAGAGTTAACGACTATTTTCTAAAAATTGATTTATTAAATAAAACAAGTGTTGTTGTAGATAAGGAAAGTGGTAAACGTTTTTATAATGTGACTGAGGCTGATAATTTAACTGATTTTGTTTATCATCCTTATAGATTTGCGGATGAGTATATTGATCCTGATTTATTAGGAATGGAGCAAGAGATTAATTCAGGTTATAAGGCACTGCAAAATGATAAGGGTAAAAAAGCATTAATGGATAGTGCTTTTAATTTGGTTACAAAGTTTGAATACGATTCAATAGCCCGCTTGTATTACAAAGCAGATTCTTCAGTTTACTTTCATTTGGTATTGATGATGAAGAATAAAAAATGGGCTATTTACGAATTACCATTGTTAAAGCAATTAACACGTCATCAATACGAAAACGTTATTCTAAATCAGAAAAGCTGTTGGTTAAAGAAAAATAATCAATGGGAGGTGTATAAAATTGCCGATTATAAAAAATTATACGGATGGGCAATTGATAGAGGAAATCCGACGGTTGTTTTCGATAGCATTAAAGAAAGTTATAGAAAGGTTGCCGTATACATGAAGGAAAATAAGTTAGGTGTTATTGATTTTGAAGGAAATCCTATTGTAGCACCTGAGTACACTAAAATTCAAGTAGAAGGTAGTTATAGCGGTAATTATTATTTATCAAACGAAACAAAGACTGTTATATTTAATGAAGATTTTAAAACTGTAACCGGTCCGTATAATACTATAGGCAGTTTCCATCATAATTACACCAACAATACTATTTTAACTACAAAGTATAATGGAAAAATGGGGGCACTTAATTGGAAGAATGAACCTATTTGTAAGATGGAGTATGATACAATTTATTATTATGATAACACGCCTTCGTGGGCTGCAAAAAAAGGAAGGTTCTTTGATATCATTTCGCCGGAACTAAAAAAAACAACTCCTACTAACTATATTAATTTAGTGCGCCAAACAGATACTACTTGCCGAAGTGGTTGGTTCGGTTTTCTGGCAACAGATTCGTTAGGAAATAAAATTTATGTAGATAGTATTGGCGTACCGCGTTATTGCAACAACGAATTATACTTTGTTCCAAAAGGAAAAAAGTTAGTATTAATGAGAAAAGGAATTGAAGAACCTGTTCTTAATTTAAAATTCGATAGAGTAAAAATGGGTGATAGCTTAGATTGTAAGATAGGATGGATTAAGGAAAAGCTTTACCTTATTCAGTCTGACTTAAGTTATGAAATATACAATGGTATGGGGAAGATTCAGTACAACGAGAATTCAGAACTATTCTTTGAAGCCTATAAAGACGAAAAAGTGTTTGTCCTCAATAAACAAGGGGTTCTAATCAAAAAATAACCTACTGTTTTCCTGTAATTATAATTTTACGCCGATAACACAAACATCATCCAATTGCTCGTAAACACCTTTCCATTCCTGAAAAGTTTTATCAATTAACTGTTTCTGTTCTTCAATGTTGTGTTGCGAAATACTTAAGAAAAGTTTTTCAAGATTTGAGCTTTTGAATTTTTTGCCTTTTGGTCCGCCAAATTGATCGGCATATCCATCCGAACTGATATAAAAACAATCTCCTTTTTGAACATCTATTTCGTTTAATTTAAACGGACGTTGTTCGCCAACGTAAATACCTATTGGTTGTTTGTCTGGTTTTATTTCAGAAATCTCACCATTACTTACTTTATAAATCGAATTGTTAGCGCCGGCAAATTGAAGTTTGTTCTCCTTAGGAATATATCTGCAAAATGCTAAATCCATTCCGTCTCTGCTATCCCCATATTCTCCGGTTTGTTTTAATGCAATAATAACTCTGTCGCGCAATTGGTCTAAAACTAAATTAGGTTCCAGTTTTAATTCTTCGTTTACAATTTGATTTAATAAACCTGAACCTAACATACTCATAAATCCTCCGGGAACACCGTGGCCAGTACAATCTACAACAGCCCATAGTATAGAATCTTTTTGTTCGCTGTACCAATAAAAATCTCCACTTACAATATCTTTAGGTTTAAAATAAACAAAATGCTCTTTAAGTCCGTTTCGTATTTCTTTATCTTGTGGTAATATGGATTGTTGAATGCGTTGTGCGTAATGAATAGAGTCGGTGAGCTCTTTGTTTTTCTCAACGATAATATCTTTTTGTTGTTCAATTTCTTTAGCTTTTGCAACCACTTCAGCTGTGCGCTCTTTAATTTTCGATTCTAATAATTCTTGTTTTTTTCTGAAGGCGCGTTCGCGGTAACGCATATAACCATAAGTGATAAGTAAAAGAGTTCCCGCTGCTAAAGTATAAAACCACCAGGTTTTCCAAAACGGAGGGTTAATTTTAAAGGAAATTGTTAAGGCATCACTTTCAATATCGAATGAGTTTTTTATTTTTACCTCAAGGGTATAGGAGCCGGGAGATAAATTAGTGAAACGAATTTTATTAGAGATCTCATTGTTTTGCCAACTAGTATCGAGTCCAATCAAACGGTAGAAGAAACGGTGCGGAAGGGGAGTGAATACCTGATTAGAGCAGAATTCAAAATTTAAAAAGTTTTTATTCCAGTCTAAATTTAATTTTCCATTTAAAAACTCATCAAGTGCAGACTTATTTAAAGTATCATCTTTTACACTGAGAAGCGATAATCTTACTATTGGTTTTGTATCGGGAATTGAAAGTTGCGCCGGATCAAACGAAATAATTCCATTAACAGATGAAAGATAAACTGTTCCCCTGTCATCAATTTGTCCGGGTATTCCAATAAATGAATTAGCATTTAATCCAAATTCGTTACCAAACGTAAATACTTTGTTTGTTTTACTATCCCATCTTAAAATTTGTTTCTCTAAAGCAACCCACCAAATTCCGTTTTTATCTTCTGCAATGGCATTCACTTCTTCAATTCCAAGTCCGAGTTTTGGGTTTATGTATTCCCATTTAGAATTGATAAAATCATAACTGTATAATCCGTTTCTTGTACACACCCAATAGTTTTTGTTATTGTCTCTGTAAATTGAAGTTATAGTGCTGTCGGGAAAGTACTGCGTTCCGTCTTTGTAGGAATACATTTCCGTTTTTTTAGTTTTATTATCGTAAGTATAAAATTTCCTTTCATGTGATGAAATTATCCATCTTCCGTCAGGCAACTGAAAATTATAACTGCTATATATGTCGGAATTTTTTCCTAAATCGGCAAATACACTAAAAGTGTTCGCTTTTTTTCCTTCGCCTAATTTAAAGAGTCTTCCGCGCCATCCTTCAGCTAAGATAAGTTCAGTAACATCGTTATTATTCCGGAACATCAGGTCACGCAAAAAGTATTTATCTTTTGATTTTTTATACCTTTCTTTTAAAGCTTCATCGTCAGAAGGAATTTCAATATCAAAACGCTTAATTGATTTTTTTGTCAAGTCAAGGGTAACAACGTCTTCGCCACCCACTATAAATACATGGTTAGAATCGATAAATTTAAAATGGTTTACTCTTGATTTTGAATCGGAGGTGAGATTGGTATGCATTCCGATTTTTACAGGATCAATTACATCAATTACTTTTTTTGAATACGCGTCATAAACTGTTATACCGGTTTCGCTGGCAATATATATTTTACCGTCTTTTCTTACTACCAATTGATTTACGGGCACTGTTTGCGACGAGCGGTTGCTGTAACCAAGTCCCATTTCATCCCAAGGAGCAATTGAAAATTTTTGTATCACAGGAATGTAAATACTGAATATTCCTGCTTCGGTACCCACCCAAATATTTCCGTCAGGATCTTTTTTCATCGTTCTTATTCTGTTATCGGCAATGCTATTTGCATTTTTGCTATCGTATTTAATGTATTTAGCTTCGCAGGTTTTGGTATTGACAAGCATTATACAATTATTGGGCGAACCCACCCACATTAAACCATCTTCGTCGATAACACAACGACTGGCATTATCTAAGTTTAAATGAGAGCCGTTAATGGATTTGTTCGCAGTGATCCTCCTTAAGGTTTTGTTTTTATGGTCCATTACCAGCAAACCGCTGTAAGTGCCGAACCAATATTTTCCTTCTTCATCAACGTGAGCGAAATGATTAATGTTTAAAGAGGTAAGAATGTAGTTTTTTTCTTCCTGATCAACACCATTCAGATAATCCATTACCGGCAATTCAATAAAAGTCTCTTTTTCGGGATCAAAATAACAGGGAACAGATTTACGCCCTTCGCTTCCCCAAAGCGCCATTAAAAAACGTCCGTCAGGTAATTCTACAAGCGCTTTACACCTGGTGGTTTTTGGACAATGAATATCGTTAGGGTCGTTAGGATTGGGTTTGTAGGTTTTACATTTGCCGGTTTCCGTATTCATTTTTGCAATTCCACCACCCCAAGTAAGTAGCCAGAGATTACCTTTACTATCTTCTCTAAATCCGGCTATTAGTGCTGAGGGTACACTTTCTGTAGAATTTGTATCCGGAAGAAAATGAACCATTGTTTCATTCTTGAGATTCATCTTGGTAATACCGGGCATATTGCCATAAATAATCCAAAGATTATTCTTCTTATCAATAAATAAACCTTGTACAATCGTGCTTAAAAGTGTGCTGCTATCACCTTCAACATGCTTAAAACGTTTGGCAGAATAACCATTGTAACTTAGAATGCCTTCTTCATAAACCAACCACATTTTCCCTTGTTGGTCCCAGGTTTGTCCGTAAGCTGTTTTTACACCAAAGTTACCGGCGGGTAAATGACGAAATGAAGGTTCTTTTAAAATTTGGGAATTAAGCGAAAGGCAAAAAAATAATAGTGATATAAAATAAACCTTCTTCATTGAAGCAATGAAAATAAGAAATTAATTTAAATAATAAGGGAGGTGTATAAAATAAAAAGAGGCGTGTTTTATGACGCCTCTTTTGAATGTTAATGTATCGAAATGCTATTCGTAAAGAACCGATTTTTGAACTTCACGAACTTTTCCGTTACGGCCAAAAATAACAGCTCTTTTTAACCAAGCAAAATCGCCCGACTTACTTTCTTTGTTTACGCTATAATACCACAGAGGTTTAAATGCAGCGTAACGTGGTAATTTTCCTAATGGCTCACCAATAAGTTTAAATACTTCGGTAGAATCCATACCAACAGTAATCTTATTAAAATTTTCTTCGGTATAGTTATTCGAAAATTTTGTATCAGCTTCTGGTTTTACCGGATTATAACCTTCACTTAATGGAAATCCGCCTACAAAAAACATCAACACACAAAATATACCTATTGCAACTAATGATAATATTTTCATTTTAACTACGGATTAATGATTCAACAATAACAAATATGTAACCTAAAATGTAAAAGCCTGATGACAGCATTAAACCTAAGTTCAAGCCTTTCATAAAACGCTCTTTAAAATCTTCACCCGAATTCCATGCGACAAGAAAAAATGCCATTAACAATCCGAAGAAAAGCAGCATCATAGGCACCGCCAATAATAACAAACCGCTGTTATATGGTGTAATTGACAAATACGTTAAACCAATGGCTATTGCAAAAAGAACAATAATTGATACTCGTTTCATAGTTTATGTTTCTTTATATAAAATCAGTGTTTTACTTAACAAATATAGTATTTTTAAAGAATCCTCAAAACTAAATTAGGGTTAAAATATCCGCAATACAGCCTTCAAAATTGAGAATAACGGTCTTAAAACACCTTTTCTAAGGCAATTTTAAACCAGGACGTATAAATATCGGGCATCTGTTTAACAGAGTTTTTAACGCTCTCCACACTTTTCCAACAATAACTATTCACCTCGGTACTGTTAACTTTAGGTTCCTGATTAAAAGTGCCCACAAAAATATGGTCGAATTCATGTTCGGTTAAACCATTCTCAAATGCTGTTTTGTAAGTGAATGAAGTTTTTAAAGTTAAAGGAGCTTTAATACCCATTTCTTCCATTAACCTGCGATTGGCGGCTTGTAATGTGTCTTCGTTGGGGCGGGGGTGACTACAACAGGCATTGGTCCAAAGTCCGCCGCTATGGTATTTGTTTAAGGCGCGTTGTTGTAAAAGCATTTCGCCTTTATCATTAAATATAAAAACAGAAAATGCGCGATGAAGAAGTCCTTTTTCATGAGCCTCCATTTTTTCCATCACACCAATTTGTTCGTCGGCTTCGTTTACAAGTATCACTTCATCAATCATTATTCAGTTTTATCGAAATCAAAAATAGTTAAATTTGTAATGAAAACACTTTTCAATCGTTATATATACTATGAAAGCTTTGAATTTTGTAAATAGAATAGGACTATTCAGATTAGTGCTTACACCCTTGGCTGCATGGATTATATATACGGCTTTTGAAAGAGACGATATTACAATGGGAGTTGTAGGTGCAGTTATTTTGGTATTTGGCCTTTTAAACTGGTGTTTAATTGGTGGTAAATGCAAAATTTAATCAACCCAGTCAGCAATAAACAAATTTGTATCTCTTGTGCCGTGATTATTTCTGTTGGAAGAAAAAATTAATTTCTTTCCATCAGGCGAAAACATCGGAAAAGCATTAAACATACTTTCATTCGTGATGCGTTCTAATCCTGTTCCATCATCATTGATTACAAATAATTGAAAATCATAACCTTTTTGACCATGATGATTACTTGAGAAAATTATTTTCTTTCCGCCCGGCAAAAAATATGGCGCCCAATTGGCTTTTCCTAATGTAGTTACTTGTTTTAAATCGCTGCCATCAACATTACAAGTGTAAATTTCCATATTAGTAGGTGCGACTAAATTTTGCGATAATAAATCTTTGTATTCTTTAATTTCTTCTTCTGTTTTTGGTCGGCTCGCTCGGAATACTAATCGTTTTCCATCAGGAGAAAAGAAAGCACCGCCATCGTAACCTAAACCATTGGTAATTTGTTTTTGATTTTTACCGTCAATATCCATCGTCCATAATTCCAAATCACCGCTACGTGTACTTGTAAAAACAATTTTATCTCCTTTAGGTGAAACGGTTGCTTCAGCATCGTAACCCGCAGCATCTGTTAATTGTTTTACAATTTTTCCTTTTGCATCAGCAATAAAAATATCGAAGTCTTTATACACCGCCCATAAATACTTTCCTTTTATATACGGTGTGGGCGGACAAGAATCATTTCCTTTATGAGTAGAGGCGTATAAAATCTGTTTTCCATCGGGCATGTAATAACTGCAAGTAGTGCGGCCTTTACCTGTACTTACCATTTTTGGTTTGTAGGTAGAATCTTTAGCAGCAGCTTCAATATCTAAAGCAAAAATCTGATCGCATTGTAAACCCCAGGCCTTGTTATTGCTTTGAAAAGATGCAAACTTCCCGTTTGGCGAAAAATAAGCCTCTGCATTATCACCGCCGTAGGTTAATTGTTTCAAGTTTTTAAGGTGTTTTTCCTGAGAAAAACTAATACTTACGCTAAGTAAGATCAAGGAAAAAGTAAAGAGAGTCTTCATTTGTTAAAAGCTGTGCAAAATTAGCATAAAGTACGGAATGACAACTAAAAAAATAAGAGTATAATAAGTGTTAAATGTAAGGTCAGCCACCGCCAAATAGTTATATTTGCCAACTATTTTATTATTAAACTAATGAGCAAGGCAGAAGATATACAATTACCGGTTGGCACGCAGGCGCTTATTCTTTCTAAAATGTATTATGGGGCTTTAACTAAAAGTCTCGAGAAATTAGATATTGAACGCTATTTCTCTGTTCTGTATTTCCTTCACAATAATAAAAATTGTTGTCAGCAAGTTATTTGCGATAATCTTAAAATAGATAAAACCGCAATGGTAAAGGTGATGGATTATTTAAGTAAAGCCGGTTTAATTGAGAGAAAAACTAATCCTAACGATCGCCGCGAACATTTTATTTCATTATCAAAAAAAGGCGAGAAACAAACGAAGGAAGTGGTGAAGAGTTTTGATATGATTGATGAAAAAGCATTTTTAAATATTAGTGAAACAGAACGTAAAGCTTTTGTGAAAGTAATGCATAAGGTTTGCGAAAATTTAAATCAATTGCCGTCTGATGACCTCTTTTTTAATTATAAGAAAACGGCTAAACAACCAATAAAATAAATGAAGATGAAAAAAATACCGGGTTGGATATATGTTATTTTAATTTTTGCAGTGTTGATTGCTGTGAAACTGATATTCTTTGGTAAGAAAGAAGAAAAAGGCGCTCCTAGTTCTAAAGGTGGCAAACCTTCAGGACCAATTGCAGTTACTTATTATGTAGTGAAACCATTACAATTCACCAATAAGGTTTACAGTTCAGGAAAAATTGGTGCACTGAATGAAATTGAAGTGAAAGCAGAGATAGCCGGAAAAGTAACAGCTATTTATTTTAAAGAAGGCGAGCAAGTGGGGAAGGGCGCTGCACTCGTGAAAATTAACGATGCCGATTTACAAGCACAATTATTAAAAAATAAATCACAAATTAAATTAGCAACTGAAAAAGCAGAACGACTAAAAAAATTATTGGCAGTAAACGGGATTAGTAAAGAAGAATTCGAGATTCAGGAAAACGAAGTCAATACTTTGCAAGCCGACCAATCTTTTATTTTAGCACAATTAGCAAAGACTACAATTACAGCTCCGTTTAATGGCGTGGTTGGATTAAAAAATATTAGTGAAGGTGCTTATGTTAGTCCCGCGCAAACTATTGCTTCATTAGTTCAGCTGAAGCCTTTGTTTATTGAGTTTTCTGTTCCTGAGAAGTATTCTGCTACTGTAAAAAAAGGAATGGAAATTGAATTCTCTCATGAAAACATCGCAAAAACATTTAAGGCAACAATTTATGCCATTGAACCAAAGATTGATGAGTTAACAAAAACTTTACGTTGCCGCGCTTTATATAGCGGAACGGAAGAATTTTATCCCGGCAGTTTTGTGAAAGTTTATATTGATATGGTGAAACAGGAAAATTCATTAATGATTCCAACGCAATGTATCATACCTATATTAAAAGGACAAAAAGTTTTAGTGGCGAGAAATGGTGAAGCCGATGAAGTAAAAGTAATTACCGGTGTTCGAACCGATGATAAAATCCAAATTTTAGAGGGATTGAATGATGGCGACACGATTTTAACTACGGGTTTACTATCAGTTAAAAAAGGAGCAAAACTTAAATTAATGAAAGCAACGAACTAAATGGATATTGCAAGCCTCAGTGTAAAACGTCCGGTACTTGTAACCGTTTTCTCCATCATCATCATTTTGTTTGGAGCAATCGGCTATTCGTTTTTAGGTGTTCGCGAGTTTCCAAGTATTGATCCTCCTGTAATTACAGTGCGTACCAATTACACTGGTGCAAATGCTGAAGTTATTCAATCACAAATTACAGAACCATTAGAGAAAGCAATTAACGGTATTGAGAATATCAGAACTATTTCTGCTTCGTCAAATCAAGGTTCAAGTATTATTACGGTTGAATTTAATTTAGGAGGAAATTTAGAAGCTGCAGCAAATGATGTGCGCGATAAAGTTTCACAAGCTGTTCGTCAGTTACCACAAGATATTGATGCGCCTCCTGTTGTTACAAAATCAGACGCCAATTCGGATGCGATTTTATCAATGACTTTATTAAGTGATACGCGCTCGCATTTAGAAATTAGTGATTATGCTGAGAATGTTATCGCACAAAATTTGCAAACTATTCCCGGTGTAAGTAACGTGCAAATTTGGGGGCAAAAACGTTACGCAATGCGCATCCGTTTAAATCCGAAGGAACTTAGCGCTTATAATTTAACTGCATTGGATGTTAAGCAGGCTTTAGACAGAGAGAATATTGAATTACCGACAGGGAAAATTGCCGGTAACAAAACAGAGCTCACTATAAAAACAAGCGGAAGATTAACTACTGTTTCAGAATTTGAAAACATGGTGGTGAAACAAGATGCGAGTAATATTGTGCGTTTAAAGGATGTTGCTTTTGTGGAGTTAGGAATGGAGAACGAAGAAAGTGTTCTGAAAGAATCAGGTACACCAATGATTGGTCTTGCTTTGAATCCACAGCCGGGCGCTAACTATATTGATATTTCGAATGAATTTTATAAACGTTACGAGCAATTAAAAAAGGAATTACCAAAGGACTACGAAATAAATATTGCATTAGATAACACGCGTTTCATTAAAAAATCAATTCTCGAGGTAAAGGAAACTTTATTGATTGCGTTATTACTTGTTATTTTAATTATCTATTTGTTTTTCCGCGACTGGCTAATTGCTTTTCGTCCTTTAATTGATATTCCGGTTTCGTTAATTGGCGCTTTTTTTATTATGTACATGATGGATTATTCCATTAACGTACTAACATTACTCGCTATTGTATTAGCAACAGGCTTGGTGGTGGATGATGGAATTGTTGTAACAGAAAATATTTTTAAGAAGCTTGAAAAAGGCATGAAGCCCGAGGAAGCAGCTATTGAAGGCACTCGCGAAATTTATTTTGCTGTTATTTCAACATCCTTAACATTAGCCGCAGTATTTATGCCTGTTATTTTCTTAGAGGGCTTTGTAGGACGATTATTCAGAGAGTTTGGTGTAGTTATAGCAGGGGCTGTTTTAATCTCAGCATTCGTCTCTTTAACGCTTACCCCAATGCTTAATGCGAAGATGGTTCGTAAAGACCCAACGAAACGCAGTCGTTTTTATATTTGGAGTGAACCGTTTTTTGTGGGATTAGATAATTGGTTCCGTAACTCCATCACAAACTTTTTACGGAAACGTTGGATGGCCTTTGTTGTTATTATTGTTTCAACGGGTGCAATATTCTTTTTTGGTTCGCAATTACAATCTGAATTGTCTCCATTGGAAGACAGAAACTGGTTACGTTTAAGTTTCACCGGACCGGAAGGAACATCTTTTGAAGCAACTGATGCAGTTGTAGATAAAATGGCAAAGTTCGTTGGCGATTCTATTCCTGAAAAAAGAGTTTGTTTAACTGTTACTGCTCCCGGTTTTGTTGGTTCAGGTGCGGTGAATACAGCTTTTGTTCGTATTGCATTAAGTGAATCGCAAGACCGTAAACGTTCGCAGCAGGATATCGCGAATTATATTAATAAAAATATTGCCTTATTCCCGGAAGGAAAAGTCTTTGTAATTCAAGAACAAACTATTTCTTCAGGAGGTGGTCCGCGCGGTGGTTTACCTGTTCAATTTGTTTTACAGAATAATGACTTCAATAAATTACGTGATGTCCTCCCGAAATTTATGGAGGAAGTAGGGAAGAGTCCTGTTTTCCAGGGAACGGATGTAAATTTAAAATTCAACAAACCTGAATTAATAATTGAAATTGATAGAGAGAAAGCAAAAACTTTAGGTGTTTCTGTTGCGGATTTAGCTCAGACTTTGCAATTAGCTTTAAGTGGACAACGATTCGGCTATTTCATCATGAATGAAAAGCAATATCAGGTAATTGGTCAAGTGAATAGAGAGAATCGTGATGATCCTTTAGATTTAACTGCACTTTATGTCCGCAATAACAAAGGACAAATGATTCAGTTGGATAATATCACAAAAATGCGTGAACAAAGTTCTCCGCCGCAATTGTATCATTACAACCGTTATCAATCAGCAACAGTTTCAGCGGGTTTAGCACCGGGAAGAACAATTGGTGATGGAATTAAGGAAATGAATGTTATCGCTAAGAAAATGTTAGACGAAACATTTACGAGTTCTTTAACAGGAGCATCGCGCGATTTTTCTGAGAGTTCATCCAATACATTGTTTGCTTTTTTATTAGCCTTGTTATTAATTTATTTATTATTGGCAGCACAGTTCGAAAGTTTTGTTCAGCCCTTGATTATTATGTTCACAGTGCCGACTGCTTTGGCAGGAGCGATTTTCTCATTGTGGTATTTCAATCAAACGATAAATATTTTCTCTCAAATTGGAATGATTATGTTGATTGGTCTCGTTACCAAAAACGGAATTTTAATTGTGGAATTCACCAATCAATTACGTGAAAAGGGAATGAATATTAAAGATGCATTAATTGAAGCGAGCACGGCGCGTTTACGTCCGATTTTGATGACAAGTCTCGCAACTATTTTAGGAGCCTTACCAATTGCCTTGGCATTAGGTGCTGGAAGTAAAAGCCGTATGGGAATGGGAATTGTAATTATTGGTGGTTTATTGTTGTCGATGATATTAACGCTTTATGTTATTCCATCTATTTATTCATATTTCGTGAAGGAGAATCCGCCAAAGGACGGACAGGGAAATGATGCTAAATAGAATTGTCATATTCTTATTTCTATTCTCTGCTGTAAAAGGGCAGGATGTGTTGACTATTGAAGACGCTGTGAAAATGGGATTGGAGAAAAACTATGCCGTAATTATTTCGAAGAACGAGAAAGATATTGCAAAGGCTCAAAACAACATGGGCGCTGCGGGGATGTCGCCAACCGTAAGTTTGAATGCGAATTTTAATGCAGCGAGTTTAAATTCATACCAAGAATTCAGTAATGGAACAGTTCAGGATAGGAGCGGGGCGCAATCGAATAATACCGGCGCTTCTTTAAATTTTGGATGGGTGGTTTTTGATGGAATGAGAATGTTCGCTGTGAAGAAACGATTAAATCAAACCGAACAATTAAGTGCCTTGCAATTAAAAATGCAAATGGAGAATACGGTTTACAGTATTATTCTCGGCTATTATGATATTGTAAGAATCAACGGATTAATAAAAGCTTCGCAGCAGAATTTATCCATTTATGAAGAAAGAGAAAAGTTAGCGAAGATAAAATTGGATATCGGTAGTGACTCGAAAGTGGATTTGTTATTAACGCAATCCGACCAAAACAAAGCGAAGAGTGATTTATTGAAACTGCAGCAACAATTATTAGCAGCAAAAGTGAATTTGAATAATTTATTAGCGCGACCGGTAGATGTTGATTTTAAAACGAAAGATACAATTACATTAAATTACGAACCGGCGTACGATGAATTAAAAAAGAGCATGGTGAAAAATAATTCATCCATCCTCATCTCCATGCAAAATGAAATGATTGCAGAGCAAAGCATTAAAGAATCAAAAGCAAGTATTTTACCACAAATACAATTGAATGCCTCGTATAATTTTGTGCAGAGTCAGAGTCAGGCCGGCTTTGTGTTTCTAAACCGCCAAAACGGATTAAATGCAGGCGTAACGGCCGGTTGGTTATTGTTTAATGGCGGACGAAACAGTAAACTCACAAAAGAAAGACAAATCCGTTTATTGAACCAGAAAAATTTTACAGAGCTATACAAATTGCAAGTGGATGCCATTGCCTACATCAACTACCAAAATTATTTAACTACGAAAAAGATATTAGAGTTAGAAACTGAAAATTTAAAAAGCTCGCAGGAATTATTAAACATCTCGATGGAGCGTTACAAAATTGGAAAAGCTAATTTATTAGAAACAAAAGAAACCCAAAAGAACTTCGAAGACGCGCAAGTTCGTTACATCAACGCGCAATATGACTCGAAAAAATCTGAGACTGAGTTGTTGAGGGCGAATGGGGGATTGGTGAAGTAAAGAGAAATTTTCTGTGAGGTGTTTCGAAATTCATACTATTTCTTCACTATTTAACAGATGAAACTGTATATTTTACGCCAAGTCTTTATTGTTATTTAAGTTTTCAAGGCAATGATCTAATTGTGATTTAGTAAATCTAATAATTTGCTTTGAAAGATTAAAAACTTCTGTTGAGAATAAGTTTGGCTGTCCATTTGAACTCTCGAAGTTTTTCTCTGCTATTAAAGTCGCTTTTTGAATTTCCAAAGGCATACTTCTATTGTCAAAACCACCTTTGACTTTCGAATCAACAAATTCTTTAAAGCTAACAAACTTTCTTACTTCATTAATTTCAGGTCTGTCAGAATGAAAATGGTAATACAGCCAAAGCTCAAATGAAGGATTACTTTGAACTACAAACCAACCAGAATATAATTTATTCTTTTCATCTACAAATTTTTTTAGAGTATTAATTTTATCCCCTTCATTCCAGTTGTCTGTATCAATAACAAACCAAACTTCATCTTCTAGCTCAGTCGATAATGTGTAAGTTGGACTAATGGATTCATTTCCGAAAAATATAACTTCTGAGTTCTCTTTCAACTTGACTGGATCAGACTTCCCATTATCATTAGGAATTGGTATAATGTCGATATTTGAAGCAAATCCTTGAAAAAATTTGAAGTAGTCAATTTCTCTTTTTTCTCCCTCGCAGAAAATATAAATCTTTTTTGCATTCTTAAAAGGCTCAATTTTTTTATAAATCTTATTTCGACTTAAGTATCTCATAGGTTTACCAATTCAAATCTTTTAAGTTCCCTAGAAATGGAATTCCACCAAATCTACCCTTTAAATAGCCATTTTCTATATCTATTGTATTATGTATTTTAAAGTCGCTCAACGAGTATATCTTACTCGAGCCGTCAAAATCTTTTTGAGCAAACCAAATTTCATCAGTCCTTAGTATACTTTGGTCAAGCAAGTTAGATTCATGAGTGGAAAAGATAAGCTGACCATTTACTTGTTCATCTAATGCAAGTTTAGTTATGATTTCTTTTATTATCATTGGATGAATACTTCTTTCTATTTCGTCAATTATATAAACTTTATCATTGCTAATAATTTCTTGAAATGCAGGAATGTAATCTATAAGCCTTCTTGTACCATCAGATTCTTGTCCTAAATTAAATTCTATTTTATTTCCCAAAGAGTTTTGATGTTTAGTAATTAATCGCTTTGCTATAATTTCTTCATTTTCAAAAACGAGAGCAACTTCTTCGCCAGTTTCACTATGAGTAAGAATTGACAATTTACTGGGTTCGTTTTTTAAATCATTGGTGATTTTTTTTCTTAGCTTAGGATCTTCTTTACCAATAAATTCTTCGAATTTCTTTTTCTCAATTTCAATTTCAGTAATACCTGTATTCAAACTAGGAATAAACTTATTTGCAAAATCTTTAATTGAAGAATCTTTATCTAAGATATGCGCGATCCCACCTGGTTTTGCATCTGGTTTAATAATAACTAGGGTTTCATCAAACCAATCAAATGCAGTTTTAACTGATTGAAAATCTTCTGGATATTTTTTGCTTAAGAAAGTAATTAGAAGCTCATCTGAAGGAACCAACTTCTCTGCAAGAACTTCAGCGAACAATTTTTCTTTTTCGGTTTTATAGTAATCCTTGTAAAATACAATACTTTGAACATTATCATTAAAATTCCGGTCAAAAATAAGTTCATCATTCTCTTTAGAACTAGCTGCTAAATATTCATTAAGAATTTTACCATTTTCAAATGTAATTGTATAGAAGTACGGATTTTTATTTGCAATAAATTCAACACCAAGTGAAATAGGTAATTTTGAGTTTTCTTCGTCCAATTTGAATTTCAAATCGTCAATTTCTGATGGTAGTTTCCCGTCTTCAACTATTGTCTCTAATAACGATATTGATTTAATTAAGTTTGATTTTCCAGAGCCATTGGCCCCATAAATCGCACTAAATCTTAAAAATTCAAAATCGCCAATGGTGACTTTGTGATGTTGCAGTCTTTGCGTTTTATTTGGAAATAGATTAAACTCAGTCTCATTTTTAAATGAAAATATGTTCTTCGCAAGAAATCTAATTAACATAGTCTTTTATATTATCGTGAAAATCTCACGTAAAATTAGGGTATATTTTCCTAAAAACAATTAATTTCATCTAATTTTTGCTATTTAACGTGAAATTATCACGTTTTTTGTGATTTAAGGCCTATTCTAGTATTGAATTATTAATTCCAACTCATTGCAAATACTCAAGCCATTTCCCAAACAACCAGTTGCATAAAGCGTAGATATCATAAATATAATGATACAAAATTCAGGTAAACAAAAAAGCCTCAACGTTTGTTGAGGCTTTTGTTTTAAGTATGAACTACTTCAATGTCTTTTACAAACTCGCTTTTAAAAATCTTTAGCGATTTTGAGTAGTTTAAAATGTTGTTGATGCTGCTTGCTGATGGTTCAGCGAACTGCGGCAAATTGATTTCTTCTTTTTTCTCAGAAGTTTCGGTTGTTTTTAAAGAAGATGTAGGTAGAGGAGTAGATGTTTTGATCATCGGCTATGGATTTGGGATTAGACATTAATTTGTTTAGTTTATATAAGGTATAACGAAAGGTATTCCATTTTATTGTGCAAGTCAATATTAGGCCAAAAAAAATCCCGACCAGTTATTAACTGATCGGGACCTCAAAAACTAAAAACCATGGCGTGTTTTTAGTTTGCTCCTTCCGGAAACTCGTCCGGACTGATTTTCTTTAAAGACTTAGTTCGTTGAAAAACAAGTCTTTATTAACGGTTAATTACTTCTTACCGTCAAGTTTATCTTTAAGGTCAGATAAAGCTGAGATATCACCTAAAGTGGTTTTTTCTTGGCTGTCTTTAACCTTTTTAACTGCTTTTTTCGCGTCGTCGCTATCAGCTTTCTTAGTAGCTTTTTCAACTTTACGAACTTCGTCTTTCACTTCTTCATGCAAACGAGCATGAGAAACTACGATACGTTTCGCTTCTTTGCTGAATTCAATTACTTTGAAATCATCAACATCTTCAGCTTTTAAGCTACCACCTTCAGCTTTCGCTAAGTGACGAGCTGGACAGAAACCTTCAACACCATAAGGTAAGCCAATGATAGCACCTTTGTCGTTAACGTTCATTACTGTTCCTTTATGCACTGAATCGATTGTGAATACTGTTTCGAATACATCCCAAGGATTATCTTCAAGTTGTTTGTGACCTAGAGATAAACGACGGTTTTCGCCATCAATTTCTAATACCACAACATCCATTTTATCGCTCACCTTGCAGAATTCGCTCGGGTGTTTGATTTTTTTGCTCCAAGATAAATCAGAGATATGTACTAAACCATCAACACCTTCTTCTAATTCAACAAACACACCAAAGTTGGTGAAGTTGCGAACAGTTCCTGTGTGACGAGTTCCTTTTGCATATTTCTCCATGATCATATTCCA
>JAGNIU010000070.1 GCA_018000995.1 Bacteroidia bacterium
ATCATTTTCTTTAATTGGTTCTAGAAGATTTGTAACGTGTACGAAGTACTCATTTCCTGATTCTCCATCTTTAATAAAGCCAAAACCTTTAGCTGTATTAAAAAATTTTACTGTTCCTTTATTCATTTTGTTTTTAAATTTGTTTCAGCTAAAATACAAATAAATTTTTACTTGCCACAACTTTTCAACATTTTTTAATAAGCGTAATCGCTTAAGTACTCGAAAGTTACGCCCAATTTACCGTTTTTGCAGATGCTTGCTCGTTCAATAATGTTATCGGTATCAGCACCCAAAATACTAGGTAAAACTCTTTCAGTTAAATCTTTCCCAAAATCATCGCTGGCATCGCGTGGTAACTCACAAGGCAAATTATCTACAGCCATTACACAAATGGTTTCTTTGTTAAAAGGTAAGTCCTCTTTGTTTGTACGCATATTGTAACCATAAAATGGTTGAGTAATTGTACTCGAACGAATGGTGGTCGGTACCGAACCGTCCATATCACAAGTAATATCAGCAACAACACTAATATGAAAATCCTGCGCCTTAATATCTTCGGTAGTAAACATTTTTGGTGAACGTGGGTCCCAATAATGCGCCGAAATATATAAATCAGTTACCTTAGTAAAGGCTGGAAATTTAGAAACAAATTTTTCAGGGTGTTTAAAAAAATCATTCAAATCAAAATTGTGATCATTCGGCATCTCCACATAATCGCGGGGGTTCAGCTGACAATACACAGGTTCTCTGAAACTATTTAAAAGAAATTCTTCAGCAGTCACTTTACGGATACGTAAAGCACTTAACGTTTCAATAGCTCCATTAGCAACTCGTCCGCCACCTGTTAAAGCAATTTTTATATTGGGAAGTTTAACACGTTTTAATTCCTCTTCCATTTCAGCGCGGTCGCGACATAAATGTGCAGGTTTAATTCGGAACAAATCATATTTTAATCCATAACCTAAAATCCCATTGTAAGCGCCAACCACACCGGCAAAACGACCGAAACCAATAATACGATTACCGTTTTTATCAGTTAGAGTTTCGTAATCTATCATTTGCACTTTCTTCTCAATCAAAGCTTTCATTAACTTTTGGTTATGCGATTGCTTTTTAATGGTATGAGAAAAGAAAAAATATTTTTTACCGGGCAGAAGTTTATCAATAGGCACTTCTTTAACGCCCATTAACACATCACAGTCACTAAGGTCTTCCTGTAAAGTAACCCCAAAAGCGGTGTACTCATCATCGCTGTAACAACGTACTTTACTGGGCTGAACAACTATTTCAAGATTATTATTTTTAACAACTAAGTCAGAACAGATTAGCGGTGTTAAGGGAACTCGCTTATCCGGCGGGTTTTTTTCCTCTCTTAAAACACCTATCTTTATTTTTTTCATATTGTATAAATTACTCGTACAAAAATAGTGTTTAATAAGGGGATAAAAAATAGATTTTTTTGGTTCACAATAGTGATGTTGGTTCTCTTTGTCAACGTTAGTCTATCGCAAAAAGGCTATTCCATCACTAAAAAATATGCACCCGCAGCATTAAAACAAGATGCTGCTATTGTAAAAGATGCCATTTTAAAAATGCATCCCGTTATTGGTATTTATAAACCTAAAACCTATTATGAGAATTTATTCGATAATTTTATTTCGGGCTTAGGCGATAGTTTAACGGAAAAGCAATTTAGGATCCGTTTAAAAACTATTATTGACGAATTACATTGTGGACATACCGAAGTCACATATTCGAAAGCCTTTACGAAGGCTATAAAGCCCATGAAATTAAATTTTCTGCCTTATTATGTGATGGCAATAGATAATAAGTTGTATTCGGTAATGGCGGTTAATCCCAAAAAAGACAGTGCTATTAAACAAGGCTCTGAAATTTTGAAAATAAATAATGTTCCGAGCGATTCAATTATAAATTATTCCCGTAGGATGATTTCTGCGGATGGTTTTGTTAGTACCGGTAAAAATTTATTTATTACAACAGGTGTAAATTATTTTTATCCGAGTTTGTTTGGCCGACCTGATTCTTTTTTAATTGAAACAAAAAAAGCAGATGTAATAAACGCACAATACTTTAAAGCGTGCAATTTAAAAAATTTACCGGTTTTACCTGTTGGAATTAAAGAGGATTCTCTGTTACGAAAGCACAAACGAGCTAATATAAGCGAAGGCTATATTGGAAGTGATAAAAAAGTATTTGTTTTGAAAATTAAATCTTTCAAATCATCGCGTTATAAGAGAGTATACCGAAAAGCTTTTAGAACACTCCGAAAAAACAAAACAGAATATTTAGTTATTGATTTACGGAATAACGGCGGCGGCAATCTCGAAAACAGTTATAGATTAATAAAGTATTTATTAGATACTGAACAAACAGTAACTTTAAAATCTCATGTAGAAAATTATCCTGATAAAAAATATACCAGAGGAAATCTCGCTTTCAAAATCACAAAATTTGTTTTAAAAGCCACCGGAGAAAAGAAAGTAAATGGCGATAGTGCTTGGTTTACCGAAAAAGTGAAGCCGTATAGAAAGAAACGCTACAATGGTAAAGTCTATGTTTTAATTAACGGCGGAACATTTTCCGCATCCTGTGTTGTGGCTTCTTATTTAAAAGAAAGCAAACGGGCAGTTATAATTGGCTCGGAGAGTGGTGGAACAAATGAAGGTTGTAATGCAGGGATTACACCATATTACACATTACCAAACACTAAATTAAAAGTGCGGGTACCGGCTTTTCGGATTATTCATAATATAAATCCTACTTTAACCGGACGGGGAGTGTTGCCTGAATACGAAATAAAATATAGTTTTGAAGATATTTTAAAACGCCGCGATTTAGAAATGAAATTTGTAAATGAATTAATATCAAAATAAATGAAAAACTGTATTAAAACAATAGCCCTTTTATTAATAGCAAACTTAGGTTTTGCTCAAGGCAATTTTATAAAGGATAGTCTTGATATTTATATTAAACGCGAAATGGAACGTTGTCAGTTGCCCGGTTTAGCAATTGCTATTGTTAAGGATGGTAAAGTTGTTGCAATGAAAGGTTATGGTTATTCTGATGTAGATAAGAAAACACCTGTTACTGAGAATACAGTTTTTCAAATTGCATCAAACAGTAAAGCGTTTACCGGAACCTCACTTGCTTTGTTAGAGCATTACGGAAAATTAAAGCTGGATGATAAAGTAAGAAAGTACTTAGATTATTTTAGAATGAATGAAACTTGGCGTACTGAACAAGTTACTATTACTGATGTATTATCGCACCGCATTGGTTTTGGTACTTTTCAAAGTGATTTTTTAAATTGGAATGGTACTATGTCGAGAAAAGATTTAGTAGCCAACATGGTAAACGTTACACCTAAATATGGTTTCAGAGAAAAATATGGTTACTGCAATATTGGTTTTGTAACAGCGGGACAAATTATACAAGTTGTTTCTGATACAACATGGGATGAGTATGTGAAACATCATTTCTTTAATCCTTTAGAGATGAAAAACACATCAACGTACCATAAAGATTTCGTGGCTTCACCTAACGCTTCAAAAGCATATTCATTAAAGGATGGAAAAGTAGTAGAAATTCCTGCTGCAAACGTTGATAATTTAGGCCCTGCAGCTTCAATTACTTCTTGCGTTAGTGATTTAAGTAAATGGGT
This sequence comes from Bacteroidia bacterium, assembly GCA_018000995.1. GTDB lineage: Bacteria > Bacteroidota > Bacteroidia > B-17B0 > Aurantibacillaceae > JAHEYG01. The sequence continues at coordinate 3,683 of JAGNIU010000070.1, forward strand.
GATAATGCAATTAGCTAACGGAAAATATAACGGTAAGCAAGTTGTTCCCACTACAGTAATTAACCGCACACGTGAAGCGAATACTATTGTGGGCAATGGGAATGGCAAGAACAGTAATTTTGAAGCTTATGGCTTAGGTTGGTTCTTAAATGATTTTCATGGAAAAAAAGTGGTGACACACGATGGGGGAGCAAATGGTTTTTTAAGTAAAACAGTTTTGGTGCCTCAGGAAAATTTCGGTTTTGTTATTTTAACCAACAGCGATGCGCAATATATGTTTGAAGGATTGGGAAAACAATTGTTAGATGATTTATTAAAGCAACCTTATACTAATTATTGTTCGTATTACGATTATGGATTTAAAGCGAGATACAAATCGGATAATGATAATTTAAACGAATTAAAATTAACCGCTAAAGTGTACGGACAAAAAGTGAAACCTGAAATGTATAAAAAGGTGGAAGGTTTATACGGTAATAAAGTGTATGGTAAAATAACTATTCAAGCAAAGGAAACATTTGCCGAAGTGAAATTTGAAAATCATCCGCAATATAATGCGACTTTGAAATTCTTAGATGAGAAAGCTTTTTTGTTAGATTATAATGATCCTGTTTTAGGTGCGCACGAAGTTGACTTTGATTTAAAAGCAGAAAAGCCAACCATCGAAATACGTGTAAATGATTTTGTAGATATGGATCCTTATTTATTTACAAGAATGAGTACAGCTGTAAAACCATTTGAGTCCGAGAAACAAAAAAGTATTCCGAGGTAAACTATGTCATGTCGAGCGTAGTCGAGGCATGATTGTTAGGCAGTTCTCGACTACGCTCGAACTGACAGAGCTATAGCGGTTCAATACCATTCACCATTTCAGTCAACTCTTTTTCGGAGGTGGAATTTAAAAGATCCATGTTTTCTTGCCAGGCGTAAATTATGTAGCAATGACCTTCTGTTGATTTAGTAATATAACGGATACAATTGTAAGAAGCTTTTTTCGATTTCACGTCATAAAAATTAGAGCGGCGTTTTTCGAAAGCGAAATTTTTGTTGGTACCTTTTTCTACTTTCTCAACATTTTCAAAATGTAAAGCTCCAACAAATTCGCGTTTAGTTGAATCTAATCCGCCTTTTGCAATTGGATAAACAACAACATTAAATTTTCCGTTTTTGTGAGGTTTGCTGAATGCAACACCTGAACAGCGGCATAGTTCATTTCCTTTTTCATCCCAATTTAATAATCCGCCAAATTCGGTAGCGGTCCAACTTTCGGGAGTAGTATATTTTAATTTTAAAACTTTTGATTTTACGGTTTGCGACATTAATGATAATGAGCAAATGATTAAACTAAGGAAAATGACTTTTTTCATATGGTTGTATTATGCGTTAAATATATTAAAAAAGGTAAAATCCCCTTTAAATTGTAGTATCTTTGTTAAAAGTTCTTTGAGCAAGTATTCAGTTAGATGACTTCATTATTCGTACTTCGTCAATCTAACTTCGTACTTCATTCTGGGCCCGACCGGTTTTGACAGTAGGCGCGGTTGATAAGTAAGCATGTAGTGCGTTGTGGATATGGCACTTTAATACTAATTCTCAAAACTATAATTGGCGAAGATAACTCTTACGCTATGGCTGCTTAATCTCAGATTAAGTGTCCTTTGCAACCCTCGTAGCGTCTTTGCTTAGCGACGAGAATTTTGCATCATAAATTAGCAAATTGGTTTAGTGATGATGTTACCTAAAGCAATATTAGCATCTAAGTTTGAGTTTGGTTTGAATTTATGCCTGGCTTGAATCGAAAATTAAATAAGTTCTAAACGTGTAGAAAGCTTAGCAATTCCTTATTTGGACCAGGGTTCGACTCCCTGCGGGTCCAC
>JAGNIU010000071.1:0-1389 GCA_018000995.1 Bacteroidia bacterium
GCTTCTAAAGTTAAATGACGACGGGCGTAAACTCTATTGGCGGTTTCAAACATTTTTTCTAAACGGTAAGTATCAAATCCTTCTGCTCCACCCCAAACAAAACTTGGTATGTGTGTTGGAGGAAATCCTCCACCAAAAATATTAGCACCTACTCCAACAACAGTTCCTGTATTAAACATGGTGTTAATACCACATTTACTGTGGTCGCCCATTATTAAACCACAAAATTGTAAGCCTGTATTTTTAGTGCCGTTGGTTTCGTAGCTAAATATTTTTACGTCGCCATAATTGTTTTTTAAATTACTGTTATTGGTATCTGCACCTAAATTACACCACTCACCTATTACAGAGTTTCCTAAAAAACCATCGTGCGCTTTGTTTGAGTATCCAAAAATAACTGAGTTATTAATTTCTCCTCCTACTTTGCTGTGCGGACCAATAGTTGTTGGTCCGTAAACTTTGCAAGCTAATTTTAAAGTGCTGTCATCACATAAAGCAAATGGTCCGCGTACTACGCTGCCTTCCATTACTTCGGCGTTTTTACCAATGTAAATTGGTCCTGAAGTTGTATTAAAAATAGCAGCTTCTGCTTTCGCTCCTTTTTCTAAGAATATTAAATTCCTTTTTCCTACAACCGTATTGCTTTTACTCAGGGTTTGAGATTTACGTCCTTTACTTAGTAAATCAAAATCTGCTTTTAAAGCATCGCCGTTTTTCGAGAAAATATCCCAAACGTTTTCAATACTAAAAACATCACCTGCGTATTCAGTACAAGTATTTAAAACATCATTGCTAAGAGAAGTTTGTGTTCCGCAATAAGCAATTAATGAATTATTTCTTTTAAGACCTTGTCCGCTTTTTAATTTTTTAATCGCCGCCACTAGTTTTGTATCGGGTACAACATTAGAGGCAATAAATAAATTCGCTTTTCCCGCTTTAAAGCTTACAGGAAATTTCGGAGTCAAATAATCTTTACACAAATAACTTGCGGTTGTTTTTAATTGCTTCTCCCATTTTTCTTTAATGGTTAAAATACCAATACGTATTTCAGATACCGGTCTGGTATAAGTTAGTGGCAGTAATTCTTTCCACGTTTTTTCGTTATCAATTAAAATCAAGTTCATACAATTATCTTGGTGTCAGTTTTTTTGATTGTGGTGTAGCTTCAGGTGTTGGCGTAATAGTTGGCGTTGTTGTTGTTTCAACTTTATTTGTACGACCAGGTACCTTATTACCATTATCATTATCTTCTTCCTTAATACCTTTACCTTTTCCGGGACTTAATTTTTGTTCTGGACAAGCGCCTTTAGTATCACCGTGTGCTTGATGCGCAGGCCATGCGCTCTCGTTAATCTCAATCGTCTGCGGATTCTGATTATTTCCCGGAGG
>JAGNIU010000071.1:1489-5361 GCA_018000995.1 Bacteroidia bacterium
CTTTACCTTTTCCGGGACTTAATTTTTGTTCTGGACAAGCGCCTTTAGTATCACCGTGTGCTTGATGCGCAGGCCATGCGCTCTCGTTAATCTCAATCGTCTGCGGATTCTGATTATTTCCCGGAGGTATGTGGCAAATAGTTATTTTTTTATCTACTGGCTTTGGTGTTGGACAAACACCTTTTGTATCACCGTGCGCTTGGTGTGCAGGCCATGCGCTTTCATTAATTTCTATTTGCTGCGGATTCTGATTATTTCCCGGAGGAATATGACAGATAGTTATTTTTTTATCTTCTGCAGGCGGCGCAACAGTTGGTGTTGGACAAGTTCCTTTAGTATCACCATGCGCTTGATGTGCAGGCCATGCGCTTTCATTAATTTCTATTTGCTGCGGATTCTGATTATTTCCCGGAGGAATATGACAGATAGTTATTTTTTTATCTTCTGCAGGAGGCGGTGGACAAGCACCCATAACGTCACCATGCGCTCTATGTGCTGACCATTGATCAGAAGGAATGTTCATAGTTGTTGTTGTAGCATCTGCATTTTTATGACAAATGGTGATGCTGTTAGTTGCAGGTACTGTATTACTTTGTGCTGCAGCCGGCGGACATTTACCCATTAAATCGCCATGTGCACGATGCGCAGAGAATTGCGTTAATAAAATTACCATTGTAGTTTTTGTTCCATCACCATTGTTATGACAAATTTCAACAGTTGAACTACTCGCAGCGGTATTGGATTGCGCACAACTTACACCGGCGTAATCACCGTGAGCCTGATGTGTTGCCCATTGACTTTGTTTAATTGTCATTGGTGTTTCAGTGCCATCACCATTTTTATGGCAGATAGTAATATTAGGATCTATCTCAACCGGATCAGTTGGATTAAGAACAGGACAAGTTCCTTTAAAATCACCATGTGCTTGATGTTGTGCCCAAGTACTTTGTTTTACCACAATAGTTTGCTGAGAACCATTTGAATTTTTATGACAGATTGTAATATCCGGATCAAACTCTATTGGGTCGGTGCCAACAATTTTAGGACATGTTCCTTTCACATCTCCGTGCGCTTGATGTTGTGCCCAAGCACTTTGTTTTACCACAATAGTTTGATTAGAACCATCCGCATTTTTATGACAGATAGTAATATCAGGATCGTACTCTACAGGATCGGTTGGATTTAATTTAGGACAAGCTCCCATTACGTCGCCATGCGCTTGATGTTGTGCCCAAGTACTTTGTTTCACTACAATAGTTTGACTAGAGCCATTTGAGTTTTTATGGCAAATTGTAATATCCGGATCCGGAGTTGGATCAACCGGTTGTTCTACTTGACAAGCACCTTCAAAATCGCCATGCGCTTGATGAACTGCCCAATCTGTTTCATTAATGGTAATAGTTTCTACTGTTCCTCTATCTTTTCGGTGACAAATAATTTTTGTTTTAATAACAGGAACTTCTTGTTTAACAATTCCCGAAGCATTAGCGGTTCCGAATGAGTTAGTAGCTTTTACTTCAATAAAATTATTTGAATTTAAAGTTAAGTTACCGTTAAAGTCGATAATACCTGTACTAGGATTAAAAGCATAATTAGAAACAAAATTACCATTGAACTTAACTTCTAATTGAGAGTTACTGCTAATACTTGTAACCACTGCTTTAAATGGATAAACCGTTAAGCTTGTTGTCTGCGGTGATGGACTTGGATTTAAAATTACAACTGTTGGTGGTGGTTGCGTTTTTTTAGGTGGTTCAAAAGTGATGATTGTTGATTTAGCATCGGATGATCTTCCGTTACTTGCGCTTACATTAATTAGATTATTGCCAATACTTAATGTTACATCAAAATCAATAGTTCCACTTACATAATTAAATGTAACAGGCACACCATTCGCAACAACCGTCACCTGACTTTGTGAAGTAACACCTGTAACTTTCGCTTTTACTTTATAAGTTGGTACGGCTGATTTGTAAGGATTAACAGTAGGATCGGTAATTGTTACACTAACCCCTTTTGCTGCATTTGCAGTAGCGGTTACTACTGAAGTAGGATTATAAATAACAAGTTGTGATTTAGCATCCTGACCAAAATTATTAGTTCCTGTTATACTAATAGTGTTTGTTCCTTTAGCCAGATTGGCTTGCATGTAAAGTTGTTTATCTGTCGGGTTATAAGAGAAAGCCGTAAATGGTTGTGCATTTAATTGTACTGAAATATTTTCGGCACCACTTACATTTAAAACTGTAGCGTATAAATCGATAACGCTTTGTGTTGCTGTTACTTTATTCGCACCCGGTGTTGTAATGTTTACTACAGGAGGTACGCCGTTGTAATTAATGATAGCCGTTTTAGAATCGCTCCCGGCAGTGTTAGTGGCAGATACAACAACAATGTTATTACCAACCGAAAGTGGCGCCACAAAACTGATTGTTTTCGCAAACCAAGAGTAATTTGTAATTGGATTCCCGTTAAAAGTTACAGTTACTTCGTTACGGTTGTTAACATTATAAACTTTAGCAACAACGGTAAAATTAGTAATCACGCTTTCATTATAAGGTGTTGTTGGTGGATTTGTAATATTTACTACAGGAGGTTTAACGGGAGCTGTAGTATTTGCTACAACAGAATTTGTTGGTGTAATTGAATTTGTAACTACAGTATTAGTTTGAAGCTGATTATAATTATTAACGTTAGTGGTTGGTTTAGATTTACTGCCGCCACCTAATCTAATGTTTAAGGATAAACTACTGTAGTGATAATAATCTTTTACGCAACCTAACCAATCGTTATTGCTACCTTGAATGCCATCTAAATAATCAGAATATGTTCCTTGAGGAAAAGTGATTTTATGCTCCCACAAAAGAGAAATATAATTATTAAAACGGTAACCTAAACCAATACCACACGATGGCGACCAGGTTAAAACATTTCCTTTTTTACTTCCTGTTGCAAATGATTCGTAACTACCGTCTAATAACAAGTCGTGTGATGAAATAACTGAAGCTTTACCTCCGGTTGAATCCACCAAATAATAATTATACATTTTATCACCATCCAATAAATTTATACCAGTTCGGTAACTTGTAAAACCAATACCTGCCCACAGATTCAATAAAACATTGGTGCGTTCGCGTAAACGGTTAAAGCAAATTTGTAATTCAAGAGCACCTTCCGCAACTTTTGTTTTATAATTGTTGTAGATGTATGGCGCAACCCCGGCCATTGACGTATCGTAATTAACTTTGGGATTGTAAGTGCCGTTTAATGAAGGGTTATCTTTTATATTATAATTACGTCCGTAATCTAAACCATAAGTATTACCCCATAATCCTCTTCCTTTAATAGCGAGACTAAAAAAATTGGTATTGTTTTCGGCAATTCCTTTTTCTAAAGTGAATCCACCGGCAAAGCCAGGGAGACTTCTTACATCGGCCACTTGCCACATAGCCCCCATGTTTAAACCTAAGCGCCATGAGTTATAATAACGTTCGGTATGCTTTTGTTTCTGAGCTTGTGCCACGTTTAGTAAGCCAAGGCAAAATAAGATAAGAGTGATAAAGTAATTTTTTTTCATAGTATTATTTTTACTTAAACAAAAAACACAGAATTAATATCTGTGTTCTTTGTTACTAAAAGCTTGCCAAAAATGGAGGCGCTTTGTTAAAATTAGTTAAGCTGTTATGCTTTTGGTTTCTCTACAATTTTAAATTCGGTACGGCGGTTCTTCGCGTGTTCGTCATCAGTACACTCTACTCCATCCTTACATTTATTTAATAATTTCGATTCCCCATAACCAACAGCCTTTAAACGTGTTTTTGAAATTCCTTTTGCAATCATATAATCTACTGCGGTTTTAGCACGCTTTTGTG